>NZ_QFFZ01000029.1 GCF_004369225.1 Pelotomaculum propionicicum
TATATAGGTATTATACTACAATACACAACAATATACAACACTAAAATCCAAAAATATTGACATTAAAATAGCCCGTAATATCGGGCTTAAAGAAATGTTTTCTAGTTATTTAGTTGCAAAACAACGGTCTTCATACGGAAGGTCCTCTTTACAATATTCACGTAACAAAACCTTATTTCCATAAATCCTCGGCAATTTAACTCCTCCCCACAGGATACGGCGGCCTATGCCCAGGAATATTCTTCTTTTATAACAATTTTCCTCCTATTAAGGGGAAGAAATCCTCCCGGAAGTCCAAAAAGAAACCTGCTTAAAACCAAAAAATGGGCGGAAAGCATATAGCACCACCCGGTTTTTGTTTCTCCAATTTTTTTTAAACCATAAATAATAGCCTGGCTCTAGACAGGATACTCCCCGGTGAATACTTCCTCGGCGGGGCCTGTCATGTAGACATGGTTATTTTCCGCCCACTCAATTAACAGGTCTCCACCCTTTAAATGCACCGTTACCCGCCGGCCGGTGTGACCGTTCAAGGCACTGGCCACAGCGGAGGCGCAGGCTCCCGTGCCGCAGGCCATGGTCTCACCGGCGCCTCTTTCCCAGACCTTCATGATCACTTCCTGCCTGCTTAAAACCTGAATGAATTCAACATTGGTCTTGTTGGGAAAGGCCCTGTGCTTTTCAATACAGGGGCCAACTTCCCGCAGGGCAACCATTTCAGCATCTGGAACAAAAATTACACAGTGAGGGTTGCCCATGGAAACCGCGGTCACATGGTAAGTTTTGCCGTCTACCAGCAGCGGCTCGTTGATTACCTTACCGGGCGGACCCTCCATAGGTATCTCAGGCCGCTCCAGGCGGGGCTCTCCCATGTCGACCCGCACCAACTTAACCTTACCGCTTTCTATTGTCAGCTCGGGAATGATCATGCCGGCCAGGGTTTGCACCTGTATTTTATCTTTCTTTACCAGGCCCCGCTCGTAAAGGTATTTAGCCGCACAGCGGATGCCGTTGCCGCACATCTCCGCCTCGCTGCCGTCAGAATTTATTATGCGCATGTTCACATCGCCGTTGTCCGCAGGCAACAGCAGGATCAGGCCGTCCGCCCCGACGCCGAGGTAACGGTCGCATACTCTCGCGGCAAGCGCTGGCGCCTGCTCCAGGTCCAGCTTCTCTTCAAAACAATTAACCAGGACAAAGTCATTGCCGAGGCCGTGCATTTTGGTAAAAAGCAAAGGGTCAACCTCCTTACCTGACTGGATATATTTATTATTCTATCCTAATCACACTTTCAGGTACATAACTTTTTTTCTGGCCTCTCCGGTTAAATGCTGAAATAATATACCTGAAACAGTGGGCGCCGCTGATAAGGCTAAAATCACAGCCCAGTGCAGCCCATGCAAGGGCACTACATGGAAAATTGACTGGAGAAAGGGCACATAGTCAACCGCTAGCTGCAGGGCAGTCGATATCAGCACGGCCCCGACCAGGTAAGGGTTAGTGAAGAAACCCAACTCGAGTATGGTATGAAATTCGGACCGGCAGGTAAACACATAAAACATCTGAAAGAAAACGATGGTATTAAAGGCCATGGTCCTGGCCAAGTCCGTGCCTCCCATCCTTGCTCCAATCCAGAACGCAACAAGAGTGCCCAGACCGATTACCGTACCGTTGGAGACAATTCTCCAGGCCATGCCGTGTGAAAACACACTCTCCCTTGGGTGACGCGGCGGCCGGCGCATAATATCATGGTCAATAGGGTCCACTCCCAGCGCCATAGCGGGAAGCCCGTCGGTAACCAGGTTCATCCACAGGATCTGTATCGGTACCAGCGGCAGCGGCAGCCCGGCCAGCATCGCAATCAGCATAGTCAACACTTCCCCGGTGTTACAGGAAAGCAGGTAGCGAATGAATTTCCGGATATTATCGTAAATCCCCCTGCCTTCCTCGATCGCAGCCACAATGCTGCTGAAGTTGTCGTCGGTGAGGACCATGGCCGAGGCTTCCTTGGTAACATCTGTCCCGGTGATGCCCATAGCGACGCCGATATCAGCTTCGTTGACAGCCGGGGCGTCGTTCACTCCGTCACCGGTCATGGCTACCACGTGCCCGGATTGCTTTAAGGCTCTGACAATTTTAAGCTTATGCCTCGGTGAAACTCTGGCAAAAACCGAAGCCCTGCCGACTTGTTCTATAAAAGCCTGATCCGGCATGGCATCCAGGTCGCGGCCGGTTAAAACCAGGTCCTTTTTAGCAAGGATCCCCATTTCCCCGGCAATAGCCCGCGCCGTAAGCTGGTGGTCGCCGGTAATCATAACCACCTTTATCCCGGCCCTGCGGCAGGTTTGCACAGCTTTCACAGCCGCCGGGCGGGGCGGGTCAATCATCCCTGCCATACCCAGGTAAATCAGGCGATTTTCAACCAGCTCTTCTGTAAACTTCCCGGTTTCAGCCGGCAGTTCCCGGTAGGCAAACGCCAGCACCCGCAGCGCCTTCTCAGCCAGACCGGCGTTAGCAGTCAGGATCTCTTCCTTCTCCCGGCTGGAAAGGGGCACAGCCAACCCGTTTTTATAGACATGGGTGCAAAGGTCCAGGATTACATCAGGCGCCCCTTTAACATAAGCCCGCAAAGAGCCGCCCGGCTGACGGCAGACCACGGTCATGCGTTTCCGCTCTGAGTCAAAAGGAAGTTCACTCTCCCTGGGCTCCTTCAACTCAATCTTTTCCCGCCAGAAGCCGGCTTTTGAGGCCATAACCAGAAGCGCTCCCTCGGTAGGGTCACCCAGCACTGTCCACTCTCTGGCCGGGCGCCCCTTGATTAGCCCCCGGAAAAGCCCCCCTATGCTGATCCCGCCGCGTTCGATAATTGAATTATTGCAAAGCGCGGCCGCCTTCATTAACAAGTTAAAGTGCTCCCTGTGCCTGTCCACCGTGCCGGTAAACTCTCCCTTGGGATCATAACCTTCCCCGCTTACTTCGACAGTATCACCTCGAATTACCACCTCGCGCACAGTCATTTCATTCTGGGTAAGGGTGCCGGTCTTATCTGAACAAATTACTGTGGCGCAGCCAAGCGTTTCCACAGCGGGCAGCTTGCGGATAATAGCGTTGCGCTTAATCATCCGCTGCACGCCTATGGCCAAAGCCACCGTGACAATAGCAGGCAGGCCCTCCGGTATAGCGGCAACCGCCAGGCTCACTCCGGCCAGGAACATTTGATAGGCCTCTTCCCCGCGCAGTATTCCCACTACAACTACAACGGCGCAGATTAAAAGGCAGAAGGACACCAGCCACCTGCCTAACTGGGACAAACGGCGCTGCAGCGGTGTTGTTTCCTGGCCGACTTCCTGGATCATCCCCGCAATTTGCCCCATTTCCGTGGCCATGCCTGTGTGCACAACAATACCGCTGCCCCGGCCTCTGGTAACCACTGTGCCGAGGTAGGCCATATTGAAAGTATCGCCAAGGGCCAGGTCTTGTCCGCTCAGTGTTGTTTCCACCTTCGGCACCGGCAGTGACTCCCCGGTCAGCGCGGACTCTTCTATCTCCAGGCTGGATGTCTTAAGCAGGCGCAGGTCAGCCGGGACTCTGTCTCCCTCCTCCAGGACAACAATATCCCCGGGAACCAGTTCCACAGTCCTTACCCTGCGCTCCTGCCCGTCCCTAAACACTCTGGCTTCGGGCGAGGTCAATTTTTTCAGGGCTTCCAGAGAACGCTCCGCCCTGTATTCCTGGACAAAACCCAATACAGCGTTTACAGCCACAATGATCATGATCGTAACCGCGTCGGCATATTCCCCCAAAAAGCCTGAGACAGCCGTCGCCGCCAGGAGCACCAGCACCATAAAATCCTTAAACTGGTTCAGGAAGAGTACCCACGGAGGAGTTTTGGGCGCCTTGAGCAGCTCGTTGGGGCCGAACCTGGCTGCCCTTTCCTTAACCTCCCTGTCGGTCAGCCCTTTTTTAAGATCTGTTTTTAACCTTTCTACAACCTCCTGCTCGGTTAGGGAGTACCAGCGAGCGGGCATAACAGGTCACCTCTTGTTCAAGTTTTCCTAATTATTCCATTCATATGCCCGGCCGGCAAAAAAAATTACCCCCAGTGGAGGACATGCTGTGTTTCTTTTCTCTATTTGATAGAATCATGATTTATTATATAATGTGAACAGCTGTTCAAGGAATGGGGACACATCTCTATTTGGAGCCTATTCTCTAAGGACGAGCTATGTCCCCAAATTATTTGAGGAGCAGCTAATTCTCTTTTATCTGCGGAGGGAAACCATGCCTTTTGACGGCCTAGTGCTTAAAGCGGTTTGCGGGGAACTGGAAGAAAAACTTTTGGGAGGGCGGATTGAAAGGATCTACCAGCCCGGCAAGATGGAACTGTTGATACTGGTCCATAAGCCCGGCGCCCGGCAAAAACTATTCCTGTCGGCAGACGCCCGCAACGCCCGGGCCCACCTTACCGCCACCTCCAGGGAAAATCCAGCCGCGCCGCCTCTTTTCTGCATGGTCCTGCGCAAACACCTTGAAGGTGGGCGCCTTACCGGTTTTAGCCAGCCAGGACTGGAAAGAGTACTGGTGATAAAAATAGACGCGCGCGACGAATTTGGGCGCCCGGCCGAGAAACACCTGGTTTGCGAGATCATGGGCAAACATAGCAATATCATCCTCTTAGACCCTTCAACAAACATAATCATTGACGGAATCAAAAGGTATTCTCACGCTGTAAGCAGGTTCCGGGAGGTATTGCCGGGCCGGTCGTACCTGTTCCCGCCGTCCCAAGAAAAACTGGACCCACTCACGCTCAATGAAGAGGGTTTTCGCCAGGCCTGCCTGGACTCACCACTGGACACACCGCTGCCAAACCTGCTGCAAAAGCGTTTTGAAGGTTTAAGTACAGTTACCTGCAGGGAAATCGTATATAGAACCGGCCTCCCGCTGGAGACCCTGCTGGACCACTGCGGCGATTACGAGCTCCGCTTAATTTGGCAGGAGTTCACCAAAATAATAGACCAGGCGGGCACGGGCCACTTTGAACCCTGCCTGACAGCGGGCAGAAAGGGGGAACCTCTGGATTTCGCCGCCCTTGACCTAAGCCACACAGGTCAAAAAAGGAAGCACGGGGAGATGAATTTCCTGCTGGATTTATACTTTGCCGCCCTGGAAAGCAAGGAGCGGTTAGAACGCCAGAGGAGTTCGCTGGCGGCCCTGATCAATAAAGAGACAGCCAGGGTTGAGAAAAAGCTCGATCTGTACGCTGCCGGCATCGATGAGACTGCCGGTCTGGAAAGACTGGGGCTTTACGGTGAGCTGCTGACAGCCAATCTCTATCGTCTGAAGCAGGGGCTTACAGAGGTTACCCTGGAAAATTACCACGAAGAAGAAAGCCCTCCCGTCACTATTCCTCTCGACCCGCTGCGCACGCCGGTAGAGAATGCGCAGTCATTTTTTAAAAAATACCAAAAAGCCAAAAACACCAGAACGGCCTTAAGCTCCCTGCACGCACAGGCTCTGGACGAACTGGCCTATCTTGACAGCATCAGGACCTCTTTGGATCAGGCCGCCGGCCTGTCTGAGCTGGCAGAAATAAAACAGGAGCTCTTGGATCAGAAATATCTAAAACCACAGTCGCCGGGACCGGTAACCCATAAATCAAAAAAGGAAAAACATGTGCCAAAACCTTTCTCCTTCCAGTCTTCCGACGGTTTTGTGCTGCTGGTGGGCAAGAACAACAAGCAGAATGACTATCTTACCATGAAAATAGCACGGGATGATGATATCTGGCTGCACGCCAAAGACATCCCCGGCGCCCACGTGATTATCCGGGCGGAAGGGAAAGAGCCGCCTCCGTCCACCCTGGCTGAAGCAGCCGGGCTGGCGGCATTTTTCAGCAAGGCCAGAAAGTCCAGGAACGTCCCGGTGGACTACACCATGAAAAAACATGTCCACAAACCAAACGGGTCGAGGCCGGGCATGGTTATCTACGTCCGGCAGAAAACAATTATGGCGGCGCCTAATGAAGAATTGGTTGAAAGGCTCAGCAGCCCCCAAGCTGATCAATAAAACAACTTTTACCACCATGTGCAGAATTTCACAAAAAAATGTTGAAAGCGGCACAAAATAAAGTTAGAATAAAAACAAAATCAACCAATCAGGCAGTAAATCTTAAATTCCGGTGGAATATACCCCAAGTTAGGAGTGGTAACCGGTGAAAGAATACTCCAAACAAGCGATTTACGCCTTCTTCATTCTTTTATTAGCTTATTTTTTATTAGTAGGGTGTTTGTGGCTGCTGCAGGTGAACCAGTTAATCAACTTCCAGACGGAGGTTAATGGTGATATCCTCCCTCTGATGGCCAGTGTGCCGTTTGTGGCGCTCTACCTTCTGGTACTAATCGCGGCAACAGCGGGATATGCCCGCGGGGCGATTATGGCCAAGGAATTGCCCTTTAAAACAGTATTAAAACAGGAATTAAAGGACAAAAAAATGAGCAGCGCCACTATCAAGACCAAAACCCGCAGCACTGCCATGGTTTACGACGATACTCCCTTTATGTGGGCGCTGAACGACATCATTTCGGCCAGGATCTCGATCCTGCCCGTTATTGACAAGGAAAAGAATGAAGTGAAGGGAGTTATAACCAGCACTGATTTCTTAAAAAAACTGCAGGAAGAACTGAAATTCCTGCAGGAGAAAAACACCGCTTCCAGAGACGGAACGCCTGACTCCACAGCCATGGCAGACAACCAATACCGTCAAATAGTAAAAAACCTGCAAAAGCGTTTGGAAGAATGCAAGGTAAAGGACCTCAATCCACAAAACCCGGTAGTGGTGAACTCAAACGAGAATTTGCATACGGTAATGCATAAAATGATTGAAAAACAGTTCACCAAACTTATTGTAGTCGGGAATGACAACTCTTTTTCAGGCACTGTGGACGCTCTGGATTTAATTGGTGAAATTTATGAAAACGACAACGGGAATTGATTCATATGTTCCTGCTGCCCGGCTTAACCGCCGGAAGGCCCTTCCTGCATAGCGGGCAGTCCCCGGGGTCATAGGAAACTGCTTTAACTGTCAACAGCGCTTCCTTGTTCACTCCCAGATCGACGATCCCGCCGCTTCTGTCCACAAGCACCCCCGCGCCTACCACTTCACCGCCCAGGCTGCGGACTAAATCGATAACCTCACTGACCGAACCGCCGGTGGTGATAACATCCTCCACCACCAGAACTCTTTCACCGGGATTAATTCTAAAGCCTCTCCTCAGCGACATAACGCCGTTTTCCCGCTCGGTGAAGATGCCGCGCACTCCCAACGCCCTGGCGGTCTCATAAGCGACAATGATCCCCCCGGTAGCCGGACCCGCAACAGCGGTAATATTTTCACCGGCAAACCTGGCGGCCAGTTCCCGGCAGAGTTTTTCCGTGTGGACAGGGTGCTGTAAAACCAGGGCGCACTGGAAATACCGGTCGCTATGCCTGCCTGAAGTCAGCTTAAAATGTCCGGTGAGCATAGCCCCGGTTTCCAGGAAGATAGATGTGATTTCTTCTTTACTCAGCATAAGGGTTCTCCTTTTCTATCTATTTCTAATGTTATAACCTTCCCATTATTTTCATACCGGAAGCTGGAATAATATCTTCCTGCGCCAGCGGCTGGTTAAAGTGAATAACAATCTCCACTATTTCCGGCACATTGCAGACTCTGATGGGCGGTCCCCAGGTGCCGAAACCACTGGATACAATGAGCTGGAAATTCTCCTTGCGCAAGTACCCCCAGTCAGTCTCAAAGATTCTTTTGGTTAATAAGTTAAAGGGGAATAATTGCCCTTTATGGGTATGACCCGAAAGCTGCAGGTCGACGCCCTGCTCCTGTGCCCCTACAGGCTGGTGGTTCAGCAGCAAAACCGGCAGTGAACGGTCTACTCCTTCCATAACGTCCGATAGCTGCCGCCTGGCAGTCCCTGTGAAACGGTCGTGCGACCGCTCGTCCCGGCCGACCAGGTAAAAACTGTCCTCAATTTTTTGATAACTGTCGCGCAGCACCGTGATGCCGGCTTCCTGCAGACAGCGGAAAGCTTCTTCCTGGTGACCGCCGATATATTCATGGTTGCCGAAAACCGCGAAGGCGCCGTGCTTCGATTTTAAGCCAAGCAGGCTGTCCGACATTTTTTGTTCTATAAAAGGCCCGATATTTTCGTCGATAATGTCGCCCGGCAGCAGGATCAGGTCGGGGTTAAGGCTGTTGACGTTCTGCACCAGTCTGAGCAGTCTGCCGTTATGGACAATCCTGCCCAGGTGAATATCAGACACCATCACAACTCGCAGTTCACTTGTATCGCCCGCGGCCTTGGGGATATTCAGGTCATAATGGACAAGCCGCGGGTTTCTTGAGTTCCATGCCCCGTAAATAACCAGCGCGGCTACAGATATAACTACAAACAGGCCTGTCCAGGCAGGCAGGCTTTTAACAGCAGGCAGGGCAAAGCCTGACCAGCGGGCCAACAGCCTTATTATATCGACAGCCAAAATAAACAGAAAGAAAAAGTCCATCGCCGCCAGCCAGTATGAGCCAACGACTGTCAAAAAATCACCGGCTGCGGCCGGCAGGTATTTCTCCCCAAACCTGCCGGCAATGAAGGACAAAGCCAGCAGGCTGAAAAGCAGCCAGTAAATCACGCCGAAACCGGGCGCCGGCAGCCTGCCGAAAGCCTGCCAACCCCGCCAGCCTATATAAAGATTTATCAGTCCGTAAATTAAAAAAAATACGCCGAAAAAAGCAAAGAACTGTATTTTCACCTGTCGTTACCTCAATACCGCCAGTTTATTTTCTTTTTGCCGGGTGCAGGGGTATCTCAAGCGCGTCCAGATCTTCTTCGAGCAAAGCCAGCCTCTGCTCTACAAAATGACGGGCATCTTTAACGGCCTGGTTATAAATATAAGGAGATATTTCTTTAAGCAGATAATCCAGGAAGATTTCGGAGGCTAAATGACCTGCCTCCACGGAAAACTCCTCAGTAAGATAATTTTTTATCCTGCCGGCAATTTCAAGCTTTTGTTCTTTTGGTAATTTGATAAACAAGGTTTAATCCCCTTCAAGGTTTTTCAATTTAAGTTGCTTCAATCTCTGCCAGTATACCCATGGCTGCCGCGACCGGATCAGAGGCCGCGGTAACGGGCCTGCCCACTACCAGGAAAGTAGCGCCTAGCCTGACGGCCTCTCCGGGGGTCATGGTCCGTTTTTGATCGCCCGCCGCCGCTCCTGCAGGGCGTATACCAGGCGTGATGATGACAAAATCCTTGCCGCAGTTTTTCCTGAGAGCTGCCACCTCCCGCGGCGATGCCACCACTCCGTCCAACCCTGCTTCTTTTGCCAGTAAAGCCCAGGCGACTACCCGCTCCTCAATTGAACCCGGCAGGCCGATCTGGTTATTGAACACCTCCTGGCCGATGCTGGTAAGGACGGTCACAGCCACCACCAAAGGAGGTTTGATGCTGGCCCTGGCGGCCTCATCGCGCGTGGCTTCCACGGCGGCGCGCATCATTTCCCCGCCGCCCGCGGCATGCACGTTTAAAATAGCGGCGCCGTACCTGGTAAGGACCCGGGCAGCGCCGGCCACGGTGTTAGGGATGTCATGGAATTTTAAATCAACAAAAACAGGCGCTTGCCTGGCCTTTAGCCGGTGCAGCACCTCCGGGCCGGCGCTGTTGTATAGCTGCATGCCTACCTTAAAGCCGCCCGCGTAAGGCGCCAGCCTTTCAACGAGCGCTTCCGCTTCTTCTGTAGTATTGACATCCAGGGCGATAAGCAACGGGTTCTTGAACGTGTCCATTTAATCACTATTCTCCCACAAACTAATATTTGATAATATAATTACTCCTTTTACACTTATAAGACTTTTTTCAATGAAACAAATTGACAGGATTTACAGGATTTTATAAAATATACATAAAGATTTTACAACAAGCGCCGCGTTGAAATCCCTGAGCAAGGCCCCTTCCTTCATGTACAACACTCCTTAAAGCAAGTCTATATAGAATTGTTATGTGCTGCTCCCACCAGTTCGTGGATGCTTTGAACCCCGCTCGCCGCCAGGTAGTTCTCAATGCCGTCTATGATGTCCACGGTGGCCCGGGGGTTGACAAAATTGGCCGTGCCTACCGCGACAGCTGTCGCTCCGGCCAGGATGAATTCAAGGGCATCGTCCGGCGTCATGATCCCGCCCATGCCGATAATGGGCAGCTTTACTTCCCGGTATACCTGCCAGACCGCCCGCACCGCCACGGGCCGGACAGCCGGCCCGGAAAGCCCGCCCATAACATTGCCCAGGATGGGCCGTCTTGTTTTCACATCTATGGCCATGCCCAGCAGGGTGTTGATCATGGACAGGGCATCAGCGCCGGCCTCGGCGACTTTTTCGGCCACGTCCACAATGCTGGTGACATTGGGTGAGAGTTTAACAATCACCGTCTTTGCCGTGTTGGCCTTTACCGCCCTGGTCACTTCCGCCGCCATGACCGGGTCGCTGCCGAACTGCATCCCGCCTTTTTTCACATTGGGACAGGATATGTTAACTTCTAGGCCGGCCACTCCCGCCGCTCTTTCCAGCATAGCCGCGAGCCCGGCGTAATCCTCGACTGTTTCTCCCGCTATGTTGACTATTACAGGCAGGTCAAAGCCGGACAGGTAGGGCAGCGACTCTTCAATAAATTTTTCCACACCGGGATTCTGCAGGCCGATAGAGTTAAGAATACCCGCCGGCGTCTCCACCAGCCTGGGAGTGGGGTTGCCCGGGCGTGGCTCTAAAGTTATACCTTTAACGATGATGGCGCCGAGACGGTTCAAATCGATATAAGGAGCGTATTCCGGCCCAAAGCCAAAAGTCCCGGAGGCTGTGGTGACGGGGTTCTTCATGGTAATGCCGCCGACTTTTACAGACAGGCCGCTCATGCCCACACCACCTCTTCAACCGGAAATACCGGACCGTCCAGACACACCCTCTGGTGCCGGAAACCGCCCTTCCCGTCTTTTACCTTGCAGGCGCAGGAAAGGCAGGCGCCTATACCGCAGCCCATCCTCTCCTCCAGTGATACCTCCCCGCTAAAACCGTTTTCCCTGACAGCTGCGCAAAGCTCCTTCAGCATGGCGGCAGGGCCGCAGCCGTATACATAGCCGGACATTTCTTCGTCAGGGTTATAATCCCCGCAGCTGTGCACAGGCAGGCGAGCGTATAAATCAAATAACTCCACCACAGTCCCGCGGTGGCCTGTGGAACCGTTATCGGTAGCCAGAAGGACAGTATGCCCCAGGGCTTTGATTTCATCAACGCAGATAAGCTGTTCCTTCGCAGCGGCGCCCAACAGGACGGTGGCTTTGTGTTTAAGCCCGCTCAATTCCTGCAGGAAGAAATAAAGAGGAGCCACACCGATGCCTCCGGCCACTGCGAAAACATTCTCACTGCCCGCGGGCAAGGTAAAGCCGTTCCCCAGCGGGCCAAGCACATCGACCAAATCCCCGCCTTTTAGTCTTGACAGCAGGGCTGTGCCCCTGCCTGCAACCCGGTACAACAGCTTTACCTCTCCTTTTTGCCGGTCCACCGTGTGAATGCTGATCGGCCTGCGCAAAAGAGGGTCATAAGTGTTGCCGCAGCTAACGTGTAAAAACTGCCCCGGCCGCGCGGCGGCAGCAACTTCAGGAGCGTTTAAAGCCAGCCGGAAATGCCCCTGCATAACTTCGTTCTGTTCAACAACTTCTGCGTTCACAACCAGTGACAAACTAAAAACCTCCCGTTTCGGTAGTGGGTCGTGGGCCGTTGGACGTGGGTATATCCTGCATTCCAATTTAGTCGTAGGCTGTAGGTCGTAGGCTGTAAGCCCTAGGGTAGGTATATCCTGCATTCCTAACAGGTTTTTAACCCAAAAGAATTACTTTCACACTTACGCCCTACGCCTTATGGCTTATAATGTCATGCATACCACGTCATACGCCGTACGCCTTACGGCATAGGTTTCTCACGTTTCATTCCCACATCTCAAACTGTAGGTCCTGATGCAACAAAAACTTTCGTTTTACTCCTAAATACCAGTCTAAACGACAGTTTGCTATTGTGCAAATAAAATTGTAAAAATCAGACAAGAGAACCCTCTTGTCTCTTCTCCCGTAACCCAAGATTGCAGGTTCGGATTTATCGAACAAATAGTGCGGCTGAAGTCGCACCTCAAATTCAGTAGTTGGTCGTCGATCGTTAGATGTCGGTATATACTGCATTCCCAACATGTCTTTTTACGGCTTACGGCTTACAACTGTTTTTCCCACTTCTCACTTCTCACTTCCCATTACCCAAGATACTCCTGCAGCGGGACGAGCCTGTTTTCAGCCAGCACATTCATGATCGCCCTGATAGTGTCAAGGGAGGTCAGGCACGGCACACCATACTCCACTGCGGCCCTGCGTATCTGAAAGCCGTCCCGTTCCGGGGCCTTGCCCCTGGTTAGTGTGTTTATCACCAGGTTAATCTTATTGGCCCGGATCAGGTCCACTATATGCGGTGACCCTTCATGGACCTTTTTCACTACCCCTACTTCCAGGCCTGCTTCCCGCAGGGCCGAGGCTGTGCCAGAAGTAGCAAGTATTTTATATCCCAACTCAGCCAGACCCTTGATAATAGGAATGGCTTCTTTTTTGTCCCGGTCGGCGATAGTGGCCAGCACCGTCCCTGTTTTCGTAAACATGTAGCCGGCCGCCACCATGGCTTTGTAAAGAGCCACTTTAAAATCTTTGTCTACTCCCATAACCTCGCCGGTCGACTTCATTTCCGGCCCCAGGGAGATATCAACCTGAAGCAGTTTGGCGAAAGAGAAGACAGGCGCTTTGACCCCGATAAAATTGCTCTCAGGGTAAAGCCCGCTGCTGTAACCCAGTTCTTTTAGTGTTTTGCCCATGATTAGCCTGGTCGCCAGGTTGACCATGGGGATGCCTGTAATTTTGCTTAAATAAGGCACGGTCCGGCTGGACCTGGGGTTAACCTCAAGGACATAGATCTTGTCATCATGCAAGACGTACTGGATGTTGATCAGTCCCTTGACTTTAAGCGCCCTGGCCAGTTTAAGAGTATAGTCAACCACAATCTCTTTGATTTCCCGGCTTAAAGATTGGGGCGGGTAGACGGCGGTGCTGTCGCCGGAATGCACCCCCGCTCTTTCTATATGCTCCATTATACCCGGGATTAGGATGTCCACACCGTCGGAAATGGCGTCAACCTCCAGTTCCTTGCCGAAGAGGTATTTATCCACCAGCACCGGGTACTCCGGGGTTACTTTTACCGCTGTGGCCATATAATTCAGCAGTTCGTTGTTGTTATAAACTATCTCCATAGCCCGCCCGCCCAGGACATAGGATGGGCGAACCACCACCGGAAACTCAATTTCAGCAGCGATTTTCAGCGCTTCATCCACTGAAAAAGCAGTCCTGCCGGGCGGCTTGGGGATGCCCAGTTCGATCAGCAGGCGGTCAAACCTTTCCCGGTCCTCCGCCCTGTCGATATCTTCCACAGATGTGCCCAGGATTTTAACCCCCGCTTTTTCCAGCGGTTTGGCCAGGTTTATAGCTGTCTGGCCGCCGAACTGGACAATAACCCCTTCCGGCTTTTCCCTATCCAGAATATTTAAAACGTTTTCTGTGACAAGCGGCTCGAAATACAGCCTGTCGGCAGTATCAAAGTCGGTGCTGACCGTCTCCGGGTTATTATTGACGATAATCGCCTCGAACCCTTCCTCCCGCAGCGCCCAGACCGAATGAACAGAGCAGTAGTCGAACTCGATGCCCTGGCCGATGCGGATGGGACCGGAGCCCAAAACCATCACCTTGCGCCTGGCGGTCGGTTCGGCCTCATCTTCCTCGTCGTATGATGAATAATAGTATGGCGTAACCGCTTCAAATTCGGCCGCGCAGGTATCAACCATCTTAAAGGTGGGTATGATCCCGTTTGCTAATCTTTGGGAACGGATCTCCGCCGCGGACGTACCGGTCAATTTGGCCAGGTAGCTGTCGGAGAAACCCATTTTTTTGGCTTTATCCAAAAGTTCCGCCGCCAGTCCCTCTTTTGCCGTGACGGCGCGGATCTCTTCCTCTAACTCTAAAATGCCCTGCATCTTGTCAAGGAAAAACCGGTCAATTTTAGTAATCTCGTGTACCCGCGCGCAGGGTATCCCCCGGCGCAGCGCCTCGGCCACCAGGAAAAGCCTTTCGTCATCCGCCCGGCGCAGCCTCTCTTCCAGATCATGGAGGCTCAAATCCTCAGTTCCGGGCAGGAACAGGTGGTCAAGGCCGATTTCCAGGGAGCGGACAGCCTTGAGCAGGGCACCTTCGAAAGTACGGTTGATGGCCATGACCTCACCGGTCGCCTTCATCTGGGTGCCCAGGACACGGTCTCCCTGGGCAAATTTATCAAACGGCCAGCGCGGGTACTTGAGCACCACATAGTCCAGGGCAGGCTCGAAGCAGGCATAGGTCTTGCCGGTAACAGCGTTCTTAATCTCGTCCAGTCTCAGCCCCATGGCTATTTTCGCCGCCACCTTGGCGATAGGGTAGCCTGTAGCCTTGGAAGCCAGGGATGAAGACCTGGAAACCCTAGGGTTGACTTCGATAACATAATACCTGAAGCTGTGCGGGTCCAGGGCAAACTGGACGTTGCAGCCGCCTTCAATCCCCAGGGCCCGGATAATCTTAAGTGAGGCTGCCCTGAGCAGCTGGTACTCCTTGTCGGACAGGGTCTGCGAGGGCGCTACCACAATGCTGTCTCCGGTATGGATGCCCATAGGGTCGATATTTTCCATATTACAGACAGTGATGCAGTTATCCGCCCCGTCGCGCATCACCTCATATTCGATTTCCTTCCAGCCCACCACGCACTGCTCAATGAGCGCCTGGTTGATGATGCTGTGTTTCAGGCCTCTAATTACTGTGGCTCGAAACTCCTCCATGGTGTAGGCGATACCCCCGCCGGTGCCGCCGAGCGTGTAAGCGGGGCGAACAATCAGAGGCAGGCCGATTTTAGCGGCAAAATCCTCTGCGTCTGCCAGGTTGGAAACTATAACGCTCTCAGGGATGGGCTCGTTGATCGACTGCATCATCTCCTTGAAAGCTTCCCGGTCCTCCGCCCTTTTGATCGCCTCCAGCGAGGTGCCCAGCAGGACTACGCCTTCTTCCGCCAGCACTCCGGATTCCGCCAGCTGCAGGGCTAAATTCAAGCCGACCTGCCCGCCCAGGGTAGGCAGCAGTCCGTCAGGCCTTTCCTGCCTGATCACTCTGGAGACAAATTCCACTGTAAGAGGTTCTATATAGACGCGGTCCGCCATATTGGTGTCGGTCATGATTGTAGCCGGGTTGGAATTGATCAGGATCACTTCCAGCCCTTCTTCGCGCAGCGAGCGGCAGGCCTGTGTCCCGGCGTAGTCAAACTCAGCCGCCTGCCCGATAATGATCGGCCCGGAGCCAATTACCATAACCTTTTTGATGTCTTTTCGCAGCGGCATGCTACCTGCCCTCCCCGGCCATCTTTGTCAGAAACTCGTCAAAGATGTATTCCGAGTCCTTCGGCCCCGGCGAGGCCTCAGGGTGATACTGGACAGAAAAGACCGGCAGGAATTTGTGCCTCAGCCCTTCTACTGTGCCGTCGTTGAGATTGCGGTGGGAGACATAGATGTCCAGCCCCCGCATTGATTCTTCGTCAACTGAGAAACCATGGTTATGAGAGGAAATATACACACGCCCGGTGGCCAGGTCTTTGACCGGGTGGTTGGCCCCGCGGTGCCCGAATTTCATCTTGTATGTCCGCGCACCCATGGCCAGGCCCAGGATCTGGTGCCCCAGGCAGATGCCGAGCAGAGGCTTTTTATCAATCAATTCCTGCACTGTTTTAATCGCGTAAGGAACGTCAGTGGGGTCCCCCGGCCCGTTGGACAGCACTATCCCCGCCGGGTTGAGCGACAGTATTTCTCCGGCGGTGGTTGTGGGCGGCACCACCACCACTTCGCAGTTCCGTTCCCGCAGGCAGCGAATGATATTCAGCTTAGCCCCGAAGTCCATCAGGACCACTCTGAAGCCATCGCCGGGTAATGTGTAAATCTCGGTTGTCGCAACTATAGGCACAAGCTCCTGCCCGGTCAGTTGAGGGCAGTTTTTAGCCCGCTCTACCAGCGCTTGTGAGTCGGTCTCACCGGTGCACAGCACGCCGCGCATCGTGCCGTAGCTACGCAGCCGCCTGGTCAGAGCGCGGGTGTCGATACCGGCCAGGCCGATTACATTCTCCTTTTTCAAAAAGCTGTCTATGGTTTCGGACAGGCGCCAGTTGCTGGGCTGCCTGCATTCCTCCCGCACCACAAAGCCGCGTACATACGACTTCTTGGACTCGAAGTCTTCTTTCATAATCCCGTAGTTGCCGATCAGAGGGTAGGTCATCACTACGATCTGACCGCAGTAGGACGGGTCCGTGAGCACCTCCTGGTAGCCGGTCATACCGGTATTGAAAACCACTTCTCCCCATTGCTCCCCTGCAGCGCCGAAAGCATGGCCGGTAAACACGGTTCCGTCTTCCAGGGCCAGAGTTGCCAGCATAAGAAACACCTCCGCTTTAATTTGGAAAATAAGTGAAAGAACCTTTTTATCGACAGTCCATAGCATGCTACACATTATCCTTACTGTTGAAGGGCGCAGGTAAGGTGCCGATAATTTGCTGCCGGATTTAGTTGCTTTAGCGTCATTGATAAAGCGGTGTTGCTTTAGCATCATTGGTAAAGCGGTTTTTTAAACGATATCAGGCACGAATCATAATACAATACCCTCGCGCATCACCAGCCGGCCGCTCACTATGGTCGCATAAGGCAGCCCATGTAAAACACGCCCGGTGAAGGGAGTGTTCCGCCCTTTGCTGGCGAATTGCGCCGGGTCCACTGTCCAGGCGGCCGCAGGGTCAATGATGGTGATGTCCGCAGCCGCCCCGGCTCCCAGCGAGCCCAGGGGCAGTCCCAGGATTTTGGCCGGGTTTATGGTCATCTTGGCTATGGCCTGCGCCAGGGTGAGCACACCAGCCGCGACCAGTTCGGTCCAAACCAGCCCCACCGCGGTTTCCAGCCCCACCATGCCAAAAGGCGCCAGTTCGTACTCCACATCTTTTTCTTCCGCCGTGTGCGGCGCGTGGTCGGTGGCAATTACATCAATAGTCCCGTCGGCCAGTCCTCTTCTAATCTCAGCCACATCTTCAGCTGTGCGCAGGGGCGGGTTGACCTTGGTGGAAGTGTCATAGCCAATAACCGCCTGGTCGGTCAGGGTAAAATGGTGCGGCGCCGCTTCAGCGGTTACCCGCACTCCCCTGCTTTTGGCCTCCCGGACCAGGCGGACAGAGCCGGCCGTGCTGACGTGGGCTATGTGCAGCCGGCAGCCGGTATCTTCAGCCAGCAGGATATCCCGGGCGACCATCACCTCTTCAGCCGCCGCCGGTATTCCTTTCAGGCCAAGCATAGTGGAAACATCCCCCTCGTGCATCAACCCGCCGCCCGCGAGTTTTTTATCCTCACAGTGCGATATGATTACTGCGTTAAGCATCTTGGCGTATTGCATAGACCGGCGCATCAGGCCCGAGTCCATTACAGGCATGCCGTCATCGGAGAACGCCACCGCGCCTGACTGCTTCATGTCGCCCATCTCCGCCATTTCCTGCCCCAGGCTGCCGTTGGTAATGGCGCCGACAGGGTAGACGCGGACCGCTCCATCCGCCGCGGCCCTGTTGACTATGGAGATAATAACCGCGGCGCTGTCAGCGACCGGCCTGGTGTTGGGCATGCAGGCGACCGCGGTAAAACCTCCCCTGGCCGCGGCGCGGGTGCCGGTATAAATAGTCTCTTTGGCTTCCAAGCCAGGCTCCCTGAGATGCACATGCATATCTACCAGCCCGGGTGTGACCAGCTTGCCGGGAACGTCCAAAACCTGCGCGTCCGGATGGTGCAAGCCTACACCGCTGCCGGCTATCTTCCCGTCAGCCACCAGGATGTCTTTTTCAGACACTGTACCGGACACAGGGTCGACCACAATACCTCCCTTAATTAAAAGATTCATTTTACGCCCCCCCTCCAATTAAGAGGTACAACAGCGCCATACGCACCGCCACCCCGTTGGTCACCTGCTCGTTAATCACCGACTGCTGCCCGTAGGCTACATCAGGAGAGATTTCCACACCCCTGTTCATAGGGCCGGGGTGCATAACCAGGGCGTCGGGCGCAGCCAGCTTAAGCCTGTCGCTGTTCAGGCCAAAGATCCTGCTGTATTCCCGCAGGCTTGGGAACAGGCCCTGCTGCTGCCTCTCAAGCTGGATTCTCAAAATATTGATCACGTCCGCGCCTTCCAGGGCCTCTTCCAGGCTGCCGCAAACCCTGGCCCCCATCTTTTCGATGCCGGGCGGTATTAATGTCGCAGGTCCGGCCAGGTAAACTTCAGCGCCCATTTTAGTGTAGCCCCAGATATCCGAGCGGGCTACCCGGCTGTGCAGGATGTCGCCTATGATCGCCACTTTCAGCCCGGCCAGCCTGCCTTTCTTTTCTCTAACTGTAAAAAGGTCCAGTAGTGCCTGGGAAGGGTGCTCGTGCGCGCCGTCCCCGGCGTTAATCACTGAAACGTCCAGAGTGCGCGCCAAAAGTTCCGCCGCCCCCGCCATGGGGTGCCTGAGCACAACCACATCGGCGCCCATGGCGGCGATATTAAGGGCTGTGTCCTTCAGGCTCTCACCTTTGTTGACGCTGCTTGTTGCGACTGCAATCCCGACCGTGTCCGCGCTCAGATATTTTGCCGCCAGCTCAAATGAGGTCCTGGTGCGGGTGCTGGCCTCGTAAAAGACTGTCACAACTGTTCTTCCCCGCAGGGTAGGCACTTTTTTAATGTTTCTTTTAATAATCTCTTTCATCGGCGCCGCTGTATCCAGGATCAGCTCAATCTCTTGAGCGGTAACATGGTGGAGGCCGACCAGATCTTTAGACTTAAGACCCATTTGTTTTCCCTCCAGGTATAAAATAAGGCCTCAAACCGGCTTGTACCGGGCTGAAGGCCTTCAAGGGGAGCTGCCGGTTCCCCTTTTCGGCCTCGCTGGACCGCTATTTAAAGGTAGATCCGAAATCAGTCGTTAGTCGTCAGGCAGCGGTCGTCAGTTTTTTGTTGGAATTCGCTGCTGCGAATTCCTTCTATCCCGACGTCCGACGTCTGCATACTGACGTCTATTTTAATTAGGCCAGGATTAGCACTCTCTCCTCGCCGTCTATTTCCTTTAAACGCACTGAAACCTCTTCTTTGCGGGAAGTAGGCACATTCTTACCGACATAATCAGCCCTGATCGGAAGCTCCCGGTGCCCCCTATCGACCAAAACCGCCAGTTGGATCACCCTGGGCCGGCCCAGGTCAATCAGCGCGTCCAGGGCTGCCCTGATAGTCCTGCCTGTAAAAATCACATCATCGACCAGAACCACGGTCTTGCCTGAAACAGGGAAGGGAATTTCCGTGGAACGCACCAGCGGCTGGTAGGCCAGTGTGGTCAGGTCATCCCGGTAAAGGGTTATATCTAAAATGCCTACCGGTACTCTGCCTCCTTCAATATCCTTGATCCGCTCCGCCAGCCTCTCAGCCAGAGGAACCCCCCTGCGGCGAATCCCCACTAAGATCAGATTGTCTGTGCCCTTGTTGCGCTCAATTATTTCGTGGGCAATCCGGGTTAGGGAGCGCCGGATACCCTCTTTGTCCAGGATCTGCGCTTTTTCCTTCACCATAAACCCTCCAGTTCAGTCGTCGGTCGTCGGACGTCAGAAGTCAGGATAGAAGACATTTGACTCTGTCAAATGTCTTAAATTAAACTAGGTATTCCACGGAGCTTTAGATGCAGGGCGATTTAGTCGTCGCTTGTTGGTAGTCAGTAGTCGTTTTCAACTTGTTTGGAATTTGATTGCTATCAAATTCCTTCTATTCCGGCGACCGACGTCTGACTACTAAAAATGCCTGCTTACATAACACCAGTAAGCAGGCATAGTTGTCCCCTAAAATAACCGCACCTATGGATCCTTACCGGTCTCACGGAACCGATTTCAAGGTAATTTGTTTAATCTAGTTTACTGGAAATAACCACATGTGTCAATAAAGCTTGGTGAAAAAAACAGGCCAAAAATCTCGGCCTGTTACTTGCCGGCGTGGTAGATCATCAGTACTCCCGCCTCATCAAGTTCAGCTTTGATATTGGTCTGAGTGGAAGTAACACTGGCCAGGCGGTCACCCACCTGGACCCGCACACCTTCAAAAGCTTTCCTGATGTATACTTTCCGGCCGCTTTCAGTTTTAATCAAGGTCCTGGCTCCCATTTCCGAACCAGCCTCATTGAGGATAATATCGCCGGTGGCGTTAATCTCACCCCCGCGGAACACTCCCTTAATGCTTACATTACCCCCGGCGTTGATGGTGGTGTTGATGCAGCCGCCGCCCTCCACTTTAACATCGCCTGAGGACTCTATTCTGCTGTTGACCGCGTAGCTGAAAGTGATATTGGCCTTGTTCTTGGCCATGTTTTCAATGATTCTGCGTCCTTCCTTAATCTCAAGCAGGACCTTTTCCAACTCATCATAACTCTCTATTTTGAGAACATTTAAGCCGCTAAGTTTTTTTTCTAACAATCCCACCAGGTCAACCATTTCCCTGGACAGGATAAAAGTGTTATTCCCGGTGAGTTTTATGATTTCATTAATAAAACCGGGAATCCTGCCGTATTTTTTATCTATCAGCAACTGGACCAGCTGGCCGGTTTTAATATTCTTTTTGGATGCCTGTTCAGCCATACCCGATACAACCTGGGTCAGCTCAAAAAAATCATTATATAGTGATTCAAGCAGCTTGTTAAAAGCCTTAAAAAAGCTGTTGTTTCCCCCGGCGACAAGGTTGCCGCCGGTTATATTCTGAACCGCGGTGATATCCCCCTGGGCGGCTATCTGGGCGCTGAAAATCATGCCCATAATATGGATTTTACCGGCTGCTTGCAGGGTCATGCCCTCACAGACGTTGCCGTGTACTACCACATCGCCTTTAAAACGTATGTTGCCTGTGGAGATATCTATATCTCCTTTTTTATGCAGGACAGGGTCCACGTCTATCATGCAGCGGTTCCCCAGCTTTTTAACTATAGGCCGCCCGCTGATAAGGGCCACAGCCTTGTTGCCGTCAGGAGAGACTTCCACTCCCTTGCCTGCACCCAACTCATGTACTACCGGTTTTGGCGGTATAATTAAGGCCCCGTTTACTTTCCTGCCTGATTTGCCCTGTACACCGGGATGTCTTTCCGCCAACAAATTACCGGCGTCAACAGAGGTAATCTCACCGATATCCCTGAAATCCACCTTGTCACCTATATTATCTGCCTTCTGCCCCTCAGGCCCGGTAGGGAATTTTAAGTCAATGCGGTCATTGGTCGTTTCTCCCGGCGCTTCACCTTCCGCAATCAGGTAGCTGCCGCTTGCCGGCTTAGCATAGATAGCCTGGATTTCACTGTGCTTGATGCCGAAAGTGACGTTTTTCCTTGACAGTTCCTGCAGTATTTGCACCAGTGTAAAAGGACAGGTATCCTCAACCCTGCTGACACTTCTGAGCACCAGGTCGGTTTCAGGCCCCGCGTCTTCAACAATGTAACGGGTAGTTGTTCCGGTTTTTACCTGCAGCGTGACTGACAAACCGTCAGGAGCGACAACAAGCTGGAAAGATCCGGGTTCTTCTATTACTGAAGGTTTTAAAACAATTTCATCTTTTTCTTTAACTATAGTCCTGCCGGTTATCTGGTTTCCATTTATATAAAGGTCCACACCGGTACAGGGTGTGATCGTCAGGACACTCACACCGTCTGAAACAGGGTTTTTTACATATACCTTGCCACCTTTGACCCATACCCCTGCAAAACCATTTTCCATACTTTTAGTTTCCATACTATCGTCTATCATGTTAAGCTCCATCCTCCTATTTGAAAACACATGATGAGGTAAAAGGAAGCAAATTTTCCCAAAAAACAGCGAAAAACCTCAAATACTCCGAATTAAGATTGTTATTCTCCACAAAAAAGAAAAGCTCCTGCTGCTCTGTGCAAAACTTGTATGTTTTTTCACTTAAAGTTTATTAATTCCTACAAATATTAAAACAACCCCGCAGACGATAATCAGCATGCCCAGCGGAGAGCTTTTGCCGGCCAGTCCGATAAGGCCCAGACTCGTGACTGTAAGCAGTACTGTTGGCCCAACTATTGCCAGCAAAGCGTTGATCTTAAAGGCTGTTTCGACCCTGCCGAACCAGACCATTAGCAATGCGGCCGAAAATTCAATAGTGGCGGACAGAAACCTGACCCCGGCCATACCTAAGACTATTTTATCAACTACCTGTAACACAATAACGCCTCCTGTGCCTGTCTTGTTTTAAAACCTTCTTATGCCGTGCCCACTAAATAAATGATTAACAGATTTTCCCTGGCCAAAGCACCTGCCTCACAGAAGGTTGGACCTGGTAACCAATTTGATTTTGGCTGAATACGCTAAAAAAAATCCAGTAGCGCCGTATGGCCTACAGCCCTGGCCAGGCGCCGGAAAAGGAGAGGCTTATGAAGGAACAGGCAGTTAATAACTCTTGGATGCAAATAATTTCATTCCCTATTGATGGCAGGACCAACAAACCAAGGACCGAGGGCCTGACTATGGTTATTGATAAAGGCCTGGGAATAAATGAAACAAAAGATCTGTTTGAGGTCGCCGCAAATTATGTTGATTTTTTAAAGCTTGGCTTCGGTACATCATCACTGTATGACCAGGAAATCCTTTCACAAAAAATCAACCTGGCCAAAGAATACGGGGTAATGATTTACCCGGGCGGCACCTTTATGGAAATTGCCATTTCCCAAAACAAATTGGAAGAATACATCAGTATGGCCTGCAAACTGGGATACCCGGCTGTTGAGATATCAGACGGCACAGTGAATATCAGCCAGGAGGTGAGAGAGCGAGCTATTGCCATGGCCCTGGACGCGGGACTTCTGGTTTTGACTGAAGTGGGCAAAAAAAACCTGCGGGACAAGGTCCAAATAGAGCATTATGTAAAACAGATCAGGCAGGATCTGGGCTGCGGCGCTTTCAGAGTAATTATTGAAGGCAGGGAGTCGGGCAAAGATGCCGGGTTCTATGACGGGAAAGGGCGGTTCGTAGCAGGTGAAATGGAACAGATCCTGGAAGCGGCTGGCGACACTAACCTGCTGATTTGGGAAGCTCCCTTAAAACATCAACAGCAGGGACTGATAACCATGTTTGGCCCGAATGTTAACCTTGGCAACATTCCAGCCAATGAGGCTCTGGCGCTGGAAGCGCTGAGGGTTGGCCTGCGGGGGGACACCCTGCGCCTGCAGTTCGAGTAAAATGATTGGTAATAACGACTATTAGTTAAACATATATTTAACCACTTATTGCTTAAATGACGGGAGAAGGACTCATGCCGGGGTAAATTTGCTGGTGGCCCTGCTGCTGGTGGGGATAGTTGCTCAATCAAACCTGATTGTTACAGCCACCTGCATACTGCTGGTCATAAAATTCACCAACCTGCAGGTGCTTTTCCCCCTGCTGGAAAAACGAGGCCTGGAGTTGGGGCTGTTATTCCTGATGCTTTCCATACTGGTCCCGCTGGCTAACGGGATGGTGTCGGTGAAAGACATATTCCTGAACACTGTCTCACTGCCCGGCATCCTGGCCGTAGCCGGGGGAGCAGTAGCCACCCATTTAAACGCCCGCGGCCTGACCTTACTTAAAGTAGACCCGGAGATCGTATTTGGCATGGTTCTCGGTTCGATCCTGGGCATTGTCTTTCTGCATGGTGTGCCTGTCGGCCCGTTGATGGCGGCAGGCATAGCAGCCCTGCTGATGCCCCTGGTTAAACGTTTAAGGCGCTAGTTCTTTTTTGATTGCTGCAAGCTCAGCCGGCAGGGGGGCCTCGAATTCAAGGTAAACGCCGGTCCTGGGGTGTTTAAAACCCAGCGCAAAGGCATGCAGAAACTGCCCTGTCAGGCCAAAATGCGGTCTGGCGGGGCCATATTTGGGGTCACCGACCACCGGGTGCCCGATAAAAGAAAGGTGCACCCTGATCTGGTGGGTACGGCCGGTTTCGAGTTTAAGTTCCAGACAGGTGTATTTTTGGTATCTCTGGATGACTCTATACCTGGTAACAGCGTTTTTGGAATTCTTATGGACCACGGCCATCTTCTGTCTGTTGCCGGGGTCGCGCCCTATGGGAGCGTCAATAACTCCGGTTTCTTCCCTGACTTGGCCGTGTACAAGCGCCAGGTAACGGCGTGTGATCAGCCTGTCCTTCAGCTGTTGGGCCAGGTTTAAGTGGGCGAAATCATTCTTGGCCACCATGATCAGCCCCGAAGTGTCCTTATCCAGCCTGTGTACTATACCGGGTCTTGTTACACCGTTAATCCCCGAAAGGTCCCGGCAGTGAAAAAGAAGCGCGTTTACCAGCGTTCCGGAATAATTGCCGGCGGCCGGGTGGACCACCATCCCCCTTGGCTTGTTTACAACAACAACATCGCTGTCCTCATAATAAATATCAAGGGGAATTGCTTCCGGTTTTAATTCCAGCCCTGCCGGCTCGGGGACCTCCAGTCTCACCAGGTCTCCCTGTTTAACCTTGCAGCTGGCCCGGACTGCCTCACCGTTAACCGATGCCAGCCCTTCGGCGATCAGCTTTTGTATATACGTCCGGGTTAACTCCTCTATTTCACCGGCAAGAAACACATCGATCCTCTTGCCGTTGTCTGTTTCTCCCACCTCGTAATAATTTGCCTGCCCCATTAGTCCACACTGTCCTTTTCGCTCTTCCAGCCGCTATCCTTCAGCAGTTCCCAGATCAATAAACAAACCCCTATGAAAATCGCCGCGTCAGCCAGGTTAAAAACCGGCCAAACCCGGAAATCCAGAAAATCCACAACTTTGCCGTAGCGCAGGCGGTCCGCCAGGTTGCCGAGCGCACCTCCTAAAACAAGGCCCAAGCCGTTTCTCAGCAGAACCTTCTCGGCGGGTATTTTCCGGTAAACCACCAGCGCCCCGACTCCCAGCAAAACACTTACGGCTATAAACAGGGGCGTCTTATAAGCCAGCAGGCCAAAGGCCGCCCCGGGATTCATAATGTAAGTAAGATGAAAGAACGGGGCCACCGGAATCGACTCTCCCAGGAACATCAAGGACTGCACCGCGGCCTTAGAGGCCTGGTCCATTAAAAATGTGGCCAAAATCACAGCAAAAAACATAACATCACCATTAATAATTTTACCATACTTTGCCTTCCCCGGATCTTAATAAACTCCCTCACATGAAAGTTTTGCCAAAACCACCTGTATGAATTCCCTCCAGACAGTATTTCCTCATATGATTATTTCTTTTTACTCAGTAACACCCTTAAGGTTGCCTTGTAAGACTTTTGTCAAATTGTTTTTCTTTTCACTGAGCTAACGGTATAATCATTTTTCCTTAAAAACCCGAGCAGAAGTTCACGTATAAAAGCTGCTGGGTTAGCAGCAGCTTGTAGTTGAAATTTATTTTTCGGTTCTTTCCTGAATCCACTTTTTAATCTCGCTTTTGGAAGGTACCCGCCCGCTTGAGATCAGTTTACCGTCTATGACCAGGCCTGGCGTCCGCAGTATGTTGAATTTTAATATATCCTCCATTTTCTCCACCTTCTCAATCCTGATGTCCAGGTCAAGACCGTTTACAACATCTTCAACATCTTTGGCCAGCGTCTTGCATCTTCTGCAGCCAGGACCCAGTATTTTAATATCCATATCTTAACGGCCACCTTTCTCATTAAAAACGGCATTTCGGAAGCGACCTTCCCTCCCATATAATATACTATTTTCTGCGGTCAGACGGCAAATCCTCCTAGAAATTAGATCTTACAACCCCCGCGCACCTGGGACAGAGGGTCGGGTGAGCGGCGTCAGCGCCGACGCCCTCGTGATACATCCAGCAGCGCTCACATTTACCTGTGCCGGCAGGCCGCACCGCTACAGTCAGTTCCGGGATGGATTCAATTTTCCTGGCGCTTGCCGGTTCACTTCCCAAGGCCTTAAGGTCTACACCTGATACTATAAATAATGTGGCTAAATCAGCCGATATAGGCTGCAGGAAAGCATACAGCTCCGGGCCGGCATAGATATCCACCACAGCCTCCAGTGAGTTGCCGATCAGTTTGTCCCGCCGCGCCGCTTCCAGAGCCTTGGTTACTTCACCGCGCACTGCCAGCAGGCGCTCCCATTTCTGCTCCAGTTCCGGATCAAGATATTCCTCCACAGCCTCCGGCATTTCGGCCAGCTGGACACTGGCCAGGCCGCCTTTATCACCAGGCATGTGCCGCCAAATTTCCTCGGAAGTAAAAGCCAGGACCGGGGCCAGCAGGCGGACCAGTACCGACAGCACATCATACATCACCGTCTGGGCGGCCCGGCGCTCTGACGAGGCGGCGGGCATGGTGTAAAGCCGGTCCTTGATGATATCGAGGTAGAGCGCGCTCATATCAATGGTGCAGAAGTCATGGATGGTGTGGTAAACCACATGGTATTCATAATCGCGGTAAGCAGCGGTCGCTTTCCGCACCAGTTTCTGCAGCCTGGCCTGCGCCCAGCGGTCTATTTCAAGCAAATCCTCACGGCGCGCCCTGTCCTTGGCCGGGTTAAAATCGTAAAGGTTGCCCAGCAGGAAACGGCAGGTATTTCTGATCTTGCGGTAAGCCTCAGAAACCTGCTTCAAAATACTTGGTGACGCAGCCAGGTCGCTCCGGTAGTCAGCGGAACTCACCCACAAGCGCAGGATATCGGCCCCCATCTGCTTGATCACTTTAGCCGGGTCAACCACGTTGCCCAGCGACTTGGATTGTTTGCGGCCCTGCTCATCAACCACAAAGCCGTGCGTGAGCACCGCCCTGTAGGGCGCCTGGCCGGTAACAGCCACAGACGTGGACAGCGATGAGTTGAACCAGCCCCGGTGCTGGTCGCTGCCTTCCAGGTAGAGGTCCGCCGGCCAGCTCAGGTCCGGCCAGACCGATTTTTCATCCAGCACCCCCAAGTGGCTGGTGCCCGAGTCAAACCAGACATCCATGATATCCGTCTCCTTGGTAAACTCCCGGCAGCCGCACTGCTGGCAGGCTACCCCGGCGGGCAAGAGCTCCTGCGCGGGCCTGGCAAACCAGATATCAGAGCCATGCTGCCGGAAAAGACCCTGCAGGTGCTTAATTGTCTTTTGGTTTATTAATTCTTTGCCGCAATCCCGGCAGTAAAAGATCGGTATGGGCACACCCCAGCTGCGCTGCCGTGAAATGCACCAGTCGCCGCGGTTGGCTACCATACTGTAAATACGCTCCTCACCCCAGGCGGGGATCCAGCGCACCTTCCTGATCTCGTCCAGGATAGGCTGCCGGAAGCCGTCAATTGAGGCGAACCACTGCTCCGTAGCCCGGAAGAAAACCGGCTTTTTGCAGCGCCAGCAGTGGGGATACTGGTGCAGCACAGTCGAGTGGTGCATCAGGCTCCCCCCGTTTTTCAACTCTTCAAGCACCGCCTTATTCGCGTCCAGGTAGAACTGCCCGGCAAACAATCCTCCCTCTTCAGTAAAGCGGCCTTTGGCGTCTACTGGAGATATTACCGGCAGGTTGTATTTCTTACCGACAACAAAGTCTTCCATGCCGTGCCCCGGCGCTGTATGCACACAGCCGGTGCCCTGGTCAAGAGTGACATGATCACCCAGGATCAGCAGGGAAGTCCTGCCTGCGAACGGGTGGCCGCACTCAACCAGCTCCAGTTCTGTTCCTTTATAATTGCCGGCCGTTCCCCCGTCCGGCAAGCCGGCAGTTTCCAGAAAATTGTCTTTCAACTCTTTGGCCACCAGGTATTTTTCCTGACCCGATCTCAGCAGCACATACTCAAAATCCGGGTGCAGGCAGATAGCCACGTTAGCGGGAAGAGTCCAGGGCGTGGTTGTCCAGATTACCACGTAGGTATCCTTTTCCGGGAGAATGCCTTTGCCGTCTTTAACCGGAAATCTAACATAAATGGAAGACGAGTGCTTATCACCATACTCCACTTCAGCCTCCGCCAGGGCTGTTTCACAGGTGGCACACCAGTAGACTGGCTTCAAACCCTTGTAGATATAGCCTTTTTCCGCCATATCACCAAAAACACCGATCTGGCGCGCTTCGAAATGAGGCATCAGGGTAAGGTAGGGTTTTTCCCACATGCCCCTTACACCCAGCCGCTTAAACTCCTCCCTCTGGATATCCACAAACTTTAAAGCAAAGTCCTTGCACTTATTCCTGAACCCCACCGGGTCTATCTCGTGGCGGTTCAGGCCAAAAGCCTTGATCGCCTGCTGCTCGATGGGCAGGCCGTGCGTATCCCAACCAGGCACATAGGGCGCGTCATAGCCCGCCATGGAGTGGAATTTAACCACTATGTCCTTCAGCACTTTATTCAAAACGTGGCCCAGGTGGATATGCCCGTTGGCATAGGGAGGCCCGTCATGCAGGATGAACTTCGGGCGCCCGCTGTTTTTTTCCTGGACCTTCCGGTAAATATCAATCTCTTCCCAGAACTTTAAAAACTCCGGCTCTCTTTCCGGTAAATTCGCCCTCATCGGAAAGTCGGTTTTAGGTAAATTCAAGGTTTGGCTGTAATCCATTTCTAAAGCACCTCACTCTATTATGTTAAACAAATCTAAAAAACCTACCTGGTACTGTCAAAAAAAGCACTAACATGAGAAATATTATATAAACAAAATGCAAATACAAAGTAAGTTAAAGAAAAACAGTACCAGTTACTGTAAAAAGCAAGCATAGCGAGGAAGACAGGGCCGGACGGGACGGAGCGTACTTATTTCGTACGTGAGTACCCGGCCGGAACTGTCTAACGAAGCTAGGCGCCGCTTTCACAGTGCCCCCAAAAAACAAAAACCCGTCCTCAAGGGACGGGATCTACCCGCGGTACCACCCTAACTGCCGGCTCCGGCACATTACTTGATGGCAATGGGCACGGCTGGCCAAACCACTTAAAGTCGCCTTATAACGACGGCGAACCGGCCAAGCTTACTCCCGAAAAAAGTTTCAGCCAGCGCCTCCCGGGTGATTTTCAACAGTATTAACGCACCCGGCTCTCACCTTATCCGGGCTCTCTGAAGCGTTTCATCTCCGTTTACTCTTCCCGCTCACAGGCTTTATATTTGAATTAACAAGCATAATTATATAAAAAAGCAAAGATGTAGTCAATAAAAGCAATCTTATCAACCGTTAAAATCCCAAATATTTTTGCAATATAAGGAAATATAGAGGAAAATTAATAATAATGTAGAATTAAGTCTATATTAATAGCTTATCTCACAAAATGGCAGGTTCTAAATTTTTACTTTTATCAATGAAGATAGGAGTATTGTTATGAGCAGAATGAGTTTGTCTTCATTGCTGCCGGGCATGAAAGTACAGCGCACTGTTTACGGCAGCAGGGGTGAGATTCTCATTTTTAAGGGAGGCATTCTGACTAATGCTTTCATTAAAAAGCTGGAGGAACATGCCATACCTTTTGTTTATATCGACGACGGCCTTGAACCCGATATACAACCCAGGAGCAGTGCAGGCGCAAACCTGTTCAAAATGAACGTGCAGGATGTTGTAGCAAAAGAAACAAGGGTAGCGGCGATACGGCAGGTCAAGAATATTTTGTTGGAGACCAAAGAAGCGGGCAGGCTGGTCATAGAGCCCCAGGCAGTTTACAGCACAGTCAACCAATTTACCAGCGAGCTGCTTTCCAGTAAATCCCTGATGGTAAACCTTACCGATTTGCGCTCACAGGATGACTACACATTCGCTCACTCGGTAAATGTCTGCGTCCTCTCCCTGATGACCGGCATTACCTTGGGGTTTAATAATGAAGAATTGGCCAACCTGGGCATAGGCGCCCTGCTGCATGACCTGGGTAAGGTAAAAATACCCGACGAAATACTCAATAAACCTGGCAAGCTAACCAGAGAAGAGTATTCTACCATTCAAAAACATACTACCTACGGGTATAATTTGATCCTGAACTCTAAAAATTTGGACAAAACCCATGCACTGATCGCCTACCAGCATCACGAGAGTTATGATGGTTCAGGCTACCCGCTGGGGATAAAAGATGATAAGTTTATAGAGCAAGCTCAAATCATCTCGATAGCTGATAAGTTCGACGCTTTGACCGCGGACAGGGTGTACAGAAGGTCCTTTCCGCCTCACGAAGCCTATGAAATGTGCGCCGCATCAGGAGACTACCTTTTCAGGGAGCATATAGTCAGCGCTTTTCTATACAATATAGCCGCTTACCCATCCGGGTCACTGGTTAAATTAAACAACGGCTATATAGCCGTTGTCATTGACACACCCAGAGGGTACTCTACCTTCCCCAGGGTTAACCTGCTGTTTGATCAAAACCACCGGCAGCTGTCAACACCTAAGGAAATATCGCTGGCCGAGGCAGGCAGTCTTTTTGTCACCAAGGTGCTTACAGTCGAAGAAATCAAAGCGCTTCAGCAAAAAATCCAGGGGCAATAAGGCATTCATGCAAAATGCGGCCAAATGTAGGTGCGACTTCAGTCGCACAATGCTGCAATTACCCCAAACACCTCCGGCGCTGGCGCGCCGTTGTCCGATTGAAATCGAACCTAAATTTTCATCCTTCTTTGTGCCGCATCAGCGGCATTGCCAACTACTCCCCACATGCCGCAGAAAACACCTGCACGACTTTTTGCGCGCTTATGCCTGCCACTTTAATCAATTTATTGCGGCTGGCCTCTCCGGAGACAATCTCGACCCTGGACCTCGGCACTGACAGAAGATCAGCCAGAAAAGCCCGGCAAGCCTCATTGGCCTTGCCCTCAAGAGGCGCCGCTGTCAGGCGTATTTTTACCGCGTCATCATAATAGCCGACAACCTGATTTTTAGATGAACGTGGCAGAACCCTCAGTTTAAATAAGACACAGCCTTTCTCTTCTTTAACATTAAGCAATAGATCAGCTCCCCATCTTCAGGCCGATGGTCCCCGGCAAGTTCTCCAACACCCTAAACAGGTCATTAACCAGGTCAACCAAATGGTCGCATCCCCCGGAGCCCCCGATCACACCTGCGATTTGCTTTTTACTGAGGCCGCTTACAGTAAGGCCGCGCAGCCGGCCCAGCAACCCCGCGTTTTCAAAGCAGACCTGGTCGGGCGCCCTCAGAAAGCTGCCGCCGCATTCTGCCACTGTGCCTTCCCTGCTGATTTCCAACCACACATTCATCTCATGAAAAGAGTCGCTGAACACGCCGGAAGTGACTGTTTTCCCTGCAGCCTTAAAAACCGAGCAGTTCTTAGCCCGCTTATAAAGGCTTGTTCCCGGGCAATACCCGCCGACATACTCCGGCCACCTGCGGGAGATCCGGTCCAGGTTGCTGTAATAACGGCAGGAGTTAAGAAACTCTCTTTCCCAGTAAGCGCCATAATTCTCCGGCGTCCCAAAGCCCCTTTCAACATATAAAAAAGTTTCAGCCTGGATAATGCCCCTGGTACACTCAGCCAGCAATTCTCTGGCCAACCCCCCGGCCTCGCCGCCTACCGCCCGCCGCAGGTCTCCCCCCGCGTTAAAATAGGCTGTTGCCCCAATAAGTTCAGGCACATCCCTGCCGCCATTTAAAAGCCCCCCGGGTGAGCGGGATACCTCCCAGCCGGCTTCCTTTATTACAAAGGTTGATTTATCAATTACCAACCTCCCCACAGCTTCAATTTCAGTCCCAATCAGGTTGGTTTCAGCCAAAAGCTGCTGTTTGCCCAAACTTTTCACTGAACTAAACCAGTTTCTCTGAAAAATATACTTCACCGGCTTAACCTCCTTGTCCATGGGTTCGCACGCGCCAGGCTAAAATTCAACGTACCTTTTTGATATTGTAATATACCTTAATAAAGTTATAAAGGATCCTGGCGGTGATCCCCCAGATGAAGTGTCCTTCATATTCGTAGTAATAGACCGGCAGTGACCATTTCCGGCCCCACCCTTTTTTATATGTCGCGGGGACCCTGTCGTAAGGGAAATCCCTGCCATAGCGCGTAGCCACCTCAACACTGCTTTGAGCGGGAGGGTTGTTGAAAAAATACTCAACCGGCGCCATAAAAATCTCTTCAACTTCAGCCTTGTTCGGGGCAATAATTGCCCCGTTATTAATATGCCCGACAAAAGGATAAACCAGTGTCCCATGCGGCGCGACCAGGTAGTCGAGAGGTCCCAGCAGATCAATCTGCGTTTTGTCGAGCCCCAACTCTTCGACTGCTTCCCTGACCGCTGTGTTCTGCGGCCGTGAGAGTTCATCACCTTCAACCCCGCCGCCCGGAAAACAAATTTCCCCTGGCTGCCGCCGCAGGTGACTGGCTCTTACTTCAAAAAGCACATGGCACTTATTGTTCCTGTTAATCAGCGGCAGCAATACCGCGGAAACAAAATACTCGCCTTCATTTTGAATTCCCGGCTGCCTGTTTGTCAAAAACCTTTTTAAGTCATTCACCTTGCATACTCCCCGGACAATTTTATCTTTTTACAGAAAGAAGGCGTTCCAACAGGCCGCCTTCATTAAAACAGATTATGTTGTTCTTAAAGCTATGCCGTTTCTGAAATATCTTCATCCTCAAGACTATCAGAAAAGTCGGTTCCCTCATCTTCTAAAAGTTTCATCTGGGCTTCCAGGAAAGAGCGCAGGCGAATTTTAAAAATCTGAGATTCTCTTTTGCACTGGTTTTGTTCTTCCATGATCTGCCTTAGTTTAGTCTCAGCTTCAGCCAGCAGCGCCGCCGCTTCCTGTTCCGCCTCCCGGGTAAGCTGAGCGGCCTCAATCCTTGCCCTGTCCAGGATCACACCCGCCTCTTTTTCAGTATTCTGCCTCAGTTCATCCGCGTTCTTCTGAGCCATGACCATAGTGTTTTTTATTGCTTCCTCAATCTCCCTGTAACGGGTGATGTTCTGTTCATACTGGTTTATTTTATCTTTGAGCGCCTGAATTTCCCGGAGAAGGTTTTCGTAGTCCTGCGTAACCTGGTCTAAGAAAGAATCAACTTCTTCCTCGCTGTAACCCCTAAAAACACGGCGAAATTCTTTTTTTTGTATGTCCAACGGCGTCAGCACAACTTTTCACCTCAGATTAACTTTTCCGTAAGCTTATAACATACCTAACGAGATGTAATATAGAACTCTAATCACTATCCACTCTATTATACGGAGAGCAAAAAAAGCGATAATCGGGGAGAAATCCACCGGACCATAAGCAGGGACGATGCGCCTGAAAATCCGCAGGTAAGGTTCAGTCACTTCGTAAATAAATCTGATAATCGGCTGGTAAGGATTGTGCTTGATCCAGGAAAGCAAGATCCGCACAATTAAAATCCACGAATACACTTCAAAAGCTACGCTTACAACCTGTCTGATAAGATACATTATGTTAAGACCCATAAAACACCTCACACCCTATCTGTTGAAAACAATTATCAGCTGGTGCATCTCCGAATCGGGAAAATTTCCTGGTGTTTACCCTGAAAGCTCACGGGAGCGCTGGGCTGCCGCGGCTACCGTCTTCATCAAAACCGACCTGAGCGCCCCTTCCTCCATGGCAAAAAGCCCGGCTATAGTGGTGCCGCCCGGTGTAGTCACCTGATCCCTCAGCTTACCCAGGTGCTCATCACTGTCCAGCACCATCCGCGCGGCTCCCAACATGGTCTGGGCCATCAACTCCCTGGCCACCTGCCTGGGCAGGCCAAGGTGCACCGCACCGTCAATAAATCCTTCCAAAATCATATACATATAAGCAGGCCCGCTGCCGCTCAAGCCGGTAACACAATCCAGCAAGGTCTCCGGGACCTCGACAGCTTTTCCCGCCGCGCCAAAAACAGCCAGCGCCATGGCAACATTATCTTCCGCGGCATATTTACCGGCGCTGACCGCGCTTGCCCCCTCACCGACCAGGCAGGGTGTGTTCGGCATTACTCTGACCACAGGTATGCGTCCTTCCAGGTAAGACTCGATCAAACCGGTGGTTATACCGGCGGCTATAGAGATAAAGGTCTGGCCGGGGCGCACCGCCGCGGCAACATTTTTCAGCACGTCAGCCGCCAGGTGCGGCTTCACCGCCAGGATTACTATATCAACCTCTTGTACCATGGCGACATTATCAGTGGTTATATTCACACCAAGTTTTTGCTTCAGGTAATCCAGCCGCGGCGCACTGATATCGCTAACATATAGAGCAGAGGGAGCCAGGCCGGTGCGGACCAGTCCGGTCAGCAAAGCTTCGCCCATGGCTCCTCCGCCCAGAAATCCGATTTTCTGCCCTTTTAAAGGCATATTTTTATTCCTCCCAGGTATTGATCAAAAACGCATTTTGGAGAACAGTTTTTCTTTGCCCTGCTCTCTTAACTCGCTGGAGATATCCATGTTATTCGGTACGAAAAGAAAAATACCGTTGCCGACCTTCTGCATGCTGCCGCTTAAAGCATAAGTCGCCCCGCTTACGAAGTCTACAACCCGCTGGGCCAACTCGGCTTCCGCGTGTTCCAGGTTTACGATAACCGGACGCCTGTTTTTAAGATTGTCAGTAATGCTCCTGGTTTCATCAAATGTCCTTGGCTCAGATACTACGACCCGCACCTGTCGTTGTGCGTGCATGCTGATAACCGCGCCTTTTTCTTTTTCTTTATCTTTTCTCTTTAGCCACGGCTGCTCTTCACGCAATTCCTCACGGGCGCTTTTTTCTTCCTCTGCTACAGCTTCCTCCTCAAAACCCATAAAATTCAACATTTTATCTACAAGTTTCATCTAGCATCTGACCTCCTTAATATCAAATTTTTATGTAAACCCTAAAAACCTTCCCGCTAATAGGTTTTCAGGTAAGTGTCCATTATTATTTATATATTTCTCTTTAATACCTCCTGCCGAACACGGCTGTGCCCAGCCGCAGCATGTTGGCGCCTTCTTCCACGGCTATTTCAAAGTCCCCGCTCATACCCATGGACAGGTACTCCATTTTCAACCCCTGTATTCTCTCTTCCAACCGCCGGGACAGTTCCCTGGCCTGGCGGAATACATACCTGACCTCCTCGGGGTCTTCACACTCCGGTGCGATTGTCATCAGCCCCCGCAGCCGGATGCCCTGCAGCCTGGTTACTTCCGCCACAAAATCTTCGGCTTCAGCCGGAGCAATCCCGTACTTGGACTCTTCTCCCGCCACATTAACCTGGACCAGTGCCTGGGCCTTTTTGTTTGTCTCAGATGCGACCCTGTGTATTTCCTCCGCCAGGGACCAGCGGTCAAGCGAATGGATTAAGCTGACGGCGCTGAGAACTTTTCTCACTTTATTAGTCTGCAGGTGTCCAATGAAGTGCCATTCCAGTTCCGGCGGGAGTTGGGGATATTTTTTCAGAAACTCCTGGGCCTTGTTTTCCCCAAAACATGACACTCCGCAGCCAAGCGCCTCTTTAATCAGATCCACGCCCATATTCTTGCTTACCGCCACCAGGCGTATTCCTTCATCGCGCCGGCCTGAGCGGAGAGCGGCGGCGCGGATGCGTTCGCGCACAGAGCTCAGGTTTTCCAGAACACTCAAGCAAACCCCACCCTTTATTCTACAAACCAGCCCTCCCTGACCAAAACGGGGTTGCTGACATAACGGGCGCCTTCCACAAGCTCATCCCCGGCAATGGCGACCCAGCCGGCAAGTTCTCCCTTTATGTCCACCGGTTCCCACTGAGCCTTTTTCTTTACTACCATGTAAATCCCAGGCTGCCCCGCGCGGTAGACTACCGCCCTGCTGGGGACCAGCAGGCCTTTAAGCTGTTTTGTTGTTACTGTCAGGCTGACCTTACGGTTATGTACTATTGCCTCGGGGTAACCGGAGAGCAGAAAATAACCTTCCCACCGGTCTCCCTTATCCACAAGACTGGACGACTTTATCCTTAGAGTCAGGTTGTTCCAGGCCGCCTGCAGCCACACCGGCTTGTCCGCGTAACCGGCGGGAAGAGAGGTTTTTGCTATGGAGCCATATATAAACACCGGTGAGAGATTGTCAATTATCTTAAATATCGGCTGGCCCTTCTCAACCCTGGTCCCGGCGGCCATTGATCTACCAGCTATTTTTTCTAATCCCGGCAGATCTAATACATCTCTGTTGGCAGGTGTAAGCGTACTTTCCAGTCCGTCCAGGTGGCTGCAAAATATACCGGCTGAACTGGTGTACACAGCAAATGTCTGCCCATCCGCCCCCTGTTCCCCTGCGGTTTCTATATCCGCCGCTTTGGCCCCTACTTCAAGACGCCTGCCGTCAGGGTTGGTGAAGCGGAGCAGGCCGCCGGCCGGCGCCCGGGCCACATTTTCGTCTTTTAGTAAAATTCCGTCCAGGGAGACAGTTTCGCCAACTTCCTTACTTGTTAAAGACTGTACGTCAGATATAAAAACAATTATAAACTGCCTGGCCAAAAAAAATGCGCAACACAATAACGCGGTCAAAAGCAAAGCCTTCAAAAACAAATTGCCTGGCTTTTTTCTCCTCCTTGAAGGCATAGGTAACCTGTTGTCATTTGCCATAGTTCATCATACCCGAAAATTACCTTCAAATGGAAGACTATTCGACGGTATAAATGCCAACTCCTGCTGCCGGCGCTAAAACCAAAGCTTTTTTTAATACTTTTTACTTCAGGGGGCTTTTTTACCTTTTCTGTCCGGCAAGCGGCAAAATAAATGAGAAGGTGCTTCCCTTGCCTACTTTGCTTTCAACCTGCACTCTGCCGTTATGAGCTTCTACAATATGTTTTACAATAGACAGGCCCAGGCCGGTCCCTCCCAGTTCACGGGAGCGTGCTTTATCCACCCGGTAAAAGCGCACGAAAAGGCGGGATATGTGTTCCGGAGAAATACCTACCCCGGTGTCTTTTACGTCAACCTTTAATTCGCCCTGTTCGATACCGGCGGCGACGCAAATTGCCCCGCCCGGCATGGTGTAGTTAATAGCGTTATCAATCAGGTTAATCAGCACCTGCCTGAGCATGTCAGGGTCACCCTGCACCGCGGGCAGGTCCGCGGGCAGGTCGGTGGTAATAGCCAAATTTTTCTCCAAAGCGCGGGGGCTGATTATGGCCACAGTTCGTTTGATCAGGTCGCTGATGTCGATACTTTCCATGTTAATCACATTGCTCTTGTCTTCATACCTGGAGAGGCTCAATAATTCATCCAGCAGTTTGGTAAGGCGCTCAGTTTCCTTATTGATAATTTCAAGAAATTTTCTTGCTGTCTCAGGCTCTTCCAGCGCCCCGTCCAGCAGGGTTTCCACAAAACCACGCACAGAGGTCAGGGGGGTGCGCAGCTCATGGGAGACGTTGGCGACAAACTCACTGCGCATTTCCTCAAGCATTTTCCTGTCTGTTATATTCCTCAACAGGGCGACAACCTCTCCCCGGTCCTCACCGGTATTGGTAGGGGTCACATATACCCGAAAAACACGCCGGTCAGGAGTCAAAACCTGTATCTGCTTCTTGATTGACTTGCCTGTCTCGAGCGAATCATGGAGCAGTTTTTCCAACTCATAATCCCTGATTACCCTGACAATGTTTTTGCCTTTGCTGGCGGGCATAGTGATCCTGAACAGCCTTTCCACCACCTGGTTGACCAAAATAACCCGGCCCCAGTTGTCCATTATGATCACGCCGTCGGACATGCCGCCTAAAAGGGCCTGTACTCTGCCTCTTTCCGTATTCAGGTCGTCCTGCGTCGTTTTTAAGGTCCTGGCCAGAAAATTTATCGACCGGGCCAGGTCACCTATTTCATTCTGCGGGGACACCGGGATATAGTGCTCCAGGTTCCCGTCAGCTATCTCACGGGCGATGGTTGAAACCTCCTGCAGCGGGTTGATTAAACTGCTGTACATAATCCAGGCAAGCAAAAAAGTGCACAAAAACGCCAGCAGCATAAAAACCAGTAAATTCAGCCACCCCAATGTATGCAGCTGAGCCAGCCCGATAAACACCAAAAACATAAAAAAGTAACTGGCAACCGGCCTCCAGCCTATGTTTCTTAAAACCCTGACAATGATTGTCACTGGGATCCCTCCTTAAAACGGTATCCCACACCGCGTACTGTTTCTATATATTCGGCACAGCCGGGATAAGACTCAAATTTTTGCCTGATATGCCTGATGTGAACATCGACAGTCCGGGAATCTCCGGTATAGTCATATCCCCACACCTGGTCTAAGAGCTGCTCCCGGGTGAATACTTTTCCCTGGTGGCGGGCTAAAAAGCGCAGCAGTTCAAACTCTTTCAACGTAAAATCCAGTTTGTCACCGCCCAAATAAACCGCAAACTTTTCTTCATCTATGACCAGCCGGCCAAACTCAAGACATTTAGCCGGTGATAATTTCCCCCCCTGCGGGTCACCAGGCTGATACCTGCGCAGCCGTGCTTTCACCCTGGCTACCAGCTCCCTGGGGCTAAAGGGCTTAACCATATAATCATCGGCGCCCATTTCCAACCCCAGCACCCGGTCCAGTTCCTCAGCCCTGGCGCTCAGCATGATAATCGGGACGTTTCTGGTCGTATGGTCAAGATGCAGTTCCCGGCATACCTCGAGGCCGTTCATGCCCGGCAGCATCACGTCAAGCACGATCAGGTCAGGGGACTCCTCACGGGCTATCTCCAGCCCCCGCGTGCCGTCCAAAGCGGTCAGCACCTCGAAACCCTCCCGTTCGAGGTTATACTTAATTAATTCCAGGATATTTGTCTCATCCTCAACTACGAGTATTCTGGACAATTACCATCATCCTTCCGGCAAATACTACTTTAACATTATTATCGCCATCATCCGCCCGGTTTTCCCCTGGTGGGCGCGGTAGGAGAAAAATGTATCACTATGGCAGGAGGTACATATTTCAGCAGACCATATATTAGCGGGCTTTAACCCTGCGTCAAGCAGGACGCGGCAGTTGGCCTCCCACAAATTCAGCTTCCATTTACCCGGGGCGGCGGCCCCGGCCAGGCCGGGCAGATCCGGCATGCTGGTTCTGAACTGATCAATAACCACCTCATCTACTTCATAACAACAAGGACCAATGGAAGGCCCGATACCCGCCAGACAGTCCCGCGGGTCTGTGCCAAAAGCAGCTTCCATCTTTTCCACTGTTTTCTGCCCGATTTTAAGAGCGGTGCCCTTCCAACCGGCATGCGCCAGGGCAACAACCCTGCTTACCGGATCAAGCAGAAAAATGGGAACACAATCAGCATAAAAACTGGCTAGCGGCAGGCCCGCCGCGGCCGTAACCAGCGCGTCCGTACCCGGCAGCGCGTCTTTTTCAGAAAAGGCGCCCCTTCCTTTATCGGCCTCCCCGACTACTGACACAACATCACCATGGACCTGATCGCCGGCCACCAAAAACGCGGGGTTTATCCCGAGAGCCTGGCAGGCCTGAGCTCTGTTAGTTTTTACATGAGACTCCCTGTCCCCGACATGAAAAGCGGTATTCAGACCCTGCCAGTGTCCTTTGCTGACACCACCGGCGCGGGTGGTAAAACCGTGTGTCACCAGTCCGGTGTCATGCAGGTGCGGGAAAGTGTAAACCTCCAATTCGTTTTTTCTTGTTTCAGGCAAACTCTTACTCCTCTTTTCTTTAAACGGCGGCTTTATTTACATCCTGGTCGATGATATTTTCCAACTCGGCAATGCGCGCCAGAATTTCCTCCCGGCGCGCCGGTTCCATACCCACCGCCACCAGCTTCTGCAGCTTCGCGGCAAGTGACTCGTAAGCGGCCCTGACTTCTTCCTCCGGTTTAACTGTTCCCTCCGGCAGTATTTCCACAATCTGCTGCCATTCAGGAATAGTGGTTTTAAGGCCCAGCTCCGATTTAAGCAGTGCGGCCAGCGTGCTGGCTGATTCCGGCTCCCCGTGCACGATGAACACCTCGCGGGGGGGCCTGGTAAAATTTTTGACCCACTCGATCAAGCCCGCCTGGTCAGCGTGGGCTGAATAACTCTCAATATACCTGATATCGGCTTTTACAGCAATCTCATCGCCAAAAATTTTCACAGTTTTCTGGCCGTCGAGGATCTGCCGCCCCAGGCTGCCGTCAGCCTGGAAGCCTACGAAAAGCACGGTGCTGTCCGGACGCCACAGGTTATACTTGAGGTGGTGCCTGATCCGCCCGGCTTCACACATGCCGCTGGCGGAAATAATGATTGCCCTGTCAATCTGGTTCAGCGCCTTCGATTCCTCGGCCGATTTGGTGAACTTGATGCCGGCCTGCTGCAGGGGGTCCTGTCCTCTTTTAATTATTTCCGAAGCAACCTGATCAAAAACCTCGTGGTGCTTGCGGAAAACATCCGTAGCGGCTGTGGCCAGCGGGCTGTCTATGTAAACCGTCATGGCGGGCATTCTTTTTGATTCAGCAAGCTGGAACAGGTGGAAAAGCAGGTCCTGAGTGCGTTCAACCGCGAAGGCCGGGATAATCAAGTTGCCGCCTTTTTCATATGTCTCCCAGATAACCTTATGCAGCGCTTCTATTTCCTGCTCATGGTTTTCATGCAGGCGGGCCCCGTAGGTCGACTCCATAATAAGGTAGTCCGCCTCGGCAACACTGGAAGGGTCTTTAATAATCGGCCTGTCCTTATTGCCGATGTCGCCTGAAAAGACCAGCTTGGACTCCCGCCCGTTTTCATTTACCCAGACTTCAATCATTGCCGATCCAAGTATATGCCCCGCATCGACAAATCTTGCTTTAATATCAGGGGTTACCTGGATTATTTCATCATACTGGACTGCTTTAAAGAACGGCAGGCTTTTGTAAGCCTCGTTGACAGTATAAATGGGCTCGATCATACTTTTACCGGCCCTGCGGAATTTGCGGTTTTTCCGTTCAACCTCCATCTCCTGAATATAGGCGCTGTCCGGCAGCAGGACCTCACATAATTCCACGGTGGGAGCTGTGGCATATACCTTGCCTTTAAAGCCGTTTTTGATCAGCTTAGGGATCATCCCACTGTGATCTATGTGAGCATGAGTAAGCAAGACGTGATTAACACTGCGCGGCGGCACTTTAAAACTCTCATAGTTGCGTTCCCGGACCTCTTTTTTGCCCTGAAACATGCCGCATTCAATCATAATCCTGGTGCTTTCCGTATCCAATAAAAAGCAGGAACCGGTTACTGTGCCGGCCGCTCCAAGAAATTGCAGACGCATAAAACCCCCCCTGGTTCACAGTTTTTATTAAAACTAATTCATCTCCGCAGCTGAGAAACCCTCTTTTTGTCGACAAAAAGCTCGGGGTTACTTGACAAGGCGGCAGTCCTGAGCTTACTCTAAGAAGTGTTAATTTAATCCTTTACTCTAATTAAGGGAGCGGATGTGCATGCCTATATACGAATTCAGGTGCGCCGCCTGCGGCAGACATTTTGAAAAACTATGTCCCATCGGAGAAAGCGGGGAGAAACTCAGCTGCCCCAACTGCGGGGCCAGGGCGCCCCACCGGGTAATGTCTTCCTTTTACGCCGCGGGCGCCGGCGGGGGCAAAAGCTCCTGCAGCGGCTGCAGCACACATAACTGCGCCACCTGCGGACATTGAGAAGTGGGAAATGGGACGTGAGACGTGGGATTAGGGTATTCCTCTCTAGTAGCAAACCGGGGACGTTCTCGCGTTTGCCTGGTAATAGTTCACAGGAATGAGGTAAAAGAGTTCGGATAAATCCGAACCTACAATCTTGAGCAATAACTGTGGGTCATTAAAAGTAGGTGCGACTTCAGTCGCACATTTTGTTCGGCCAAATCTAAACCAAAACAAAACGGGAACGGTTCTCGCGTTTGCCTGGTAATAGTTCACACCAGAACCCAGCTGGGCAATGAAGAATGCCGTAAGCTGTAGGGTGCAGGGCGTAAGTGTGAAAGTAATTCTTTTGGGCCAAAGACCTATTAGGAATACAAGATATACCTACGCCCTACGACTTACGTCCTACGGCTTACGGCCTACTACTAAAATTTAAGAAGGCGGATGGGGCTCCGCCTTCCTGGTTTAAAAACATGTTTTTTATTTCGGGTTTAAAAAATGCAGCGCAGGTCCACGTCATCAATTTTTACCGTATTATCATTGCCGCTTGACGGTTCAAAGGTAAACCTGACTTCCGCGATCCTGGCGCCGGACGGTACGCGGCCTGTGGAAAGGCTGTATCTCTGGTAAGAGTTATTAGGAATATTATCCTGCGTGTACCTTGGTTCCGTCCTGCCCACAAACTGGCCCGCCCTGTTGTAAAACAGGATTTCCACAAACAAGACAAACCTTGCCTCTCCACCCGCCCGGACATTCTCCCTGGCCCACCAGGCCAGTTCATATATTCTGCCGGGCTCTACATCCGCCCTTTGCGTTAAAGTGGCCCTCTGATTGTGCACGGCGCCCATTTCCGCGGCGTAATTACCACGGTGTGAGATAGTGGTCCGGTAGATATTGCTTCCCGTCCAGCCGTTAGGCAGTGAGGCCTGGTTTGGCCAGTTCTCAAAGCCCGGATTTACCAGCACATTTATATCGGGGCAGGGCGTGGGGGATATTGTCGGCGACGGTGTGGTTGTGGGACCGACCCCCAGGACTCTGATTGTGGTTGAAACTGATTCGTTCTGGAGTCCTCTGGCCATATTAAACCCTTGAATAATGATATTGCCGGGTGCAATCTGCCTGCCCTGATTATTCCGCTGGTCCCAAGTCGCCCGGAAGACCTGGCTTTGGCCGGGTCTCAGGGTAATTTCGGCAACCCGCTGGGCAAAAAACCGGCCTCGCGACCAGCGCCAGATTTCCTCCTGAGTAGCAACTCGTCTCGCGATAAAATCAAAACGCTGTGCGGTATTGTAGCGGAGGGTTATACTGCGGCTGCTTTGGTTTGTCTTAACCAGAGTGATGGATACATTCTCTCCTAAAGTATAAGTGCGCTTGTTGGTAAAAATTGTGTATAATAGTCCGCCTATCCGGCGGCTGGTTGAATTCTCCCCACCGCCTGTCAGTGTCCCTGTGCTTCCAGTGTTATCATTCTCCCCGGTGTTCCCGCCTCCCGGAATGGTTAACACCTGGCCTACATAAATCGCACTCGGGTTTGCAATATTATTAGCCTGGACAATTCTTTCCACAGTGGTGCCAAAGCGCCGCGCAATCTCAAACAAAGTGTCCCCCGACTGTACTATATAGGTAGTAGCCATTCTTTTCCCTTCCTTTCGCAACTATCCGATTTTGAACAAACATTTTTTTCATTTTATGTCAGCCCAAATTGAATAGTTCCGGCCGGGAAAAGAATGTCTGGCTTGACTCCGGCTATTTTTCCTGTTTATTACTTTTGATACGGCAGATAAATATGCCGAATACGGTGACAGCCAGGCTGGTTACAAGCAGGATTGTCATGCCGCCGCCAGCCGCGCCTGGCGTCGCTGTGGAAGCTGCGTTCGCCGCAGGGATCATCCATGGAAAAAGGTAGGCCTGGACAAGCGCGACTATGGCGACAAGAAAAGTAATCAGAAGGCTGTAGGGCAGGGTGAAACGGAACAGTTCTCCCTCACGCCCGGCCAGTCCCGTGGAAGATGTTCCCACCACCAGGCTCTGGAGAGAAATCATTTTGCCCGCCACCCCACCGGTGGCGTTTGTCGCCACAGTGAGCACGGGGTTAATGCCCATGTACTCAGCTGTCACTTTCTGCATATTGCAGAAAAGAGCGTTGGAAGAAGTGTCACTGCCTGTGACGAACACACCCAGCCAGCCCAGGAAAGCAGACAGGAAGGGGAAGGCCTTGCCGGAAACGGTAAAAGCACGGCCAAGTGTCACAGTCATGCCGGACCAGTTGGCGACATAAGCAAAACCAAGCACACTGGCGATGGTCAATAAGGCAAAGCGCAGCGCCTTCAACGTATCCCAGAATATCTTAACAAACTGCAGCGGGCTGACTTTAAGCAGGACGGCGCTGAGCACAGCTGTGATTAAAATAGCCGTGCCTACCGCGGAAAGCCAGTTCAGGTTATATATTACGGCCACCGGCCTGCCTTCCGCGATGATCAAATTATGCAGGCCGCTGAACACTATTTTGACACTAACCAGGTCCAGGACTGGCTTTACCTGCTTTAAACCCCATTCAGTAATTAAAACAGTCAGTATGATGAAAGGGGACCATGCTTTCAGAATCTCTCCCCAGCTGCAGCTCCTGACACTGGGCGCCGGCGCCGGATCGTCTTTAAAACGCCAAATTTTTTTGGGCTTCCAGAACCTGAGGAAGACTACCTGGCAGATGATCGAGAACAGGGAGGAAACAATTGAAGGAAGCATGGGATTTAAATAATTGGAGGAAAAAAACTGCATACTCGCGTAGGATAAAGCGCTGACCAGCGCGGCAGGCCAGGTTTCTCTTATCCCCTGCCGGCCGGACATAATCAACACCAGTAAAAACGGCTCAAGCAGCGAAATCAACGACAGCTGGCGGCCTGCCATCTGACTTACAGCCATAGCGTCAAGCCCGCTGACAGCGCCGGCGGTTATGACCGGCAGCCCCACACCTCCAAAAGCTACCGGAGCAGTGTTGGCGACCAGGCAAATACCGGCCGCGTAAATTGGGTTAAACCCCAATCCCACCAGCATGGCCGAAGTGATGGCCACCGGTGTGCCGAAGCCGGCCGCCCCTTCAATAAAAGCGCCGAAGGAAGAAGCTATTAGAAGGGCCTGCAGGCGGCGGTCTTCAGTTACAGAGGCTATTGAGTTTTTAATTATCTCAAATTGACCGGTCCGGCTGGTTATGTTGTAAAGAAACACAGCAGTCACTACTATCCACCCGATGGGCAGGAGCCCGTAAAGCGCCCCGTAAAGAGTGGACTGCAGCGCGTACCGGACCGGCATGGCGAAAGCTGTTGAGGCAATTACTACAGCCAGCGACACAGTCAACAGCCCTGCCACATATCCCTTCAAGCGCAGGCCGGCCATGGCCGCGAACAGGAAAAGCACCGGCAGCGCAGCTGTCAGGGCGGCAAGCCCCAGGTTTCCCATTGGATCTGTTAACTGTGTCCAGGTCAAGGCTGTCTCCCCCAAACAGGTAGAATCACTGCTGCATTACTATATTGACTTTATAAATTCAGGCTGGTTTGAGAAAGGTTTTTATCCTGGTGTCTTTCTATGGCCAGCTCAATTAAACGGTCGAGTAATTCCTGGTAACCGATGCCGGTTGCCTCCCACAGCTTGGGGAACATGCTGAACCGGGTAAAGCCCGGCATGGTGTTGATTTCATT
>NZ_QFFZ01000003.1 GCF_004369225.1 Pelotomaculum propionicicum
AAATATTTTGGCAGAGAGCAAAAAATGAGCCGTTACCCTACATATTTATGACAATAAGTGAAGGCCGCAACCCCTTTATTTGCAAGGATTGCGGCCTCTTTTCGCCCTCATAACTGTCAAAGTCAGGATTATATCTTTTTTCCTGACAAAAAGATATAAGAAGGCCGCGCTCCGGGGCGGGCCTTCTGCAAAATGCTTATTCCAGCGTATGATTAAATAAAATTTTTTATTTGAGCATGGTAATTTTTTCATTAATCTGCAGGAAGAAAGGCAATAATATATAAGATGTAATTACACTAAAACTTAAAACGATTATAAGTCTTCTAATGTAAAAACCGCGCAGACAGGAGGGAAGATTTTGTTTAAGAACATCAAGCGGGCTTTTTTATTAATCATAGTAATTGCCGTCCTGGCAGCATCTAACGGGGGATGTAATTTACTCAAGCAGCCGCAGTCCAAACAAAACTCCGGGCAGGACCAGGCCGGCCTGCTGCCGGGTGTGGGCCCTGATACAGTGGCTGATGTGGTCTCTTTGGCCAGCCCGGCAGTGGTGAAAATATCGACCAGGGTAACTTCACGCGGCTCAAGTGATCCCCTGTTCAGCGATCCTTTTTTCCGGCAGTTCTTTGGCCTGCCGTCCCAGCCAAGGCAGGAGGAAGGCATGGGGTCTGGCTTTATCATTTCGCAGGACGGGTACATCCTCACCAATGAGCATGTCATAGACGGAGCCAGCAGTATTTCTGTAACCGTGACCGGGTTTGACCGGGACCTGGAAGCAAAAGTCACAGGCGCGGACTATGACCTGGACCTGGCCCTGCTGAAAATAGAACCGGGCCGTGATCTTCCCTTTTTGAACCTGGGAAATTCAGACCAGATCAGGGTAGGCAATTGGGTTATCGCCATCGGCAACCCTTACGGGCTCGACCATACGGTCACCACCGGGGTGATCAGCGCCAAAGGACGCCCGATCAGTGTCAGCGACAGGAAGTATGAGAACCTGCTGCAGACTGACGCGTCTATTAACCCGGGCAACAGCGGCGGCCCTCTCCTGGACCTGAAAGGAGAGGTTATCGGCATTAACACGGCCATCAGCTCCCAGGCGCAGGGCATTGGTTTCGCCATACCCACCAGCACCGTGCGGCAGGTGCTGGAGGATCTCAAGAACAATGTGAGCAAGAGCCGCCCCTGGGTAGGCGTGCAGGTCAGAACCGTGGACAATGAGCTGGCTCGCTACCTGGGCCTGGACAGGGCTGAAGGCGCGGTTATAGACGGAGTAATCGCAGGCAGCCCGGCAGAAAAGGCCGGCCTTAGGGAATGGGACGTTATTGTTGAGTTTAACGGCAAAAAAATAAGCAACGCCGATGAACTGGTGGCAGCCATAAAAAATACGCAGGCCGGTCAGACGGTAAATATGTCTATCATACGCAAGCGCCAGTTAAGCCAGCTGACCTTGGCGGTGGCCGAAAAGCCGCAAAATATAAGATAAAGAAGATCTTGCGACGATCTTGGAGTTGAGAAAATTGGTTGACTGGGAGAGAGCATACAGGCTGCTGGACCAGGTAACACCCCTGGCTGTTGACTGCGGCCTGCTGTGCGGCGGCATCTGCTGCGCCGAATGGGAGAAAGGGGGGGCATGTACCTGCTGCCGGGTGAAGAAGTCATGTTTAACAGGAACGAGGAGTGGCTGACCTGGCAGGAGCACGCCACGGAGGAATATGAGTTTTGCCCCAGCTGGAGCGGTGTTGTTTATTTTGTGAGCTGCCGGGGTGTCTGCCCGAGGGAAAAAAGGCCCTTTGCCTGCAGGACTTTTCCCGTCTTACCGTACCTCTCGCCGGGCGGCGCTCTCGAGCTGCGGCTGGATGAAGCCGCGGTGCCGGTATGCCCCCTGGTGAAGGCGGGGGATATCAGTCTTTTAGACCGGCGTTTCTTAGCCCGGGTCAGGCTGGCCTGGGAAGAACTGATCAAAGACCCGCTGATCAGGGACCATGTGGAGTGGGAGTCACGCGCTCTGGACAGGCGGGCCGGCGAGCCGTGGAGAAAACTGCTGTAATATGAACGGGGACACATCAGCTAATGAACGGGGACACATCTCTATTTGGGGTGTTAATTAACGGCCGAGCTATGTCCCCGATTGTAATAATTAACGGCCGAGCTATGTCCCCGATTGGGCGATGATTGCTTAAAATTGTAGGTGCGAATTTATTCGTCAGCGGAATGGGGACACATCTCTGTTTCGGGTATTCCTTTATTGATGAGGTATGTCCCCAAGGTCTCAAGCTATTTCGGTGCTGCCACGCCTTGTCCGATTGAAATTGAACCTGCCATATTAACGGTATTTAAACTCTGACTGCAAACAGAAACGATCGCCCATGATCGTTTTTTTATTTTCCGTTAAATATTTTTTGCTTAATACTTGACAGTGAAAGAAGATTGTTCCATAATCATATATAAGAACATATATATACAATAGTATATATAATGTAGTGCTTGAATATATCTTTAACAAGGAGAGTAATATGTCGCTAAAACATGCTTTACTGGGGTTCTTAAATTATGGCAGTATGTCCGGCTATGACTTGAAACAGTGCTTCGACCAGTCAATCCAACATTTTTGGAGCGCCAACCTGAGTCAGATTTACCCAACTCTAAGCCAGTTGGAGGAAGAAGGTTTGCTGACTATGGAGGTGGCATACCAGGAAGACCGCCCCAACCGCAAAGTCTATCACATTACGGAGGCGGGACGCGCGGAACTGCGGCGCTGGCTGCGGGAACCTATGGAAACGCCGCCGCAGCGGCAGCCCTTCCTGGTCAAAGTTTTTTTTGGCGGGAACATAGCTAAAGAAGATCTATTGGCCCAACTGCGCTGCCAGCTGTCGCTGCACAAGGAGCAGGTGAGCGCCTACCAGGGGCCGGTAAGGAAAGTCCTGCAGCAGTATATCGAGGCCACAGGCCTGGCGCAGGAAGGCCTGTTCTGGGGTCTCACACTGGAGGCGGGCATTAAACAAAAAAAAGCATGGATTGAATGGCTTGAAGAGGCCATTGTGAAAATTGAATCATTAGATATGCCCGTAACTAAAGACTAAGGTCCGGGGATAAAAAGAGAGGAGGCGCTATAAATGAAAATTTTGGCTGTCAACGGTAGCCCGCGCGGTGAGAAGGGCAATACCGACCGCATCCTGCAGCCTTTCTTGGAAGGTGCCCGTGAGGCGGGAGGGGAGACGGAGACAATTTATCTGAAAGATCAAAAGATCAACCACTGTACCGGGTGCTTCACCTGCTGGACCAGGACACCCGGCGTTTGTGTCCATAAAGATGATATGCCCGCGCTGTTGGAGAAGATGAAGGCTGCGGACGTCCTGGTCTACGCCACACCCCTTTATATATTTACCGTAACCGGTCTGATGAAAAACTTTATGGACCGCGTTATCCCGCTGTTAAAGCCGAGTATTATCAAACGGGGCGACCAGTATATTCACCCCATGCGTCACGAGGGAATCTGGCCTAAACGGGTTATTCTCATTTCCAACTGCGGTTTCCCGGAGCGGCATCACTTTGCGGGTCTGGTAGAGACATTCCGTATTTTTACTTCCGGGCCGGACTTGGACCTCAGCGCCGCTATTTTATGCGCTGCCGGTGAGCTGCTGAAAGTACCGGAGGCGCAGGATAGTATCCGCTGGTATCTGGAGGCATCCCGCCGCGCAGGGCGGGAGCTGGCCGAATATGGTCATATTACACCCGAAACACAGGAGATACTGGAGCGCAGGCTGATAGATCCGGAAGTATATTCAAGCTTTGCCAACACTCACTGGGAGAGCTATGACGTTCAAGAACCGCAGCCAGAAAAAGCGGTAGAATCAGCCGGGGCAGGGACCCTTTCACCGCCGCTGCCCCTGCCGCCAATGGGAAAAGGCATGCCGGATACCTTCCGTGAACTTATAAGCGGCCAGGCGGCAGCCTTTAACGCTGCCGCCGCGGGGAACCTGTGTGCAGATATTCAGTTTATTGTTGGCGGACAAGAGCCAGGTAACTATCTACTGCGTATAGCGGACGGCCAGTGCACCGCTCACCAGGGGACCGTCCCCGCACCTGCGCTGACAATCACTACCCCCTCGGAGATTTGGCTGAAGATTGCCAGAGGCGAACTAAGCGGACAAACCGCCTTTATGCAGGGTTTGTACCGGACTGAAGGCGACTTTGGTTTGCTCTTGCGGATGAACGAACTCTTCTCAAAAAAGTCGAGCTCCGCTCAGTAAAGGCAAGTCGGGGGAACGGTCAGGAATCCTCCGCCCAAAAGGACTTTGCTGCGCGGGCTGGTCAGTTGTCACTAGCTTTAAACAATTCGGTACTGGGAAGGTTTTTAAATAAGAATTTTGTTATAAGCGTCATATGTCCAATAGTTATATTTGTCATTTTCGGCCGTTTTCAGATGAAGCTTACAGGTACTATACTAGCGGGAAGCTGGTCTGTCGCAGTTGTTTTAATACAATATATACGGGAACGTAAGATTAATATTTACGCTATAATTGGCGCGATCATTTCCTTTATCTCGTTAGTAGGTACTGTTATTTCGCGTAATCCGGTTTTCTATTTAGCGTCACCGATAGTTACTGATTTTTTACTTGCTTTGGTTTTTCTGGGTTCTTTGCTCTTTGGCAAACCGTTGATTCAGATGTTTGCGGAGTATGAAATGAAGGATGCCTTTCCGGAGGACTTTCGTAAAAAACCAAAGTATAAATCGGCATGGAAAATTCTAACCGTAGGCTGGGGAATTCTAAGTATCACACAAGCACTTTTGAGGATTATATTGCTTTATTCAGCGTCGATGGGAATTTATTATTCAATAAGTATGATCTATGGTAATGTTTCTACACTGCTCTTTTTCGCATTTAGTTTTTGGTTTCCCAAGTGGTATTGGGCAAGAACTGTCTAAAAACTAAGCTCAGAAACCGATTCCCAAACCTTGGGCCAGGAGTTCGACCGGGTGGAGCACAGGGATCAGCAGGCCCTGTTTTGACAGCCCGTGCCGGATTTGCATGGTGCAGGAGGGGCAGCAGGTTGCCACAACCTCTGCTCCTGTTTCTTTTATCGAGGATATCTTTTTATCAAGTATGCTCATGCTGGTGTCGTAGTTGTAAAAAGAAAAGGAGCCGCCGCCCCCGCAGCAGTTGTTCGCGCCGGGCATTTCCCTGAACTCGCCGCAAGTCCGGCCCAGCAGCTCGCGCGGCCCGGCTGTAATTCCCTGGGCTTTGGCCAGGTGGCAGGGGTCGTGGTAGGTTATAACCTTATTGATTTTTTGCAGATGGCGCCCGGTAAGGAGATCATTGAGCAGTTCCGATAAATCCAGTATCTCCATGCCTTTTAATGCGATGCTTTCCCGCAGTGCGGCTGAGCAGGAGGCGCAGTCGGTGACCACCGCTTCCACCCCCAGGCGCTGAAAAGCGGCTGAATTGAAGTTGGCCAGGGCTTCTGCGGCCTCTGTTTGCCCGTTTTCCTCCTGGGGCAGGCCGCAGCACTTTAATTCCGCCGGGGTAACAACTTCACAGCCCAGCCGTGCGAGCACAGCTACCGTGCTTCTAGCCACAGCCGGGAATAAAAAGTTGGTGGCGCAGCCCAGAAAATATCCCACTCTCATTTTAGGGGTACCCTCAGCTTTGGTGATTTCCTGGATGAAGGACCGCGCCTGCCGGCTGGGCAGTTTGCCGGGCAGGTTCAGGGCGGGCGGCAGCAGCCCTAGAGAATTGCCCAGGCCGGTCAGGCCAAGGTTTTGGCAGCCTCTGAACAGGCCGGCTGAAAGTTGCAGCAGCCGGGGGCGGGTCCAGATTTCCTTGAAAATAATTCTCTGCAGAGAGGACGGTACTTCCCTGGCCAGCAGGGAGCGGGTGGCGGTGACAATTTTATGAACAGGGATGGCCGAGGGGCATTCCTTCGTACAGGCCTGGCAGAGCAGGCAGCGGGACATCTGGGCGGCGACCCCGGCACTTGCCTTAACCTCACCGCTGGCCAGCATGTGGGCCAGAAAAACCTTCGCCCTTGGTGTGGCCGTCTCATTTCTGACTACTTCAAAGACCGGGCAGACAGAACGGCACTGCCCGCAGCGCACACAGCGCAGGTAATGATCTTTAAGTTCGGGCAGTTCCTCAAACACTTCCCTGATCCCCCTCCGGGGCCAGCAGTTTGCCGGGGTTCATGATGTTGCACGGATCCAATGCTTTCTTAACCCTCTTCATAATCGTGGCCGCCTCGCCGTGTTCAGCCAGGGTGTACTGGTTTCTGACCGCACCGACCCCGTGCTCGCCGGTGGTGGAGCCGCCCAGTTCTATAGCCAGCCGGTGAATGGCGTCAACCAACCCGTTGGCACTGGCGACTTCTTCCGGGCTTTCCAGGTTGATCACCGGGGCGGTGTGAATATTGCCGTCCCCGATGTGGCCGTAGTTAACAACTGTAACACCGAATTGCCGGCTCAGTTCTTTAATCCTACGCAGTGATTCTGTAACTCTGTTTAAGGGGACGCTGATATCTTCGCCGGCGAAGATCCTGCTGCCGTCTGCCCGGAGCCTGGCGGCGGCAATGGCCACTACACTCCGGCCCCGCCACAGGTCGGCCATACGCTGAGGGTTGGTGGCCCATTCCACGGAAGCAGCGCGCCTGCCGGCAATCTCGGCGATCTGCCGGCCTTCCCACTCAACACTGGCCGGGTTGCCGTCAACTTCAAAGATAAGTATGGCTTCGGCGGCCGGGAGATTGATCTCCGGTTTGTAAAGGTTGATAGCCTGGATCGCTGAAGAGTCTAAAATTTCTATGCCCGAGGGCAGGATGCCAGACTGGTAAACATCCAGCACTGTTGCGGGCGCCTGGTCAAGTTCACTGAAAACAGCCATGGCGATGCCGCGCGCTTTGGGACGGGGCCATACCCGCAAACGCACTTTGGTGATAACCCCCAATATGCCTTCCGACCCCACGAAAAGTTTGGTGAGGTTTAAGCCGGACACGTTTTTTAAAGCCCTGCAGCCGACCCCGCCGGTGTTGATGACCTGGCCGTCAGGCAGCACCACTTCCAGGCCAAGGACGTATTGCTCGGTGGCGCCGTATTTTACCGCCCGCAAGCCGCTGGAGTTGTTGGCGACCATGCCGCCTATGGTGCACATGCGGGTGCTGCCGGGGTCGGGCGGGAAAAACAGGCCGTGGCCGGCCAGGTGCTCGTTAAGCTTGTAATGCACCACGCCTGGCCTGACAAAAACCTGCATATTTTCGGTGTCAACCTCTTCGATGGTATCCCAGGCAGACAGGTCGAGAACTATCCCGCCGCGGGTGGCCAGGCAGCCGCAGGTTTCCCCGCTGCCGGCGCCCCTGGGCACAACCGGTATGCTGTGCGCGCAGGCCAGCCGCAGCACCGCGGATACTTCCTCAGTGCTTTGGGGCAGCACTACCGCGTCGGGCACAAAACTCTGGAACCTGGCCATGAACGAGCTGTCATAGCTGTACAGCTTTAGCTCCAGGTTGCCGGTAAGCACCCGCTCCGCCGGAAATATTTTTTTAAGTTCAGCCCCCAGACGTGCTTTGTCCAATGCTAAACACCTCATTAACTAATTTGTGAGACAAGGGTTTGAGACAAGAGAACCGTCCCCTTGTCTCACTACCCTTGTCTCACTCTGTCCCCTTGTCTCACTCTTGTCTCACCCTGACTCCTGTATTCTTTTGCTCATTAGTTCCTGCCGCGTAATCACCACATATTTGGGTGTGAGTTTGTAACGGTAAGATTTTAAGCCCTTGAAGCCGTCGGGGTGGAAAATGGCCAGCAGCCACCGCTCGTACAGGCTGGTAAAGGTCTGAAAAATCCCGGGCTTCATATCCACGGTTTTAAAGCCAAAACGGCCCAGCCCGCGGTGCAGGAGGGTGATCCCTAAAATGGTGTTTATTTCGCCGTATTTCTCATTGCTGTTTAAGAATTTAGCCAACAGGGGAAGCCCGCTGCGTACTTCACGCAAGGCGGTAAATATAGAATGCTCAAGCAGTGCATTTTCCCCCACCAGTGACAGGAGCCTGTCGTTGTTCATGTGCAGCTCCAGATAGAGTTCCCCGCGTTTTAATACATTGCCGCCGGGCATCGTCCAGTCCTTGCCGCGGTGCCGGCGCAAAGCGATCCGCCAGATAGAGTTTCCATCGCCTAAATTACTGATCCCTGATATGAGGCGGACAAACCTGTCCACGTAGCTCCAAAGTCGCTGCAGAACTTTTTTAGAAAAAGGCTTCTTTTTAGCCGGCATAATCTCCTCCAGCGGCGCTACCTGCAGGCCGCGCTGCTTCAGGCCGTCCAGGATGCGGGGCAGGGCTTCCACCACCCGCGACGGGCTGCCTTTAGCCGCGCCCGGCGTGGCGTCACTGTCGTGCAGGACCAGTATCGCGCCATCCCGGATCCTGCTCAGCACTTTGTGGGTAACGCTTTCCGGGGTGGCCTTCTTAGTCCAGTCCCAGCTCATATAAGTCCATAGTATAACTTTTAAGCCTTTCAGGCGGCAGTACCAGATTGAAAAAAGGTTGAACAGCCCCCAGGCCGGGCGGCAGAAGCGAATTTTCTGCCCGGTCACTTCTTCAATGGCCAGGCTGGCTTCGCCGATTTCCCTGCTTGTGGCGCGTGGTCCAAGCAGCCAGGCGGCTTTGTGGGCGTAGCCGTGGCTGCCTATTTCATGACCCGCTTTGATGATCTGCCTGGTGATCTCCGGGTTAGCCCTGGCCTTGGCGCCGACCAGGAAGAAACAGGCCCTTACCTGGTAGCGGTGCAGGATCTCCAGGATTTGCGGCGTGTAAAGCGGGTCCGGGCCGTCATCAAAGGTGAGGGCGACTCTGCCGCAGCCTTTGGGCGCCCGTGACACAGCGCCGATATGGCCTAAACGGACCACTACCGTCGGCGCCAGTGAGTAGACAAAAATAAGCAGAAATAAGATTTTTAAAATAGAAGCTTCCATTATTAAATCCTCAGATCAGTTTGTAAGGCTGTGTGTAAAAAGTTTTTCAATAGGGTACAGAAAATAAAAGCAGGACATCATGGCCAGCAGTACGGCGCCTAAAAAAAGGGCGGTAGAAATCCCAAAACTCTTGGCCACTATGCCACCCAGAGCCGGGCCGACTGCAATGCCCATGCCCTCTATGGTTGAGAAGACTCCCCAGCCGGTGGCCTGTCTTTCAGGTGAAATCACCTTGGCCAGCAGGTTATTCCAGGAGGGGAGGACCATGGCGTATGAAAAACCGACCAGTGCGGCCATACCGTAGGAGGTGACAGCGTTATGGGCGGTTGGGAAAAGGGCCAGGGAGACGGCGCTCATGCCAAAACCGGTGCCCAGCAGGGTCTTAAGCCTGATCCTGTCCGCCAGCCGCCCCATGGGCAGGAAGGAAACAGCCGCGGCGGCTCCTCCGATTAAAAGCAGCAAAGCGTACTGGTTGGGGCTAAGGCCTATCTTGTTTTGCGCGTACAGGGGCAGCAGCGGCAGCATCAGCCCGCCGGTCATGGTTTGGAGGAACATACCCGGCATAAGTATTTTCTTAAACGTCTGGTTTTCCGCCATTTTGCCGACTTCCGTCCAGAAGGAGAAGCCGGAGCTTTCATCAGCCTTATTCTCCATAAAGGGGAGCAGCAGCAGGGTCACGGCCAGGGCGCCGCCCCAAAGGGCGATCAGCAGCCAGAAGGCCAGGTTGTAGTCCCTGGCGATGAGAAAATTAATGGCTACCGGACCGCCGCCGCTGCCAAAAAGCCATACCGCGAAGACAATCCCCATCCGGGCGGCTCTTTCTTTTAGCTGTACAGGAGCCACTCCGCTGATTACAGCCAGCCAAACCGGTGATACACCCAGGCCGAAAAGGGCTGAGCCAATAAGCAGGACGGCAGGTGAGTGGCAGAACTTCATAAAAAGCAGTGAGCCCAGGCCGAGCAGGAGCCCTGCGAGCAAAACCGGATAACCTATGCGGTCCAGCTGCCAGCCGGCGGCTCCTTTAAAGAGGGTCTCCACCAGGTAGTGGGCTGAAACGGCCAAACCTGCGGCTGCGACTGATATGCCCAGGTAGTTGACGGCGTAAAGAGGCAAGAAGGTAAGGAAGAAAGCCCCCCTGGTAAATTCCATAAAGAAAAGCATCAGGATCAGGCCGAGTTCTCTTTTTGAAGTAAATATGGCTTTCAGCTCGTGCAAAGGTTAAAGGCAACTCCCTTACTGGTGGATAGATCTGGTTTAACTATACTGATATTATACACTATGGCGCGGGCTGGGAAACATTTTTTAAACAGCTTATCCTGCCGCGACATTTCCTGCTTATTCTTGTCCATGCTGGGAGTTCCATAACTGGCAATAATGAATGTTTGTTAAAGGTCCAAGTGAGCTGTTATCATAAGATTGGATTTTTTAAAGTTATTTGAAAGGCGGGGGAAGATAATGGAACATGCCAGGCGGGCTTTAATCGCTGTTTTAGTTTTTGCGGGACTGTTGGCGGGCTTGTTTTTTTACCCGGCCTACGCGTCGGCCGCGTCAAAAAAAATGACCGTTTTGGGGTATTACGCGGAGGACTACCCGGGGGACAAGCTGTCCTTTAATTCGCTCTCCAACAAACAGGCGCTGGTAAACAGTGTGGCGTTTTTTAGTTATCTGGTTAACAAAGACGGGGACGGCGACTTAACCGGCAGTGTGCCTAAAGACGGTGTGAAACTTGCTGCTGACAGGAACGCCAAGTCTTTATTGTTGGTTCACAACGTGGGCGAATACAACAGCAGGGATGTCATCCACAAGGTCCTGTCGGTGGAGAAAAACAGAAGAAACCTGGAAAGGAATATCGTATCGCTGGTAAAGGGAAATGGTTTTAAAGGAGTTAATATCGACTTTGAGGGTGTGCCTGCGCGGGACAGGTCCAATTATAATAAATTCCTGTCTGAGCTGAGTCAGATGTTAAAGCCCGGCGGCTACCTCTTAACAGTTTCCATACCCGCCAAGACAACGGACAACCCTTCCAACGAGTGGTATGGCGCTTATGACTACCGGACCATCGGGAAGACTGCCGACCTGGTTGCGGTGATGACTTACGAGGAGCACTGGTCGGGCGGCTCGCCCGGGCCAATTGCCTCGCTGCCCTGGGTGCAGAGGGTTCTGGACTATACGGTGCGGAACATACCCAAGGAAAAGGTATTAATGGGAATTCCGGCTTACGGGTACGATTGGTCGGCAGTGGGGAACAAGTCAGTGCGCTGGTACAAGACCGGCGAACTCATTTCGAAATACGGGCCGGCTAAATGGAATGACTGGGCTTCTTCGCCCTACTTAATTTACTATGATGACAAGGGGAAAAAGCATGAGGTCTGGTTTGAGAACAAGTACAGCCTTGGTATTAAGCTGAATTTGGCTAAAAGTTACGGTATCGGCGGCATAGCCATATGGCGACTGGGGTTTGAGGACGCCTCCTTCTGGGAGACAGTGCGGGCAGAATTATCGTGACAAGAAACGGGGATAACAATTAATAATGCAGGTTCGACTTCAGTCGAACAAGGCGCGTCAGCGCCAAAATAGCTTGAGGCATTGGGGACATACTTCGTCAATAAAGGAATACCCAATCCAATCGGGGACATATCTCGGCTGTTAATTAATGCCCCAAATAGAGATGTGTCCCCATTCCGCTGACGAATGAATTCGCACCTACAATTAAAAGCCAGCCCGGATGTTGCTTTCAGTGCGGTTGCTTTGCCGCTGTTGTTTCCAGCGTGCAGGTTGGATTAATTGAAAAAGTGCGACGGAAAAAGCAGTTATTTTGTTTTTAAAGCGAGTCTGTAGGGGGCGCTTGCGCCCCCGGCTTTACCTTTTTACTGCCAGCAGGTATAGTTCCTGTTTATTATTTGCTGCTTTGTTCATTTTTTGTTCGGCCTGAAGGAGCTCGTTGAGTTGTTCATCCGAAAGATCAGCCACCTTCATTCCCTTGGTGTTTATTTCAGCCACTTTTCACCCTCCTTTTTGCTTTTTTATATTCTGTCTCTTTTCTGCTAAAAATATTGTTGATTTTGCTGAATAGATTACATATAATTTAAGTAAAATGAGAACGGTTATCTTTCTCATTCTGTTGATAATGATTATCATTATATTTGGAGGCGGGCTCAATGAACCTGGATGAAGCGAAAAAGGGGCAGCTCATCAAAGTTACCAGGATCAAAGATGACCTGACCAGAATGCAGGCTATCCGCCTGGGCATTGCCGAGGGATCTGTTGTCACCTGCCGGGAGATAGTGCCGGCGGGGCCGGTGGTGGTGGCCAGGAATAAACAGGAAATCGCCATTGGTCGAAGTCTGGCCAGGACCATTTCAGTTGAGCCATATTAGTTTTATCCCCGGCGCAGGCCGGTTTTCTCTTGTACATAGAAAATGGTGGTGATCAGTTTTTGGAGAGTGCAAGCAGGGTGGAGGCCATCCCGCCAGGCGGCAGGAAAATAGTGCTGGCCGGCAATCCCAATGTCGGAAAATCTGTTATCTTTAATAACCTTACCGGCCTGTACATGGACGTTTCAAACTATCCGGGCACTACTCTTAATATGGCCTGCGGTCGTTACAACGGTGATGTTGTAATCGATACGCCGGGCGTTTACGGTGTCTCTTCTTTAAGTGAGGAAGAGAAGATTACCAGAGACATCATCCTGGCCGCGGATGTGCTGGTGAACGTTGTCAACGCGGTTCACCTGGCGCAGGATTTATTCCTGACCCTGCAGATTATCGATATGGGTATCCCGATGGTGTTGGCCCTTAACATGACGGATGAGGCTGCCCGGGAGGGGCTGGAGATCAACGCGCTTCTTCTGGAAAACCTGTTGGGTGTTCCCGTAGTTTCCATGGCGGCAGAGAGCGGCTCCGGTATGGACGAGTTAAAGAGGAAGATAGATCTGGCCAAGCCCGGTCAGTCAGCGCCCGGCCTGCAGGAGAGGATTAATCAGGTGAGCCCGCCTGCCGGCAGGCGGGAAGCCCTGCTGGTCCTTGAAGGTGACCAGGAAGTCAGCCGGCGCTTTGGACTGGAACCTGGTACGGACCGGGAAGCTATCTACAAGGGTCGCAGGGAAAGAGTGAACAATCTGGTTGCGCTGGTAGTGAAGGAGAGCAGAAAAGGTGAAAGCTTTACCTCCCGCCTGGGCCGCTGGATGCTGTTGCCTGCCACCGGTTTTCCGCTGCTGGCATTTACTTTGTGGGCGGTTTATGAACTGGTGGGGGTTTTTTTTGCGCAATATATTGTAGACAATACCGAGAGCTTTATGACAGGTTATTATGAGCCCGCGCTCAGGTCGCTGATTAACGGTGTTTTCCCGCCCGGGACGGTTGTCAGTACCATTTTAACCGGCCAGTACGGAGTCTTAACCCTTACTGTGACCTACCTGATCGGCATTTTACTGCCGCTGGTGCTGGGAATTTTTCTGGTGTTGTCTATACTTGAGGATTCTGGCTACCTGCCGAGGATTGCCACTTTGGTCGACCGCACTTTAATTGGAGCGGGATTGAACGGCCAGGCTGTGATCCCGATGATCCTCGGTTTCGGGTGCGTAACCATGGCCTGTATTTCAACCAGGGTATTGGGTTCAGACCGGGAGAGACGTATAGCAATTTTCCTGCTGGCGCTTGGTGTCCCCTGCTCAGCCCAAATGGCCATTATCATTGCCGTTTTGTCCGGGCAGGGCGCTTTCTATATGGTTTTATACGTGATGATTATGCTCAGCGTCCTCCTTTGCACCGGCGCCCTGCTCGGCCGCTTTCTGCCGGGAGAGACGTCCCCTCTGCTGATCGAGCTGCCGCCCCTCCGTTTGCCCCGGCCCCGCAACTTCCTGGTAAAGACCTGGTCCAGGTCATACCAGTTTATCAAAGAAGCCTTCCCTATATTCGCCGGGGGGACACTTTTTTTAAGCATCCTTGAGGTGACAGGCCTGCTGCGGGGCCTGCGCAATGCCCTGCAGCCTGTGACTGTGAGCTGGCTGCACCTGCCGCAGGAGGTGGCCGATATTTTTGTGATGGGTCTGATCAGAAAGGAGTTCGGCGCCGCGGCGATACTAAACCTGCAGATGCTCCCCCTGCAAAACTTTATTGTGCTTTTGACACTTTCACTTACCGTCCCGTGTATTGCGTCGACCATGGTAATTTTTAAAGAGCGGGGTCTGCGCGAGGGTCTGGCGGTCTGGTTAGCCGTTTTTTGCCTGGCAATATTAATAGGCGGTATGATTACCCGCCTGTTGGAATACATGTTTAGTGCAGGCTTTCACCAAACCCCCGTACTCTTGACCCTGGTTGTTTTCGTGACTGTCTTTTTATGGGTGCTGACCATGCTGTCCAGGCCGCGCAGGGCATCATAAACAGGTATAGCTCTCCAAGCGTTCGTTGTGGTATAATTGTTTTTAGTCTGGGTGTTTTTTGCTGCTCCCTAAAAACCTTGTAAAGGTGATGGAATGCTGAAAAAAATATCCTTGTGGGTATGTCTGGCCGCATTTTTGTTATCGGCCGCTGTTTTTCCCGCGGCAGCAGCTTCGCCTGTGATTACTGGAGAAGCCGCGGTACTTGTCGACTCAAAAAACGGGCAGGTCCTTTTCGAGAAAAATGCGTCCGTCAAGGTGTACCCGGCCAGCACCACCAAAATTCTGACCGCGATTATAGCTTTGGAAAGCGCCAGAACTGGTGAGATGGTCACTATCCCCAAAGAGGCCTCTGATGTTGAGGGATCCGCAGTAGGACTGCAGGAAGGCGAACAGGTTTCCCTGGAGGATTTGCTTTACGCGCTGATGTTGAATTCAGGCAATGATTCAGCTGTGGCTATCGCCTGCCATTTGGGCGGTTCGGTGCCCGGTTTCGTTCAGATGATGAACAAAAGGGCTGCTGAATTAGGTGCGGTTAACACGCATTTTAACAACCCCAATGGCCTGCCCGATCCCAATCACTATACCACTGCCCGCGACATGGCCTTAATCGCCCGCTACACCATGCAAAACCCGGAATTCAGAGAAATTGTCTCGACTAAAGTAAAAACGATCACACGCAGCGATCCCAACGCGCAGACATACCTGGACAACCATAACAAGCTGCTGTGGAATTACGATGGCGCTATCGGAGTTAAGACCGGGTATACGGACGAGGCCAGGCAGTGTCTCGTGTCAGCCGCGGCCAGGCAGGGCAGGGAACTGATCGCCGTGGTAATGAAAAGTGAGGGGACTGACATTTGGACTGATTCGACAAAGCTTTTAGATTTTGGATTTGCTGAATTTAACCAGGCGTCCCTGGTCGAGGCAGGTAAATTTATGGCTGATGTGCCGGTGCGTTACGGTGTTGCCAAAACCGTGCGCGCCCAGACGGGCAGCTCGCTGGTCTATGATTTTCCAATTGGTGCTAAACCTCAAATAAGTCAGGAAATCACCCTGTTCGATAATATTGCGGCTCCTTTGCAGGCTGGCAAAAAGGTGGGTGAAGCAGCCTTTTATGCAAACGGCCAGGAGTTGGGCAGGGTTGATTTGGTGGCCCAGCAAGAGGTAAAAAGAAGGATACTGGCTAAATGGTGGTTCTGGCTGTTAGTTCTGGCGGCGATAGCTACCGCTGCTGCCATAGCCCTGTACCAGAACGAAATGCGCCGCAGGCGCTGGCAGATGTACAACAAGCGCAAGTACTACCTGTAGGAGCTAGTTGGGGATATTAAATAAGATGATTATACCGTTGGCTTAATGAAAAGATAAAAACAAATTGACAGGATTAACAAGATTTTAGAAGATTAACAGGACTATTAAATAATCACATTTTATTTAGAATTCTTATTTACAGAGGATTTCTTAAGACAACCTTAAAAGGTATGTTAATGGGTAAAAGAAACAATTATAAAAGGTCTTCATATATTTTTTATAAAATCCTGTAAATCCTTTTAATCCTGTAAATCCTGTCAATTTGTTTTATAGGCTGACACAATAAAACCCGAAAGGTGGTGTGATGATGAAAAAAGTTATATCCGATGTCGGGGAAAAACTCAGGGCGAAAGAATCAAAACTGACAACACGCCGGGAGTTGGTCTTAAAAGTGCTCCTGGAAAACAACGGCAAGCACCTCAGCGCTGAAGAAGTTTATAACCTGGTCAAGCTCCGGGCTCCCGACGTGGGTCTGGCGACGGTTTACAGGACCTTGGAACTTTTTCAGGAGTTCGACCTGATCCAAACAATTGATTTCGGGGATGGCCGCAAACGTTACGAGTTCGGCCCGGAGGCAGGAGAAAACCATCACCACCATCATTTAATATGTATTAAGTGCGGCAGCATTATTGAAGTTAACGAGGACCTGCTGGAAGAGCTGGAAAACAGGGTCAGCAAGAAGCATAACTTTACGGTGACCGACCACCAGCTCAAAATCTTCGGTGTATGCGAACAGTGCAAAAAACCAAAATAAGTAAGACCGGATAATACTTCCATGCTATAATTAAAGCATGGATTATTTTTTCCCAGGGGGGCTTTCTTTATGACCGGAGGTTATTTGGCGCTGGTGCTGCACGCGCACCTGCCGTACATCCGCCACCCTGAAGATCCGGGGATAATGGAGGAGCGATGGCTGTTCGAGGCTATAACCGAATGCTATGTTCCCCTGATCATGGCCTTTGAAAAGCTGGTCAAAGACGGTGTCAATTTCAAGATTACTCTTTCCCTATCACCGCCCCTGGTCACCATGTTGAATGATCATCTTTTACAGGAGCGCTACCTGCGCCACCTGAAAAGATTAATTTCACTGGCGGAAGCCGAGATCGCCAGAAACGAAAAAAGCCCTGCCTTCAGAAATGTGGCAGAGATGTATTTTAACCGGCTAAATGAGCTCCGCCGGTCTTTCGAAGATGATTATGAGGGCAACCTGATTTTGCCCATCCAGAGCCTGCAGGCGTTAGGGGTGCTGGAGGTGATAACCACGTGCGCCACGCACGGTTACCTGCCTTTGATTATGACGCGGGAGGCCAGGCGGTCGCAGGTGCAGCTTGCAGTAGAGCAGTACGGCCGTTTTTTTGGCAGGCTGCCGGCCGGCATCTGGCTGCCTGAGTGCGCTTACGTGCCTGGTGTGGATGAAATATTAAAGGAATTCGGGCTGAGATATTTCTTTGTTGAAACACACGGCATCAACCTGGCTAGCCCGGTTTCGCGTTACGGAGTATACGCTCCTGTTTTCTGCCGCTCCGGGGTGGCCGCTTTCGGCCGTGACCCGGAAAGCTCGCGTCAGGTCTGGGACAGGCACACAGGCTACCCGGGCAACCCTTTTTACCGGGAGTTCTACCGCGACATCGGCTATGACCTGGACTTGGATTACCTCGCTCCTTACCTGCCCGGGGGCAATATCCGCTGCGACACCGGCCTTAAGTATTTCAGGATTACAGGGCGGGGGGATTATAAAGAGCCTTACCAGCCAGATATAGCAGGGTTAAAAGCTGTTGAGGACGCGGTGGATTTCGCCGGCAAACGAGGCCAGCAGGTACGCCAGCTGGCTGAATGGATGGATCGCAAGCCAATTATTGTGGCTCCTTACGACGCTGAGCTTTTTGGGCACTGGTGGTATGAAGGTCCGATCTGGCTGGAAAATTTATGCCGGGCTGTTGACAGCGGGCGTGACGGCATTAGAATGTCCACCCCGGCTGGTTATCTTGGTGAATATGTTGAAAACCAGGTAGTGGATCTGGCCGCTTCCAGCTGGGGAGAAGGCGGTTATAACGAGGTCTGGCTTAATCCCAGCAACGATTGGATCTATAGGCACCTGCACCGTGCTGAAACAACGATGGTGGACCTGGCAGATTTGTACCCGAATGCGTCAGGGGCAGTCCGCCGCACGTTAAACCAGGCTGCGCGGGAGTTGCTCCTGGCGCAGAGCAGCGACTGGGCTTTTATCATTAAGACCGGCACCGCGGTACAGTATGCGGTACAGCGCACAAGCGAACATATCAACCATTTTAACAGCCTGACTTCCTCACTGGTGGACGGTCAGGTTAACGAGGAAGAACTGGCCAATTACGAGAGGCAGGACAGCATCTTCCCGGATATAGACTATAACATATACAGCCGCCACTACCGTTTGAGCCGCGGCAGCAGGTCACGGGGCGGCCTGGCCGGTGAGCCTTTGAAAGTATTAATGCTTTCATGGGAATTCCCGCCCAGGACGGTGGGCGGCCTGGCCCGGCATGTTTATGATCTTTCGCGGGCGCTGGCCCGCCTTGGTGAAAATGTGCACGTGGTTACCTGCCCGGCAGCCGTAGCCAGTGACTACGAGCTGGTTGAAGGCGTGCACGTGCACCGTGTCAGCCAATCCGGTCTGACTGAAACAGATTTTATGAAGTGGGTTCAACAGCTGAACAGGTCAATGGAAATCCTGGCCTGCAGCCTGATGGACCACGAGGCCTGTGACCTTATCCACGCCCATGACTGGCTGGTTGAGGAAGCCGCCACAGCCTTGAGCCGCAGTTACCGGCTGCCCCTGGTGGCAACCATACATGCCACCGAATATGGCCGCAACAGGGGTATCCACAACGATCTACAGCGCCGTATCCACAACCTGGAGGACAGGCTGGCCAATGCGGCGGCAACAGTAATATGCTGCAGCAATTACATGGCGGAAGAAATCACGGGGCTCTTTGGGGTTGCCAGGAAAAAAACGCACAGCATACCGAATGGTGTTGATCCGGCCAGTCTGGGTGTGCCCAGGCAGCTTCTGCCTGGTGAAAAAGAGGCGCGCGGCGGGGACAAGACTATACTGTTTATAGGGCGCCTGGTGCCTGAAAAAGGTGTGCAGGTGCTGCTGGAAGCCTTGCTGCACCTGCTCCCGCAGATGCCTGATGTTAAGCTGCTGGTGGGCGGGACCGGCCCCTACGAAGGTTTCTTAAAGGATAAGGCTAATAACCCACTGCTAAAAGATAAAGTGGAATTCCTGGGATTTGTCAATGAGGACCAGCGCAACCAGCATCTTAAACAATCAGATGTGGCCGTGTTTCCCAGCCTTTATGAGCCGTTTGGCATTGTCGCTTTGGAAGCCATGGCCGCTCAAATTCCAGTCATTGTTTCGGATACCGGAGGGCTAAGCGAGGTAGTCTCACACGGGATCGACGGCTATAAGGTGCCTCCCGGTAATCCGGGCCTGTTGGCTTATTACATCAGGGAGGTCCTGGTTAATCCCGGCCTGGCCCGTGACCTGACCAGGCGGGCCTGGAAGAAAGTGCTGACTGTTTATGACTGGCAGAGCATCGCCCTGGATACTCTGGACGTATACCGTGAGGCGCTGGCAGCTAAATTTTGACAGGCTGTGAGTGGAAAACTATAATTTACACAGAGAATACAGGAGTCAGGACAGAATACAGAATAAGTAATAATAAATCCTTTATTCTGTCTCCTGTCTTCTGAATTCTGAATTCTGATAATAGGGGTTTTTGATGAAACGGGTTGTAAGTGTCAGCCTGGGTTCACCCCGGCGGGATTTTGCTGCTGAAATCGAAACAAAAGTCTGCAGGTTGTCTGTCAGAAGGATTGGCACGGGAGGAGATATTAAACAGGCGGCGGGGCTGCTGAAGAGTTTTGACGGCAATGTGGACGCCCTTGGCCTGGGCGGAGTTAATTTTGCCCTGCGGGCCGGCAACAAGAGCTACACACTGTGGGACGGCATAAGGTTAGCCTCTTTGGTGCAAAAAACCCCGCTGGTTGACGGGGGCGGTATTAAAGACACGGTTGAGAGAGAATTGATTCCGTTTATCCAGTCTCAGGCCGGTTGGCCGAGGCGGGGCCAGACTGTCCTGGTCGTGTCTGCGCTCGACCGTTACGGGCTGGCGGCGGCTCTGGAAAAAGCGGGATGCCGCTTAATTATCGGAGACGCCCTTTTTGCCCTGGGGTTGCCGGCGCCATTTTACTCACTGTCGTCTTTCCGGGCCGCTGCCTGCCTGACCCTGCCTGTTTTAGGCAGGCTGCCCATAGGTTGGCTGTACCCGGTTGGAGCAAGTCAGGAGGCGACAGTACCGCGCTTTGAACGATTTTACCGCAAAGCTGACGTTATAGCGGGTGATTTTCATTTCCTGCGGCGTCACCTGCCAGGTGACCTCAGCGGTAAAAATATTATAACCAGCACTCTCACCCCGGAAGATGTACACGAACTAAAAAAGAGAGGGGTCCAGTGGCTGGCGGCGGCAGGTCCTTCTTTCCATGGCAGGTCACTCGGCGCCAACATGTTGGAGGCGGCCATAGTGGCTATTATGGGTAAAGGTACCGAAACCCGCCCGGAGCATTACCCGGAACTTTTCAGGCAAGTCGGCTGGGAGCCCCGCCTGGAAAGACTGAATTAAATAAAAATTTTACTATCTACAGAAATACTGAAAGGAGATTTTGCAATGGTTTTTGAACCGAAAGGCCTGGCTACGGGAATAGGCAGTTTACCGCATACCGGTGCTGAAGAAGCCTTGTCCGTGGTTAAAAAATATGTTCCCTGCATACCTCACTGGCCTCAGCTGCCGCAGCGCGGCAGGCAGGAGAACATCGCGGAGCAGTTCCTGAAGCCCCTGGTAAATATAGGCCTGCTGGTTGATGACGGGGACAGGGTTTATTTTGACACAACCCGCCCGGACTGGGCGGATAACCTGACTGCATTCTATTCTCTGTATCTGGCCTATGAGGATGGTGACCTCACGGTGCTGGACCAGTTTGCCTTTGAGGAAGACTCAGCGGCCGGGTTTTATGCCTTTATGGAAGACCTGAAAAAAGGCGCCGGAAGCGCGCGAGTTTTAAAAGGACAGGTTGTAGGGCCTCTGACTGCGGCCTTTCAGCTGAAAGACGAGCGGGGACGTTTTGCCTATTACAATGATCAGCTGCGGGACCTGATTGTGAAAACCATCGCCCTGCACTCGGTCTGGCAGGTCATACAGTTAAAGAAGTTTGGTCTGCCGGTACTCATTTTTATTGATGAGCCCTCGATCCGGGTTTATGGCAAGTCCAGTTATATCACTGTAACCAAGGAAGCCATTAAAGAAGACCTGGAAGCTGTGTTTCAGGCGGTACACTCCGCGGGCGCCCTGGCAGGCGTGCACTGCTGTGACGCTATTGACTGGTCGATACTTTTTGAGTCAAGTGTGGAAGTGGTCAATTTTGACGCTTACAACTACTTCAGCTCCATTGTTCCCTTTATAGCCTCTTTAAAAGAGTTTTTGAAAAGGGGCGGCCTTTTAGCCTGGGGTGTGGTCCCCACTCTGGATGACCTGGTTCTGGATGAGGACGGGGCTTCCCTGCTGGCAATTCTTGACCGTGAGTGGAAGGAACTGACCAGGCGGGGTGTTTCCCGCAAGCTTTTGTACAGAAACTGCATTATTGCGCCGGCCTGCGGGACGGGACTGCTTGACGCGGAACTGGCTGAGAAGATTTATGCTCTTGCCAGCTCTGTTTCTGAGAAACTGCGCTCCCGTGAGGGTAAGGAATCTTGATCCCGGTTGATAATCACCTGCACACTAAATTATGCGGCCACGCATCCGGCGAGATTGAGGAATACATTGACGCCGCTGAGCGGAAAGGCATCCGGGAAGTTGGTTTTTCGGACCACCTGCCTTTGTATTGGCTGCCTCCCGGCAAAAAGATTATGAATTATGCCATGGATGAAAATGACCTGCCGCGCTATGCAGAAAGGGTCAGACAGGTTGGCAGCAATTCGCCGGTCAGTGTGAAACTGGGGATCGAGGCTGATTTTGTCCCCGGCTATGAAAAAACATTGGAAAATATACTGTCCCCATATCCTTTTGATTTCGTCATGGGTTCAGTTCATTTTATTGACGGGTGGGGTTTTGACAACCCGGACGAGATGGGGGAGTATGCCCGGAGAGACATCGACGAGGTTTATGAGCGGTATTTTACTCTTTTAAGACAGGCCGCCCTGAGCGGGTATTTTGATATAATGGCCCACCCGGATTTGGTAAAGAAGTTCGGCTTCCGCCCAGTCAGGGACCTAAGCTCTCTTTATGAGGACACAGCGCGTGTGTTTAAGCAGGCAGGCGTTTGTGTAGAGGTAAATACAGCGGGGCTCAGGTACCCGGCCCGAGAGATTTATCCGTCCGCCAGGCTGCTGGAAGTCTTTTTCAGATATGGCCTTCCTGTCAGCATAGGTTCCGACGCTCACCACCCCCGGCAGGTGGGGAACGGTTTGGAGGAAGCAGTCGGGCTGGTTAAAAAAATTGGTTACCGGGAAATTGCCACATTTACCGGCAGGAAGATTAAATTTGTAAAAATTTACTAGTACCGGCAGGAATTATTTTACATTTACAGAACAGTATATGTAAATAATTGGTACTGCGGGGTGTTTTTATGGACTATATCAGCCTGGGACTGGTATTTATTTCATCTGCCGTTTTCATAATTACTTTCTTCCTTGCAGCCGGCCGCTCAGGCCTCTGGCTTTCTGAAAAAAGAGCCTTTAATTCCAAAAAGGATTACGGGACTGCCGGAGATAAGAACGCCATAGTGGTGCATCTGCCCCAGGGACTCCGCCTGCCGGCGGACTATACCCTGGATTTAAAAGTATCCCTGCGCAGGGATGAAAAAGAAAAAACAGTGATCAAGCAGGAGACCACGCAAGACGTTGTCAAAAAAAACCGTCACAGGCTTGACGAGTATCTGTAAAACAGTGCCCGGGCAACGAGTTTAATAGAGTGGGGATAAAATAGAGAGATGTTATGTCTCTCTTTTTTATTTCTTTAAAAAAAAAAATTTAAAATCTTTAATTTTTTTCTAAATTCCATAGGAATTTCAGCCGATTTATAGTATAGTGGTGGAAAGTGGTTTTTTGTGGTGGATAGTTCATAGCTGGAGCTGTTCCTGACATGTTCATGGGTGAATACCAGCACAATATTGACCCCAAAGGGAGACTTTTTATACCTGCCCGCTTCCGAGAAGGCCTGGGGGACTCTTTTGTAATTACAAAGGGTCTTGACGGCTGTCTTTTTGCATACCCGCAGCCCGAATGGGACGCGCTTGAGCAAAAGCTGAAGTCCTTGCCCTTTACAAAGGGTGACGCCCGGGCCTTTGTTCGGTTTTTTTTCTCAGGTGCGGCTATATGTGAAGCCGATAAACAGGGAAGAATATTAATACCGGGCAACTTGAGAGAATTTGCCCATCTGGAAAAGGATGTGGTTGTTATCGGTGTCTCCTCCAGGGTAGAGATATGGGCGAAGAGACAGTGGGATGAGTACAATGCCAGGGCGGCCGAATCCTATGAGGAAATAGCGGAAAAAATCGTTGATTTCGATCTTGGAATATAAGTGCTGCGTTAATAAAAGATAAAACAATTTGACAGGATTTACAGGATTATTAAGGATTAACAGGATTTTAAGAAATTAAATTGAATTATTAACAGTTTAAGGACAGTATAATTATAAACAGGGATTCTTAATAGACTATAAAAGATGTGCTTTCAAAACGGAAAATTAAACTAGTGAGGTCGGTTTTCATAGAATACTATCACCAGCCTGTTATGCCTGATGAAGTACTGGAAAACCTAAAGGTTAAACCTGGCGGCGTCTTTGTGGACTGCACTCTGGGCGGCGCCGGCCATAGTGAAGTGATTTTAAAAAAATTGGGTGATGAACCCGGCGGGCGCCTGGTAGCTCTGGATCAGGATCAGGCAGCTATCAGTGCCGCCAGAGAAAGGCTGGCCCCTTTTGGGGACAGGGCGGTGCTGGTCCAGGCCAACTTTGTTAAACTTGTGGAAATTCTCACCGGCATGGAATTGCAAGCGGTGGACGGGATACTGTTTGATTTGGGGGTTTCTTCCTACCAGCTGGACAATCCCGCCAGGGGATTCAGCTACCAGTTTGACGCGCCTCTTGATATGAGAATGGACACGGGGCAGCCAGTCACCGCCAGGGAGCTTGTCAACAACCTGCCTGTGGCGGAACTGGCCAGGATCATCAAGGAATACGGGGAAGAACGCTGGTCTGCCAGAATTGCCAGTTTTATCGGTCAGGAAAGACAAGCAAACCCTATAGAAACTACAGGCCAGCTGGTGAAAATTATTAAAAAGGCTGTTCCCGCTCCCGCCAGGCGGGAGGGGCCGCACCCGGCCAGAAGGACTTTTCAGGCGCTGCGCATAGCTGTGAACAGGGAACTGGAGATCCTGGAGGAAGCAGTTCTTGCCGCGGTAAAAGTTTTAAAACCGGGTGGACGAATATGTGTGATAACTTTTCACTCACTGGAAGACAGGATCATCAAAGACCTGTTCCGGCGGCTGGCTTCACCTTGTACCTGTCCGAGGGATTTTCCAGTTTGTGTTTGTGCGGGGGTTAAGACTTTAAAAATTGTAACCGTTAAACCGGTTACGGCTTCACTGGCAGAGTTGGCAAGAAACCCCCGGGCAAGAAGCGCAAAGCTGCGGGTGGCTGAAAAAATATGATGACCTAAAGTCATGGCATATCCTTCCTGTTTAACGGTTCTATTCCGTACGGAGGTAGAATAATATTGATAGTAGCTCAGGATAAGACAGGCTACCGCGGGTTTTCAGACATGGATCCGCGCCCCGAAAAAACCCGCAGGAGAAGGTTTGTACAAAAGAGTCCGGTACCTGCGTTATCCGGACTTGTTCTGGTGTGCTTTTTAGTGGGCGTGCTGATAACCTATTACTTTTCCCAGGTGCTGACTTTAGGTTACCAGATTACCAAACTGGAAAAGGAACTCACCCTTCTGCGCGTGGAAAACAACAGTCTTGATGAGGAAATTCACAAGCTGAGCTCGCTGGAAAGGGTTGAGTACCTGGCTGTAAACAAACTGGGGATGGTAAAACCAGCAAACAACAACATTATGGTTTTAGCAGTGGCCGGCAGGCCGCAGACAGTTGACGCTGCCTCAGTCAACACTCAGGTTGCCGATAATTCCTCTGCCGGACCGGAAAAGAACCGTCTTATCAGAGCCTTCACCGAATTAGTTGGCCGACTGGAGAATTCTATGCGGCTGGGACTCGCTCCCGTTAATGAATTCGTAGAGGGAAAAAATGCAGACAACAACCATTTTGATCCGGAAAAGAATAACCTGGGTTTTTCTGCTTACAGCGCTGGCTCTGATCGGGCTGATTTTTCGTCTGGCCTGGCTGCAGCTTGTTGAAGGAGACCGGTTAAGGGAGGAAGCCCTGGAAGTCCGGATGAAGGATGTGCCGGTTGAGGCCAAGCGGGGAGCAATCTTAGACCGCAACGGCAACGAACTGGTGACAAGTGTCAGTGTTGATTCAGCCTACGCCTTTCCGCCTCAGGTAACTAATAAGCGCGAAGCTGCAGACAAAATAGCCGCGGCGCTGGGTGAGGATAAGGAGGAAATATATAAAAAGTTAAACCAAGAAGTAGGTTTTGTCTGGCTGAAAAGAAGAATAGACTACGACTCTGCCCAGAGGTTGAAAGCTCTGAAACTGGAGGGGGTGGAACTGGTGGAAGAAAACAGGCGTTTCTACCGTCAGGAAAGCCTTGCCGCGCATGTCCTGGGTTTCGCCGGTGATGACAACCAGGGGCTGATTGGTGTAGAAAGTGTTTATGACAAGGAATTAAGAGGTGTTCCCGGACGGATAGTCATTGAAAAGGACGCTGTTGGCAGGAACATCCCGGAAGCTCTCCATAAATTTATCCCTCCAACACCCGGCCACAATCTTGTGCTGACCATAGATCAGCATATTCAGTTTTTTGCGGAGAGGGAACTGGACAAGATCGTTGATGTCCACCACCCCAAGCTGGCCGTAATTATTGTGATGAATCCCAAAACCGGTGAAATCCTCGCCATGGGCAACCGGCCCACTTTCAATCCTGGTGACTGGAGAAAACAGCCCCAGTCGGTATGGGACCACAACCCAAGCATCTGGTATAACTATGAGCCGGGATCAACTTTCAAAATTATTACAGCGGCGGCAGCTCTTGAAGAAGGGGCGGTCAGGCCGGGTGACTCTTTTTACGACCCCGGTTATATAAGGGTTGCGGACCGTACAATCAGGTGCTGGTACGACGGCGGGCACGGCTCCCAGACTTTTGAGGAAGTCGCCCAAAACTCCTGCAACCCCGGTTTCATTACAGTGGGCTTAAGGCTGGGCATTGAAAGGTTTTATAAATATATTAATGCTTTTGGTTTTGGGCAAAAAACCAACATCAGCCTGCCGGGTGAAGAGGTAGGCATAGAAATACCACAGGATGAAGCTACTGAACTTAATATAGCCACCATGTCTATAGGGCAGTCGATCGCTGTGACCCCGATCCAGCTGCTGACGGCGGCTTCGGCTGTGGCTAACGGCGGAGTCCTGTTAAAACCGTTCCTGGTCAAGTCAATAACTGACGCGGATGGAAAGGTGATTAAAGAATTTAAACCCGAGCCGGTCCGCCAGGTTATATCTAAAAAAACCGCGCAGACCCTGATGGAGTTGCTGACCAATGTGGTGTTTAAAGGGACTGGCAGAAACGCTTTTGTAGATGGTTACGGAGCAGCGGGGAAAACAGGCACAGCCCAGGTGGTGGCGGAAACGGGCGGGTATTCTGACGGCAAGTACGTCGCCTCTTTTTGCGGTTTTGCCCCAGCGGAAGACCCGCAAATAGCCGTGCTGGTTATGGTCGCCGAACCAAGCGGCGCGGCCTATTTCGGCAGCCAGGTGGCTGCGCCGGCTTTCAAGTCTATTGCCTTGGACACCCTCAGGTATTTGAAAGTGCCGGAGAGGCCTGACCTGGAGAAGCCGCAGCTGCCTTTTGTTTATGAGGAGCCGAAGATCAAGCGGGGCATGCCCAATGTTGTGAATTACCCGCTGCAGGAAGCTCAAAATGTGCTCAATAATGCTGGATTTGTTGTCCAGACAAGGGGCGAGGGAGAAATTGTGTTTGACCAGACACCCAAAGGAGGAGCACAGGTATTTAACGGTTCGACCGTTATTCTGGAACTGCGGGCCGGCGGCACAGACCCGTCAGGAGAAATAACAGTGCCGGATCTGGCCGGCTTAACCATGAAAGAAGCGGGAAGTGTTTTAGAAAAACTGGGACTGCATCTTAACCCGCGGGGTACCGGTATAGCAGTAGGCCAACAGGAAAAGCCGGGTTCAAAAGCTGCCAGAGGTTCCACTATTACTATAGATTTCCAGCCCCCGGGGATAAAAGAATTTCTCGACTGACGCAGTAAACTGGTTTATAATTTGTAAGAAATTATTGGTCGGCCTATATTACCTTTTGAGGCTGAATGAACCACCCGGAGCTGTGGCCTGGAATACTTTGCCTAATATTGGAAATAATATGTAAGCAAGATATTATGTGCTATATATCAGGAGGATTTTGCCTTGCTTTTTGGGGAATTGCTTGAAGCGGTTGAGGTTTGTGCCACTGCCGGCGATCCGGCTGTACCGGTAAAGGGGATAGCGTATGATTCGCGCCAGGTAGAGCCGGGTTTTTTATTTGTAGCGGTAAAGGGATTTAAAGCTGACGGTCATGAATATATCAACGAGGCAATAAAAAATGGCGCCGTGGCGGTGGTCACGCAGCGTGAGGCTGACCTTCCACCCGGCCTGGCCTGGGCTCTGACGCCGGACACAAGGTTAGCCCTGGCGCTTCTTGCCGCACGCTTTTATGGTTATCCATCCTCTAAAATGAAAATGATCGGTATTACAGGTACCAACGGCAAAACCACCACCACCAACCTGGTGGCTGCCGTTTTAAGCGCCGCCGGCCAGAAGACCGGCTTAATCGGCACTATCCACAACCGTATCGGTGACAGGATCCTGCCGGTAAAACACACCACGCCGGAATCTCTTGACCTGCAAAGGCTGCTGGCTGATATGGCCGCTGAAGGTGTCGGTACCTGTATCATGGAAGTTTCTTCTCATGCCCTGGCCCTGCACAGGGTGGCAGGGTGTGAATTTGATGTCGCTGTGTTTACCAACTTCACCCAGGACCACCTGGACTTCCATGAAAATATGGAAGATTACCTGGAAACTAAGCTGGGGCTGTTTAAAAGCCTGGCCCTGCCAGGTGTGAAGAAGCAAGGAAAGTATGCGGTTGTTAATATCGATGACGCCAGGGCTGCGGAGTTTATCAGATCTGCCGGTGTCCCTGTTTATACTTACGGGATCGAAAGCCAGGCTGACGTGCGGGCGGAGGGTATTGAGGTCAGCGCCAGAGGAGTCAATTTCACCGCCCGGGGCAGGTGGGGTAGCTGCCCCTTGAAGCTAAAAATCACCGGCCTGTTTAATGTTTACAACACTCTGGCCGCTTTTGCCGTGACTGCCGCGCTTGGCATACCGGCCAATACGATCAGGGACACACTTGAAGCGACCGGGGGGGTAGCTGGACGTTTTGAGCTGGTAGACAAGGGGCAGGACTTTGCTGTCATTGTGGACTATGCTCATACCCCGGACGGGCTCGAAAATATTTTAAAAACCGCCGTCCAGATTACCAGGGGGCGCCTGATTACGGTGTTCGGCTGCGGTGGTGACCGTGACCGGACCAAAAGGCCGCTCATGGGCCAGATTGCTGCCAAATACAGTGATTTTGTGATCATCACCTCTGATAACCCGCGTACTGAGGACCCTTTAGGCATTATTGATGAAATTGAAAATGGCTTAAAGCCGGCAGCTAATGAGTGCCGCTACACTGTGGAACCTGACCGGCGCAAGGCGATCCGCGCGGCAGTAAAGGCAGCCCGCCCCGGTGATGTTGTAGTCATAGCCGGCAAAGGACACGAGGACTACCAGATTATTGGGACCCGGAAGTTCCCGTTCGACGACCGCCTCGAAGCCGCCCAGGCCCTGGAGGAACTGAAGTGAGAAGTGAGAAGTGAGAAGATGTAGGTGCGACTTCAGTCGCACAAAATGACCCGTAAGCAATACCTGAATACCCACGTCCCACTTCCCACTTCCCACTTCCCACAGCTCAATATGGAGGATGTATGATACCTATAACTTTGGGTGATATTGCCGGAGTGACCGGCGGCGTGATTTTACAGGGCGACCCGCAGGCCGTGTTTAGTGCGGTCTCAACCGATAGCAGGACGTTGAAAAAAGGGGACCTGTTTTTCGCACTGCAGGGTGAGCGCCATGACGCCCATGATTTTCTTTCTCAGGCTGCCGGCGCGGGCGCCGGCGCTTTGGTGGTGCACCGCAGGACTGAGAAATTATTACCTGATGTGCCTGTCCTGTATGTCCAGGACACGCTGGCTGCCATGCAGGCACTGGCTGCCGCCAACAGGGCCCGGAGTAAGGCTTTCCTGGTGGGAGTCACCGGAAGCACCGGCAAGACAACGACGAAGGATATTATAGCCTCGGTACTGGGAATACGCCTGCGCACCCTGAAAACCACCGGCAATTTTAATAATGAAATAGGGCTTCCTTTGACCTTATTGGAGCTTGATGACCATTATGAAGCTGCGGTAGTGGAAATGGCCATGCGGGGGCCGGGAGAAATCGACGACCTGTGCCGCCTCGCCCGGCCGGATGCCGCGGTTATCACCAATATTGGTGAAACCCACCTGGAACTGCTGGGCACAATAAGCAATATAGCAGCCGCCAAGGGGGAAATTCTTGAGCACATACCCGCGCAAGGGTTTGCTCTGTTAAACTCGGAGAGCCCTTTTATCCATAGGGAGGCTGCGCGCTGCAAGGGCAGGGTTGTTTTTTTTGGTTTAGATCAGGGCGCCGGTATTAGAGCTGAAAACATTGTTGTAGAAGGCGGCGGCAGCCGTTTTGACGCGACAGACGGCAGTTGGAGATATAATTTCACCCTGCCGGCGCCGGGCCGGCATAATGTAATGAATGCCCTCGCTGCAGTCGGTGTAGGCAGGGAAATGGGGCTTGCAGACGAGGAGATCGCCTCAGGCCTTGCAGCGGCAGCTTTAACAGGTATGCGCCTGGAAATTATTGAAGCGGGCCGGCTGAAGATTATCAACGATGCTTATAATGCCAGCCCTGCATCGGTTAAGGCCGCCCTGCAGACTCTGATTGAACTGGCTGGCGGCAGGCGGACAGTGGCTGTGCTGGGAAATATGCTGGAATTAGGGCCGCGGGCCACAGCGGGCCACAGGGAAGTAGGGCAAACAGCAGCCGGTCTCAGGCTGGACTACCTTGTGACAGTGGGCGACCTGGCCGCTGACGTGGCCAACGGGGCCGCCGGCGCCGGTCTTGCAGCGGCAAGGGTTTTTCATTGTGATGACAACCCTGGGGCGATCAGGGTTTTAAATGACCTGCTGCGGGACGGGGACGTGGTTTTGGTCAAGGGGTCCAGGGGGATGAAAATGGAACAAATCGTCCAGCACCTGGTAAATTCACGGGGGTGTTGCTGAAAAACGCACCACAGGATACGTTTGTTGCGCCGTGGTGCGGCAGGAGGGTCCTTATGGAAAATTTGTGGAAGGCTTTTGCCGTCTCACTGGTAGTAACCTTACTGCTGGGGCCGCTGGTGATTCCTTTGCTGAGAGGGCTTAAATTTGGCCAGAATATACGCTCGGACGGGCCGTCAAGGCACCTGAGCAAAGCAGGGACCCCGACTATGGGAGGGGTAATGTTTTTAGCCGGGACGCTGGCTGGAGGTATCCTGCTGGGACACGGGCAGCAGGACAGTCTGGCGGTATTGCTGATCCTTCTTGGCTTTGGTTTTATCGGGTTTTTAGACGACTATATAAAAGTGGTTTTAAAAAGGTCACTTGGCCTGCGGGCGCGGGAGAAACTGCTGGGCCAGATTTTGCTTGCCGCGGGTCTGGCTTTTTGGGTTGTAAAGGGACTTGAGCGCGGTACGGAAATAGTGCTGCCGTTTTCAGGTTACTTTACACTCGGCGGCGCTCAGGTCGATCTGGGCTGGTGGCCTTTCTTAGCTTTCACCATCATAGTTGTAGTGAGTTCAGCCAATGCTGTCAACCTAACCGACGGGCTGGACGGGCTGGCCACGGGCATAAGTATGATTGTCGCCCTGGCGCTGATGTTGATTGCCGTGGTTATACTAAAAGATGGTGTGGCCGTTACTATGGCGGCTCTTGCGGGAGGGTGTCTGGGTTTCCTGTATTTCAACCGCCACCCGGCAAGAGTTTTCATGGGCGACACAGGTTCCCTGGCCCTGGGCGGCGCACTGGGCGCAGCCGCGGTAATAACCAGGAGCGAGCTTTTCCTTTTGCTCATTGGCGGGATATTTGCACTTGAAACGCTCTCTGTAATCATTCAGGTGATATCGTTTCAGACTACTGGCCGCAGGCTTTTCCGCATGGCGCCCCTGCACCACCATTTTGAACTGGGAGGATGGAGCGAGCAGTGTGTCGTATATTCCTTCTGGGCGGCGACCCTTGTTTTCGCAGCCATCGGCCTGGCAGGATTCTATGGGATTTATTAGTTCTTAAAACAAATTGACAGGATTTACATGATTAAAAGGATTTACATGATTAAAAGGAATTACAGGATTAGAGTTGTGCTCTTGAAAACCTTTTACATTTAACACAGTGCCGCACTGAGTAAAAGGAATAATCATTTTATAAATTTTATATTGTTTATCCTGTTAATCAGAAAAATCCTGTTAATCCTGTCAATTTGTTTTTCACTCTATTATGAAGGGCAGATGTGCATTGGAACTTCGAGGCAAGAAAGTGCTGGTAATCGGGGCTGGCAAGAGTGGACTGGCTGTTTCCCGCTTTCTCGCGGGCAAAAAAGCCAGGGCGGTATTAGCCGATGCCGGCAGCCCGTCATACCCGGGCGGCGAACTTGAACAGCTGAAAGCCGCGGGGGTTGAGGTCCTGCTGGGCGGTTATCCGGCAGTTGAACGCGGCACTTTCGACCTGGTGGTGATGAGCCCGGGCGTGCCGCTGGCGATTGAGCCGGTCAGCCAGGCGCAAAAACAAGGCATACCGGTCACCGGCGAGCTTGAGCTGGCTTATAATTTCGCCAAGGCGCCGTTTATAGCCATCACCGGGACGAACGGCAAGACCACTACCACCACCTTAATCGGCGAGATTTTCAAAAACACCGGCAGAGATACACTGGTAGGTGGCAATATTGGCCTGCCCCTGGTAACCGAAGTGGAACGGTGCGGCCCAGACAGCATCATAGTAGCTGAGGTTTCCAGTTTTCAGATGGAAACTGTCAGTGCTTTTAAACCAAAGGTCGCTGCTATTCTGAACATCACCCCTGACCACCTGGACAGGCACGGCAGCATGGAAAATTACACCGGAGCCAAGGCCATGATCTTCGCCAACCAGGACTCTGGTGATTTTACCGTGCTTAATTATGATGATCCGGTGACTGCGGCGCTGGGGCACAAAACCGGCGGGCAGGCAGTCTTCTTCAGCAGGCGGCAGGCACTGCCGGGCGGGGTTTTTGTGCGCGGCGGGAAAATCATAGCAGAGTTGGACCAGCGCCCGGAAATAATTTGCGGGGTTGAGGAACTTGGCATACCAGGGGCTCATAACCTGGAAAACGCCCTGGCGGCAGTGGCTGTGGCCAAAGCGATGAAAGTTGAAACTCCTGTTTTAGCCAACACTTTGCGGACCTTTAAAGGTGTGTCCCACCGCCTGGAATTTGTAGCGGAGATAAATGGTGTCAGGTATGTTAACGATTCCAAGGGAACAAACCCCGATGCCTCAATCAAGGCGCTCGAAGCCTATGCTGAGCCTATAGTTTTAATTGCCGGCGGAAAGAACAAGGGCAGTAATTTTGCTGAGTTTGCAGAAAAGATTAAGGCAAAAGCCAGGGCTCTGGTGGTCCTCGGGCAAAGCGCGGACCTGATCGCTGATGCCGCCAAGGCTAAAGGTTTCACCAATATTCAGCACGCCGCAGATTTTGAGGAAGCGGTGCTCCTGGCTCACCAGGCCGCGCGGCCTGGCGAGATTGTGCTTTTGTCCCCGGCCTGCGCCAGTTGGGACATGTTTACAAGTTACGAAGTGCGGGGGGATTTATTTAAAAAGATAGTGCTTGGCCTAAAAGAAATGGTATGAGAATATATTTAAATCATAAATTCTAAAAAATCCCATGCCATAAATAGGGGGACCGGCAATGTCAATAAGAAAAAAATCTCCTGACTTTGTCCTTTTCTTAACTGTAATGAGCCTGCTTAGTCTTGGGGTAATTATGGTCTTGAGCGCCAGTGAGTACAAAACCCTGATTGACTACAATGACAGCTTTTACTTTTTTAAGAGACAGCTGATCTGGGCCGCCATGGGTATTGCCGCCATGCTGCTGGCTCTGAATTACGATTACTGGCGGCTGAAGCGCTACATCGGCCCCGCTTTAATCATCGCTTTCGTCTTATTGGTTTTAGTGCTGATTCCCGGTGTGGGCAGGGAAGTGAACGGCGCCAGGCGCTGGATTGGTGTCGGGCCGATACCATTCGCTCCCGCTGAACTGGTAAAGCTTTGCATCATCGTTTTTACCGCTTACGGGTTGGCCAGGGAAAAGGAAAGAGTGAAGGTTTTTACCAGGGGTGTCCTGCCGTACCTGATCGTGCTGGCGCTTGCGGCCGGGTTGATCCTGCTCCAGCCGGACCTGGGGACGGCGATGTCTCTGGCGGGTATAGTTTTTGTGATGATTTTCGCGGCCGGCGCCAGGATGTCCCACCTTGGCGGTATTGGTTTAGCCGGGGTGGCGGCGATAGGTTTTGCTATTGTTTTAAAGCCGTACCGGATGCAGAGGTTCCTCGCTTTTCTGGACCCCTGGGCTGACCCGCAGGGCGCGGGCTTCCATATTATCCAGGGACTTTATGCGATAGGGTCAGGGGGGCTTTTCGGCCTGGGCCTGGGCCAGAGCAAGCAAAAGTTCCTGTACCTCCCCGAGAGCCACACCGACTTTATTTTTGCCATCATCGGGGAAGAGCTTGGCTTTATCGGAGCGGCTCTGGTGATTATGCTTTTCTTGCTGTTCATCTGGCGGGGTATAAAGATAGCGGTTACTTCACAGGACCCTTTTGCCAGCTTATTGGCCACGGGTATTACCGCCTGGGTGGGAGTACAGGCTATTATCAACATAGGTGTTGTAACAGGATCCCTGCCGGTAACCGGCATTCCTTTGCCGTTTATTAGTTCCGGCGGCACCTCATTGCTTTTTACCATGATCGCGGTGGGCATCCTGCTTAATATCTCACGATTTACCACTACCCGGTAAGCAGGATACTTTAGCTTTTCGGTGGAATAGTGGTTACAGCAAGGAGTTGGGACAGTTGCGTTTCATTGTGGCGGGCGGCGGTACCGGCGGGCATATTTATCCCGCGCTGGCTATTGCCGGGGGACTCAAAGAAAGGTACCCCGGTGCTGAGATCCTGTATATCGGGACCTCAAAGGGAATGGAAGCAGACATTATCCCCAAAGAGGGACTTCCTTTTAAAGGTATAGAGGCCACGGGTTTGCAGAGGAAACTCACTCTACGCAATTTTATCACCATCTGGCAGGCCTGCCGCGGGTTGTGCCAGGCGCGCGGGATGATCAGGTCCTGGCGCCCTGACGTGGTGATTGGCACCGGCGGCTATGTCTGCGGGCCGGTGATCTTGGCGGCAGCTTTAAACCGGATCCCCACCTTGATCCACGAGCAAAACGCACTGCCGGGCTTGACCAACCGCCTGCTTGCACGTTTTGCCACGACGGTGGCGGTTACTTTCAGCGCTTCAGAAAAGTATTTTCCACGGCAAAAAAAAATAAGGCTGACCGGCCTGCCTGTACGTCCGGAAGTTTTACAGGCGGAGAAACAGGAAGCTTTAAGCAATCTGGGCATCGGCAATGGCCGTTTTGTTTTGCTTTCCTTTGGGGGGAGCCGGGGGGCGCGTACAATCAATAAAGCCATGGTGAGAGTAATCAAACTTTTTGCATCTGATCCTCGTATCTACATCCTGCATGTAACCGGGACCACCGGTTATGAAGAATTCCTGAGCGATTGCGCGGCTGTGGGTATAGATACGGCAAAAGCAGAGAACTTTAGGGTCATGTCTTATGTATATAACATGCAGGACGCTCTGGCAGCCGCAGACCTGGTTGTCAGCAGGTCCGGCGCCGCTACGCTGGCTGAGCTTACCACCCTGGGCATTCCTGCGATTTTAGTCCCTTATCCCTATGCCGCGGAAAACCATCAGGAGTACAACGCCCGGGCCCTGGAAAAGGAAGGAGCAGCTCGGGTGGTCCTGGACAGCCGGCTGGACGGGGACATGCTGGGAGATATGGTTGCTGACTTGCTTGTTGACCGCGGCAGGTTGTCGGCTATGGCCCTGGCCAGTTTAAAACTAGGCAGAAAACAGGCTCTCGCAGATATTATAAATTGTGTGGACGAATTGATCCAAAGCCCTGGCAGGCAGTAGGACAGGCTTTATGACAGCGGATGTAACACGATTTATGAGGTATGCATAGTATATTCTATAATTTAAGCGATAAAGCACCATAAGTACTGCCTGAGCGATAAAAAGCATAAAAACCAGAAAAATAGACCTTATATTTCCTGAAATCTGATATCATCCCCAGTATTACCAGGATTTTTAAATAAGTCATTTCCTATTTTCCGGCACGGAAGGAGATATGTATCAGTGCAGAGTACGCAGCATGTTCATTTTATTGGAATAGGCGGCTCAGGGATGAATGGCATCGCCATGATCATGCTGGGGTTGGGTTACCGGGTAACCGGTTCCGATCTAAAACCATCGGCTACGACTGAGAAATTGGAAGCCCTGGGGATTGACTGCTTTACCGGGCATAATGGAGAGAACCTGGGCGAAGCTGATCTGGTGGTAGCCTCGACGGCCATTCCGCCGGACAACGTGGAACTGGTTGAAGCGAAAAAGAGAGGCCTGAAGATTGCCCACCGGAGTGAAATGCTGGCCTGGCTGATGCGCAGGCAAAAAGGCATAGCAATAGCCGGAGCGCACGGAAAAACAACAACTACTTCGATGGCAGCCCTGATGCTTGAAAAAAATGAACTTGACCCTACCATTGTTATCGGAGGTGAATTGACAGATATAGGCGGGAACGCCAAGTTAGGGAGGGGAAAGTACATTGTAGCGGAAGCTGACGAGAGCGACGGATCTTTTCTGAAACTGGATCCTTTTATTGAAGTTATAACCAACATCGAAGATGATCACCTCGATTATTACAAGTGCGAGGAAAATATTGCGGCAGCTTTTCGTGAGTTCCTGGCTAAAGTGCCTGACAGCGGGCAGGCGGTTGTATGTCTTGACGACCCCGGCGTAAGAAAGCTGCTGGCAGGGTGCGACCGCCCCTGTCAGACTTACGCCCTGGATAACCCGCGGGCGGATTATACTATGCGCAATATCAGGCTCGGCGGCGGGATTACTTCAGGTGACGTCTATTACCACGGCCAGTATTTGGGTGCTTTGGAACTCTCCGTCCCCGGCAAACATAACCTTGCCAACGCGCTGGCCGTTACGGCGGTAGGCAGATTTATCGGACTGACCATGGAAAAGATAGCGGTTGCCCTGAAGAACTTTATGGGAGCGGGGCGAAGATTTCAACTGACAGGTGAGGTTAACGGCATCAGGGTTATTGACGATTACGCCCACCACCCAACGGAAATCAAAGCCACACTAAAGGCAGCCGCTCAAGTCAAATCAGGAAGAGTAGTGGGTGTTTTCCAGCCCCACCGCTATACCAGGACTTCCATACTCGGTGAGCGCTTCGGGGAAGCTTTCAAAGACGCGGATGTGGTAATTATCAGCGAAATTTACAGCGCCGGCGAGCGTCCGATCGAAGGGGTTTCCGCCCAGACCATAATCTCAGCTATTGAAAGACATGATGGCCGTACGCCTATTTACCTGCCGACCAGGGGAGAGATTGTGGAATATCTTGCCCGTACAGCCCGGCCCGGTGATATGATTTTGACCATGGGAGCCGGTGATATCTGGAACGCTGGTGTTGAGTTGGTAGACCGGCTAAAGGAGCGTCAAAACATTGATTGAGTCGGCCTTTTACCAAGAACTGCTGGCAATGATGCCCGGAAAGGTGAAGGCCGGCGAGTTGATGAAAAAACATACAAGTTGGCGCATCGGCGGGCCTTCAGAAATATTCGTGGAACCATCCGGACGTGAAGATTTAAAAGCTGTGGTAACATACGCGCATACGCGTGAGTTGCCTCTGACCGTGATTGGCGCCGGCACAAATATATTGGTTGCGGATCAAGGGATAAAAGGAATTGTAGTAAAGCTTGGCAGGGGCATCGACAAAATTGTGACAGGACCGGATGGCATAGTGGCGGAAGCCGGCGCCAAACTGTCCAGAATAGCCGCCGCGGCACGGCGAGCCGGCCTGGGGGGCTTTGAATTTACCGCTGGTATTCCCGGTGTCGTAGGTGGGGCACTGGCGATGAATGCCGGAGCCAACGGCTCTTCTATCGGCGATCTGGTACGGGAAGTCAGTTTGCTTAGTCTGGAGGGAGAGTTTTTCCATAAGTCCAGAGAGGAGATGGGTTTCGGCTACCGCACCAGCGTCCTGCAGCAAGAACCTGCCATAGTTATAGAAGCTGCTTTTGCCTGCGGCCGGCGGGACAAAAGCGAAATTCAAAAAGAGATGGAGCAGTTTCTTAAAAGAAGAAAGGCAACCCAGCCTTTGCACTATCCCAGCGCCGGCAGTATTTTCAAGAACCCGCCGGGAGATTCCGCCGGCCGCCTGATTGAAGCGGCGGGCCTAAAAGGTCTGCGGGTAGGTGACGCTCAAGTATCCGAGCTGCATGCCAATTTCATCGTTAACCTTGGCGCGGCCACGGCCCGGGATGTGCTGGCGCTGATCGGCAAAATCAGGGAAACGGTGCTTGGCGATTGCGGCGTGGAACTAAAACTGGAGGTAAAGATTATCGGTGACATATAGGCGGAGGTGACAGCATGTATAAGTTTTTAATTGTGGGTGGCAACCGCCTAAAAGGGACAATAAGCGCCAGCGGCTCCAAGAATGCCACACTGCCCATACTGGCAGCCTGTATTTTAAACTCCGGGGAGAATTTGATTCATGGAGCGCCGAGGCTGAGAGACGTTTCGGTAATGGAAGATGTGCTGAGCTATCTTGGCGCCAGGGTAGTATGTGAGGGCAATACAATTTTAGTTGACAGTTCCAATATTCAATCAGTAGAAATTTCCGAAGAACTAATGCGCCGTATGCGCGCTTCCAACCTGGTTTTAGGCGCCCTGTTGGGCAGGTTTGGCAAAGTTAAAATATCATATCCTGGTGGCTGCCAGATCGGCAGCCGTCCAATGAACCTGCATTTTAAAGGATTGCAGGCGATGGGGGCAAACATTCAGGAAAAATACGGGTATATATCCGCAGAGGCGAAAAAACTATCAGGCGCGGACATACACCTCGACCTGCCCAGTGTGGGCGCCACAGAAAATTTAATGATGGCGGCGGCACTGGCTGAAGGAGTGACAACAATCCGCAACGCGGCCAAGGAGCCGGAAATGGTGGATCTACAGAACTTTCTCAATAAAGCGGGGTGCAAAATTAAAGGCGCCGGTACCGACACCATCAAAATCGAGGGTGTGCGCGGCAGTGAGCTGAAACCTGTGGTCCACAGCGTTATTCCCGACCGGATTGAGGCGGGCACACACCTGGTAGCGGCCGCCATAACCGGCGGTGATGTCACAGTGGCCAACGTTATTCCCGAACATATGGAACCGCTGCTGGCAAAAATGCGTGAGGCCGGAGTCGAGATAGCCGTGGGGGATGATTACGTCAGAGTGCTGGGTTCCGGGCGGATCAGGGCCGTAGATATAAAAACAATGCCGTATCCTGGTTTTCCAACCGATATGCAGCCTCAGATGATGGCTCTCCTGAGCCTGGCCGAGGGAACAAGTGTTATTACCGAGACGGTGTTTGAGAACCGGTTCAAACATGTCGGAGAACTGCGGCGCATGGGTGCGGACATAAAAGTGGAGGGCCAGTCAGCTATCATCAAGGGAGTTGAAAAGCTGAGCGGCGCTTATATCGAAGCAAGTGATTTAAGGGCCGGCGCGTCCCTGGTACTGGCTGCACTAGCGGCTGAAAACGGGTCGATTTTAGAAAATATAAACCATATAGACCGCGGCTACGAGCGGCTGGAATTAAAATATAACGCCCTTGGGGCGAGGATTATCAGAGTCCACAATTAAAGTTATAAAACATACCATCACACTCCTACTACCTGCCATTTGCTGTTAATCTCCTTTAATCACTTTTCCCAATACTTACAAGGCTATCTTACATTATTTTCCCCTTCTTATTCTCTCTTCTACTTGTTTGTCGAAACCGCGCATGCAAATATATCTATATCACTCCAATACCGGCCTGCTGTCCTCCACAACAGGCCGGTTTTCTTTTTTTCTGTGAACTCCCTTAATACTTCCGCACCCATTGGGTTTTAAAGAATAGTTCTTTAAGGGTAAACATAATAGAGTCCTCCCTTCGGGACCGTGGCCTACATGAATTTAGAGTAGGATTATCCCTTTTCCTGCTTTAATGCAAATAAATATACGTTTTAAAAAACAGGAAACCGCTTGCGCGGTTTTCTGCCTTAGAATGGTTTCAATGTATCCCCCGGTACACCAGCCATAAGTTACCGGAAGGACCTCGGACCTGGGGAGGCGGTGAAGCGGTTCATCTTAAAAGTTTAGATAAAGATGAAACCTATCCCCAGGATCAGCAGGATCAGGATTAAAAAGAGGATGAAAACCCAGCTGCCCCAGCCCACGCCAACACCGGCTCCAGCTCCGGCAGCGGCTCCAGCACCAGCTCCAAATGCCATATTTGTTCCTCCTTTCTTTTATATATTTACAATTTTAGATAAAGAACAGGCCAAGTCCTAAAATCAGCAGGATCAGGATCAGGAAGAGGATGAAAGCCCAGCTTCCCCCACCAACGCCAACACCGGCTCCAGCTCCGGCGGCAGCTCCAGCACCAGCTCCAAACGCCATTTTTATTCCTCCTTTACCAATAAATTTTTTTTAGATAAAGCAGAGGCCCAAGCCCAGGATCAACAGGATCAGGATCAGGAAGAGGATGAAAGCCCAGCTTCCCCCACCAATGCCAACACCGGCTCCAGCTCCGGCGGCAGCTCCGGCGGCAGCTCCAGCACCACCAAATGCCATTTTTATTCCTCCTTTTTGATTTCTGTTTAAGGGCTACCTTATCCTATGCGTTAAGGAATTAAATGGTTACATGGCGAGCAGGATACATCGCCTAAAACTTTTTGAGGACAACCAAAGGACTGGGGTTTTTCTTTTTTTTCTTTTTTAGTTTTTATATGGACAAGTCAGGCACGGTAAGTATAATAACTTATGGGATAAACTAATTAAGGCCGTATCGGAGTGAATGTTTTGGGGGGTTCGGGTCAGAGGCGCAGGCGGCTTAAAAATCAGAATCTATTCCAGAGCATTTTTTTTGTGCTGCTGGTGCTTGTAGCCGCGTACGTCCTGCTGCGCTCACCTTTTTTCGAAGTAAAAAGGGTAGTGGTGCGGGGCAACCATTTTCTAAATGAGGAAAGAATCCGCTCTGTGGCGGATATAGGCGTTGGTGTGAATATTTTTAAGCTGGACCTGGCAGCCGCCGACGCTAACCTGAAGCTGATCCCGATGCTGAAAGAGGCGCAGATTACCAGGTCCCTGCCTTCCACTGTGGTGATCACCGTTAAAGAGCGCGTGCCGCTTGGACTTTTACCTACTGTTGAAGGGTTTATTGAGGTTGATGAGGAAGGTGTTTATTTAATAAAAGCGGGCGCCGGGACACCGGGCCTGCCTGTTATAACCGGTGTACAGGCTGAGATTGCCGGACTCGGGCAACCGGTTAAATCGGAAAAGCTGGGTAGTGCTCTGACAGTAATCAAGGAACTGCCCGACAGTACAGTGGCTAATCTTTCAGAAGTGCATGTTGATGAAGAGGGCCTGATCAAAATTTATACCATGGAAGGAATTCAGTGCCGTTTTGGCCTGCCTGTGGATGTACAGGAAAAGGGAGCTATTTTGTCCCAGCTTCTGCTGGAACTGCGCAAACAGGGAGCAAAAGTCAGCTATATTGACCTGACCTGTGCGGGTCAGCCGGTGGTACAGTATAAAAACAATTAAACGGCGGTGGTTTTTAGTGAAAGGATTCCAGTGGGCGCTTGCTTTGGTGGGCCTGGTCCTGGGTATTATGCTGGCCTTTCAATTCAGGGTGACCAGGGAGATAAACAAAACAGAACCGGTACAAAGAGCGCAGCGGATGTCAGCTGAGGTGAGCCAGTTGAAAAAAGAGCGTGACTATCTTCAGGCCAGTGTCAGTGAGCTGCGTGCGACTTTGGACCAGCTGCCGGCCGGTCCGAGGGATACAGAGCTAAAAGAAGAACTGGAGATGGCCCGGATTCTTGCCGGTGTGACAGAGTTAAGCGGTCCCGGGGTGGAGGTAACCCTGAATGACAGCAATATCACCCTTAAGCCGGGCGAGAACCCCAATCTTTATGTGCTGCACGATGAAGATGTGCTGCGGGTGCTGAATGAGATCAGGGCAGCCGGCGCGGAAGCTATTTCCATAAACGGTCAAAGGCTTCTGGCCAGCACTGAAATACGCTGTACCGGGCCGACGATCGTGTTGAATAAAAACAAAAGGCTGGCTCCCCCTTATGTGATAACTGCCATAGGCAATCCAGATACCCTGGAAGGATCAATAAAAATGAAAGGCGGGGTGGCGGAAACACTCCAGTTCTGGGGGATCCAGGTAGGGGTTAAGAAAATCCCTCAGGTTACCGTTCCGCCATACAGTGGAGGTATAAGTTTTGATTATGCCAAAGCCGCCGGTTAGGGGGGAATAAGGTTTGAAGAAGCCGATATATTTTTCTATTGCCGCAGTGTCACTGGTATTCGGCCTCCTGATAGCGTTCCAGTTTCGCACAACCAGCAGTATTGCCGGGGGAGTGCCTGTGGACAGGTTCCAGGAACTCACCATCGAAAAAAAACAGGTGGAGCTGGATAATGCTCACCTTGAGCAGGAGGCGGCCGATCTTGCAGCCAAAATCGAAGAAGCCAAAAAAGGACGCTCCCAGGCCAGTGAAGTTCTTGAGAGTGAGCTCTCCAAGATCCGCATGTACGCCGGCCTGACCCCTTTAAGCGGCCCCGGTGTGGAAGTGATCATGGAGAACCCGCCGGATAAGAACGGCGGCGCCAGTTTTTATTCAATCAGGGATGAAGATATCTTGAAAGTGATTAACGATCTGCGGGGCGCGGGCGCGGAAGCTATGTCCATCAATGGGCAGCGAATTCTCGCAACCAGTGAAATCCGCCTGGCCGGCAACCATATCAATGTAAACCTGGTCAGGCTTTCACCACCTTATCATATTTTAGCCATAGGCAACCCTGGTACTCTGAAGAGCAGCCTGGAGATAAAAGGAGGATTTGTCGAGTATCTCAGCGCCAATGGTATCACTGTTGCTGTCCAGCAAAGGGAGAAGATAGAAGTCCCGGCTTATAACGGTTCTTTAAAATTTGATTATGCTAAAGCTGCTCAAAGAGGGTGATTTTGGGATATGTGGTTAGGAGTCTGGTTGGGAATATTAGGCCTTGCGGTTGGGGTGGTTATCGGTCTCAAAGTGCCGATAATACTTCCTCAGGCATACGCCCAGTACCTTTCAGTAGCGGCACTGGCCGCTTTAGACTCGGTGCTGGGGGGGATCCGCGCCGCCGTGGAGGATCACTTTGACAACACCATTTTCATTTCAGGTTTTTTTAGCAACGCGCTCCTGGCGGCGGGCTTGGCCTTCATCGGGGAAAGGCTGGGTATGGATCTTTACCTGGCGGCGGTAGTCGCGTTCGGCGTGAGGATTTTCCAAAACCTGGCCATACTGCGCCGGCACCTTCTAAAAAAATAATATAACAAAAAGGGAAATAGCCTTTGGTGTTGAATCCTAACAAAACAAGAAAAGTTTAGCACGGGAGGTGCCCTGGTTGGCCAAAGGAAACCCTGTTGTACTGGCCGGCCTTGATCTAGGCACTTCAAAAACGGCTGTTGCCATAGCTGCTGTAAAAAATGCATCTTTAGAATTATTGGGGTTGGGAGAGAGTCCCAGTATAGGTGTGCAAAAGGGGATAGTCACAGATACGGAATCAGCAGCCAGGTCTGTCAGGCAGGCGTTGGAAAAAGCTGAAAAAATGGCTGGCCTGAAGATAGATTATGTATATTTGAGTTTTAACGGAGCCGGCGTAAAAGTAAGAGGTTGTTGTTTAGAAAACCCCGCCGTCGATATGCCAGCCGGCAGTGCGAAAGTTTATCCAAACGCTGTTCATGATATACCGGCAGTCACTGGGATACCCCATGATGAAGAACTTTTGCAGATAATACCGCCACGCACCGGATTAATCGGATTTGGGCGAGAGGCCCGGGCGATTACAGCCAGATCCCGGGACCTGGAACAGCTGACCCGGAGCGTTCGTCTGGCTGGCCTGGAGTCCAAGGGAATCATATACGGGCCGCTGGCGGCGGCTGAGGCCTTGCTGCTTCCCTCCGAAAGAGAGTTTGGCGCTGTCCTGGCAGATATCGGCGCCGGATTAACCTCTGTAAGTGTTTTTGACAGGTGTTTGCTCAGGGAAACCGCTGTTTTCCCCCTTGGCGGAGAGCATCTCACAAGTGATCTGGCCATAGGCCTGCGCACGACCCTGGGTCAGGCACAGGAAATATTACAGGCTGGTTGTTTGGGAGAAGATGCGGAGCGGTCGGACAATCGCGATTTGACGGTTGAACAGGCAGGTCCGGTTACAGGGGAAAGGGATCAACTGGCCAGATCGATCATAAAAGCACGGGCTGAAGAAATTATAGATTTAATTAGTGCGTCAATTAGGGAATTTGATTATCCCGGTACGCTGCCAGGTGGTGTGATTTTTTCTGGAGGAGTTGCGAGCCTGGCCGGCCTGGCGAAGCTGGCTGAAGACAAGCTGCAGCAGCCTGTTAAAACCAGAACGGCGCCACAGGATGTTGCAGCGGGACCTGCCTATGCCGGCGCCTTGGGTTTGCTGCGGTGCGCTTACAGGCATGCCGATCCTCCCGGAAAGAATTTCTCAAAGGGCGGCCTGAAAGAATCGGCTGCGAAGATATTAGATTGGTTCCATGTTCAGTTGAATGATTATAAGGCAGGTCAGTCAAAAAAACACTAAGCAGGCCAATGGCTTTGCGGCGTCCATAATAAGGTTGGTTTCCATAGTAACAACAGAGGGGGACAAAAACATGCTAGATTTTGATCTCGACCTTGACCAGTTTGCCAATATTAAGGTAATAGGGGTCGGGGGAGGCGGCAACAACGCGGTAAACCGGATGATCAACGCAGGTCTTAAAGGGGTGGAGTTTATCGCGGTAAACACCGACGCCCAGGCGCTTTATCTGGCGCAGGCCAATCACAAGATCCAAATCGGCACCAAGCTAACTAAAGGGCTGGGCTCGGGAGGAAACCCCGAGATCGGTGAAAAGGCTGCCGAAGAAAACCGAGACGAAATTTTACATGCGCTGAAAGGCTCAGACATGGTCTTTGTCACAGCCGGCATGGGCGGCGGCACTGGTACAGGCGCAGCGCCCATCGTTGCGGAAGTAGCCAAAGAGCTGGGCGCCCTGACTGTGGGAGTGGTAACCAGGCCTTTTACCTTTGAAGGACGTAAAAGAGCCACACAGGCAGAGTCCGGTATTGAGAATCTTAAATCGAGGGTGGATACACTAATCACAATTCCCAATGACCGGCTCCTGCAGGTAATTGAAAAACACACCTCTATTGTTGAAGCTTTCCGCATTGCCGATGATGTGCTGCGCCAGGGGGTGCAGGGCATCTCCGACCTGATTGCCGTGCCGGGCCTGATTAACCTGGACTTTGCCGATGTTAAAACGATCATGAAGGATACAGGTTCGGCTTTAATGGGCATCGGCAGCGCCAAAGGTGACAACAGGGCGACTGAAGCGGCCCGTGGGGCCATTTCCAGCCCGTTGCTGGAAACATCCATTGAAGGAGCCAGAGGAGTTCTGTTAAATATAACCGGTGGAACTTCCCTGGGGTTGTTTGAAGTGAACGAAGCGGCGGAAATTATCTTCCAGGCTGCCGATCCCGAAGCGAATATCATCTTTGGGGCGGTTATTGACGAACAAATGGAAGAAGAGGTAAGAGTCACTGTTATAGCAACAGGTTTTGAACAGAGAGCTTTTAAAAAAGAGCGCCAGAAATCTGATTTGGAGATAAAGCCCTTTGCCAACCATGATGATCTGGATATTCCGGCCTTTTTAAGACGACGCTAAAAATACACCCCCCGTCGCAGGGGGTTTTTTGTATAAAATAAGTGCTCCTCACCAAAGCTAGGATTATTTACATTCATAAATAAGGGAGGCGGAAGAGCATGCAGCGGGAAAAAAACTGTCACCTTCCCCAGATATCCGGCTATAATCTTACCGAGATGGCCAGTTCCGCCGGCTGAGCGGCGAAAATCGGTCCCAAGGACCTGGCACAGGTACTGTGCCATTTAAGCTCTATAGAGGACCCTAACCTGCTGGTTGGTTCCTCCACCTCTGATGACGCGGCTGTTTACCGCCTGAATGAAGAAACAGCCATAGTGCAGACAGTGGATTATTTTACCCCCGTGGTTGACGACCCTTATACATTTGGCCAGATTACCGCGGCTAATGCCTTGAGTGATATTTATGCCATGGGGGCAAAACCCCTACTGGTCCTTAACATCATTGGTTTCCCGGTCAAACTGCTGCCCATGGAGATTCTGGTCCAAATTCTGAAAGGCGGCGCGGATAAGGTCAGGGAAGCGGGTGCGATTGTGGCCGGCGGCCACACCATCGAGGACAACGAGCCGAAGTACGGGCTCGCGGTAACAGGCCTTGTCCACCCCGACCGGGTTATCACCAACGCCGGGGCACGGCCAGATGACATATTGGTTTTGACCAAGCCGCTGGGAATCGGCATTATTAACACGGCAGTCAAAGGCAAGCTCGCGGATGACTCGGCCTGCCGGGCGGCCGTGGAACTGATGACGACTCTTAACGACAGGGCGGCCAGGGTTATGTCGGAAGTAGGGGTGCGGGCCTGCACTGATATCACAGGCTTTGGACTGCTGGGCCATCTTTATGAGATGGTGGCGGCGAGCGGAGCAGGCGGCCGTATTTATCTTGATCAAGTCCCCTTGCTTGAACAGGCCCGTCCCCTGGCTGAGATTGGCATGGTGCCGGCCGGCGCTTACCGCAACCTGGAGTACCTGGAACAGTGGCTGCGCTGGGGCAGTGGGCTGGATGATCTCGATAAACTGATCCTGGCTGACCCGCAGACTTCCGGCGGCCTGCTGATAGCAGTTCCCGGAGAAAAAGCCGGGGATGTAATTGAAGCTTTGATGGCGGCGGGGGTAGCCGGGGCAAAGATTGGGGAGATCATAGAATCTAAAGAACCTCTAATTTATGTAGAAAGGTAAAAGCCTGAACAATATAAAAAAAGAGCCATGATCAGTAAGCAGCGTTTGATGCTGTTTACTCAAACTTGACTTCCATTTTCAAGGGGGAAAGAAGGCTCTTCTTGGGGACGCGAATATACAAGAACCCGTTACGGTAAGTGGCGGTAGCTCCTGAAGGGTCTACCAGCGCTGGTAATCGTACTTTTTTATAAAAATTTTCAATCCTTTTATCACCTCCCGAAAATCCAACGGCAGTCCTGACGCCGGATAATTCCAGCGCTTCATGGGAAAGAAGGAGATTCAGGTCGTCCCTGGAGGCAATACCGGGAATAATAACATGAATACTTATTTCATTGTTTGTTTCATGTACTGAGACAGGTACGTTATAGCCACTCTTTGTTGCTCCTGACACGAACGTTCCACTATGTACGGGCCCGGTCTCCTGCTGCCAAAAGACCTCATTCTCTATTTTTTCTTGGTCCGTAAAACTGGCTTCCTGTTGAATTTTTTCCCCTTTATCGGGTTGTGTGTGGCCGATGCCGGTGGAAGTAAATTTATTGGCTACATCTATCAGTGACTCCAGGCCACCTTTGTCCCAATAGTTGGTAAAGCCCATATCCTTGGTTTTTTCGTAGAGTTCAAGGGCGAATTTAAGCCAATCTTTATTTTGAAAATTCATGCCGTAAACCTCCATTTATGCATGGGCTTATAACAGGCGGCACTGACACGACGCTATGTTCCTAACCCTTTTTACCCTTCGAGCCAGATGGTGAATGTGTTATGATATCTCCTTAACGGAGTCGTTCAAGCCCAGCGTATTTATACCGGTGGGAAGTGATGGACGAGCATTTTTATTTTTTCTAAAACAGCTTTGTGATGTTGCGACATGTGCGCGATTGTTTTTTTTAAGTGTTCGGGCGGAGGGTCATTGGCCAGTTCGTAGTATAAGGATACCAACATTTCTTCGTTCTTCATAAGCTTGTCAAGAAGTATACGGGGGTCGTGGTGGATATAACATTTCATTATGATATCCATGCCTTTTGTAGCAGTCTCGTCCATTTTTGCGCCTCCTGTTTAAAAGGGGATAGACAAAACCCTATCCCCGACAATTCATTCAAAATGGTTAAAAGCCGGCAAATTCTTTTACCGTCTTTGCGGCGTCACCGTCAATAATATCGGTGATGACACCGTTTACTGAGACGCTGGGCTGGTCGGTTGTACCGTAGAAAAAGCTGCCGTCTCCCACGCAAAAGGAATTGGCGTCCGCTTCCTGGTGAATGTTGCTCCTGGCGCAATTGATTGCTATTTCGCCGTAGTTAAATATGCCGCCCGATTGAAGCTCAATGTTGAGGCCGCCTATAATTAAAGCCAAAAAAAACACCTCAATCTGTTTTATAGCCAGCTTTCCGCAAGAAATTATTAAAATTGCTGTTATTGATAATGTCGGTACGTACCTTCCTGAATTCCAAATCCGGGGCGTTGGAAAACGAATTTTGAAAATTCTTACTTCCCTGGTTAAAAGAATTAACTTCTGCCTCATTATGCAAGTTGTTTTTATTAACAACTATAAATGCGCTGCCAAAATTAAATTTTGCGCCGGTTTGCATAGCAACCCTTACAGGCCCTATGACTAAAGGCATTGTTCAACTACCTCGCTTCCCTGCCGGGAGAGCACTAATTGCGCTCCCATTAGTTTAAAAATCGCCTTGTCTCTTTGGACTCTGACCCACCGGCTTTGACACCAAGCAATTAAATGATTTTTTCCAATAATTCTGAATCTACTATATCAGTGGAAATTCCACTAATTAGTATGGAAGGGTAATTTGAAAGAGAGGACTGGTTATTAAAGCTACCCTGGTTATATGAACTACATCTGCCCTCAAGGTGCATATTGTTTTTGTCAGTTGTAAAAAAAATGACGCCAAAATTAAATTTTCCTCCAGTTTGGTTTTCTACTATAACAGGTCCAATAATTACAGGCACGGTAATCAATTCCTTTTGAGTTAAAAATATTTTTAAAGATTACTTAACAAACCTTTCTTCTATAGACTATGCGACTAATCAAAAAATATCTACAAACGCCTGGCGAAAAATGGCTGCCGTAAAGAAGGAAGGAACGATGGTTGTTTTGGGTAAAATGAAGGAGCGGTAACAAAATAATCTGTTAAAACATATATAAAAACTAATAACAAGGAAAGAACCGATTTTCCAGTATTATCCTGTCATCCCGAAGGATTTGCAGGTAAATATTTCTTCTCTCCGGCAGGACTTTGCTGCTCTTTTTGAACAAGTGAAGTGATGCCGTCCCCAGAGCAAAAAGAATTGCTTCCTGCCGTTAATTCAATTTTATTCGAAGGCAGGCTGAAAATAATATCTCCGATATTTAAAACCGCGCCCGAATGAATGCAGTTTATCTTTAAACTGCCAATTACTATTTGAGCCATTAATATCACCTTAATCCAAAAACTGTGCTTTGGCTGCCCAGGTATTTGTTCCATCGGTCCTTTTAGCCGATATGCTAAGTATTCCTTTTTGGTATGTGACTGATAATGTCTCAGGAATGACTGAATAAGGAAGCTCTATCTTTTTCTTGAATTCACAAGGTTTTGATTCCAAGTTTCCGGTTTCGTCACTTTTATGCCAAATACATTCAATTCTTAAAATTATACCATTATCAAGCTCAACAGAAATATCCTGAGGATTGAGGATATTAGGAACTACTCCTGATACAATCACCTCATCTTTGTATGAATGGATTTCCATATTAGGTGAGGAATCCATCAAAGTCTCTGCTATTTCTGCTAGTTGTCTTAAGGTAAATTTTCTCATTTGATTTCTTTCGGAGGAATTTAATAACTGCTTTTGTAACAAGGTTGCCTGAGATAATATTTTTTTTAAGTCATCCACATATTGTCACCTCAATTTCAATGGATTTGTCATATAATATATTGCCAGAAGTTTAAATAGGTGCTATCGGCCAAAACTTATCTTTTACTCATATATCAAGTTGACTTTTGGTTTTCCAGGTTCTGACTGATCCAAAGGTTTTTCGTCCTTATTGAACGCATATTTTGTTTCATAATTGGGATATATGGTCCCAACGTTCATTGTCCCGGAGAGATTTTCTGTTGTAATAGAATCTATTTTATAATTGGTTTCAATTTTTTCACAGACTATTTTTTCAACAATGACTTTTTCAATTTTTAATACCTGCGCATCAGTTATTTGCAATTTAATTTCTTTAATTTGTTTTTCTAATTCCTGTATCTTATATAAATATTCATCAGATCTAGGACTTCGATAGATAATTTTTTTTAATTTCGAACTCAAGAGTTGTATCATATTTCCATATCCTTAATGATAGTTTATCTATGGGGACTGGCTTAATAATACTCAAAATAATTAATAATCCAAATTCAAAAGTATTTATAAACATTATTCACCTATAAAAATAAAAACATTTTGTTTAGAAAAATGGCGAAAATAGAAACCCTGGATAGCCATACATTTTCTCTAGTTATATTGCCCCGGCGTTCCGGAGTGTCTTTAATATATATTCAAACCGGTAAGGAACAAAAAACCATTCTCCAAATTTTTAAGTTTTGGATTATTCTACGCAAACTTAAATCCTTCAAAAAGGCAGGTTTTAAAAGGAGTTGACGTTTGCATCGTAAATTGTGCAGCGGCGCCGCTAATCCTTTTGAAGGTTGTGAGGTCTGGGTAAAAGAATCAGATCGGAAATAAAATTGTTTTGTATTAAATTGGCGGATAATAAAACAGCCGCAAGTCACGGCACGACAAATTATCCAGCCCTGGCAATGTATAATAAGACCAGGGCTGTAATCATTTAGCCGGTATGTAATATGAGACTATTTAAGGAAATATAATGGTAGTATGGGTAATGGGAGTCTGGCCTTATGGCGGCTTACACGGTTTACCTGGACCAGGTCTTTCTGGGCAACCTGGTGATGAACTATGCTATTCTGTGGTCAGCCGCAAAACTTGGACGCGCCCCGGCCGGCAGGTGGCGCCTTGCCGCGGGGGCCGCGCTGGGGTCGGCTTATTCTCTGGCGCTGTTTTTCCCGGGCAACAGCTTTTTGATGACAGTATGGTTTAAAACAGCTGCTTCCATAGTGATCACAGCCACAGTCTTTGCGCCGGTCAGTCTCTGTAAGTTTTTGACCTGCCTGGGCTGTTTCTACTTAAGCTCTTTTGCCCTGGGCGGGTTGACCTTAGGCCTGATCTTTTTTTCACATTCCGGCCGCCTGGCAAGTTACAGCGGGCTTGGCGGCATTATTGCCGAGCATTTTTGGCCTGGCATATTTTTGGGGCTTGCCGCTTTCTATGCCGCCGCAAAAGGCATAGCCGCGCTTATTAAGAGTGGCTATTTTGAAAACCTCTTCAACATGCGTCTTATAATCAAATCCGACGGCGGGTGGATCAAGGTGGATGCTTTTTTAGATACCGGAAACCACTTGAAGGACCCTATGACCAGGCGCCCGGTAATTGTGGCGGAATATGCAGTTTTAAAACCCCTGCTGCCGGAGGAAGCCAGGAACTGCTTCGAAAGAGAAGGGGAGCCTGACGTCTGGGGGTTTCTTGGCTCTCTTGGTGATAAAAACTATGCCTCGCGCTTTACGGCGGTCCCATTCCAGTCGCTGGGCAATGTCAACGGGCTGATGGTAGGATTCCGGCCGGATGAAGTTCTGATTGAGAGTCAGGGGAGGCAGGTCCGGGTGGGTAAAGTGGTCATTGCCATCTACCATAAGAAACTTGACCCAGGCGGCAGTTATCATGCCCTGCTAAGTTCCGAGCTGCTGGCTCCGGTATCCTGACCCTAAGAAAAGTCTAGGCGGAGGTAAATCTGAAAAGTGTCCTTACAGTCTGTTTAGGGGGGATTATTCTTGGCCCGGTTAAAATTCTGGCAGGTCAAATGGACGATTAGGCTAGCTGCGCTGCGCCTGTTAATATGGCTGGGCTACCGGCCCAAAGTATATTACGTGGGAAGCAGCGAAGCTTTGCCCCCCCCTTTGACAACGGACGAGGAGTCTTTTCTGATCAACCGTCTGGAATCCGGAGACAGCGCCGTCAGAAGCATCCTCATTGAAAGGAACCTGCGCCTGGTGGTCTATATCGCCCGCAAATTTGAAAACACCGGGGTGGGCATAGAAGACCTGGTCTCGATAGGAACGATCGGCTTGATTAAGGCTGTCAATACCTTTGACCCGGCCAAGAAGATTAAACTGGCAACTTACGCGTCGCGCTGCATTGAAAATGAAATACTGATGTACCTCAGAAGAAATAATAAAACCAGGGCGGAGGTGTCATTCGACGAACCGCTCAACATCGACTGGGACGGCAATGAGCTGCTGCTGTCCGACGTACTGGGCACGGAAAACGATATAATTTATAAACTAATTGAGGATGAGGTGGACAAAAAGCTCCTTTACCTGGCACTCCAGAAACTATCAGGCCGGGAGCGCAAAATCATGGAACTGCGCTTCGGCCTGAACAGCGGCCTCGAAAAAACGCAAAAGGAAGTCGCCGACCTGCTGGGCATATCCCAGTCCTACATTTCCAGGCTGGAGAAAAGGATCATCAAGAGGCTGAAAAAAGAAATCCACCGCATGGAGTAATCCACTGAGCCGCCCTTTGAGGCGGCTTTTTGGTTGGAGGCGCTGATGTATAATAAAATTTTGCCGTGGTAATAATGTGACTGTAAAAACGAATTGGATATATGGAAGGGGTGCTGGTCCGTTCATGCTGGTGAACAAAGTCGAGATTTGCGGTGTCAACACGTCAAAACTCCCGGTATTGACAGGAAGCGCGATGCGAGCTTTGTTCGAGTCCATGCAAAAAGGAGACACCACAGCCAGGCCTAAGCTGATTAACGGCAACCTGCGGTTGGTGCTTAGTGTGATCCAGCGTTTTACCAACAGGGGCGAGTATGTAGACGACCTTTTCCAGGTAGGCTGCATTGGCTTAATGAAGGCTATAGACAATTTTGACCTGTCCCAAAATGTTAAATTCTCAACATATGCCGTGCCGATGATCATTGGGGAAATACGGCGTTATTTGCGGGACAACAACCCGATCAGGGTGAGCCGCTCACTGCGGGACGTCGCCTATAAGGCGCTGCAGGTGAGAGACGCCCTGGTCAACAAATTCTCCCGCGAGCCTTCCATTAATGAAATAGCCGGTGAGTTAAAATTGCCCAGGGAGGAAATAGTTTTCGCCCTGGACGCCATCCAGGAGCCGATCTCACTTTTTGAGCCTATTTACCATGACGGCGGCGATCCCATATTTGTGATGGACCAGATTAGTGACGAAAAAAATCAGGACCAGAACTGGCTCGAGGGGATAGCCATCAGGGACGCCCTGAAGAAACTCAGCGACCGCGAAAAGTTAATCCTGACGCTGCGCTTTTACGAGGGAAAAACCCAGATGGAAGTAGCAGATGAAATAGGTATCTCCCAGGCCCAGGTTTCGCGGCTGGAAAAGGCCGCGCTAAGTCACATGAAAAAGCATGTTTAGCAAGAAGCGGCTCTGAAGAGCCGCTTCTTTCAGAATACAGAATTCAGGAGCCGGAATTCAGAATAAAGAATTAAGATCATTTCTTCTGTCTGCTGACTCCTGAATTCTGTATTCTATCCCAATATTTTTGTTCAGATTGGAGTCTTATGAACATATAGATGTAATGAGTATTGACCACATAGAAATGCTTGGATTCTCACGACTCACTGCCCACTTCTCACGACCAATACCGGAGGTGCTTGATGGTGGTTAAAATTTCTGACCTGCGGGTGCGGGAGATTATCAATGTGGTGGACGGGCGCAGGCTCGGCTTGATCAAGGACATAGACATCGACCTGGAAGAGGGAAAAATCAGTTCTATTATCCTGCCTGGTGTAAGCGGTAAGTTTCTTGGCTTTCTTGGTAAGGAAGAAGAGATAGTCGTGCCGTGGAATAAAATAATGAAAATAGGAGCAGATGTTATTTTGGTCGAGGTCAACACTTTTACCGACCCGAGGCATGAGGCCAGAGGCGGTTATTAAACTGCAGCCAATTGCAGAATTCTATCTGATAGAGCATTGTCCGGATTAGCAAAAATTTAAGAAACAGCAACCTTTTTGAAGCGTGGGGGAGTTACTGCTCTCCCATTTGCTATTATGGTATTGTTTACCGTTTTCAATAATAATCAATATATAGTATAATTCTCCTATGTCTGATACCATATTATGTAGCTAAATAAAAGCACGGAGCGTGAATATAGCTATGAAATGCCCCTTTTGCGGATTATCGGACAGCCGTGTGCTAGATTCCCGGCCTACCGTGGAGGGTGATTCGATCAGGCGGCGCAGGGAATGCGGGGGCTGTGGTAAAAGATTTACCACCTATGAGAAGGTGGACTGCCTGCCCCTGGTAGTAGTGAAAAAGGATGGCCGCAGAGAAACCTTTAACCGGGAAAAACTGGTGCTCGGTTTAATTAAGGCGTGCCAGAAAAGGCCTGTTTCAACTGAAAAAATCGGGGCAGTCGTAGACAATATAGAAAGGGAGTTGCGAAACACGGCGGAAACAGAAGTGAAAAGCGAGTATATTGGAGAACTAGTAATGGGGCGCCTGCGCGGGCTTGATGAAGTCGCTTATGTGCGTTTTGCCTCGGTTTACCGTGAATTCCGGGATGCGGAAAGTTTTATGGAAGAGTTGAAAGACCTTCTTAGCACTAAAGGAAGCAGTTCAAAAGGGGGCCCGGAGGGAAATGTTTAAAGCTATACAAAAACGGGACGGCCGGGAAGTAGCTTTTGATGAGACCAAGATTACAGACGCTATTTTCAAAGCCGCGCGGGCGGTCGGCGGCGAGGACCGCCAGACAGCCATGGAGTTGACCATTGAGGTCTTAAAGCTGCTGAAAAAGCAGTATAACGGCAACCTTTTCGGTGTGGAAGATGTACAGGATATCGTGGAAAAGGTACTGATTGAGGCCGGGCACGCGCGCACCGCTAAGGCGTACATTCTTTACCGCGCCAGGCGGACACGGATGAGGGACGCCAAGGGTGAATTGATGGACGCGGTGAAAGAAATCCTGGAAGAAACCAACCGGGAAAACGCCAACATCAGCAACTCACCTTCGGCAAAAATGCTTCAGATCGCCAGTGCCGCCAGTAAAAAATACTACCTGAACCGGCTGATCCCCGAAGAAATGGCCCAGGCCCATATACGGGGCGATCTTCATATTCACGACCTGGACTTCTACGGAAAAACATTAACTTGCCTGCAGATACCTTTGAACAAGTTATTGATGGAGGGATTTAACACCGGGCACGGCTATATCCGCCCTCCCAAGCGGCCTACAACAGCCACCGCCCAGGCGGCCATAATATTGCAGAGCTCACAGAACGATATGCACGGCGGCCAGTCTTACGCTTTCTTCGACCGGGATATCGCCCCCTTTGTGGAAGAAGCCTCCGACTTCGAAACCTACCAGGCCATGGAGGCTTTAATTCATAACCTTAATTCGATGCACAGCAGGGCTGGCGCACAGGTGCCCTTCTCCTCCATTAATGTTGGTTCAGAGACATCAGAACCGGCCAGGCGGGTGGTAAGAAACCTCCTGATGGCCTACGAGGCCGGCCTGGGCAACGGCGAAAACCCTATTTTCCCCAATATCATCTTCAGGGTTAAAGAAGGTATTAACTACAACCCCGGCGACCCGAACTACGACCTGTTCAAGCTGGCCATCAAAGTGGCAAGCAAGCGGCTGAATCCGACCTTCAGCTTTATGGACTCCTCTTTCAACAAGCAGTTCGGCACTGAGGTCAGCTATATGGGCTGCCGTACCAGGGTCATGGCCAACAGGCGCGGTCCGGAGGTTACCGACCGCAGGGGCAATTTATCTTTCACCACCATCAACCTGCCCAGGGTGGCGATCAAGGCTGAGCGGAATTTAGACGCTTTTTACCGCGGGCTGTCAGAAATCGTGGATCTGACCGTGCGGCAGCTCTACCACCGCTACCAGGTGCAGTCTATGCTGAAAGTTAAGGACATGCCCTTTATTATGGGACAGAAGCTTTATCTTGACTCGGAGTGCCTTAAGCCGGATGATCCAATTGAAGAGGCGATCAAGCACGGCACTCTTTCTGTTGGTTTTATCGGCCTGGCTGAAGCGCTTACAGCCCTGACCGGCCGCCACCACGGGCAGGATGAGGAAGCCCAGGCGCTGGGCCAGGAGATAGTAGCCTTCCTGCGCGGGAAAATTGACGAGGCCTCTGACGAGTACAACCTCAACTACACGCTGCTGGCTACCCCGGCGGAAGGTTTGTCCGGCCGCTTTGTCAAGCTGGACCGCAAGGAATTCGGTGTTATTCCAGGTGTCACCAAAAAGGATTACTACACCAACTCCTTCCATGTGCCGGTTGATTTCCCCATCAGCAGTTTTGCTAAAATCAGCCTGGAGGGCCCGTACCATAAATACTGCAACGCCGGCCACATCAGCTATGTGGAAATGTCTTCGCCGCCGCTGCACAACCCGGACGCGGTGGAAACAATAGTCAGGCATATGCACGACAGCGATATGGGTTACTGCGGTATTAATTACCCTGTGGATTTCTGCACCAACTGCAGCCTGACCGGAGTTTTTAATGAAGATCTCTGCCCGCGCTGCGGTTCAATCAACATCAGGCGGGTGCGCCGGATCACCGGTTACCTCAGCACCACCGACAGGTTCAACGACAGCAAGCTTTCGGAGTTACGGGACAGGATAGCTCATAAATAATAAAAAAAACAATCAGACAGGATTTACAGGATTTAATAAGATTAACAGGATTAAAAAAATCAGTAAATAATCTATTGATTAAATTATTAATCCTGTTAATCCCGTCTAATCTTGTTAATCCTGTCAATTTGTTTTATTTTAATCATATAATAGAATCTTACAAGTCAAACTTACGATCTAAGAGGAATAAGCTTTATGGAGATGCGTATAGCTGGAACGGAGAGAGAGAGCGTGGTGGACGGGCCGGGCCTGAGGTTTGTTGTATTCGCCCAGGGCTGCCGGCACGGGTGCAGGGGCTGCCACAATCCGGATACCTGGAACCAGGCCGGCGGCGCCCTGATCAAAGTAGAAGATTTGTTGGAACAAATAAAAACTGCCAGGTTAATCAAAGGGGTAACATTTTCCGGGGGCGAACCATTTCTCCAGGCGGCGCAGTTGGCCTGGCTGGGTCGGGAGGTTAAAAAGCTCGGCCTGGACCTGATCACTTTTACCGGGTATACCTGGGAGGTGCTGCTGGCCCTTGCGGAAGAGGACAACGCGGTGCGTGAGCTGCTCCTGGTATCCGATTATATTGTGGATGGCCCTTTTATCCAGGAGGAGCGGGATTTGGAACTGCCCTTCCGCGGCTCCCGCAACCAGAGAGTAATAGATGCCGTGCGTTCACGGCAGGCGGGTGTAGTAATTGAGGCCGGCTTTTCATAAGAGAAGCCGGTTTTTGACCTCAAGCGGCAGTGCCTTTATTACACATAGAAAGCTGCTGGTGGAATATGTATTATATCAACAAAAGGAACAGGCTGATATCTGTGGAGTAATTTTAGGTGGAGTGATTGAGATGAAGCAAAAAAAACAGGTGCTGGTGCTTTTCGGGGGCCGGTCCGGCGAGCATGAGGTTTCATTAAATTCAGCAGCCAATGTAATAGCTGCTTTAGACCGGGAAAAATATGAAGTAATTCCGGTGGCTGTTACCAGGGAAGGGAATTGGCTGTCCGGAGTAACCCCTGAGCAATTGAAGGCTGGAGTACGTCAACCGGTTCTGACAGGGATGGATGTGGATGCTGGCGTAGATCCGGAAAAACCAAAAGATGACCGGACAGATTTAAAAGTAGCCTTGCTTGCGGTGGGAAAAGCAAGGCAGGATAACAGCCCGGTCGATGTGGTAATTCCGGTCCTGCACGGTACCTACGGGGAGGACGGGACCGTCCAGGGCATGCTGGAACTGGCCAATGTTCCCTATGTCGGGGCGGGTGTGCTGGGTTCAGCTTTGGGGATGGATAAGGTATTGATGAAAACAGTGCTGGCTCAGCATGGCCTGCCCCAGGCCAGGTTTTGGTCCTGCCTGCGGCGGGACTGGGTAAACAACGCATCCCTTGTGGTCGAGACAGTGGAAAAGGAGTTAGGCTATCCCTGTTTTGTCAAGCCGGCCAATCTTGGTTCCAGCGTCGGTATTTCTAAAGCCCGCCACAGGGGAGAGTTAACCAAGGCTATGGATCTCGCAGCTAAATATGACCGCAAGATTATTGTGGAGGAAGGCATTATCGCCAGAGAAGTGGAGGTAAGCGTGCTTGGAAATGATGATCCCATCGCCTCCCTGCCGGGAGAGATCATCCCCCTGAAGGAGTTCTATGACTATGAGGCCAAATACCTGGATGGTATGACCAGGTTGGAGATCCCGGCAGATTTGCCCGCCGGTATGGTTATCAAGCTGCAGGAAATAGCGGTAAAAGTTTTTAAGGTGCTTGATTGCGCAGGTTTGGCCAGAGTTGATTTTTTCATACGCAAGTCAGACGGTGAGATATTGGTAAATGAAATCAACACCATGCCGGGCTTTACCCGGTTCAGCATGTTCCCCAAGCTGTGGGAGGCAACCGGCATCGGTTACCAGGAATTACTCGACCGTTTAATTGAGCTGGCCATAGAAAGACACCAGGTGCGACCTTCGGCGAACCCTACCTGCTGGAGCTGGCGGAGCACTACCGCACCCGTTACCGGCGCGAAACCTGGGCGCTGGACATTACCAGCGACCTGGGGATACCGGCTTTTGTGGCGGTATCGCGCCAAATGGAGGGTGCGGAGGAGCAAATCCTCTTCGGCCTGGGCTGCCATCTCGACGCCCGGATCGCCCTGCAGCGGGCCTTTGCGGAGATGAACCAGATGCTGGGCATAGCGGTCTACGCCGGCAAAGACGGCAAGCAGCCTCTGGAGGATCATGAGACGCTGACCTGGCTGCGTGAGGCGACGCTGGCCAGTCAACCTTACCTGGCGCCCGGCCCGGCACAGCCGCCGCGGCGCTTGACAGACTATCCGCAGCGGCACAGCGGCGATTTCCTGCAGGATATTGCTTACTGCCGGCAAATCATCGAGGCGCGGGGCATGGAGATGCTGGTGCTGGATCAGACCCGGGCCGATGTGGGGATGCCGGTAGTCAAGGTGGTGGTGCCGGGCCTGCGCCACTTCTGGGCACGCTTTGCCCCGGGCCGGCTCTACGACGTGCCGGTCAGGATGGGCTGGCTGAAAGAGCCGCTGCAGGAAGAAGATTTAAACCCAATCCCTATGTTCTTTTAACTGTCCGGCCGGCTGGAATGAAAATATCCATTGAAGAATCGGCTGAGATTATATATCCGGTGCTGCCCGTCAATCCTCGAGGAATGGTTGGGTCATACATTAGTATTAGTAAAGGAGTGTAAATGCTATGAATAAAAAAGTTATTATTGGAGCCGTTGTTTTGCTCATCCTGTTTGTGCCTGCGTTTGGTTTTGCGGCGGTTGACAATCAGCCTGCAATAGAGCTGAACGGCGTCGAAATTCAAGCCGCCGCCTATATTGACGGAGGAAATGTTTATCTGCCGCTGCGGGCGGTTGGTGAAGCTCTCGGATATAAAATAGACTGGTCGGAAAAGGACGGCACGGTATCTGTCTCCGGGTCCGGTAAAAACATTATGATTGATTTGAAGAACAACAAAGTAACCGCAAATGACCATGTTTACTATATGAGCGGGGATGCGGCCGATGGCGGCACAATCGTCGGAGACAGAACATACATGGGAGCAGGTTTCTTCTCCGCTAATTTAGGACTTAAAGTTTTATGGGACAGGCAAAACGGAAAGGTCGAACTTGAAAGCGTAAAGGAAAATGCCATTTCCATAAAAACAGCGAAAGAGGCTTCTGAGACCGATAAAATCAAAATAACCCTGCAGTATCCACAGATTGAAGGATTGGATGACAAAGCAGTGCAGGACAGCATAAACTCCATCTTCAAAAATTCAGCCGGGGCCGCCAGGAATGAGGGACTGAAAAACGCGGATAATATGGCGCAGGATGATGCCGGGTCCGCCGGCAGCCCGAACAAATGCGAGACGTACTTCGATTACAGGGTTAAATATAATCAGAACGGACTGTTGAGCGTGGTATTCATGAATTACCAGTATACCGGAGGAGCGCACGGATTGACAGCGCAAAGCTCTCACACCTTTAATTTGAAAACAGGCGTAGAATACAAGCTTAAGGACCTGTTCAGAAATGGCGCGGATTATGTTTCGTTTATAAGCGACATTGTCAGTAGTGAGATAAATGAAAGGGTGAAGCAAGGAAGACTGCCTGAACATTCAATTACACCTTTTAAAGCGATTAAAGACGACCAGGATTTCTACCTGTCCAATAGCGCGGTCGTGGTCTATTTCCAGCAATACGAATATTTCCCGTACGCTGCCGGCATACTGGAGTTCCCGGTTGACTTTTCTGTATTGAAAGATATGTTAAAACTGGATTTCAGCTTTTTGCTCGATGGCGCAAAATTGCTTGAAGCGTCTGGAACCCAGAATTCATTAAATATTGGTGAGACAGGCAGGGTTATTCTGAGAGGAAACCCGACGACGGGCTATACCTGGCATTACACTATTGAAAATAGTGATCTTGTAAAGCTTGACTCTGAATATGAGGTCCGGGATTCCAACATGATCGGCGCGGGCAGTACCTTTATATGGAATTTTAGAGCTTTGCAAGCAGGACGGACGAGTGTAACTTTCAAATACTACAGGGAGTGGGAAGGAGAAGCATCTACAACCGCGGACAACACTGTCGAATACCTGATCCGCGTTAATCCTTAAGAAGCAAGGGAAGCAAGGGAACGGTCCTCTTGCTTCCTTTGAAAATTGCCGGCGGGGCAAACGCGCCAGTGAACCAAATAAGCAAATTAAAAAGAAAAAAGCAATGAGTAAACTGAATTCTGAATACCTGAGCAGTTACAAGTGATCATTAAATTATTGTTTTTTAACCGTCATACTAAATCTGTTCCGGTCGCTCACCCTTTGGTATTCCATGTTTTCGCTCAAATTTTTGATAATTGTGGTCCCTAGTTGATCGGGCAAGGTGTTTTCTTCAAACGGGTTAAAATAGTCGCCTGCGCTTTCGGCCACAAGCTCCAGACTGTCCCGCTTTTCGGAATAAGACAGGGTTAAATCAATTTCAAACTGCCGGGTGACCTGTCCGGCGCTAAAAATTGCCAGCAGCTCTTCCACCAGCAGCAGCGCTTTATTCCTCGTCGTTTTCGGCAGCACGTGCTTTTCGCAAAAGTGTTCAATTTCACCGTTTATCGCATACAAGTCGTAATTCTGGTTGCGAATATGATATGTAAGACTGCGCACCCGGTTAATAAACACCCTGGTTTTTTCTTTTTGCGGGTTCTCAAAAATTTGCTGCGGCGGGCCCTCTTCGTAGATAATCCCCTCGTCCATGTAAAACACCCGGTTTGACACGTCACGGGCAAAGTCCATTTCGTGGGTGACAACGGCCATGGTCATCCCCTCTTTGGCCAGGCGGCGGATTACGGCCAGCACTTCGCTCACCATCGTCGGATCAAGGGCCGATGTGGGTTCATCAAACAGGATAATCTCCGGCTCCATGGCCAGGCAGCGGGCAATGGCCACTCTCTGCTTCTGCCCGCCGGACAGTTCATCCGGAAAGCTCCCGGCCTTTTCAGCCAGCCCGACCATTTTAAGCAGTTCCATTGCCTTTTTCCCCGCCTGCTCTTTACTCCTGCCAAGCAGTTTTACCGGCCCGATGGTCAGGTTTTCCAGCGCTGTAAGATGGGCGAAAAGATTAAAGGACTGGAAAACCATCCCCATTTTCTGCCGCAATTTCGGCACATCGGCGCTTTTGTCCAGGATATCGGTACCGTCTATAAAAATTCTGCCTCCGCTTGGCATTTCAAGGAGATTGAGACAGCGCAAGAATGTGCTTTTACCCGTGCCCGAGGGGCCAATAATAGATATTACCTCGCCTTTTTTGATTTCGGCGTTTACCTCTCTCAGCACTGTAAGTTCGCCAAATTGCTTGGACAGATGTTCGACTTTAATCATCCTCTAAAGCACCTGCCTTCTTCTTGCTTTCGGGTCGGTGATCCTTTCCACATACCCCAGGGAAAGGGCCAGCAACCACGAAATGCAAAAGTACAGCACCGCCACCATAACCAGCGGGAAAAAGGCATCAAAGGTGCGGCTGCGGATAATGTCGCTGGCCTTGGTCAAATCCTGCACGGCGATGTATCCCACCACAGAAGTCATCTTCACCAGGGAAATAAATTCCCCTTTATAGACCGGCAGAATTTGTCTTACCGCTTGGGGCAGGACGATGTAGAGAAAAGTTTGCGCTTTGGTAAATCCCATGGCAATGCCGGCTTCGGTTTGCCCTTTGTCCACACCCTCGATCCCTGTTCGAAACATCTCGGAGACATAGGCCGCGAAATTCATGCCGAAGGCGACCACCGCAACGATAATCGGATCAATATTCACCGAAGCGAACACCACATAGAATATGATCATCAATAGGACCAGCACAGGAGTGCCGCGCAGAATGGAGATATAGACTTTGGCCGGCTGCTGGAGCGCCTTGTTTCGTGACATGCGCATAAAGCAGACCAGTCCGCCGAGCATAGTGCCGAAGGCAGTCGCCAGTACGGAGATGACGGCCGTGGTTTTCAACCCGTCCAAAATCAGCAAATAGCGGTTTTCCAGAATAATGTTGTTGTGAAAACTGGCGGCAATCCTTGGCAGAAAGGACGTGCCCGTCCCGGCCGCCTCCTTGCCGTCATATGCCGCGATATTTTGCTTTAAGGCAATGACAGCTGTTTTGAATTCCATGTAGGGGGCGGAAAAATCGATTTGCTTTTGCCTTTCTTCGGTAATGGCGATGCCGTCGGCAATCATGTCGACTTTCCCGGAGGCGAGGGCCGCCACCAGGGAGGAAAACTCCATGGTCATGATTTTCAGCCTCAATCCCTCGTGCCGGGCAAACCGTTGCAGCATTTCAATATCGAAACCCACGTATTCCCCATTCATATACGCCACATAAGGCAAATCCCCCACCGCAACCCCCAAAACAATTTCTTCCCCGGTCTCAGGGTTTTTAAATTCAGGCATTTCCGCTTTTTCGGGATCATTTTCAAACCAGCGCCGGTACATCTCATCGTAAGTGCCGTCCGCCCCGGCTGTTTTTAAATAATTGTTAAACCTCTCCCGCAGCGCCGGATTGTTTTTATTAAACCCTACGCCAAGGGGTCTAGTCAGCGCTTCATCCGTGAGGATCCCCAATTCCGGATTGCTCTTCAACATTACCTTAGCCGATGTTAAATCAAGAAAAGCCACGTCGGCCTTTCGGTTTTTCAAAGCCAGGATCATGTCGGCCGTGCTGTCAAATCGCATAATCTCCGCCTTTGGATAGTGACTTGCCACAAAAGCGTCATGAATGGTTCCCGTATATACCGCCACCCTCTTGCCGTCTATATCATCCAGTGACGCCATTTTGCCGCTGTTTGCCTTCGCCCCCGGGGCCTTTTTGACCAGCATCACCTGGGCGCTGGCAAAAACCGGCTGGCTGAAATTGATTGATTTTTTGCGCTCCTCGGTAGGAGCCATGCTGATTGCCAAATCCACTTTGCCTGATTGCAGGGCCGGGATCAATGCTAAAAACTTCATGTCCGAGAACTCAACCGGCCTGCCCAGCTTGATCCCGATGCGGCGTGCAAGTTCGCCGTCATAGCCCGTGATTCTTCCATTTTCATCAGTAAAGCAAAAAGGCTCCCGGGCGGCGTTTACGCCGATTTTCAAAATTGCCCCATCTGTGGGCACAGCAAGATCAACTTGTTCATAAGGGGACAAGTCTTCTTTGAACCAGCGTCTCTTCATATCTTCCAATGTCCCGTCGCCTTTTAGCTCTGCAATAATCTTGTCTACTGCCGCAAGCAGCTCATCATTGCCCTTTCTCACCCCGACGGCCATGTCCTCTTTTTCCACCGGTTCGGGCAGATACCACATTTCCGGATTGTGTTTCGCCACATTCATTGCGTTCGAATATGCCAGAATCACCGCCTCAATCTGCCCGGATTTCAATGCGGCCACGGCGTCCATGACATCATCAAAGCTTTTGATGTCCGCGTTGGGGAACCTGGCCCTGGCCAGTTGCTCCCCGGTGGTGCCGGTCATGACACCGATTCTCGCCTCACCGGCGTCTTCCAGTTTCGTAATCACTTTTTCAGACTTGCCGCATCCCGCCGGAATAACAGCCATCATTAAACAGATAAAAACCAAAACAGCAGCCTTTTTCATTAAATCACCCCCTGCCGGTTGAAGACAGTGTCAATTTTCATGCGCGGCGCTGGCCACATCGGCAAAAATGGGCAGGAAAATGTCAAAACCGGAAATGCGAATAACCTCCTCCACAAATCCGCTTAAGCTGCAGAGGACCAGGTCGCCCCCGTTGGCCCGGAGTTTTTTGGCCATGCTCAAAATACACCGTAATCCTGCGCTGCTGATATATTCCAGCTTACTAAAATCAAGAATAATCTTGCCTTTAGAGCCGGTCAGACAGGCGGCGCACTCCCGCTCAAATCCGGGCGCCGTGTTGGTATCCAGTCTTCCTGCCGCTTTAACCACCACATAATGGCTTTCTTTTTGCACTGTAATCTCCATTTCTTCTTTACCCTCCCGAAAAACTTGTGTTATCAATTGACATAGTTTTATGAAGGATTATTATGGATCGTGTTGAATAAAGAAAGATGAACAGGTATTATCACAATATTTCATATTCGACATGTATTTCCAGTGTCCTTTTATCATAAAAACCTTCTGCGGCGCCACAAGAATTAAACAGTAAGCCAAACAATTTCCCCCATCAACTCATACCGCCTGCCGTCATCCATTTTCATTTAACCCTCAACAGTGTAGATCCTGTCCGATAAAACTACCGACATATCAGACCACCCCTTAAAGTCTCTTTCCTCCAAAAAAAGGCCCCACGGTTCGCCGGCGGGGGCTTTCTCTTTTGATCCGGCGAATCCACCCCGCCGGCAAATCACGGCAAATTACCGGCATAAAGCAGATTTAAGGTAGATTTAAGGTTCAGTTAAGGTTGCCTTCTCTTAGATTTAAGGTAGCTGCTGCTAAAATTAAAAAGTGATACAACTAATAAAAACTTTGCCCTGAGATTCTTCTTTCTTTTCTCCATTTCTATTTATGCCAACTCAATTATGGTGTTTCTTTGTGTAATGAAAAACCGGCTGCAGCGTATTAACATACGGTAAGCCAAAGCGAGCCGGGATGTTCGAACCAGGCCGGATTTAAAAAACAAGGAGGCAAACAAAATGACTGGAAACGAAAAGAAACCCATGAACCGCAAAGAGTTGAAGGAACAAATCATCAAGAAAGCGCAAGTAGACCGGGAATTCAAGAAAGCATTGGTCGAGAATCCAAAAGGAGCCATTGGACGATTAGGTGTCCAACTTCCCGCAGAAGTCGAGGTCAAAGTCGTTGAGGAATCAACAGAGGTAGTTTATCTGGTGCTGCCGGCCAATCCTGATGAATTGACTGATGAACAACTGGATAATGTTACGGGTGGGAATGGCGATGTCGAATATAGTTACGAAGAAGTTCCTATTACTTGCCCGGACAGGAGTAACACGATGAAGATACCGCGATGACGAAGTGCGGCTCATTGGCAGGGTAATGTGTAATAACAGTGTCAACGCGTTTGGGACACATGAAAAGAAATGATCAGTTCCTGTTAAAGGGTACTGCATGGGGACAGTTCTCCTGCTTCCTTTATACCAATAATGGTCGGTTATTTCCTTGGAATTTGCTGTCCGGCCGGCTGGAATAAAAATACCCATAGCGGCCGGATTACCCGCCAAATCTTTGTCCTACATATCTTTTGGGAATGGAGGCTTTATAGATGAAAAACAAGATTTATCCGGTACTCTTTCTCCTGCTTCTGACAGTATCCCTGCTTGTGATGGTTAACGGCCGGGCAATGGCGCAGCAAGGTGGAACAGATGCCGCTTGTCGGCAGGACAGCGTCCAGATCACAGGGGCTGCCGCGCTTCCCGGGCCGGTCGCCGGAACCGGCTTCAGCGTGAAACTGAACAGCCGGCCGGTTGCCTTTGACGTGTCCCCGCGCCTGGAAAACGGCCGGTTCCTGGTCCCCTTGCGGCCGGTTTTGGAGGCCATGGGAGCGAAGGTGTCCTGGCGCGGCGACACCGGTACGGCGGTGGCGTGCCTGCCGGGAGCGACACTTGTCGTGACCGGCGGATCCCAATATGCCGGGATCAACGGCCGGGAGTGTCCAATGCCGGTTGCCGCCGGGATCGACAAGGGAAGGCTGATTGTGCCGTCAGAGATCATTTTGGAAGCCACCGGCGCTGAGTCCGAGTGGGACAGCACGACCCGGACCCTTGCGCTCTTTTTGAAGGACCCCGGCGCCGGTTTTCCAGCTCCGGTCCTTGATCTGCAGCGCGACATTCAGAACGAACTGGACCGGATGGACCGGGACCTGGCCGCCGCAGCCGGGGAACTTGCCCGGACCGGCCTGGACGGGGACGAAGCGCGCCGGATCTTAAGCGGACTGGCGGCCCGCCATTCTTATGTGGCGGACGCCTGCACCGTAGATAAAAATGGAAAGATTGTCGACGTTGAACCTGCCGCCTACCATGAGTTCGCCGGCTCAGATATCAGCGGGCAGGAGCAGGTCGCAAGGCTGCGGGAAACCGGGCGTCCGGTCATCAGCTCCATGTTCACGGCAGTGGAAGGTTTTGCGGCATTGGACCTGGAACGGCCCGTGTTCAACCAGCAAAACGAACTGATCGGATCGGTCAGTTTACTGATCAGGCCGGAACTGTTCTTTGCAAATTTTACCGTCCCGGATCTGCAGGGACAGCGGCCGGAAATGATGGTCATGCAGAAAGACGGGTATATCCTCTATGACAGCGACAGCTCACAAATCGGCCGCAATGTCTTAACAGACTCCTTTTATCAGGGTTACACCGGACTGCCTGCCCTGGCCGGAAGAACAGTTGCTGACAGAGCCGGAGTGGGGAGATACGCTCCCCCGGACCAGTCGCTGCAAAAACAGGCGGTCAAAAAGTCGGTTTGGACTACGGTGGGTCTGCACGGTACGGAATGGCGGCTGATCGTAAACTACGCGGCGGACGGTAATATCCAGGCCGCGGGCAATAAGGAGGAATACAAGATGGAGAAAAACAGCGATTCAAGTAAAACCGCGCCGGCCCTGGAGATCAGCCCGCTGCAGGCCCTGGCCGGCGACCCGTGGAACATCAAAGTCTCCGGGCTGGCCCCCGGGGCGACGGTGACTCTTGTAGCGGAACAGCAGGACAATAAAGGGATTAAATGGGAATCACACGCCGTTTTCCAGGCGGACCGCAACGGGGAGGTGGACCCCGGCGTTCAGGCGCCCGTTTCCGGCACCTATGAGGGCGCCGACCCGGCCGGTCTTTTCTGGTCCCTGCGCCCGGTTGCCGGCGGGAAGCCGGTGGGAACGTTTGCCAAAAGTCTGGAACCGCAAAAGATTACAGTCTCCGTGGAGGTTGAAGGCGAGAGAATCCTTGCTCAGGACGTAGAGAGACTCTACCTCTTGCCCGGGGTCGAAAGGGTGGAAGTGCGTGAATCCGGAGTGGTGGGAACGCTTTTCCTTCCCGCCGGAGAAGGCAAGCGGCCGGCCATTATCGTGCTGGGCGGATCGGACGGCGGGACCTACGAACCCGCCGCGGCGATCTACGCCTCCCGCGGCTACGTCACCCTCGCCCTGGCCTATTTCGGGATGGAAGGGCTCCCGGATACCCTGGTGGAAATCCCCCTGGAGACCGTAGAGAGGGCCATCCATTGGCTGGAGGTTCATCCCGGAGTTGATAAAAACGCCATCGGCGTGTGGGGCGCTTCCAAGGGAGCGGAGCTGGCCCTGCTGGCCGCTTCCCATTATCCCCAGATCAAGGCCGTGGTGGCCAAGTCCCCGAGCGCGGTGGTATTCGAAGGGATCAGTGATGATTTTGGAGAGAATCACAAATCATCCTGGACGTTTAAAGGGGAACCGGTTCCTTTTGTGCCCATCGTATTCACCGAGGAGCTGGCCGGGAGCTATTTCGCGGCGGTAGCAAAAAAAGAACCCTGGCCCACCGCCCCCATGTATGAGTACGCGCTGCAGAACAAGGAGGCCGTGGAAAAGGCGGCCATCAAGGTGGAGCAGATTAACGGGCCGGTATTGCTGGTTTCGGGCGGCCTCGACGGGGCTTGGCCGTCCGGTAAGCTTTCGGAAATGGTTATGAAGAGGCTTAAGGAAAAAGGGCACCAGTTTCCGGACGTGCGTCTCCACTACCAGGATGCCGGCCACCAGATCAGCGCGCCTTATTCCCCCACCACCATAAACTGGTTGACTCTGCCCGGAGGTTTTATTGAAGCCCTCGGCGGTACGCCCGAGGGAAACGCCGCGGCATCCACGGATTCATGGCCGAAAATCATTGACTTCTTTAGAATACATCTGGAGAAAGGGGGCCAATAAAATGAGTGGAAACGAAAAGAAACCCACGCCCCGCAAAGATTTAAAGGAACAAATTATCAAGAAAGCGCTGTCAGACAAAGACTTTAAAGAAGTCCTGGTAAATAATCCCAAAGAGGCCATCGGGCGGTTAGGCGTTCAACTTCCCGAAGATGTCGAGGTCAAAGTCGTTGAAGAATCGCCCGGGGTGGTATACCTGGTGCTGCCGGTCGAGCCCGGCGGGTTGACTGACGATCAACTGGGTGATGTTGCGGGCGGTGCGGGTTGGAATTCGGAAGGTGTTCCAAGTTGTGGATCGCGCTGGGTTGAGTAACGTTTAGCGAATCTTCCCACTGGCTGCACTTCGAAGTGTTCCCTGCAGGGCTTTTTGCCTTATGAACACGGGCAAGAAGCCAGCAGGATAGAGTAATGAGCAAACAAAACAGCATTTTTATACGACCAGGCACGCAGGAAAAGAAATAGTCGTTCCTGTTGGGACTTGGATGAAAAGGAGGTTTGGACATGCAGAGCAACAAAAGAAGATTAATTGTTTTATTGTTGAGTTTATCTTTGGCGCTCCTGATCCTGGCCGGCTGTTCGACGGGCGGCGGCGCGCCGAAGGATGCGGCGGTAGAAATCAAAATCGGCGTAGTGGCCACCCTCAGCGGCGGCGGTGCGGATTACGGCGTTTCCATCAAGCAGGGGCTGGAAACCGCCCAGGATAAAATCAATGCGGCCGGCGGCATAAACGGGAGAAAAATCAGCCTGATTATCGAGGATTCTCACGGTGATAAAGACGAAGCCATAAAAGCGGTGCAGAAACTGATCAACGAGGACCGGGTGCTGGCGATCATCGGCCCCACCAACAGCGGCGAGATGTTTGCCGCCGGGCCAGTTGCCGACAAAGCCGGGGTGGTTATCATGGGCACCTCAAACACCGCCAAAGGGATTGGCGAGATCGGGCCTTACGTGTTCAGAAACTCCCTGCCCGAGGACAGCGTCATACCCGTCACGGTGCGCAAGGCTAAAGAAAAGCTCGGGTTTACCAGAGTGGCCCTGCTGTACTCCGCCAACAACGACTGGGCCGTCAGCTCCGCCAAAACCTTTGAAAAAGCCCTGCAAGAGCAGGGAGTGGCCATTGTGGAAACCCAGACCTTTACCGACGGGGATACCAACTTTCAGGCCCAACTCACCAGGGTGGCGGCGGCCAAGCCCGAAGCCCTGGCTGTTTCCGCCCTATATAAGGAGTCTGCGCTGCTTTTAATTCAGGCGAGGCGACAGGGCCTCAACCTGCCGGTGATGGGAGGCAACGGGTTTAACGACCCCGAGTTGATGAGAATTGCCGGCGAGGCGGCGGAAGGCGCGCTGGTGGGCAGTCCGTGGTTTGCCGGCAAAGCCGACCCCGCGGTGCAGGCTTTCGTGGCCGAGTATCAAAAGCGTTACAATACCGCCCCGAACCAATTTGCCGCCCAGGCTTACGACGCCCTGGGAATTATGGCCGAAGCCCTGAAAGCCGAAGGGGCCGCCGGCGACCGCGCCAAATTCAGAGATGCTCTGGCGGCTATCAAGGATTACCAGGGTGTGACCGGCAAGTTTTCCTTTGACCAAAACGGTAATCCTTTAATGGATGCAATGGTGCTGCAAGTTGTCAACGGTGCATACCGGGAAGTAAAGTAAGCGGTGCGGAGCACCGGGTGAGCGGTGATAACGCTGTGCCTTAATAGCGGTTCAACTGGAGTTGAGATCTGTTTGAGAAGAGAGGGCGGACATGAATTATCCGGCGACAGCTTCTAAGGGTGCGGGAGCGTTGAAGCCCGCCAAAAAGTCATCATGGAGCGTATTGCTGGGGGCGGCCTTTATCATGGCCACCTCTGCCATCGGACCGGGCTTTTTGACCCAGACCGCGGTGTTTACCGGGGAACTGGCGGCAAGTTTCGGCTTTGTCATCCTGGCGTCGATTATTCTTGATATCGGCGCTCAGTTGAACGTGTGGAGAAGGTTATCGGCGATTATAAACATCCGCTTTGGATGACGGTTTTTGGCGTATTTGTAGCCTTAACAACGGCCGTTATGGGAGGCAAAACCATTATTACGGAACTACCCGGGCTTTTCAGGTAAGTTTTTTTAGTTAAAGGAGAGAAGTTAATGCTCAAGAAAGAAGTTTTGTTGGTTTCTGAGCTTGCGGAGACCGACATCTTGCAGATGTATGAGCTTATGATCAAATATTACTCCAACCTTGACCCCGACATATTCCGGAATGATCTTAAAGAAAAGAGCCAGGTATTGTTGTTCAGGGATGATGACGGAACAATTGCAGGGTTTACCAGCAGCATGATCATTCGACTTAATATTGAAGGTGTAGTTGCCAAGCTGTTGTATTCAGGTGATACCGTTATGGACCGGAGATATTGGAATTGGAGTCATCTCCAAAACAACTGGTTCAACTATATCTCATCACTCCCGGAGTTTAAGGAAGGCGACTTTTACTGGATATTACTTTCCAAGGGATACAGGACTTACCGGTACCTGCCTTTTTATTTCAATCTATTCTGGCCCCGGTACGACGCTCCCACGCCTCCGTTTGTCAGGGCGTTGATTGAAGGTTTTGCGAACCTGAAGTTTCCTGACGAGTTTGACCCCGCAAACGGCATAATCCGTTCCGTCTGGGATTATGTCAAACCGGGAGTGGCTGATATAAAAAAGAGACATTTGCGGGATCCCCATATCGAGTATTTCTCGAGAGTGAATCCGGGTTACATACGCGGGGATGAACTGGTTTGCGTGGCTGAATTAAGTCACCGGGGGATTAAGGAATCTACACATAAATACTTTGTTCAGAGCTGATTTCGCCTGATATCAACTGCCTAGATTTTTGCTGGAGATAATGATGACCAAAATTATGCAATTTTTGTCCCTGCAGGGTAACGATGTTCCCAAGCTATTGGTAACGGCTCCCTTGTTTCTGGCCCTGGGTATGGGAGAGGTCATGGGCCTTAGCGCGGCTATGTCCATTTTCAACGTGCGGTACGGGGTAGAGCATTTACCCGCAATGTATGTGCTGGAAGCACTGGTTTTACTGCTTACCTCCGGCTTGATTGCACATTTTTCAGGTGTCTGGGCCAAGTCTGCCTTTGTCAAACGCGCTTATGCCACTATGGGGTTGCTGGTTTTGACCAATGCAATTTTCTTAGCGACCGCCCGGTGGGGCAGCTTTGCCTCGCCCCTCTTATTTTATCCGTTTCTGCTGGTGACAACCACGGTAATATATTTTCAGATGGCTCCCCTGATCTGGCTAACAGCCACGGATATATCGACAACTCAGCAGGCCAGGCGGCTGTTTCCCCTTCTCTCCGGTTGCTATACTACCGGGTGTATCCTATCCGGCGCGGCAGCCCACTGGCTGGCGCCCCTGGGAACAGAAATCATCTATTTGTTGTGGGCGGTCATCCTGGGCGGGGGTTTCCTGTCCTTGCGGGAATGTTCACGGCGCTATCTGGTTCCCCTGGAATCTTCGCCGGAGGAAGAGGCTTTAAGTCTGGGAGACAGCCTCCGGTATCTCATTAAATCTCCCTTTTTGAGCCGGCTGCTGGTTTTGTTGACCGGTCTTATGCTCCTGTACTCCCTGATGGATTACCAGTACAATACCGTCGCCGAATCTCTTTTTCCGGATGAAAAACAACTCATGGCCTTCTTCGCCACCCTGATGGCTATATTTAATACCGTCGCCGTGGTGATTGAGGTGGGGCTGCTCAATAAACTCATGCACTGGCTGGGAGTAGGCTACATTCTGGTGGTCGTGCCAGCGGGGCTGGCTGTTTGTTTCTTGATTCCGGTTTCTCTTTTCGCCTTGAACCTGCCTTCGGGTGGTGTTTTTATCAGCGTCGTTTTGACCCGCCTCTTAACCGATGTTCTGGGCGAGTCGTCCTGGCAACTAGGGTTCAAGGTTGTGCCGCCGAGGGAAAGGAGTAGTGTCCGTTTTTTAACGGGAGGGTTTTTTATCCTGTTCGGCATGTTGGGAGGGGGCGCTTTAAGCCTGCTCCATGCCGCCGGGGCGGTTAGTCTGCCTGTGCTGTCAGCTGTGGGGGTTTTGCTCGGGGTGTTCCTGGTCTGGATGGCCGGGCAGGTCCGGAACCTGTATATGAGAGGATTAATTGTGTCGGTAAATTACGGCTACTATGACGTATCTTCAAATGTTGATTCGGCGCTGGGCAGCCTGGTGAAGCCTGAAATTCTTGAGGCGATGTTAGGTTTCCTGCATCAACCCGATGACCGCAAACGGGGTTTGGCCGTTGAACTGCTGAGGCATAGCCCGGGTAAGACCAGATTGCCGGTAATGACCCGGCTGTTGGGAGACGCTTCTCAAAAAATACGGCTGGCGGCGCTGCAGTCATTCCCGGCTGCCGAAGCCGGGCCGCAAGACTGGCAACGGGTGTTGACCTGCGCCAGGGACCCTGATCCGGAATTGCGGGCGGAGGCTGTTTTATGTCTCGCAGGCGCCGGGCTGATCCGGGAGCAGGCCCGGTCCCGCTTATACGAGGCCCTGGATGATTTAGAGGTGAAGGTGGCCAGGGCCGCCCTTGTCGCCCTGCGCCGTTTGGACGGGCAATTGCCTCCGGGGAAAGCGGAGCAGGTCATTGGGCGTTGCCTGGCTTCCGGTCCGGAGGGTGAGGTATTGGCCTGTGCCGTCATTGGCGAGTGTAAATATGCGCAGTATGTCCCCTGGTTAACGTCAAAACTGGCGGAAGGGGAAGCGCCCCGCGCGCGAACGGCGGCGGCCGCCGCCCTGGGACAGCTCGCTTGCGCCGGTGCGATTCCCGCTATGCTTGCCCGGTACCCGACGGCCGATCTGGAGTATCGCGCCGCCGTGGAAAAGGCTCTGCGGGATATGGGCCGGGCCGCTCTACCGGTTCTGATTGAGCAGTTGCGTAAAAATCCGCCTTCCTCTACCTGGAAGGTATTGATAAAAACTCTGCAGGACTTTTTGTTCGACCGGGATAATCAAAAGCTGGCGCTTAATGAATGCAAAACCCGGGTCGAGCAGGTCCAGTCGATGCTGTCCCTGGTACCTGCTTTACGTCAAATGGGGACCCACGATTTAGCTGAGCTGGCCGGGCGGCGCATCAAGGAAATAGAGGCGGAAGTGCTGGAGGCTTCCTGGCTGGTCCTGGCCGGGCTCAGTTCGGAAAGCTCCATAAATGTTTTACGCAAGGCCCTGCGGGAGGAGAATGAGGAGAAAAGAGACAACGCTTTGGCGATATTGACCGAAGGGATAGGCGACCGGAGTCTCTCCCAGGCTCTGGCGTGGTATCTCACGTCCGTGCTCAGTTTGGATGGAGAAGATCCGCGCCCCGACGCTTTGCGGGCCAGGGCCGCCGCTAAAGCTGATTACTGGCTCCAGGAGATCTGGGTTGCCGCCGAACGAAGAAGGGAGCGTAAAGATATGGAAACCGCGCGTGATTTTGAACTGTTGGACCGGGTGCTGTTATTAAAGGAAACACCCCTTTTCGCCGGCCTTTCTGTTGAGGAACTGGGGCTGATCGCCAGCATTGCCAGAGTGGAAACCTGGCCGGACGGCAGTTTCCTGTTGACGGAGGGCAGGCAAAACCAAACCGTTTATATCCTGCTTGCCGGCCACATCGAGATCAGCGCCCGATCCCAGTCGGGGCGTGAAGGCACCATCGGGGTCATGGGGACCAAAGAGCTCATCGGCGATACAAGTGCTTTCGACGAGTCTCCTTCACCGGTAAGCGCCCAGGTTATCCTGGGCGATGCCGTGGTGTTGGCCCTTGAGGGCCGGGAGTTGGCGCGCCTCTGCCGGTTATACCCTGAAATCGGGATCGGCCTTATACGGTCTATTAGCGCCCGGGTGCGCAGGCTTGAGCAAATGTTGATTTTAGCCGGTTGATCCTGTTGCTTTGTGTAATAAAAAACCAGCCGCAACGTATTAACATACAGTAAGCCAAAGCGAGCCGGGATGGTCGAACCGGGCCAGGTTTAAAGAACAGGGAGGCAAATAAAATGAATGGAAACGAAAAGAAACCCGTGACCCGCAAAGAGTTGAAGGAACAAATCATCAAGAAAGCGCAAGTAGACCAGGAATTCAAGAAAGCATTGGTCGAGAATCCAAAAGGGGCCCTTGGACGATTGGGTGTCCAACTTCCCGCAGAAGTCGAGGTCAAAGTCGTTGAAGAATCGCCTGAGGTAGTATACCTGGTGCTGCCGGTCAATCCCGGCGAGTTGACTGATGAACAGTTGGACGGCGTGGCTGGGGGCGACACTTATAGTTGCTTCTGTTATAAGAAAATTCATAGCTAAAGGCAGGGTAATGTGTAAACAACATAAGCAAGGGGACGGTTCTCTTGCTTCCTCTTTGCAATAATCATGATCCAGCTATCGCCTTAGAATTTGTTGTCCGGTTGGCTGAAACGAAAGTATCCATAGTGTATTACTACGCATTTAAGGAGCTGTAATAATAAGTGAAACCATCCATGTATAACTTTATCTGGCCCGCGGACGACCCGGCGAAGGTAATGGTCTTCAACAGCCTCACCACCGCCCTGGCCGAAGTGAAGAAGACCCACCTGGATTTGCTGGACCTTCCCCGGTTCGATTACGACACCCTGCCTGACCCTGCCAGGCGCTTTGCCGATGCGCTGAAGCAGGGGGGCTTCGTCCTGGACGACGAGGCCGACGAGCTGAAAATACTGAAGTTTGCCTATAACAGCAACAAATACGACCGGCTGGGAATCGGCTTTACCGTCGCCCCCACCCTGCGCTGCAACTTCGCCTGCGCCTACTGCTACGAACAGGCGGGGGAAAACGAAAAGCGGGACGGGCAAAACGCCTTCATGCCGGAGAACGTGCGGGAAGAATTGCTGAGGTTCATCGAGCAGGCGGCCAAAACGGTAAAAGGCGTTCATATTACCTGGTACGGCGGGGAGCCGCTTTTAGGCCAAGAGATCATCTTTGATCTGTCACAGAAAATAATCGCAGTCATCGAGGAGAACAAGATTAGCTACTCCGCCGGGATGATCACCAACGGCTACCTGCTCGCTGAAGACCCGGACCTGGTGCGGAAGCTGAATGACAGCCGGATTAATTCTTTCCAGATCACCCTCGACGGGCCGCCTGATGTACATAACAGCCGCCGGATGCTCAGAGGCGGCAACGGCCCCACCTTCGACCGGGTTCTGGAAGGCGTCAAGCTCCTGGCTGCCAATGAGATGGAAGTAAGCTTGCGCATCAACGTGGACCGCTCCAACATGGAAAACGCGTTAAAAGTTCTGGATATCCTGGAGGAAAACAACCTGAAAGACATCTCCATTCACCTGGGCCACGTTGCGGCCGACACGGAGGGCTGCAAGTCCATCGAAAGCTCCTGCGCAAGCATGGAAGAGTTCACCGCGTTGAACCAGACCTTCCGCGAGACCTTGCGACAAAGAGGCTTCAAGGAAGGCCAAACGCCCCACTACCCCAGGATCGCCCACGCCTGCGGGGCCAACCGGATGAACGCCTTCGTGCTCGACCCGGACGGCGACATGTACAAGTGCTGGTCCGAGATCGGCGACAAGCCGGCCCGCATCGGCAATATTGCCGGGTTCAGGCAACGGGGCAAAAGTGAACGGATGCGCGAAATCCGCTGGCTCACCTGGGAGCCCTTCGAGTACGCGGACTGCCTGGCCTGCAAGGTGCTGCCCATCTGCATGGGAGGCTGCGGCTACCGGGCCATGTTCGTCAGCAAAGACAGGCCGGCCTGCGTGGAGTGGAAATACAGCCTGGAGCATTACGTCCAGGCGCGCTACCGGCGGGAAAAGAATCTGAAAACAGAGCCAAAAAAATCTTAGGTGATAGTTAAAATAAGTAAAAACAAAAAACGTGATGATGCAATATTGTAGACTTCAGGCTGTGATGCAAGGATGTCTGGATTTTTATGTGTGAAGTTATGAATCTTACGGGGAGATGAAATAGTGAGAATTTCTGTTGAAAAACTTGGATTTTTACATAAAACAGCATTTGCCCGGTACAGGGGCGTAAAATCTTTTTTGTGGCTTACCGGCTTCTTGCTGGCGCTCTTTACCGCCCCTTTAAGCGCGGGGGCTTCCGGCGAGATTCCCGGCCTGGCGGATATCAGCCGGCCGGACCCCACCATCCAGCTGGACATCGAATTGGACCGGCTTGTCGGCAAAATGACCCTGGAGGAGAAAATAGGCCAGATGCTCATGATTTCCTTCAGGAAGTGGCAGGACCGGGACGTAACTGAAATCAACAGCGAAATCGCCGGGACCATCAAGAAGTATCATTTAGGCGGCGTAATCCTCTTTTGGGAAAATTTGGCAGGAGCCGGACAGGCGGCAAGGTTGGTGGATCAACTTCAAAGGGCTTCCGTAGATATCCCCCTTTTCATCGCCGCCGACCAGGAAGGCGGAAGAGTGGTCAGGCTGCAAACGGGCGCCGTCATGCCCGGCAATATGGCGCTGGGCGCCGCCGGCTCCACGGAAGACACGTACGAAGTGGGGAAAGCTATCGGAGAAGAATTGAACGCCCTGGGGATAAACGTGAATATGGCTCCCGTGGTTGACGTAAACATCAACCCGGACAACCCGGTCATCGGAATCCGGTCGTTCGGCTCCGACCCGCAGCTGGTGGCGGAACTTGGCGCGGCCTACATAAACGGGCTGCACGACGCCGGTGTCATCGCCACGGTAAAACATTTTCCCGGCCACGGCGACACCGACGTCGATTCCCACCCCGGCCTGCCCTCCGTGCCCCACGATCTGGCCAGACTGAAAGCGGTGGAGTTAAAACCGTTTCAGCAGGCCTTTGATCAAAAAGTGGACATGGTCATGACCGCGCACGTCACATTTCCGGCCGTAGATAACACAAAGGCGATTTCCCAGAAAAACGGCAGTGAAATTTCCATACCGGCGACGCTGTCTCATAGGGTTCTCACGGATCTGGTCAGAAAAGAGATGGGGTTCGACGGGGTCATCATCACCGACGCCCTGGAAATGAAGGCCATAACGGATCATTTCGGGCCGCGGGAGGCAGTGCTCAGGGCGATCAAGGCCGGGGCGGACATCGCCTTGATGCCGGCGGACCTGGAGCAGGCTTGCAGCGGTCTGCTGGCGGCGGTGAGAAGCGGCGAGATACCGGAGTCCAGGATTGACGAATCAGTTAAAAGATTAATCCGTTTAAAACTGTCCGCAGGCATGGTAAAGATTTCAGGCGGTAAATTTGTTCCGGGAGACAAAGTAACAGAAGACCTGGATGAAAGGATAAAAGCCGCCGAATCGGTGGTGGGCGGACCGGCCCACCGGGCGGTTGAAAAAAAAGCGGCGGAGGACGCGGTTACTTTGATCAAAAATGAGGGCAACATGCTGCCCTTTACCCTGGCGGACGGGGAAAATATCGTGCTTTTCGCGCCGTGGGACGACAGGCTTGACCTGATGACCCGTGAATTAAACCGGATCATCGCGGAAAAAGGCTTGCGCGAAGTAAAGGTAAAAGGTTTTGTTTATCAGGATCTCGTTTTTATGACGGAAGAACAAAAGCAGGCTGTGGACGCGGCGGATTATGTCGTGCTGGGCTCCTACAGTTACGATGTGGCCAGCAGGACTCCGGGCAAACACTGGCTGCCGGACTTTGCCTTGAGCCTGGCCCGCTATGCTCTATCAGCCGGGAAACCCCTCGCGGTCATGGCTATCAGGAACCCGTACGACATCATGTACATGCCCGGGGTAAAGGCTTATCTTGCCGTATACGGCGCGGCGGAGGGACCCAATATCCCGGCCGGCATAAGAGCAATTTTCGGGGAGGTGAATCCGAAAGGGAAATTACCGGTTTCGATTCCTAATGTGAGCGGTGAAAGGATTTTGTATGGAACAGGATACGGGCTTTCTTACGAGTAGCCTGGGGAAGCAAGGGGACTGGAAGCAAGGGGACGGTTCTCTTGCTTCCCCCCTTGCAATAATCATGAAACCCTCCACCTATACCTGCGAGAATAAATTCAGCGACAGGGGAGACATCGCCGCTTACGCGGTAAACAGCCTGGCCACCCTGGTCAAGGAAAGGCTGAACGCCGGCTCCGGGGACAAGCTGAACCTCCGCGCCAACACCACCAGGGCGGAAGCGGCTGTGTTCCTGTACAGGGTTTACAATAAATACCCCGGATAATCTTACGGACAAAAGCAAAATATGATTCAATTCCTATGAGGCAGCAATATTGGATTGCGGCCTTAAAAAATTTTACCTTGCCCAAACAGCGGTCAATATAACAAGAACGGTGATAAGGACGGTGGCGAGATGACGGAAATGATTTTGCTCTTGCCGAGATTTTTCTGTGAATCGAATCCGGAAGAACGGGAGCTGGGAATCAAAATGGGGCTACGGCTGCTGACAGTCTATTTCTAGCAAAATGTAACCACCGAAAAGTTCGAGGACTTAGACGGAGAACGGTGGATTATTTTAGGTGACGAAATCCTCACCTTTTTTCCAGAAATTATGGTATAATGATTATAACTAAGATAGGTGGTAATACTGAAGCTATCGGGATATACTGAAAACAGATGGGGGTACCGATATGGAAAAACGGATCAGGGATGAGTTGAACATCCTCAAAGATATCATAGTGGATACCGTTCCCGTGGAGCAGATATTCCTGTTCGGCTCCTATATAAACGGCACACCACATGCTGATTCAGACCTGGATATTTATGTGGTGATACCGGAGAATACAGATATTCGAGAAATTGATGCAATGAAGTTGATCCACAGAGCGATTCGGGATAAAAAAACAATGCCTGTGGATGTGATCGTCAGCAAAAGAAATAAGTTTAATCAACGCAAATCCACCCCTACCATTGAGCGACAAATTGCGCAAGAGGGATTATTGCTGTATGGATAACCATACACGCGCACAGGAATGGCAAAGACTTGCGGAAATGGAGGTTCTCCAAGGGATTAATCGGAAGTTTTGCGCCAAATGCCACTACATGATCAGTGAGAGCAATACCTGATCAATAAGAGTAAAGTCTGTTAATTATACTAAGTGGCGCAAAATTTTTGATTGCCTGAGAAGATGGAAGTCGCAGAACTTTGTGATGGTTAAGTGAGAAGATATAAATAAAGTTTTTGTTACAGAATGAAATCGCAAGTTGAAAGGTCCCTGGGGTACAAGGAGTCGTTGAGGAGTCGCCTAAAATTTCGGTCCTGTGCCGGACCGGCGCCCGGATCAAGGCGTTGCTGGAACAAGCCGTGGGTGACGGTGGTAAAGGCATCCAGGCGGCCGGCCTGACTTTTGCCTATAACCCCGGCGCGCCCGCCGGCAGCAGGAGCGAGAGCATCAGCAAAACCGACGGCACGCCCGTGGACATGAGGGACACCGTCAAAACATACAGGGTTGCCGCCATCAACTTTGTGGCAGCGGGCGGTGATGGATTTGACGTTTGCAAAACGGTTGTTTTCTCCGACACCCACATTCTGCTCCGGATGCTTTAGCCGAAAACATACGGCAGGCTGGCCGTATTACCGCCCGAATAGAGGGAAGAATCAAGAATGTTGCTCCTGACATTTCAACGGCGTCCCCTGATGCCATTTGAGCGCCATAACGGTAATGTCGTCGGACTGCTCCGCCCCGCCGGCGAAATCCCGGACCGCGTCTTTCAATGCCCTGGTCAACCCGGCGGCAGCGGCATTAATGTTATTTTTAAGAATTTCTTCCAGTCTTTCTTCGCCGAACAACTCCCCTGCCGGGTTCATGGCCTCATTTATCCCGTCTGTATAGAGCAGGATAGTATCTCCCCTCTGCAGGCTAAAATCGTAAGAAGCAAATGAAAAACCCTCCATAACCCCCAGGGCGATCCCCCGCATTTTCGGCAGCTTTTCCAGGCTGCCGTCCGCTCTCAGGACAAAGGGCCGGTTATGTCCGGCATTACTGCATTTTACGTGCCCCGAAGGAATATGTAAGATTCCCAGAAACACTGTTACAAACATGGCAGAGTCATTATCCGCACACAATTCATTATTTACAGCGTCAAGGATCTGCTCTGGCGTTAATTCTTCATGCGCCCTGGCCTTTAACAGGGTCTTGGTCACCGCCATGAATAAAGACGCCGGCACCCCTTTGCCGGAAACATCCCCCACCAGAAAGCAAAGGGTGTCCTCATTCAACAGGAAGAAATCGTATAAATCCCCCCCCACTTCCCTGGCGGGCTCGAGAACGGCGTGGATGTCAAATTCTTTTCTGTTGGGAAAAGGCGGGAAAATCTTGGGCACAATGCTCATCTGAATTTCCCGGGCAACCTGCAGCTCTCCTTCTATGCGCTTTTTAACGGCTTCAGTTTCCCGTTCTTTGATCAGGTTCGCAACTATAAAAGTAAAAATACCGATTCCCAGTGAATTGGCAAGCACCATGGGCAGGGACAGCTGTTTAACGAGGGCCAGGGCGGCCTGGTAAGGACTGGCCAAAAGCAGTGTCAGCCCCATGTGCAAAGACTCCATCAAGGCGGCAAAAAGCGCGGCGAAAGCCACCCCGGGCAGTTGTCCCCGGCGCAGGACGAAGATCATTCCACCGGCCAGACCGGCGATAACGGTGGAAATAGTACAGGGAAGGACTGTCATCCCGCCCAGGAAGTAGCGGTGCGCCGCTCCTATGAGTCCGGCTCCCAAACCGACAATAGGGCCTCCCATCAGGCCGGCTATCATCGGCCCCAGATCTCTTATATTGGCAATAGCGCCCAGTAGCTGTATTCCGCTCAGGGTTCCGTAAATGGAAAACAACCCGAATACACCTATCAGGCACAACTGATTTTTTAAATCGAGCTCCCCTTTTAATATTGAGGTAAAAACACGGCTCCTGGTTACGACATAAGCCAGAACTATGATAACAGACATGTTTTTTATCAGGGTGATAAGTAGTTCCAAAATGCTTTCTATTTTTCATCCCTACCTTTCCGCAAACCTGTTAAACCGTACCCGTGACTCACTCCTCAGGCCAGTTGCCGCCTGGCCATATCGGCAAACAGTCCTTCCTCCCGCATTAACTGCTCGTAACTGCCGCTCTGGACTACCCGGCCTTTGTCCAGCACGTAGATCCGGTCGGCGTTGATAATGGTGCTCAGGCGGTGGGCGATCACCACCCGGGTGGCCTGCAGCTTTTCCAAACTGCGGCTGACGACGGCCTGGCTGTGGTTGTCCAGAGCACTGGTGGCCTCGTCGAAGAAGACGAGGCGGGGCTTTTTGACAATGGCCCTGGCGATGAGCAGCCGCTGCCGCTGCCCGCCGGAAATGTTGGTGGCCCCCTCGCTGATCATGGTAAACATGCCCATGGGCATCCGGCGGATCTCTTCTTCGACGCCGGCCATGCGGGCGGCTTCCCAGGCGTCGTTCATGGACAGGTTGGCCAGCCCGGCGATGTTGGTAAAGATGTCCCCGGCCATGAGCCGGCTGTTCTGGATTACAACGCCGCACTGGGAGCGCACGGCCCGCACGTCCAGGCCCGCCAGGTCCTGGCCGTCGTAGTATACGGCCCCGGATGAAGGCTGATCAAGGCCCAGCAGCAGCCGCAGCAGGGTGCTCTTGCCGCTCCCCGACGGCCCCACGACAGCCACGAACTCGCCCGGCCGGACGCGCATGGATACGTCCTGAAGCACGGGAGGGTCGTCCGGGCTGTAGCTGAAGCTGACGTGGCTCACTTCGATGTCCCCCTTTAGCTCCCCCGGGTCGGCCTTGCTGTCGTCCACTTCCGGCGCCGTCTCCAAAATAGGCCGGGCCCGGTCGTAGACCGGCACGATGCTCAAAATCTGGAGAACTGTCGAGGAGAGCGTCAGCATGGAGGCGAGAAATCCACCGAAGGCGGTGATGAAGGCCAGGAACCGGCCGGTGGAAAGCCCGGAGCCGGCCATGGAGGCGTAGGCGGCGAAGATGGCCATGGAGGTCAGGGCGGGGAAGACCGTGTTGAACAGAGTAAGGCAGTTGGCGTTGAGGCGGGCGCGGAAGCTCACCCGGCGCTGCCGGGCAAACTCCCCGGCCCACAGGTAAAAGGCCCTGTTTTCCGCCCCGGCCACGCGGAACTTGGCAATCCCGCCCAACACCTGCATCACCAGGGATGATATTTTCCCCTGGATTTCAGCGAGTTCCTTTTGATAGCGCAACTGTCCCAGGCTGAGGACGATGGTTACGGTGACGGCCGCCAGCACCAGGACCGCGGCCACTGAAGCCAGCCTGGCGTCGTAGAAGAGCAGCAGGCCCAGGTTGAAAAAGGAAAAAATACCTCCAAGCAGGGAGGATAGGCCCATCTGGAAAATACTACGAATGACGGTATTGACGCTGCCGGCCCGGACCGCCAGATCTCCGGCGGAATAACGGCGGAAAAAGGGCAGCGGCAGGCTTAACAGCCGGTCCAGCAGGCCGGCCTCCAGGGAGACGGTGATCTTCCCCTCAATGCGGAGCAGAGCCACTTCCTCGGTCATTTTGAACAGGCCGACCGCCGCCGCCGCGGCCAGCAGGAACAGGACCAGCTGTAAAAGCTGCCCCCGCTCCGCGCCCGGGATGACGCTGTCAAAGAAAAAGCCGGTGGCCACCGGCAGGGCCAGGCCCAGCAGGCCGCCCGCCATGCCCATCAGCGCCACCGTGTCCACATCGCTCTTCCAGCCGGCGCCGGCGCAGAATTTTAGCAGGTCCCACAGGGAGAGGGCGCGGGCCGGAAAAGGGCGGAAAAAACTATACGCCGATAATTTAAGCCTGCGGGCCGTCCCGGCGGTCACGGGCAAAGTCGCTCCCTCCCGGGGGTCGTAAATGGTGTAGGCCCGGGGGGAAGCGGGCAGCAAAGCCACCGGCCGGCCGTCTTCCTCCATGAACGCCACCATGGGCCCGCTGTCCCGGGTCCACCACTCCCCGTTCAGCGTGACCCGGCGGGTTCTGACCCGCGAGGCCCTGGCAATGTCGCCCAGCGGGTCCCTGCTCCGGCCGTCGCGGGAAAACGGTGAGGCGACTATCTTAATGCCCGCCGCTTCGCCCGCCAGCATACACGCCTGCAGCAGGGCGTCACTGCCGTCGCCCTCCGGTCCGGCCTTCTTCCGCCCGTCCTCCACCGAAGCGGCCAGGCGGGTGAAGGCCTTCCGGGCGAAAGCCTGCTCCTGGTCCGTCCTCTTATGTAATAGCTGCCGTTCGTCCAGCCGGGCCTGCTTCCGGTTCAGGACGATGATGTCCAGGGCCAGCTTGTGGAACTCTTCCAGGCCGGACCAGTCCGCATCCTGCCGGAGAAAGCCGGCCGTGTCCAGCACTTTGATCCGGTTTTCGCCGATGGAGTAGAGCCAGGTGTAGGCGGTGACGGGAAAGAAAACGTCTCCTTTGACCACCGTGCTGATGCTGGAAAGGAGCATGGAAAACTCCGTCAAGTTGCTTTCTTCGTGTTTAACCCAGAGCACCTTCCGGCGGGGGCGCAGCGGCAGTTCCTCCCCGACCGTTACATCCCCCGGCTGCAGCTCCCGGTACGTCAGTGGGGGAACTTCCCGGCAGATGCCTTCGGCCAGCCCCGCCACCCAATTGTCGATCAGGGCGGCGATTTTCCCGGCGCGGCGGGGGTCACGGGCGGCTTCCCGCAGGCTGGTAACGGCTACTTTCAGGAAAGAGGCTTCCTTACCCACCACCAGCAGCCCGAGATCCTTGCCGTAGCGTTCCGGATCCAGACTGAACAGTACGGAACCGGGCTCCGCCCGGAAGAGGTGTTCCCGCCGGCCCACCGGCTCACCGTCCCGCACCTGAACGGCGAAGATATCGGCCGGGCCCTCCCGGACGAACCAGGCCGCGTCCGGACCGGCCAGCAAAAAGGGCCGGCCGCCGCTTACTTCCACGGCTGCTGCTCCCAGCATGATTTGTTCCAGTCCTTCCGGCATGTCCGAAACCTCCGGCGTTCTTTAAGAATACAGAAGTCAGGAGTCAGAATACAGAATGAAAACTAACTAAAATATATAAGCGCGAAGAAGATACTTCACTTACTTCTTCTTTTAAATTCTAAAATTCATTTTTATTCTAACTACTGACTTCTGATTTACTGCTCCCTGATCAAACGGGCATAGGGCCCCTCTACGTCTTTCATCTCTTCATGGGTGCCCCGCTGCGCTACCTTGCCGTTTTCCAAAACAATGATCTCGTCGCAATCCCGGATGGTGCTGAGACGGTGGGCGGCAATCAGGCAGGTGCAGCCCCGGCGCCGCAGGCTGTCATCTACTTCTTTTTCCGTCACGGGGTCCAGGGCGCTGGTAGCCTCGTCCAGAACCAGAACGGTGGGGGAACCGGCCAGCGCCCTGGCAATCTCAAGGCGCTGGCGCTGCCCGCCGCTGAAGTTGCGCCCGCCCTCTTCCACCAGGTGGGCGTAACCGCCGCCGCGGGCCATAATATCGTCGTGAATACAGGCGTCCTTCGCCGCCCGGACCACGTGGGCGTCCGGAACGGAATGGTCCCAAAGGGTAATATTTTCCCGGATGGTTCCTTCAAACAGGCTGATATCCTGGTCCACCAAGGCCACCGTGTTGCAGATCACCCGGCGCGGCCAGGCTTGGCGGGGCTTTCCGTCAAAAAGTATAGCTCCGGACCAAGGCTCGTAAAGCCCGGCCAGCAGCTTGGCCAGCGTGGACTTGCCGCTGCCGGACCCGCCCACCAGGGCCACCCGGTCGCCGGGGCGCAGAGTCATGCTGAAATCCTCGATCAGGGGCGGTTCCAGGCGGCTGTAGCCGAAAGTCACATTGCGGAATTCAACGTACCCGTCCAGTTTGGCCGGGGTTTCGCCGACGGCCCCGGGTTCATCCTCCCCGGCTGCCGGCGCTGCGACGGGCGCTCCATTTGGGAGAGTGTCCGGACCGCCAACGGCGCGGCCCTCCCCGGCTGCTGCCAACTCTCTGCTCAGCGGGTACTGCAGCACGTCGTCCAGGCGTTTCATGCTCCCTTCCACTTCCTGCAGGGTGGCCCCCAGGTTGACCATGCTGCCGAAAGGCCCCATGAAACTTGCTATGAGGCCCTGAAAAGCCACCAGCATGCCGATGGAAAGATGGCCGTCCAGAATCCGCAGCCCGCCTACAGCCAGGATGGCCGTATTGCAAAAACCGGTCACCAGGGTGGGAAAAACAGCCAGGTACTTGCTGGTAACTCCGAGACTTTGCTCGGAACGGAGAACCCTGGCCATATAGCCGGCCCAACGGTTAAAAAACTCCGTGTCCTGTCCGCTTGCCATAATGGACTCGATTATTTGCAGGCCGGAGAAGGTAACCCCGGACAGCTTGCCTGTTTCTTGCAAAAGCTTTTGATTCTCAATCACCCTTCGGTGGGACACGTATTTCAAAAAGGCTATGTTTAAGAGGGCCAGGGGAACAGCCACGGCAGTCAATACGAGGTCGTACTGGCTCATTATCGCCAGGTAAAAAAACACCACCACCAGGTTTACGGCCGTGCTGGCCAGGTCTCCCGACAGCAGCCGGGCAACCTGGTCGTTGAGCGCCACCCTGCTCCCGATGTCGCCGAGATAGCGCTGGGAGAAAAAATCCACGGGAAGACGGACCACGTGCCAGAAGAACCGGCTGGAAGTGCTGAGGGCCAGCCTGGTCTCCAGCCGCAGCAGGTAATACTGCTGCAACCAGGTCAGGGCTCCCTGCAGGACGGCCGTCAGTCCCAGCCCCGCCAGCAGCGCCGGCAGCCAGTAGCCCGCCACACCAACAACGACATAATCCACAAAGACCCGGGTGAAGGTGGGGATGGCCATGCCCGGGAGGAGCAGGAACAGGCTGGCCAGCACGACGTAGGCCAGGGCCGGCTCGAGACCGGACAGCCGGCGGCGCAAGGCCGGGATCAGGCCGTGCTTCACCCCGCCGGGCCGGAAATCCGGCCCCGGCTCGAAAGTGAGCGCGATGCCGGTAAAGGACCGGTCGAACTCTTCCTCCGAAACCGTCCGGGTACCCTGGCCCGGGTCGTTCAGGTAAACCCGGCCCTTCTTAAAACCCTCCAGGACGACGAAGTGGTTGAACTCCCAGTGAATGATCATGGGAAACCGCATTTCTTTCAGCCCGTCGGGATCCCGGCGGTAGCCGCCGGCTATTAAGCCGTAACTTCTGGCCGCTTTCACAATATTGCTGGCCTTGCTGCCGTCCCGGGACACTCCGCAAGCGTGGCGCAATTCCTCCAGGGGAACAATGCGCCCGTGGTAAGCCAGGATCATGGCCAGGCTGGCCGCCCCGCACTCCACGGCTTCCATTTGCAGGACCGTGGGGGTCTTGACCCGCCGCGCCGGCGGCTTGGCCTTTTTATATCGTTTCGTTTCTCTGGACGGCTCTTTATCTAGGCCGGGGCGGCTTGGCCATAAAGAGAAATTCATATTTTAAACCTCTCGTTTGGGATCGTGAGACGTGAGACATTTTAACCGTGGGTTCTTACATCTCATGCCCTACCTTCAAATGACGGTGTGTCCCCGTATCGTTCGCTAACGATAACGCCGTGCCTCCACCGGGTTTACTGAATGGTTACGTGTCCCCTTTCCGCTAACGCGGGAAAGAGCAAGGCAATCGGCCGCACCTTGCGCACGGTAATCAATCCCTGACAAAGAATCCCGCTGTTGATCCGCATGTCCGGCCCCTGCCCGTTGGTCCAGCGGTAGCCGTTGGGGGCGCCGGGGTCCCGCGTAAGGCTTACGCGCACCGCAATAGGCGCCCCGGTTCCCATCAACTGCCGGGCCAGTTCCTTGCTGCCCACTTCGCGGGCCACACCCTCAAAGGTGGACGGATATCCGGCCACGGACTTGACCTGGCCCCGCAGGTACCCGTATTCTTCCTTTTTGGCCACGCTGAGCGAAATCAGGGCGTCCATACCCTGGCTGATCTTCTCGCCTTCTTCGGCAGGGACGTAAATGACAGCCTCCAGGTCCTCCCCGCCGGCGTCAGGCTCCAGGATCAAAACCGGCTCCCCGGCCTGGAGCAGGTCGCCCTTTTTCACCAGCACGTCAAGTACCCGGCCGGGCCGGGGGCTGACTACCCGCGACCCCTGCGCCTCCTCCCCGGGCTGGCCCTGCGAGGCGGGCCGGTCTTCAGCCTGTTCAGGCCGGTCGACACTGATCAACGCCTCGCCCGGCTGGACCAGGTCACCGGGCGCCACCCGGACTTCGCTGACCTGCCCGCCGGTCATTGCAGCGACCTGGACAATTCCCCCCGGCCGGAGGATAATTCCCTGTCCGGCCACGTGGACGGACAAACTGCCCAGTGTTCCCCAGATAATGGCCGCGGCCAGCAAAAAGCCGATGGCGGCCAGCGCCAGCCACCCGCGCGGGGTGGTTACCGTCATCAGCGTATCCAGTTGCCCAGGTGTTTCAAGATGGTCCAGGGCTTTTTTGCGGTATAAATTCATCTGCATGAATTTGAACCTGCTCCTTCATAAATCGCTACCATTCGATTTTGAGTTCTCAAAACTTTGATCTTATGCTAAATTATTCTTTGCCGGTGTTTCCAACTCCTCCTGCCGGGCTTCTTCATGAAGGTTTTTAATAATCAGGGATTATAGATTTGTTTCTCAGTGGAAAAAGAGAATATCTTTTAACTGTGATATGTTTTAAAATAAAAAGGGAATGCCCGGGCGATAGGCGAAAAGCAGTGGTCCAAAGGAAGGGATGGTAAGTTACCTTGGTCAATGAAGCTTGGATCGAACTAAAAAACAACCTTTCCGAACTGGAGCGGTTAAGCCTTGCTTTGGAAGAATTCGGATACTCTCACCACCTGCCGCTAAAAACCATCATGGACGTAAACCTGGCCCTGGACGAGATCTTTACCAACATCGTATCCTATGGATTTGAGGATCATGACGAACACCTGATCAGTATTTACCTGTTAATTAAAGGGAAAGAGCTGAACATCAGAGTGGAAGACGACGGTACGCCCTTTAATCCTTTAGAAGTTCCTGAACCGGACCTAAACGCGCCATTGGAAGAAAGAAAGACAGGGGGATTGGGAATTCATTTTGTCCGGAAAATGATGGAGGAGTTGAAATATGAAAGACAACAGGGGAAAAATGTACTGCTGCTTAAGAAGAAGTTGAATTGACACCGGCCCAAGATATCATATTTGCGTCAGGTACTCAATAAGTTAATAAATTCATAAGTTAGGTACCAGGCGCCTAATAAACTGAACAAAATTTTCGCAGGGGGAATCACTATGAAAATCCAGGAAAGCAAGAGCGGGTCTGTTATTATTCTGGAGCTTAACGGGAGGCTTGATGCGAGCACTTCAGGTATATTGGAGAAAAAGTTGATGGATTCCCTGGACGGAGGGGAAAAGTTTTTCATCCTGGATTTTAACCAGTTGGATTACATCAGCAGCGCGGGTTTAAGGGTGCTCCTCATGGCCGCGAAGAAAACCAACGGCATCGGTGGCAAAGTGGCGCTGTCATGCCTCAAAGAGCACGTCAAAGAGGTCTTCGACATTGCCGGTTTTACCGCCATCTTCCCGATCTGTTTCACTCAGGAAGACGCCGCCAAGTTGTTCTAATAAGGGGGAAGCAAGGGGACGTTCTTTTTGCTTCAACAAAGCCATTGTACGAATAAATTCGTACCTGCGGTTTGAGACGTGAGAAAAAAGGAAAGATTTTTGTCCGGTTTTTATCCGGACAAAATTTTGCTCTATAAATACTGCTATATTGCTCTACATGAGTTATGCAGTTATAGGTAAATGACACCAATTCCACAACCACAAAAATGGATGTGGAGGCCAAAATTTTTCGATGAACCTTGAAAACCGATCGCCAGTTGTGTCAAAATAGACTTGGATTTGTTGTTCGTAACAGCAAATCCGGTGACTGGCGTTGAATAAGTACCTGACCATTTCGCGGTGGGATAGGGCTTCTTCGGCGCCTTCTTTATTGCATTCCCATCTTGCGTAGCATAATAGCGTTCCTACAGTAAAAAGTAGTTCCATGTGCGCAAAATGTGCTTCTTCCGACCACGAATGGCAGTTTGTAAGTCCCAGTTCCTGTTTAATCGTGCGATAAAACACTTCAATTCGCCAGCGTTTGACATAAACAGCTGCAACTTCTTCCGGCACATCATGCCGGTTGCTGATCAACAAATAGGCATCCTGGTAAGTGGCACTTTCATCTTCCTCTTGAATAATACCATCCACATTAACCGGCTCTTTCCGGTACGTGGATGCAACAGCTGCAATTGGAACATACCGCCAGCGTCTCATGGGCTGACCTCTCCGGTTTGTGGTGTCATAGGGAAGTTTGATGTAGATATCGGGAATGCTGATCAGACCGCCTTTACCCAGAGCTGTTGTATTACAGATACCCCTCTATTCCACAGTAACGGATTTTGCGAGGTTGCGTGGCTTATCCACGTCGCACCCTCTCGCCACTGCAGTATGGTAGGCCAGCAGCTGCAGCGGAATCACGGTCAGAATCGGCGCCAATATCGAGTGGGTTTGCGGGATGTAGATGGTCTTGTCGGCCACCTTTTCCACTTCCCTGTGCCCTTCCATGGCCAGGGCCAGTACAGAGGCGCCACGGGCGTTGACTTCCTGGATATTGCTGACCGTCTTGTCGAAAAGGTCCTGCTGGGTGGCCAGGGCCACCACCGGCACGTTATCCTCGATCAGGGCCAGGGTGCCGTGCTTCAGCTCACCGGCGGCGTAGGCCTCAGCATGAATGTAGGAGATTTCTTTCAGCTTTAAAGAGCCCTCCATAGCAACGGCATAGTCCAGGCCGCGGCCCAGGTAAAACAGGTCTTTGCAGGTTGATATTTCTTTGGCGAAATCCTTGATTTCAACTGCGTCGTCCACAATTGTCTGGGCCTTGGCGGCCAGGTTCTTCATTTCCTGGAGGATTTCTTTTATTTCCTCAGCCGGCAGCGTGCCGCGGACGGCGGCCAGGTGCATGGCTAAAAGGTACATGGACGCCAGCTGGGTGGTATAAGCCTTGGTTGAAGCCACGGCAATCTCGGGGCCGGCCCAGGTGTAAATCACGTCGTCGGCCTCACGGGAAACCGAGCTGCCCACCACGTTGGTCACGGCCACGATGCGCGCTCCCTGCCTTTTGGCTTCCCGGAGGGCGGCCAGGGTGTCGGCGGTTTCGCCGGACTGGCTGATAATAATCACCAGCGTGCCCGGCTCGATAATCGGCTGGCGGTAGCGGAACTCTGAGGCAATGTCCACCTCTACCGGCAGCCGCACCAGCTTTTCAATGACGTATTTGCCCACGAACCCGGCGTGATAAGCGGTGCCGCAGGCGGTGATAAAGATCTTTTTCAAACCTCTGATTTCTTCCGGGGTAATTTTCACCTCATCCAGGGTCACTTCAGAGCTATCGTGCGAGATCCGGCCGCTCAGGGTGTCCCGCAGGGCTTTGGGCTGCTCGTAAATCTCTTTCAGCATGAAGTGATCGTAGCCGCCCTTTTCGGCCTGCCCGGCTTCCCAGTTCACTTCCAGCACGTTCTTTTTAATTCTGTTGCGGGAGAGGTCCATAACCTCGACCTGGTCGTTTTCCAGCACCGCTACCTCGCCGTCGTTGAGGATGTAAGTCATCCGGGTGTGTTTGAGTAAGGCCGGGATATCCGAGGCCAGGAAGTATTCTCCCTCACCAAGACCCACCACCAGCGGGCTGTCCTGCCGGACGGCAACCAGTTTGTTAGGTTCGTGAGAGGAAACCACTGCCATGGCAAATGAACCCTCCAGTTTGGCAACGGCTTTCAGCACCGCGTCCACCAGGTCCCCCTCATAAAACTGCTCGATCAGGTGGGGTAGCACCTCAGTGTCGGTCTGAGATTTGAAAACATGGCCCTGTGACTGAAGCCATTCTTTTAAACTGAGATAATTTTCAATGATCCCGTTGTGCACCACGGCAAACTTGCCGGTGCAATCAGTGTGGGGGTGGGCGTTTTCATCAGACGGCCTGCCGTGGGTGGCCCAGCGGGTGTGCCCGATGCCGACATTGGCGCTGTAGTTGTGGCCGTTCAGATTTTCTCTAAGGTTGCCCAGCTTCCCTTCCTTTTTCAATACCTCGATGTTGTCGTCGCCGGGTACGGCCACGCCGGCGGAGTCGTAGCCCCGGTATTCCAGTTTCTCCAACCCGTCAATCAGAATGGAAACAGCTTCTTTGGGACCGATATATCCTACAATACCGCACATTTATTTGCTCCTCCTTGTTGTTGACTAAGTGAATGTGCTCTGAAAAGAATCTGCTTTGTTTGTTTATCTTATCGCAATAATTTGCTCTTTCTTTAAGAGAGATTAAAACGATAGGTTGTGCGACTGAAGTCGCAACTACGGATTCGGTCGTCGGCGTCAAACACCGGACGCCGGTATATTCTGGATTCCTTTTGTGTGAATAAAATCACTACATAGAAATAAAAAAGCCGGGCTCTTTTAAGCACGGCAAAAAAGCTACTTTTTAAGGGCACGCCAAAATGACAATACTTGCCCTGTATTGGTAACACCGTCGCTGGCCGCTGGCAATTTTGTCCCACCGGTTGCCCGGTGGTTTTGTAATACCGTTGACGGTCCGGCCGGACCGGGGGGCACCCGCCGAAAAATTCGATTAACCCCCTCCTCGTCAACCCCAATTCGGTCGTCAGATGTCGGATGTCGGACGTTAGAGACTGAATAAGGATTCTGGCGCTTGTATTTAGTTGTCGGGCAGGATTCCAACGATAGATTGTGCGACTGAAGCCGCACCTGCAAATCCGGTCGTCAGTCGCCGGATGTCAGAATTATTTTCCGGTTACCACCTCCTTAAAGATAAAAAGCCGGGAACTATCAACCTATTAAATATATTATGCCGGCTTTCTAAAATATGTCAACTTACTGTTACTTTATTTCTGATATGGTATTCGCCAGCCTGCGGGCTATTTCCTTCAGCTGGTCCAAATTTCTTCCTTCCACCATCACCCGCACCAGGGGCTCCGTGCCGGAAGGCCGCACCAGAATGCGACCGCTACCGCCCATCGCCTTTTCTTCTTCTTTAATCGCGCTGGCCAGGACGGGGCTGCTCATCACCAGGTTTTTATCCTGTACCCGCACATTCTCCAGCAGCTGAGGAAACCGCTCCATCTGTGCGGCCAGTTGATCCAGCGGCAGACCCTCTTCTTTTACCACAGACAGCAGTTGCAGGGCGGTCAGGATGCCGTCGCCGGTGGTGTTGTGGTCCAGGAAAATGATGTGCCCGGACTGTTCTCCGCCAAACCTGGCTCCCGTGCGCAGGAGTTCTTCCAGCACATAGCGGTCACCAACTTTAGTTTCCACAACATTGATATCTGATTCCCGCATGGCCAGGTGCAGTCCCAGGTTGCTCATTACCGTCACTACAACCGTATTTTTTGCCAGTAAGTCTTTCTTTTTCAAATTGCGCGCGCAGATGACCATAATTTGGTCGCCGTCCACCAGCCTGCCGGCACTGTCAACAGCGAGCACCCGGTCGGCGTCGCCATCATGGGCCAGGCCCAAATCAGCGCCCGATGACACCACGGCTTCCATCAGCGCCTCAGGGTTGGTGGAACCACACCCGCGGTTGATGTTCAACCCGTCAGGATTACTGAAAACCGGTATCACTTCCGCGCCAAGTTCCCTGTAGATGCGCGGGGCAACAGCGGAGGCCGCGCCGTTGGCACAATCAACCACAATTTTAAGCCCTTTCAAATCCGTGTTGATGGAACTGCAGGCATATTTCGCATACCGGTCGGGAGCGTCACGCACCATGTACACTCGCCCTACTTCCCCGCCTGTGGGGCTGGACACCCCGGCGCATTCATCCAGGACCAGTGCCTCGATTTCTGCTTCGATTTGGTCGGACAGCTTGTAGCCGCTGGCGCTGAAAAATTTGATACCGTTGTCTTCCACCGGGTTGTGGGAAGCGGAGATCACCACTCCGGCGGCCGCGGTAAGTTTCCGGGTTAAGTAAGCAATAACTGGAGTCGGCATGATCCCGACTTTAAAAACATTTACGCCTGCTGAACAGATTCCGGCGATCAGAGCCGCCTCCAACATGTCGCCGGAAATCCTCGTATCCCTTCCCAATACTACCCAGTTATTGGAGGATTCGCGGGTGAGGATATGCGCTCCCGCCCGGCCGAGTTTATAGGCCAATTCGGGAGACAGGTCGCGGTTGGCAACCCCTCGCACACCGTCAGTTCCAAACAAAACAGCCATCAAAAATAGTCCCCTTCCAACGAAAAAATACACCTAATTATAACTTTGCGGCAAACTGTTGTCAAATTCCCTGAAAATCAGGTTTTGGGCTTGGTGGTGTCGCTGTCGCCGGACGGTGTGGCGGCAGAGTCACTCTTGACCACTTCCACAGTAACCTTAACCCGCCCGGGCTGGGCGCTGACCCCCTGCGGGACAGTCAGTCCCACTTCTTTAGTGATGTTCTTGTCGGCCCCCTGTATATCCACAGGCTCGGTCTTAATGCTGGTAATGGCGCTGAGCGCCTCAGCCGCGCCGGACAGCTGGACTGTCGCAGGCTCAGCGCTCTGGCGTTTCACAGCATAGCCCGCCGCCGGGCTGCCGCTTACCTGGGGCGCAACCGGGACGGTTTTGTTGGCCACAGCGCTGACGATCGGGATCGTAACATGCACTACAGCGGGATTTATGGTAACGTTGGCACTGCCCACGTTCACCTGGATGGTCTGGTCAACATCCTTTGCCGCGGCCTGGATGTCAACCAGCGCGGTGGCCTGGCTGATGCTGTTTATGTCGCGGGAAGGCCCCCTGGCCACAACAATGTTGGGCTGGTAGACCGGGGCCAGGGCGGTAAAGCCCTCGGCCGGCGTTCCCCTGAGACTTACAGCCACGGTAATCTGCTTTTCAACGATCCTGTCGACAGACAGGTTCACCTGGTCGGGAATAACCTGGGCCACCCGCAGCCCCGTGGGAGTGCTCACCTGGACGGGCACGGAAAAGTCACCGGTCTTCCCCTCGGGAATGTTCACCACGGCCTTGAAATCCACTGGAGAGAGATTCGTCAGCTGGTTGCGGTTGCCCTGGACCCTCACCTTGACGGTCTCAGGCATACCTCCAGTGATGATCAGGTTCTGGGAGAGACCGGTTTCCTCCAAATTTATGGTCAGGACTTTTTCCCTGAGCGGGTTCTGCTCATTGCTGACATAAAGCCACAGGGCAAAGGCCAGCAGCAGGGAAAGCAGCCTGAGTGAATTGTTGCGCAAGTCAAAACGAGCCAAGCTACTCCCTCCCGTAGCGGAATAAGGACCGCGAGCCGGACTGTTGGCCTCTTAAAAGCTCAGTAAGCTTTTTCTGCAATCCAGCCTCGTCCAGATACCTGCTTAAGATACCCTCAACAGAGACGGACATGGCGCCTGTTTCCTCGGAAACAATCACAGCCACAGCGTCGGAATGCTCGGTGATGCCTATACCGGCCCGGTGCCTTGTGCCCAGGGCGCTGGAAAGGTGAGGGTTTTCACTCAGCGGCAGGAAACAGGCCGCCGCGGCCACCCTGTCTCTCCGGATAATCACAGCCCCGTCGTGGAGCGGTGTCTTCTGCACGAAAATATTAATCAGGAATTCGGCTGAAACAATACCGTCAATTTTAACACCGGTGTCGATATACTCCTCCAGGCCGGTTTGCCGCTCTAAAACGATCAGCGCCCCCATCTTGTTTTTCGACAGGACAGTCACTGACCGGGTGATTTCCGCGATAACTTTAGTCTCGTCGACTTCCCCCTGAATCAGGACGTTGTGGCCTAAAAACCTGCCGCGCCCCAGCTTTTCCAGCGCCCTTCTCAGCTCAGGCTGAAACACCACCGGCAGCGCCACGACCAGCGCGGTCATGGCCTTGCCCAGCAGCCAGTTGATGGTGTACAGGTTGAAAAAACTGGCGATCGCGGTAACCAGCAGCAGGACCGCGACTCCTTTGAGCAGTTGAACCGCCCGGGTGCCCTTGATCATGATCATAATCCTGTACATGACAAAAGCTACCAGCAGGATGTCGATCACGCTGCTCAAATTAAATTTCAGCACAGCTTTCAGATAGTCCAGGCTTGGCAGCCAGAACTGCTCCAAGGGGGAAACCTCCTTTATCCTTAAACAGCAATATTATGTCACTATATATGGAAAAAACCCGCAGTGCCCTATTTCGGTAGCGGGGAAGCTGTTTCCTGCAGGAGAAGTTTAATTTTTCTGGGTGTTTTAACCGGTTAGACAGTTTTTTGTTCAGCGAGGACTACAGAGGTCTCAATCTGGCGGTCGGAGATCACCCAGTAAGTCCTGAGCAGCCGGTCCTTCTCTGCCTGAGAAACCAGGCGGAAGCCGTGTTTTTCATAAAAGCGGATGGCCCAGACAGCGTCCGCCCAGGTGCCGATCAGGACCGGGCGGTCAGTTTTGGTGCGCAGGAAGGACAGCAGTTTGCCGCCGATACCCTGGTTGCGCATGATTGTGCGCACATACGCGTGCCTGATCAGGGTAACATCTTTGACATTTTGCATACCCATCACGCCAACCAGTTCGCCATTGTCTTCGTAGCCCCAAAAGACTACTCCATCGTCGATCTCATGCCGCAGCTCATCTTCAGACATGTAAGGCTCATGAAAGCAGTCCTCGGGGATAACCCCCTGGTAAGCGCTGGCGGCGTCATTGATAATGGTATACATTCGTGTAAAATCGCTGCTGCCGCATTTACGGATCACCAGCGCGTCACCCCCGGCATGTTAATGTGTTTATTCTTCTTTATCATCTTTTTTCTGTTCTAGATTATCTCCTTTAAGCAGCCCGTAAGCGAGGCTGTCGGCCAGCGCCTGCCAGCTGGCCTCGATAATATTCTCGGAAACTCCCACCGTACCCCAGGAACTATGGCCGTCGCCGGTCTCGATATGCACCCGCACCATGGCGCCCGTACCGTCCTTTTCGTCGAGCACACGCACCTTGTAGTCAGTAAGTCGCATGGACCGGATACACGGGTAAAAGCTTTCCAGGGCCTTGCGCAGGGCGTTGTCCAGGGCGTTCACCGGACCGTTGCCTTCGGCGGCGGTGTGCACCACTCTATCGCCGACTCTCATCTTGATAATAGCTTCGGAATAGGCCGTCCCGTCCTGTTTCACATCGATCATCAGGCGCAGCGCCTCCAGGGTAAAGGGCTCAATGTAGCCATTGTAGGCCTTTTTCAGAAGCAGCTCAAAAGAACCCTCGGCGCCCTCGAACTGGTAGCCCTGGTTTTCCAGGTTTTTTATTTCTTCCAGGACACGCTTGCCCTCGGGGCTTTGCTTATCGACCTGGAGGTTTAACTCTTTATATTTATACAACATGTTTGACATGCCGGACAGCTCCGATACCAGCACCCTGCGCCGGTTGCCCACCAGTTCCGGGGGCAGGTGCTCGTAAGACCTGTAATCTTTCAGGAGAGCGCTGACATGCACCCCTCCCTTATGGGTAAAGGCGCTCATGCCCACATACGGCTGGCGGGTGTCGGGATGCACGTTGGCTACCTCGCTGACAAAACGGGAAAGCTCGGTGAGATGGGCTAAATTCTCCCGCGGAATGGTCTCCAGGCCGCACTTGAAGGTCAGGTTCGGAATAATGGAACAGAGGTTGGCGTTGCCGCACCTTTCACCATAGCCGTTGACAGTGCCGTGCACCTGCACCGCCCCGGCCTGCACCGCCACGAGTGAGTTGGCCACAGCCAGGTCCCCGTCATTGTGGGCGTGAATGCCCAACGGTAAGCTGAGCCGCCCGGCGGCCAGTTCCACAAACTCTTTTATCTCCAGGGGGAGGCTGCCCCCATTGGTGTCGCATAGAATAATTGTTGAAGCGCCGCCCTCCTGCGCCGCCTCAATAGTTTTCAGGGCGTATGCCAGGTTGGCCTTGCACCCGTCGAAGAAGTGCTCGGCATCGTAAAAAACCTCCAGCCCTTTACTCTTTAAAAAGGCCACCGTATCCCTGATCATGGCCAGGTTGCCTTCAAGGGTGGTGCCCAGGGCCTCGCGCACATGAAAATCCCAGGACTTGCCGAAGATGGTCGCCACCTGGACGCCGGAATCAAGAATGGCCAGGATGCTCGGGTCGTTTTCAGCGGCCAGGGAAGCCTTGCGGGTAGAGCCGAAAGCCGCCAGCTTCGCGTTTTTCAGGCTGTGGCTCCGGATTAAGCTGAAAAAATCAAGGTCCTTGGGGTTGGAACCGGGCCAGCCGCCCTCAATATAATGAAAGCCTATTTTGTCCAGACTCAAGGCTATTTTAATCTTGTCTTCACAGGAAAAGGAGATCCCTTCCGCTTGTGAACCGTCACGGAGGGTTGTATCGTAAATTTGCACTGATGACATATGCCTGCACCTCTTAGCTGATGTGGAAGTGGGCACTTCTCATTTCTATTTGTGCTATGATTTGGTCGGCCATTTGGGTTGTGTTGACTAGCGGCATGCCCGGCTGGGCGATGTCGGCGGTGCGATAGCCCTGGTTAAGCGTCTCAGCGACCGCTTTCTCAATACAGTCCGCCTCTTCTGACAGCTGCAGGGAGAACCGCAGCAGCATGGCGCCGGACAGGATGGAAGCAATGGGATTGGCCTGCCGCGTCCCGGTAATATCCGGCGCCGATCCGTGGATCGGCTCGTAAAGTCCTGTATTGCCGCCCAGGCTGGCGGATGCCAGCATGCCCAGGGAACCTGACAGCACTGAGGACTGGTCGCTCAGGATATCGCCGAACATGTTTTCCATAACCATGACGTCAAACTGTTTCGGGTTTTTAACCAACTGCATGGCGCAGTTGTCGACATACATGTGTTCCAGGCTCACATCAGGGTAATCGCGGCTGACGCCGGTCACTACTTCCCGCCAGTAGCGGGAGCTTTCAAGAACGTTGGCTTTATCAACAGAAGTCAGCTTACCGCGGCGCTGCCGGGCCAGGTTGAAGGCCACACGGGCGATCCGCTCGATCTCGGAGGTGGTGTATTCCAGCGTGTCAACCACACGGGTACCGCCGTCAGGCAGCGGCTCCCTGTATTTTTTCCCGAAGTACAGCCCACCGGTCAGCTCACGCACAATAACCAGGTCCACCCCGGACACAACCTCCGGTTTGAGGGTGGAAGCGCCCGCCAGGGCCGGGAATACTCTTACCGGCCTCAGGTTGGCATACAAGCCCAATTCCTTGCGCAGGGCCAGGATCCCACCGACTTCGGGACGCAGGTTGACCGGCAGGTGGTCCCAGCGCGGCCCCCCTACCGCTCCAAACAGGATAGCGTCACTGTCGCGGCACAGGGCCAGGGTTTTTTCAGGCAGCGGGGAACCCGTTTCATCATAAGCGGCTCCGCCAACCAGTCCGGAGGTAAAATAGAAGTCCCGGTTAAACCGGCGCGCCACGGCTTCCAGTACTCTGACAGCCTGGGCGCTTATTTCCGGGCCGATCCCGTCACCCGGCAAAACAGCAATTTTGTACATTTCCAGACCTTCCTTATATTTAGTCGTGGGCCGTGAGACGTGGGACGTGGGTATATCCTGCATTCCACCCGGGTCATTAATATTGTAGGTCCGGATTTATCCGGATAATTGTTCAAATGAATTCGAACCTACAATTTTAATCGGTCGTTAGACGTCAGGCGTAGGTACTTACATTCCTTCGGAGTCTTTTAACCCATAAGACACTATCCTTCAGTCCCACTTCCCAATTCTCACTTCTCACTTCTCACGTCCAATTTATTTGCGACATAGTTGATCAGACCGCCGGCGGCGATGATCTGCTGCATAAATGGAGGTACCGGGGCAAACCGGTAGGTTTTCCCGGTAGTTAGGTTATTGATAACGCCACTGTCGACATCCACCAGCACCTCATCCCCTTCGTGGATATCTTCGGCCGCCTCGGGGGACTCAAAGATAGGCAGGCCGATGTTGAAGGCGTTGCGGTAAAAAATCCGGGCAAAGGTCCTGGCGATTACACAGGAAACGCCGGCTGCTTTAATTGCGATGGGAGCGTGCTCCCTGGAACTGCCGCAGCCAAAGTTTTTGCCGGCCACGAAAATATCGCCGGCCCTAAAACCGGCGGGAAAGGCCGGATCGGCGTCTTCCATACAGTGCCTGGCCAGTTCCTCCGGGTCGGAGGTGTTAAGGTAACGGGCCGGTATTATAGCGTCAGTGTCCACATCTGAACCGTATTTCCACACTCTTCCTTTAATTTCCATACTATAACACCTCCCATGGTCCGGCAATCCGGCCCAGTATGGCTGAAGCGGCAGCCACCGCCGGGTTGGACAGGTAAACCTCGCTCTCCGTGTGTCCCATCCGGCCCACGAAGTTGCGGTTGGTGGTAGCGATGCAGCGCTCGCCCTTGGCCAGGATGCCCATATGCCCGCCCAGGCAGGGCCCGCAGGTGGGAGTGCTCACAGCGGCGCCGGCCTTGACCAGGATTTCAATTAATCCCTCACGCAAGGCCTGGAGGTAGATCTCCTGGGTGCCGGGGAGAACAATCAAGCGCACATTTTTGTGGACCTGCCTGCCCTTTAAAATATTCGCCGCTTCTCTCAAGTCTTCCATCCGCCCGTTGGTGCACGAGCCGATTACCGACTGGTCGATTTCCACGTGCCCCGCCTCCCTGACCGGCCTGCTGTTCTCCGGCAGGTGGGGAAAGGCTACCTGGGGCTCAATCTGTGAAGCGTCATAACGGTAAACCCTGGCGTACCGCGCGTCCGGATCGCTCTTGTAAAACTTATACGGGCGCTTGCAGCGGCCTTCTACATAGGCGCGGGTAATCTCATCGGGAGCGATAATGCCGTTTTTGCCGCCGGCCTCTATAGCCATGTTGCACATGGAAAAACGGCCGTCCATGGACAGTTTCTCAATAGCCGGGCCGGCGAATTCCATAGCCTGGTACAGCGCCCCGTCCACTCCAATATCACCGATGATGTGCAGGATCAAATCCTTGCCGCCCACCCAGGGCTGCAGTTCCCCGTCAAATATGAATTTGATCGACTCCGGCACCTTAAGCCAGGTTTCACCCAGAGCCATGGCCGCCGCCAGGTCGGTGCTGCCGACGCCGGTGGAGAAAGCCCCGAGCGCGCCGTAGGTGCAGGTGTGCGAGTCGGCGCCGATAACCAGGTCGCCGGGTCCTACCAGTCCCTGCTCGGGCAGCAGGCAGTGCTCTATACCTGAGACACCCACTTCGAAGTAGTTAACCAAATTGTGTTCCCTGGCAAATTCCCGCAGTTGTTTGGACTGCTCGGCAGATTTAATATCCTTGTTGGGAACAAAATGGTCCGGCACCAGTGCTACCCGCTCCCGGTCAAAAACACCGGGGGCGCCTATTTTTTCGAACTCTTTGATAGCCACAGGCGCGGTGATATCGTTGCCCAGCACCAGGTCTACCCTGGCGTTAATCAACTCGCCGGGCTCCACCTTTTCCCTGCCGGCGTGCGCCGCAAGAATTTTTTCCGTGATGGTCATCGGCATCTTAGCTCAACTCCTAATTTCCTGTCTTGTGTGGATAAATCCGCACCTAATATTTGTAAAGTTGAGACACGGGACTAAAAAACACCCTTATGGGTTAAAGACCACAGGAATATAAGCATAACACCTGTGTCTAACGTCTGACTACACAAATTGTAGGTTCGAATTCATTCGAACAATCGTCTGGATAAATCCGTACCTGCAATATTAGACCCCGGTGGAATGCAGGATATACCCACGTCCCACGTCTCACGGCCCATATCCCAATATCCCACGTCTCACTTCTCACTTCCCACTTCTCTTTCTGTGTGCATTGAGTCCCAGATAAGTTTGTTGACTGCGTTGATATAGGCTTTGGCGCTCGCTTCCAGAATATCGGTGCTGATGCCTCTGCCGGTAAATACTTTGCAACCGTCGGTGGTGACCTTCAGGTTAACATCCCCGAGAGCGTCCTTGCCGGAGGTGACGGCATTGATTCCCCAGCTGATCATGGTGCAGTTGATCCCGGTGATCTTATCCACCGCTTTGCAGATGGCGTCCACGGGCCCGTTGCCGCAGGCCGCCTCCTCAGAAAGCTGCCCGTCCCGCCTTAAACCCACAGTGGCGGTCGGCACTACCGCGGTACCACTGGAGATATGCAGATAATCCAGCGCAAAGGCATGCGGCAGGCGGCTCATTTCTTCCTCAATAATCGCCTCTATATCCTCACTGGTTATATTCATTTTTTTATCTGACAGCTTTTTAAAGCTGTTAAAAGCGCTGTTCAGCTCTTCCTTGGAAAGGACATAGCCCAGGCTTTCCAGGCGCTGGCGAAAAGCGTGCCGCCCGGAATGCTTGCCCAGCACCAGGTTGCTCTTGCTGATCCCGATCATAGCCGGGTTCATGATCTCATAGGTGGTGCGGTCTTTCAGCATCCCGTCCTGGTGAATACCAGCCTCGTGAGCGAAAGCGTTGTCTCCCACTATGGCTTTGTTGGCCTGGACTTTCATCCCCGTCAGGGCGCTCACCAGCCTGCTGGTCCTGTATATTTCCTCCGTATGGGCTCTGGTGAAAACTCCGAACTGGTCCTTGCGGGTGTGCAGGGCCATAATCACTTCCTCAACGGCAGCGTTGCCGGCCCGCTCCCCAATGCCGTTAATCGCGCCCTCCACCTGGCGGGCGCCGTTCAACACCGCGGCCAGCGAGTTGGCCACGGCCATGCCGAGATCGTTATGGCAGTGCACGCTTACAACTGCTTTTTCAATCCCCGGAACCTTGTGGCAAATATCATTAATCAGCCTGCCCCACTCCAGGGGAATGGAGTAGCCGACAGTATCAGGTATATTGACAACGGTGGCCCCGGCTTCTATGGCCGCGGCAAGCACCTGGCATAAAAAATCGAAGTCTGACCTGGAAGCGTCTTCGGCTGAAAACTCCACGTCGCTGGTATAAGCTTTAGCGTGCTTTACCGCCGCCACAGCCGCTTCCAGCACCTGCTCCCTGGTCATGCACAGCTTGTGTTTAAGGTGAATGTCAGAAGTAGCGATAAAAGTATGAATCCTGGCCTGCTCGGCGCCGCGCAATGCTTCCCAGGCCCGGTCGATGTCAAGAAAGTTGGCCCTGGAAAGGCCGGCCACTGTTACTCCCTTTACCTCACGGGCAATAGCGCGTACCGACTCAAAATCCCCCGGTGAGGAGATTGGAAAACCGGCCTCGATAATGTCAACTCCCAATCTGGCCAGCTGTTTGGCAATTTGGACCTTTTCGGGCACATTCAGGCTCACACCGGGCGACTGCTCCCCGTCTCTCAGGGTGGTGTCAAAGATGTAAACTCGCTGGCTCATAAATCCTCCCATCCTTCCAGAACTCAATCAACAGCCTCGTTAATATTGGCGCCGTCCAAAACCATCGGCAGCACGTTTTCTTCAGGGTCGACCATACAATTCACAAGTACCGGCTTTGGTGAGGCCAGTACCTCAGGCAGCAGTTTTTCAAGCTGCTGTGCCGTTTCCACTGTATAGCCCTCCATACCGTAGAGACGTCCGAGCTCAGCAAAATCCAGGTTGAATTGAAAGTCTACGGCGACGTGCCTTTTCTGGCAGTAAAAGTCCTGAAGCTGACGGACCATACCCAGCCGCTGGTTGTTTAAGACAAATATTTTAAGCGGCAGCTTCTGCTCAGCCGCGGTGCCCAATTCCTGCATGGTCATTTGAATGCCCCCGTCGCCTATTACCGTTATAACCGTCCTGTCCGGCGCTCCCAACTTGGCGCCGACAGCCGCGGGCAGGCAGAAGCCCATAGCCCCCAGGCCGCCTGAAGATAAAAAGCAGCGGGGTTCTTTAAAACGCATGTACTGGGCCGCCCACATCTGGTGCTGGCCGACATCTGTCACCACAATAGCCCTGTCATCTTTATATTCGTTAAGCTTTTCCACCACGAACTGCGGCTTAAGACAGCCGTTCCGGTCGTAGTGCAGAGGGAATTCCTCTTTCAGCTGCCGGATCCTGGCCAGCCACGGAGCGTTCTCTTTCTTTTCCAGCTGTGGCAATAGCGCGCCCAGGACATTTTTGACGTCGCCCACTATGGGCAGTTGAATCCGCACGTTTTTGCCGATCTCGGCAGGATCAATATCTATGTGTATTATTTTTGCGGTAGGCGCGAAGCCGCTGATCTTGGAAACAACCCTGTCGTCAAAACGGGCGCCGACGGCTATCAGGCAGTCGCATTCCGTAACCGCCTGGTTGGCGTACTTGGTGCCGTGCAGCCCCAGCATGCCCAGGAAAAGCGGGTGATCGCCGGGGAAACAGCCCAGGCCCATCAGGGTATGGGTCACCGGGGCGTTGATCTTTTCCGCCAACTGCAGCAGTTCCGGCGAAGCGTTGGCGATACGGATTCCTCCACCCGCGTAAATAACGGGCCGTTCGGATTCCATGATGATCCTGCCGGCCTGCTGCACCATGGAGGGATGCCCCTTAAAAGTTGGCTTGTATCCTGGCAAAACTACCGTCTTGGGATATTTGAATTTGATTTTTTCCATGGCCACATCCTTGGGCAGGTCGATTAAGACAGGTCCGGGACGGCCGGTGGAGGCAAGGTGAAACGCTTTTTTTACTATTACAGGCAGCTGGTTGGGGTCTTTTACCAGGAAGTTGTGCTTGGTGATCGGTATTGTAATACCGGTGATATCAACTTCCTGAAAAGCGTCTGTACCCACCATCCCGGTTGACACCTGGCCTGTTATTACCACCATCGGGACCGAGTCCATATAAGCGTTGGCAATACCTGTAATCAGGTTGGTGGCGCCCGGTCCCGACGTGGCCAGGCAGACCCCGACCTTCCCGGTCACCCGGGCATAGCCGTCCGCGGCATGGGCGGCGCCTTGTTCATGCCGCACCAAAATGTGCTTGATGGTGGTCTTGTTCAGGGCATCATATACAGGCAGGATCGCCCCGCCCGGATACCCGAAAACAAGTTCAACGTTTTCCTGCTCTAAACAACGGATCAGGGCTTCCGCAACAGTGATCTCCAAAGCAAATTCCCCCAATATTAGTCGTGGGCCGTGAGACGTGGGAAGTGGGTACCCAGGTATTCCTCACAGGAAAAACCATAGAACTTTCCTGGTATAGATTAGTTGGCGCATTAACTGTGGGTTCGGATTTATCCGAACACTCCAGTGGGGACATTCCTCGGCCATAAAGTAATACCCAAATTGAGGTGTGTCCCCCGACCTTAGCCGACTAAAGTCGCACCTACGGTTAATGCCCCACTCCCACGTTAAATTCTCACGTCCTACGTCTCATTTCTCACGTCCCATTTCCCACGTCTATTTTTTGAGCCAGGGCATCATTTTGCGCAGTTCGGCTCCCACTTTTTCAATTAAAGTTTCTTTTTCACGTTTGGCAATGGCGTTGTATACCGGGCGGCCGGCCTGGTTTTCCAGGATCCAGTTCTTGGCGAACTCGCCGTTTTGGATCTCGGTCAGGATCTTTTTCATTTCCTTGCGGGTCTCCTGGGTAATAATCCGCGGCCCTGATATGTAGTCGCCGTATTCAGCCGTATTGCTGATGGAGTCGCGCATCGTGCTGAGACCGCCCTCATTGACCAGGTCGATGATCAGCTTCATCTCGTGGAGACACTCAAAATAAGCTATTTCAGGAGCGTAGCCCGCTTCCACCAGGGTTTCAAAGCCGGCTTTGATCAGCTCGGTAACGCCGCCGCACAGCACGGCCTGTTCCCCGAAGAGGTCGGTTTCGGTTTCTTCCTTGAAAGTTGTTTCAAAAACGCCGGCCCTGGTGCCGCCGATACCTTTGGCATAGGCCAGGCCTATTTCTTTAGTTTTGCCTGAGTAATCCTGATAAACCGCGACCAGGCAGGGAACTCCCTTGCCTTCCACAAACATCCGCCGCAGCATATGGCCCGGGCTTTTCGGCGCTACCATAAAGACGTCTATATTAGCCGGCGGCACAATCTGGCCGAAGTGGATGTTAAACCCGTGTGAAAACATCAGGGCGTTTCCTTCTTTAAGATACGGCTCGATCTCAGCTTTGTAGATTCCGGCCTGGAGTTCGTCAGGGACGAGGATCTGGATAATATCCCCGGCTTCTGCCGCCTCGGGCACAGTTAGCACTTTAAGCCCGTCAGACTCGGCCTTTTCCCAGTCGGGCAGGTCCCTGCGCAGTCCTACCACCACATTAATACCGCTGTCCACGAGGTTCTGCGCTTGGGCGTGGCCCTGACTGCCGTAACCGATGATGGCCACGGTTTTCCCTTTTAATAAACCCAGGTCCGCGTCTTGATCATAGTACACTTTGAACATTAACTTTCATCCTCCTCTTTATGAACGTTATTTTTAGAACTGGCTTTAAACCCCCGCAGCATGGCAATTTTGCCTGTCCGGACCAGTTCTTTAATGCCGAAAGGTCGCAGTGATTCCTCAAAAGCACTGATTTTACCGTCGTTGCCGGTGACCTCGATAGTAAGTGACTTGGGACCCACATCAACTATGCGGGCGCGGAATATATCCACCAGCTGCATGATTTCAGCACGCTTGTTGGAGTCGGCGCTGACCTTGATCAGGACCAGTTCCCGGTCCACATAGGCGTCTCTGGTAATATCGCTGATCCTTATAACGTCGACCAGTTTATGAAGCTGCTTGTTCACCTGTTCGAGGTACCTGTCGTCGCCCTCCACCACAATGGTCATCGCGGATACAGCCGGATTGTCTGTCCTGCCTACCGCCAGGCTGTCGATGTTGAAACCCCGCCTGCTGAAAAGGCCGGCTACCCGCGCAAGCACCCCAGGATTATTTTCTACCAATACCGCCAGGGTATGCCTCATTCTTTCCCCTCCTGTTTGAGAAGTGAGCCGTGAGTCGTGGGACGTGAGAAAAAATGATACCCTTGACCCATTACTCGCTGAAAAGTGTTGTCCGTATTCATTCGGACAGAATTACATACAAATAATAACCATTGGTTTGCGCTAGTGAATTCGCACCTGCGTCTGAAGTCTAACAACCGGCGATTAAATCTGTAGGTTCGAATTCATTCGAACAATGTCCGGATAAATCCGGACCTACAATATTAATGACCCTGGTGGAATGCAGGATATACCCACTTCCCACATCTCACGACCCATATCCCAATGTCCCATTTCCCATTTCCCATTTCCCATTTCTCAATTATCCTAACATCTTGTTCAGTGACTCTCCTGGAGGCACTATGGGCAGGACGTTGTCTTCGCGGTCTATGATGAAGTCGATCATCACCGGCTTATTGGACCGGATGGCCTGCTCCAGCACCGGGGTTACTTCTGATTTCTTGGTCACCCTGTATCCCTCGGCGCCGTACGCTTCGGCCAGCTTGACAAAGTCCGGGTTCTGCAGCTCGCTCTGGGAATACCTCCGGTTGTAGAACATTTCCTGCCACTGCCTGACCAGCCCCAGATAACCGTTGTCCAAAATCGCCACATTCACTGGAAGCTCATAATTAACCGCGGTGCAAAGCTCCTGGATGTTCATTTGAATACTGCCGTCGCCGGCGATATTGAATACCGTTTCACCGGGGCAGCCTACCTGTACGCCCAAAGCCGCGGGCAGTCCGAATCCCATCGTCCCCAGGCCGCCGGAAGTAATAAATGAACGGGGCTTGGTAAAGCTGTAATACTGGGCGGTCCACATCTGGTGCTGGCCCACCTCAGTGGCAATCCTGGCCTGGCCATTGGTGAGGTAGTAAATCTCCCGGATGATCGACTGCGGCTTTAATGAATCTCCGTTCTCCCGGTATTCCAGAGGATATTCTTTCTTCCAGGCCTGGATTTTTTCCTGCCAGGCGGCGCCCAACCGCGGTTGAAGCACTTCCAGCAGTTGCCTCAGGACTCTTTTGACATCTCCTACAATAGGAATGTCCACTCTTACATTCTTCCCAATTTCCGCGGGGTCAATGTCTATATGAATCACCTTGGCCCCCGGGGCAAAGGTTTCCAGCTTACCGGTTACACGATTGTCAAAGCGGGCCCCCACCGCTATCAAAAGGTCGCATTCACAAACGGCGAAGTTGGCGTATTTGGTCCCGTGCATTCCCAGCATGCCGAGCGAAAGGGGGTGGTTGCCGGGAAAACCGCCGAGACCCAGCAAGGTGCTGGTAACAGGAGCCAGCAGCATCTCCGCCAGGCGGACCAGCTCTTCCTGCGCGCCTGATATAACCACACCGCCCCCGGAGTAAATCAACGGCCGCTCCGATTTTGCTATAGCCCTGGCCGCCTCCATGATCAGGGAATGGTCACCGTCCAGCAGTGGCTTGTAACCGGGCAAATCAGGCTGCCCCGGCCTTCTGTAAGGCACTTTTTCCAATGATACATCGCTCGGCATATCGATCAGCACCGGTCCAGGCCTGCCCGTGGTGGCGATATGGAAAGCGTCTTTAACGGTTTGTGCCAGTTCAGCCGGGTCTTTAACAAGATAATTATGCTTGACAATGGGCATGGTAATGCCTGTGATGTCAGCTTCCTGAAAGGAGTCTTTGCCAAGCGAGGAACGGGTGACCTGGCCGGTAATAGCCACCAGGGGCACCGAGTCCATGTAAGCGTTCGCTATGCCGGTAACAAGGTTGGTTGCGCCGGGTCCGGAAGTCGCCAAACAAACGCCGGGTTTTCCCGTGGCGCGGGCGTAGCCGTCCGCCGCGTGCGCCGCCCCCTGTTCGTGGCGTGCCAGGATGTGCCGGATGCCGGAATCGTAAAGGGCGTCGTAGATTGGCAGGGCTTGGCCGCCGGGGTAACCGAAAATTGTGTCAACACCCTCAGCCTCTATACTTTTCAGCAAAATTTCCGCCCCTGATAATTTAACCGCACTCATTTCTGTCATTCCTTCCTGAATACTGACTTTTGCCAACTGTTTTTTTGCCTCATTAAATTATGATCTTATTTACTAAAAAATAATGGCCGGTGCACGGCCGGCCAGCTCGCCCGTTTTAAGTTAAACAAGGTAATTCTATTGTTTTGAGGCTCCCTCCGCAGGGGAAATAAGGGGTCCGTCGACCTTGGTAAGTTCACGGAAAGCCGCTATAAGTTCCCAGGTTAGCTTGCCGGGCTTACCGTCGGCAATCAGACGGCCGTCTACATTAACACAGGGTATAATTTCGGCGGCGGTGCCGGTAAAGAAGACTTCATCGGCAGTGTAAACGTCAAACATGGTGAACAGTTTCTCTTCTACGGGGATACCCTTCTCGCGGGCCAGGTCAAGCACCGCGTTGCGGGTAATCCCCTCCAGAATGCCCACATAGGACGGCGGGGTAATCAAGACACCCTTTCTCACAATGAAGATATTGTCTCCGGTAGCTTCCGCCACATAACCTTCGTCATTAAGCATAATGGCCTCCGGCATTCCGGCCAGGTTGGCTTCAAGCTTGGCGTAAATGTTGTTCAGATAGTTAAGCGACTTAACCCGGGGTATGCAGGCAGTGGGAATATTTCTCCGGGTAGACGCGGTAATGACCGATAATCCCTTTTCATATAACTCGTCCGGGTAAAGCACAATAGAAGCGGCAATACAGAAAATGAAAGCCTTGGGGCACTTGCGCGGGTCAAGGCCCAGGTCGCCCACTCCCCGGGTAACCACCAGGCGGATATATGCGTCGCGCAGGTTGTTGCGCCGCAGGGTTTCCAGAACAATTTCCTGCATTTCTTCCTTGTTGACAGGTATTTGCAAATCTATGGCCCTCGCCCCTTCATAAAGGCGGTCCAGGTGCTCGCCCAGTTTAAAGACCCTGCCGTGGTAGGCCCGTATGCCTTCGAAGACACCGTCTCCGTATAAAAGGCCGTGGTCAAAAACTGACACAACCGCTTGTTCCCTGGGAACAAATTCTCCGTTAAGGTAAATAATCATGAGCACACCTCTCCCTAATAATGTAAGTTATAAGACCTTTCCTACAATTTTAAATATTTTCACAAAATAAAACAACCCCTCACCCGGCAGTTGTATGAACTGCCAGGGACGAGAGGTTGTAAACCTGCCGCGGTACCACCCTGTTTGCTCCCGGTCAACCGGAAGCCTCTTAAAATGTGCTGTTTTCCAGCACGACATTGTAACGGACGCCCAATCCGGCACGGCTTACTAAAAATTTCTTCAGCCTGCAGCTCCGGGGTGATGTCGGGCCCGCTAAAAGCGCCGGTTCTCAGCTACCCCGGCTCTCTGAAGCTTTCAATACGCTGTCCCTGGTCCCCTTCACAGCCTTTTTTATCAATAACTTGTTATCCAGTATACAAAAAACCCCATTAAGTGTCAAGAAATATTTAATTCTTTATCAATTCTTTAGCAATTTTGTTTGTTTATGATTATTTATTAAACCGGAATTGCTACCTCCGAAAAATAGTGGATAAAAAGGAAACAGTAACCACAGTAATTCTTTTTTCATATGATGTAGAAAACCAAAAAAAACAGGAGGACTACAGATATGGATGCTAAAACAGAAGCAATGGCCAGCAACCAGATGAGTCATATGTGTGCTATGAATCCCCAGATGCTGCTTGACATGTACGTGCAGTCTGAGCAGTGTGAGGCGCCTCTTTACGCCCAGCTCGCCCAGATGGCGCCCACGCCCTGCCTGCGGCAGATGATCGCGCAGATGGCCATGGAGGAGCCGGGCCATACCGCCAGGCTGGCTGCGCTGGCGGCAGCTTACGGCCTGGGTGCGTCCGCGCCCATGACGCACGGTGGCCAGATTGGCATGGCCCCTCAATTCTTCTCTGTGGAAGAAAAGAAAGAATGATTTATAAAGGAGGTTTTTGGTGTGTCAGCTTGGTGTAATACCTTAAGACAAATTATCAACATAGAATTATGCCAGATCCATCATCTGGCTCAGCTGGCCATGCTTGCGCCGAATGAAGTGGCCAGGAAAATGGTGCTGGACCTGATCAGCGAGGAGCTGGCAGAGGCCAAGTTCTGGAGCACTGTGCATTGCAGCACGTGTGATACATGCGAACCAGGTATGCAGGTAGCCCCGGCAGCCGGATACATGCCTGGCATGCCATGTCCCGGCGCCGGTGAAGGTCTCGTCCCCGGCATGGGTGTCGGTGTAGGAGCAGGCGCCGGTGTAATCATTGGTCCAGGTATGGGCATCGGAGTCGGCGTTGGCGCCGGCGCCGGTGTGGTCGTAGAACCAGGCATGGGCATGGGGCCGGGTGTTGGTATTGGCCCCGGCATTGGTATGGGGCCGTGTGTCGGTGTTGGCCCCGGCATGGGTGTTGGAGTTGGCGTTGGCGCGGCCGTTGGCTTCATGCCGGGTATGCCCTGTCAGGGCATGCCTTGCCCGGTTATGCCTTGTCCCGGCCTGCCCTGCCCTGAAATGCCCGAAATGCCCTGCCCCCTTCCCACAGTCTGCCCCACTGTCAGTCCCAGTATAAGCCCCGCCCCCGGTATAGGCGTTGGTCCCGCCATAGGCACCAGCCCGGGCTTAACCTTCGGTTCCGGCGTTCTTGAGGGTCCCGGCATAGTAGCGCCAGGTTTCGGCGCGCCCCCTGAGATTGCCGCCGGCCCTGGTGTCGGTATGGGGCCCGGCGGTATCTTTGGACCGGGCACGAGCTTCGGACCAAACAAGCCCAGCTTCGGCTCCGGCACTCCTATTTTTAATCCCAGCGCGAAAACAGGTCATGGAACATGTCACGGTCAAAGCGTAAAGGATGATTCCTGCCCCGAGGATAAAAAGGAAGGGAAATAAAAACTCTATAACCAATAACGTTCTGCCTGCCTACAAATTGTAGGTGCGAATTCATTCGCACAATGTCACAATAACCACATAAATTCGGCGCTAACGCGCCTTGTTCGATTGAAATCGAACCTACACTCACTGCTCCTTTTGGGGGGGCAGTTTTTTTGTCTCACCTTGTCTCATTTTTGAGAAAGACACAGAGACAAATCACCGAAAACCCCTCGATCCCATATAATGGATATAAAACTTAAGGGGTAAATTCCATGTCTAAAGTCCTATCGCCTACCTGCTTCGTGCACGAGCCAATTGTTTTGGATGTGCCGGCAGCTGATTTCACCGCCGAAGCTTATTACAGAGGAGAAAGAATCAAGGTTAAACTTTCTGACTTCCGTAATATCTGGGTAGTATTATTTTTTTATGCCTCCGACTTTACCTTTGTCTGACCTACGGAACTGGCGGCCGTGGCTGACCGTTATGACCAGTTTAGAAGGCTAGGCGCTGAAGTTCTGGCAATCAGTACGGACAGCGTATATGCACACAAGATTTTCGCACAAATTTCACCTTCAGCGAGAAAGGTTCAATATCCTTTACTGTCAGACCCAACCCATGAGATTTCAAAATGCTACGGGGCTTATAATCCGGAAACCGGCTTTGCGACCAGGACCACTCTAATTATTTCTCCCAATGGATTGATCAAATTTTTTGCCAAGTACCCAGGCCCTGTTGGCCGCAACATTGACGAAATAATACGCGTACTGCAGGCTCTGCAGTTCACCGAGGCGTCCGGTTTGGGCGCGCCGGCAGGTTGGGAACCCGGGCAGCCTGGTATTAAACGCAGCTGGGACATGGTGGGTAAAATATAAAATCTGCCAGCTTCAATTCGCCGGTTTAAATCATTAACTCTGAGGGCAGCTGATTTAAGCCGTTTTTTTCACCTGCCGCCGTGGGGGCTTTCCCCGCAAAGCCGGCCCTCTCGTAGTAAGCGGCAAAAGACGGGACCTGCACAATCTCAAGTTCAGGGTAGCGCAGGGCTGTGAGTTTTCCACCCATTACACAGCCCTGGTCAATGTCTATGGTATTATTTACGAATGCAGCCTCAGGGACAGGAGTGTGCCCGTACACGACCAGCGCATCGCCGCTGTACTCCCGTGCCCAGTCCCTCCTTATTGGAAGGCCTTCATCGGATAATTCTCCCGTAGCGTCCCCGAAAAAGCAGAAATTCCTGATCCTCTCATTTAACCTGCCGATCATATTTTCCTTGATCCCACCGTGCGCCGCCACCAGCCTGCCCCGGTCAAGGATCAGGTACGGCGGCGCATCCCGGTAGAGATTCATAAATTCTTCCCTGAAGTATTCCCTTTCATCCTCCTTGAGCGCTTTGATTTCAGCCACGGTCTTTTCCAGGCCGTTGGCTATTTTTATATTCCGCCCTTCCAGATAGCGAAAAAGCTTGCGGCAGTGGTTGCCGGTGACGTAGAGGGCGTTGCCGGAGTCCACCATTTGCTTTACCAGCCAGAAACTGTTTAGCCTCAATGCTCACTATTTATGCCGCAGATTACAAGGGCCTTATTCTTATGTTTTATTAAATTTCTTTTTCATAAATTCTTTTATTCTGACAATATGTTACATTTTTCCCGAAGGTTATTAATCAATTATTGTTGAAGATCGGATTAGATCATACAACAAGGGCAGGCATTCACATGAACCCTTTAGAGCAGCACACCATACGCTCCAGGTACGCGTTCCTGGCCGGGATGACACTGATAATCGTACTCTGCCTCGGCTGGTATATTTCCCGCTGCCTGGCAAACATCACTCGTGAAAAACTGCAAAATGAGAGCAGCAGCCAGGCAGGCGCCCTATCCGGCCACCTGCTTGATAAATTAGAAGAGACTGACCACGCTGTAATGGTTTTGGCATGGACCCCTTTGGTAGCTCCCGCTTTGGAGACAGGCCACACCGCGGATATCGAGCGTGCCAACCTGATTCTGGACCGGTACCGGGATGCCCTGGACGCCACAGTTTGTTACCTGATGGACGTCAGGGGCATTACTATTGCCTCATCCAACCGGCATTCCCCGGACAGCTATGTTGGTAAAAACTATAGTTTCCGCCCCTATTTCACACAGCCCCTGACCGGGCAGCCAGGCCGCTATTTTGCTTTGGGAGTAACCTCCGGGGAAAGGGGGTATTACGCCAGCTATCCCGTACGGGATAGTCACCAAAACATTATCGGGGTGGCTGTCATCAAAAGAAAGATTGAAAGTGTGGAGTCCAGTTTCAGGCAATACACTTACTGTTTCTGCATCGACCCCAACGGGATTGTGTTCTTTTCCAGCAAGCCGGACCTGCTCTTTACCAGTTTATGGCCGTTGGATGAGGCTGCCCGACAAGCGTTAACAGATTCCAGACAATTCGGGGACGGGCCTTTTAATAGTTTAGGCTTGCCGGAAACAGCTGATGGAGCGGAAATAGCACTGGAAGGACAGAATTTTTACGTGACCCGCAAATTCATCAACCCGGAGGGCTGGTCGGTAGTTCTGCTCACCCCGGATTATGAAGTAAACGCCGCCTGGCTGCTGGGAATATGTATTACTTTAAGCCTGTCGATACTGACAATCCTTATTTTCCTTGGTTTGTACCGGTTTGCTGAATACACCGCCCGGATATCAACCTCCGAAGAAAACTACCGCGCTATTTTCAACGGGGTCAACGAGGCTATATTTCTCCAGGAACTATTCAGTGGAAAAATTATTGACGTCAATCAAAAAACGTGTGAAATGTATGGCTACACACGGGAGGAGATTTTAACCGCTCAAATGGATCTGATTGTTCCCGGCATACCCCCTTACACCACAGAGGAAGTAAACTGGTTTATAAATGTGGCGTCCGCCGGGGAACCCCAGATTTTTGAGTGGCTAGCCAAAGACAATACGGACCGTCTGTTCCCGATTGAGGTCAACTTAAAGCGAGCGGTCATCGGGGGTAAAGAGAACCTGCTGGGTGTGGTACGGGATATTACGGAGCGCAAGCAAGCGGAAGAAGCGCTTAAAGAGTCAGAAGACAAGTACCGGACTATTTTTGAGACCACCGGCGCGGGAACGTTCATCGTCGAAGAAGACACGACCATATCCCTGGCTAACAAGGAATTTGAAAGTCTTTCAGGTTATGCCAAGAAAGAACTGGAAGGCAAGAAAAGCTGGACCGAATTCGCGGCTAGTGATGACCTGGAGATGATGAAGGAGTACCACCGTATGAGAAGAATTGACCCTGATTCGCCCCCCAGGAACTATGAGTTCCGGTTTATTGACAGGCATGGTGATGTAAAAGACGTGTTTCTGGCTGTGAGCATAATTCCGGGTACAAAAAAGAGTGTTGCTTCTCTTATAGATATAACCGAGCACAAGAAAACAGAGCAGGCGTTCAGGGAAAGCGAGAGCCGTTTAAATCGAATAACCGATAACATGCTGGATATAATCAGCCAGACTGATATAGAAGGGGTTTACCAGTATGTGAGCCCGTCGCATAAAGATGTCCTGGGTTATGAGCTGATCTACTTGTTGGGCAAGTCGGCTTTTGAATTTGTACACCCGGATGATTTAGAAACCGTGTTAAATGCCACCAAAAGGTGTAGAGAAACAAAAATGCCGGGAAAGTTGGAGTACCGTTACAGGCACGCCAATGGTCATTATTTATGGTTGGAGACGGTTGGCAATCTCTTATTTGATAATAACGGCCAAATTACGGGGGTTATCTTTTGCGGCCGCGACATTACTGAGCGCAAAAAAACGGAAGAAGCGCTGCGCCTGTCAGAGGAACGTTTCTTTAAAATCTTCAATGCGAGCCCCAGCATAATCAGTATCACCACGTTCAAAGAAGGGCTCTTTATTAACGTAAATGAAAGCTTTTTACAGGTGCTGGGATACAATCGTGAAGAAGTAATAGGACGCACAGTATCCGATATAAACATTTGGGTCAGCCCGGAACGCTCTGAAATTATTAAAATGTTTCAAGAGAGTAAAACTGTAAAAAACCTGGAATGCGTATTCTGTAAAAAGTCGGGTGAGTTGATTACATGCCTCTACTCGGCGGAGGTTGTTTATTTTAGAGGAGAACAACACATTTTAAGTACAGTGAATGATATCACCGAGCGCAAACGGCTGGAAGAGGAGATGGCCCGCCTGGAACGGCTGAACCTTATTGGTGAAATGGCTGCCGGCATCGGTCACGAAATCAGGAACCCGATGACCACAGTACGCGGCTTCCTGCAATTACTCGGCAGCAAAAAGGAATGCAGCCAATTCAAGGAATATTACAATTTAATGATCGAGGAACTGGACAGGGCTAATTCAATAATTACCGAATTCCTTTCTCTGGCTAAAAACAGAACTTTGAGTAAAAAGACGCTCAACTTAAGTCACATAGTGGAAACCATGCTGCCTTTAATCCAGTCGGACGCCACACGTGCCGATAAGTACGTTAAAGCGGCGCTTGAAGTCACACCGGATTTACTCCTGGATGAAAAGGAGATTCGCCAGCTGATTCTCAACCTGGTGCGCAACGGGCTCGAAGCCATGTCTCCCGGTGGCTACATCACCATAAGGACATTTATGGACGGCCAAAATGTGGTTCTGTCGGTAGAGGACCAGGGCAAAGGCATTGAGCCTGAAGTTCTTGAAAAAATAGGCACTCCATTCTTTACCACCAAAGATTCCGGTACCGGTCTGGGACTGGCCGTATGTTACAGCATAGCAGCCAGGCACCAGGCCGCCATAGAAGTTGAAACCGGCCCGGGGGGAACCTCCTTTTACATCAGATTTAAGCCGCAAAAGAAAACAGCCGTGGCCTAAGCGATGTAGGTGCGAATTTATTCGCACAATGTTTCTATCGCCTTAAATATCCCGGCGCTTAAACACTCCTTATTTGATTGAAATCAAACCTGAACAGTACGGGTTTTGTGAAAAAACTGATGGCAGGCCGCCCGCCTGCCATCAGTTTTTAAGGTTTTCTTTTAGTACAGAATCGGCGGGTCCGGCAGACAGTCCTTGCTGGTCATGTCATAAAGCCAGATCTGCAGGTTTGTCGCCCCGGCGAAGACAGTGTCCCAGGGAATGGAAAGAGAGTAGTTATTGCCGCTGATACCCGGAGTGCCTGTGTGTATTTTTTTGTTATACAAACCTGTACCCGCGGTTGTTTCCTTGTAAACCTCAAAGTTATGTAATAATTGTAATTCAATACCATCACTTGTTATAGTACACATGTTATATATAACTTGTCAACAACAAAAAGTCATCTGCTGTGGAAGAATTGCAGAAAAAGAACTAATGTGACGTAACGGTTGGATATTTTGAAAAAAGTGGGTGATATTTAAAACATTGTGCCTGGCTTAATGTCATCATAGGGTTGATGTATCACGTGTATTGCCTTTAGGTTTCCGGTAGTGGCGTTTAAGCTCAGAAGCATAATCTGTACCTACGGCAGAAGCATTTTGATCGAGCCAGTCACTTAGGCGGGTCCGACACGTTGGGGTTCCCGAAGAAATCAGGTAATCGGCCATCAAACCATCAACTTCGTCCCGGGTTAAAATTACATCTTTAATAACAGTCCCCAGAAGCCTGGTTAGGAATAGCGCCAAAACCGGTTTAATATGTACGATCCTGGCCTTGCTCCCCACTTTTTCACGGATGAGCCGCACCAGTTCATTAAATGTGAATATTTCCGGTCCTACTGCGTCAATAACCATGTTCTTATTTGTTTCCGCCGCACTAACTACCAAGTCAGCCATATCTTCCACAAATACAGGTTGGAGTTTATAGCTGCCCGGCCCTGGAACCGCAAACACTGGAAACCTCCTTAGCAACCAGGCTATGTTGTTTATAAGAATATCTTCCTTCCCAAAGATAACTGTCGGCCTGATGATGGCATGAGACATCCTTGAATTAATAATTGCGGTCTCCAGAATTCCCTTGCCTTTGAAATAAGGAAGCGGCGCGCTTTCGGAAGCATTTGTGATGCTCACATGAACAAACCTACGGACACCAGCCTCTTCTGCCGCTTTTATGAGCTTGAGGGTATTGGAGACAGCACTGTCATAAGTGACCTGCCCGTACGCAAACCGAACCCAGTAAGTATTGATGAATGTTGAGGCTCCCCGTAAACTTTTGATTAGTTCTCTCTGATTGCCAAAGTTGAACGGCGCAATACTGATACGGTCGCCAAATGGATTATGCCGCCCGGGATGGGCAGTTAGCGTTTTAACCCCTATTCCCCTTGAAAGGAGCCGGCTTGTTATGTATTTGCCAGTGTAACCTAAAGACCCTGTTACCACATACAACTCAGGAGTATCCATGCTGACGCCTCCTTTTATCTCAACCCTGCTTATCCTTTTGGGAAAGAAGCTTAAACATCTCCAACGCCGCCTTCAGTTGGCCGGGGCTCATGTCCAGAACAACCTCCACAAGGCTGTCCAACAGCCGGTAAAACTCCTGAAGCGATTTCAAACGTTCTATCACCATGTCCCGTTCCGCTGACAGAGCCGCTTGTTCTGCTATAGTTGCACTTTCCTCCACCAGGCTGAAAGACTGATCAAATTCGGGTTTATACCGCAACCCCAATACCGAATGGGCAATTTTCCAAAAATCAACCTCCGCCTCAAAAAATACCCGGCGGTCCCCTTTTTGCCAGGATCGCCTCACCATCCCCAGTTGTTCCAACTGACGAATGGCAACGCTGATATTTCCCTTTGTTACTTTTAGCCTTTGAGCAACTTCCTCAAGAGACACTGGATCAGAATTAAGATATAAAACAGCGTACATCTCCCCGGCTGTCCTACCCAATCCCCAAAAGGCACTCTGTCGTCCTAAGGCCTGAATTAGCGCATCCTGGGACAAAGTCAGATTATTGTTCACATAATTCCCCTCCGTATTGCTAGTTTAGAACCTTCTAAACGTATTATATATTAATGTTAATAAAAAAGGCAACTAATAAGTTACCTTTCAATAAACTTTGCCTGCTTTAGCGGAAGCGCTCAACAAACCAGTTAACCAGCCTCCAGGCGATGCTTACAGGGTCCGGCAGGGCGGGCAGGTTATCCACGGTGTACCACCCGGCGTCTACGGTTTCCACCCCGTCTACGTTGATCTCGCCCCCGGCATGCTCGGCGGTAAAGGCAATCATCAGGGAATGGGGGAAAGGCCAGGATTGGCTGCCAAAGTAATTGATATTTTTGATCTCAACCCCCACTTCCTCCCGGACTTCCCGGCGCAGGCATTCCTCCAGGTTTTCACCCGGCTCTACAAACCCCGCCAGCACGCTGTAAAATTTCAGGCCAGGCCGGCGGGCCAGCAGAATCTGATCATCCCTGGTGATCACACCAATCACAGCCGGGGAGATGCGGGGGTAGCTGACCAGGCCGCAGGCGGGGCAGCACCTGGCGTACTCATCCGCCTTTATTTCCGTCCTGGCGCCGCACCGGCCGCAGTACTGGTGGGTGCGGTCCCAGTGCAGCAGCTGGCTGGCCCGGCCGGCAACCTGGTAGATGTTTTCTTCCAGCAGGCCGGACAATTTCCTTAAGCCCAGGAAAGCGAGACCCGGCGAAACAAACCCGTCATGCGACACATCCGCGGCATAGCAGGGGTGGTCATCCAGCCGGCCCAGGTAAATTTTCCTGGCAATTGCAAGCCCGGGCGCCGGCCCGCCAGCGGCGAAAGGAACTACGGCTTTGCCAGCCTGCATGCATACCAGCAGAGCATCACGGCAAAAGGCAAACCAGTACGCCGCTCCTTCAACCTGCCGTGTGGGAGCTGATTCCGGCAAAAAAACCATAATTCGTACTTCCTTTCGGGATCAGGTCAAAAAAAAGTTATTGCCTTTACCTTTTATAATTTTTCTATTCTATATTCCCTTTCGTTCCGCCCAACCCTCTTGCAGCCACTCAAAATAAGGTCGGTCGAAAATAACCATGGCATTGACCATTAATTCTACGATCCCCGCATACTGGACATTGAACTTGGCCGTAGCCTGATAGAGATCCAACATATCCCGGATGGCTCCCTTGCAGTTGGAACAGGGGGCGCAGACATACTTCGGTATAACAGGATCCTGGATCGTGTCCTGAAAGGCGTCAAGGATTTGCTTGAACTTCATCCGGGCGGCAACCTTCATTTTCCACTCTGAGAAGTTCATTTCTCTCATAACGGAAAAACCTCCGCCGCCCCCGCAGCAGTAGTTATTCACTCCATGAGGCGTCATTTCCCTGAACTGCGGGCAGAGGGCTTTGAGAATCTGACGCTGTGGCATTACCACACCCATGGAGCGGACAATATTGCAGGGATCGTGCAGGGTAACCGGGAAGTTATTGCGCAGCGGGTCAAACTTAACCGCGCCGCTCCTGACAATATCCCGGAGGATAGGGAAACTGCTTTCACGGGGAATATTGTCCGCCCCGGCAGCCAGCCGGTCGGAAGAAACGGCAGCTGCCCGGTGGGCGTGGCCGCATTCACCTATTACGATCCTTCTCACACCTAATTCCCTGGCTGCCCTGCGCTGAGCCAGAGCAATTTTTTGGGCCTGAACATCGTCATACCAGATACCATAATTCACGGCATCGTAACCTGCCAGTTCGCTGCTCATGGTCCAGTTCAGACCGGCTTCTTCAAAAAGGATGGCGAAAGCGGCCGGATTATCCGGCCAGGACAAAAACTCACCGGCATTGTGGATTAACAAGATATCCGCGCCTTTTTTATCGACAGGGATTTTGTACATTTTGCCGGTCCGGTCAGCTATCTCCTCTTCAATAAACTCTATTATGTTTGAAAAAGCTTTTCTTTTCATACCTGTGCTGGAACCTGTTTTTAACTGCAGCAATGTCCCTCTTTCATGCAGGGAGGTCGGGGCTATGCCCATCTCCATACTGAACAGAGCCCTGATCTCTCTGGCGATAAGGCTGTTATCCAAACCCAGGGGGCAGTTCTGAGCGCAGCGTCGGCAGAGGTTGCAACGGTAGGCCAGCTCACCCAGGCGCAGGACAGCTTCCAGGTTGATTTCCATATCCCCGCCGGTGAACCGTGCCGCCAGGCCGCCTCCTTTTTTGTATCTTCTATACAGTTTGCGCAGCGCCTCAGAGCGAAAAATAGGCCTGTATACCTCTTTCTCACCACTGGCCTTAAAGATGTGGCAGGCTTCCGAACAGGCGTCGCATTTGGCGCAGTATTCGAAAGCAAGCAGGAAAGGAGTTAAAAAGCCGCTGTTGGTTTCTTTGGAAAAAAGCTTATCCATCCCGCTTAAAAAGTTTTTAACAAACCTCTCCTCTTCTTCTTTGGTACCGGGGCGAGTAAGCCTGTCATTGCCTATAATACCGTCTAAAGTGGTACAGTGGTTGTCTTTCCAGGCTTCTTTCAAAGGACTCGGCCCGGGTTCCATGCCCGGCTTGTCATATGGCGCCGGCAGAGGCATAAATTTGTCCAGGCTGATCAGTTGGTCGGACAGCGGCCTGGTTATATCTTGAGGTTTTAAGCTATCCATTCTGAACACAACCTGCCCTTACTTTGCAATTTATAGACTATCCTGCCTGCCGGCAGAATTTACGTGAGGTGCGGACCATCTGTCCTGTGGAATGTATTCCAGGGATTTTCTAACCTTCTCTTCCATCACGGAGCCACTCAGGTTAGGTTCGTTATCCCAGAGCACCTTGTGATAAGCAAAATATTTACCGATATAGTGGCTCATTTTAGTCCGGGGAATATATATCAGTAACGCGCCAAACAGTAAAATATGGACTGTAAGCGCTGTCCCTCCCCTTATGGGCGCGAAGGTAAGCATGGCTGTCACCACTTCCCGGCCGTAATTAAAGCCAGGGTCTGTGCTCCAGACAATCAGTCCCGAGACAGCCGCCGCCAGAATAAAACACAGGTTAAAATACTCGTCGAAGTCGGTGTATTTTCTCAGCGTCCCGTCCAACACCCTGCTAAACAACAGGGAAGCGCTGCCAAAGGCTGTCAGAGACGCGCCGCAGGCGCCTGTAACCGATGTCGCGAAATACACCAGCCTTGCCCACGGGTGATTGCCGGCGCCGGTTAAAGTGGTTAACCGCAAACCGGACAATTCAGTGATCGCTCCGGCCAGCAACAAAAAAGTAAAGAATACCAGCAAGTATATCCCCAGGTGCATGGCGTAGCTCAGCCGCCAGTGTTTTCTCCGGTTAACAAACAGGTTCCTCATGAACAGGGACTCTTTAAGCATCTCCCTATAGACCCCGGTATGGGACACTTGCCTCGGCCTGGCCCACCACTCCGCTTCCTCGTAATAGGACCCCCCGTAGCTCCCTCTTGTTCCAAGCTCCCCGGGAACGGGGTACAATTCCCAGCGGTTGTTCAGCGGGTTTTGAGCAAACAGATAGACCTTGTAGAGGGAAAAACCGGCAAAGGCCGCGGCGGCTAAATACATGAAAACCGTCAACAGCACAATAAGCTAACCTCCCGAGTCCTTTTATGTTAATAATGCGGCAGCATGTCCAAAAAACCTTCTAATCGCATTAATAAAAATATTTTATATTAAATAGTGTAATGCTAAGTATTATTTATGACACCACCGGCCCGTGCGTCAGCCAACAGAAAAATCCCGGGCGGACCGGACCTTGCGGCACGCGTACTCCCAGGATTATAACAACTATCGGGATTATGATAAAAACCGGCCGGATGTCAGCCGGTAATCTATAATACAAAAACCTGCTTAAGTGACATCTCCCGCCAGACGCTGCCTGGCCCTGGCTATTACCCCCGCAACCTCTTCCGGCGCCGGGCCGCCGGGCACATTCCTGGCCCCGATACAGCGGTTGATTTTTATAGCTTCATATACATCCTCTTCAAACAGCGGACTGAACTCCTTGTATTCGGGCAGGGTCATCTGATCCAGTGTTTTGCCGTTTTCCAGGCAGAAAAAAACTGCTTTGCCTGCCGCCTCGTGGGCCTCGCGGAAAGGCACGCCCCGGCGCGCCAGGTAATCAGCCAGGTCGGTGGCATTGGTAAAGCCGCCCCTGGCCGCCGTAGCCATATTTTCTTTTACCACCCGCATGGTTTCCAGCATCGGGCGAAAAACCACCAGGCATTTTTTAACTGTGTCCACAGCGTCAAAAAGCGCTTCCTTATCCTCCTGCATATCCTTGTTATAGGCCAGTGGAATCCCCTTCAACATGGTTAACAAGGCCTGGAGGTGGCCAAAAACCCTGCCGGACTTACCCCGGATAAGCTCCGCGACGTCCGGGTTTTTTTTCTGCGGCATCATACTGCTGCCCGTGCTGTAACTGTCGTCAAGTTCAATAAAAGAGAACTCGGCGGAAGACCAGAGTATAATTTCCTCACAAAAACGGCTCAGGTGGACCATGATCAAGGAGGCCGCCGCGGTAAACTCCACGGCGAAATCACGGTCGCTCACAGCGTCAAGTGAATTTTCGGTAATGGCTGCGAAACCAAGCTGCCTGGCCACATACGCGCGGTCAATGGGAAAGGTGGTGCCGGCCAGCGCGCCCGCCCCCAGAGGCATAACATCTGCCCGGCGGCGGCAGTCGGCCATCCTCTCCTCATCACGCCGGAACATCTCGCAATAGGCCATCAGGTGGTGCGCCAGCGTAACCGGCTGCGCCCGCTGCAGGTGCGTGTAGCCCGGCATTACTGTTTCCAGGTGCTTTTCAGCCAGGTCCAGCAGGGAAACCTGCAGCTCGCGGAGCAGCGCGATAACCTCGCCGATCTCATCTTTAAGGTACATGCGGATATCGAGGGCAACCTGGTCGTTCCTGCTGCGGGCCGTGTGCAGTTTCTTGCCCACCTCTCCCACTTTGACCGTAAGCAGCTGCTCAATGTTCATGTGAATATCTTCAGACTCAACGGAGAATTCCACCCGGCCCGCCTCTATATCAGCCAGCACTTCTTCCAGACCGCTCGCAATTGCGTCGGCCTCGGCGGGCTGAATAATGCCCGCCTCGCCCAGCATCCGCGCGTGGGCGATGCTTCCTTTTATATCATACTTGTACAGCCTCTGGTCAAAAGAAATGGAAGAGTGAAAGTCTTCCACCAAATGGTCTGTATTCTTTTGAAACCGGCCGCCCCACAACTTACCCATATTGGCTCCTCTCTAAAAAAAGAAAAACGCTGGCCTGCCCGCAATAATGTTGGCTATTATTAAAACTGGAATGACAAACACCGCAATGGTAAGCAAAAGAATAAAGACCTTGAGTTTCTTGTTTCTATAAAAAGGATGTTCCTCCATCGGTCCCTGATCTATTTCTTCCCCACCTATTTTTTCCTCTACCATTTTTTCACCCCCAGGCAATTTTATTATTTATTCTAACATGTCCACCCTATATTGCAAATAAAAAGGGAAAAAAAGAGAAGAAGCAGGCTATGTTTGTCCACCTGCTTCCTCTCAGTCGATTTTAGATTGATTGTCCAAGACTAAAATTAAGCCTCCTTCTCTGATTCTTCATCAATGATGGATTCTAATCCGATGTCTCTTAAAATCTCGTCAATAAGCTCCCTTGTCATCAATCATCCCCCCTTTCAATTTAGCGATAACCATACCCCCTTGTTAGTAGAAGTGATACACATTATAGCACCTAATTACTGGCAGGTCAAATAATATTTTACTACAAATTAATCCTTATATCTGGTCCTGTAAGTAAACCTGGCGCTGCCGCACTTCCTGCAGCGGCAGCTCCTGGACTGCATCTGCCAAATTTCCTCTTCGGATAACTCACCCTTGCGGGATAGATCGACTGTCACCGTCTCCACATCGTGCCTGTTCTCACAGACAAAGGTAATGACCAGCTTTCTCACCTTGAAATACCTCTTAAGTCTTATTCCATTAAAACTATGATATACCAAAACATCCCTTCATGAAAGACTAAATGGCAAATCAGCAAGGGTGAGCGCGCAGGCATTTTTTTAATCGCTTTCCACTATTTAACTGCGGTGATCGGCCTAACATGGAAGTCTCTAGCCACGCCTGTTTGTTTTGCCGCCTGTTTTACCGCTTTGGCCAACACCGGGGCTACCTGGTCATTGAAAACCGAGGGAATGATGTTTTCGACTGAAAGCTCCTCTTCGCTGACCATGCCGGCCAGGGCATGCGCCGCCGCGAGGCACATCTCGTCGTTGACAACTCTGGCGTGGCAGTCCAGGGCTCCCCGAAAAACCCCCGGGAAAGCCAGCGCGTTGTTGATCTGGTTGGGATAATCTGATCTCCCAGTGGCGATAACTGACGCCACATCATAGATCTCCTTCGGCTCCACCTCCGGCTCAGGGTTGGCCAGGGCAAACACAATTGCTTTTTCAGCCATCTTCATGATATCCTCCCGGTTCAGCAAAGACGGCGCCGACACGCCTATAAACACATCGGCCCCGGCAATAACTTCCTTTAACGGGCCGTGTAAACAACGCTTATTGGTGTTTTCAGCAATCCAGAGCTTTGAGGGCTGCCGCGGGGGAACGTCGCGGGCAATCGCGCCCTTCCGGTCACAAACAACCAGGTTGCGGGCGCCGGCGCGCATCAGAATTTTGGCAATGGCCACCCCTGCCGCGCCCGCGCCGCTGATCACCACTTTCACCTCAGCTATATTTTTGCCGGCGACCTTAAGGGCGTTGATTAAACCTGCCAGCGTCACAATGGCGGTCCCGTGCTGGTCGTCGTGAAAAACCGGTATGTCCAGCCGCGCGGCCAGCTTTTCTTCAATTTCAAAGCATTTCGGCGCTGCTATGTCCTCCAGGTTGATCCCGCCGAAAGCAGGCGCGCAGGCCGCCACCACTTCTATTATCTCTTCCGGCTCGTGCACATTGAGGCATAGGGGAAAGGCGTCAATACCGGCAAATTTTTTGAAAAGCACCGCCTTCCCTTCCATTACCGGCAGGGCGGCATAAGGGCCCAGGTCGCCCAAACCGAGCACGGCTGACCCGTCCGTCACTATGGCCACTGAATTGCCTTTCATGGTCAGCCCGTAAGCCATGTCCGTTTCTTCGGCAATCGCCTCAGACACGCCGGCCACGCCGGGGGTATACATCAGTGAAAGGTCTTCCCAATTCAGGATCGGCCTCTTGGGAGAAATTTCTATCTTACCGCCCTGGTGGCTGATGAAAACCCTGTCAGAGATGCGCAATATATTTATTTCAGGCATTTGTTCGAAAACATTAACCAGCCGGTCCAGGTGGTCCCTGCTGTCCAGGCGGATCATCAAATCACGGGTGACACACGACGGGGATGCGGCAATCAGGTCAATAGCGCCGATAGTCCCTCCTTCCTGGGCGATCACAGTCAGGACCCTGGCCAGCGTGCCAGGTTTATTGGTCAGCTTCAGACGGATAACCAGATTCAAATACATACAATGCTGCTCCTTTATTTATGATAATGTATACATAATACAATATCATAAATACGATTCCATTTGAAGGGTTTTTTCGCTCTCCTGTCAAAAATTTCGTTTGCGCTACTATTGCTTCTATTATGCCCCGGCAATAAAAAAACCCCTAATCAATAGGGGGGAAGCACAGGGACGGTTCTCCTGCTTCCATTCTGTTATTGATGCGAAATTGTTTCGATAACTTGTTAACAAATCCTGCACGGCAGGCTAAAAAAAGCCACTTATACTAACAAGTGGCTTTTGGCAAATTTCTGTTTAAAATATTTTTATCTCAGCCCTGATTTCTTCTCCATCAGCGCCCGTACTTTCAGCGGCAGGCCGAAAAGGTTGATGAATCCCTCGGCGTCGTGCTGGTTGTAAATCTCCTCGCGCCCAAAGGTGGAAAGCTCCTGGTCGTAAAGGGAGTAAGGCGACTTGGCGCCCGCGGGGGTGCAGTTCCCTTTATAGAGCTTCATCCTTACAGTGCCGGTAACAGTCTTCTGAGTACTGTCAACAAAGGCATCCAGGGCCTCCCGCAGCGGGGAGAACCAGACCCCGTCGTAAACCAGCTCAGCGTAACGAGCAGCCACAATTTCCTTGAAATGCAGGGTCACACGGTCAAGGGTCAAAAGCTCCATTTCGCGGTGGGCGCTGAACAGCACGGTACCGGCGGGAGTTTCATAGACACCGCGGGACTTCATCCCGACCAGGCGGTTTTCCACCATGTCAACTATTCCCACACCGTTCTTCCCGGCGATTTCATTAAGCTTTTCAATTAGGGCGACCGGATCCAGCGCTGCTCCGTCCAGTTTGACCGGAATGCCCTGCTCAAAACCAATTTCCACGTAGGTCGGCTTATCCGGGGCTTTGCCGGGCGGTGTGATCAGGAGTAAAACATCGTCGAGCGGCTCATTCCAGGGATCCTCCAGGTCCGCGCCCTCGTGGCTCAGGTGCCACATGTTGCGGTCAAGGCTGTAGGGTCTGGCCTTGGTGACCGGCACAGGAATGCCCCTGGCGGCGGCGTAATCTATGGCGTCTTCGCGTGAACGGATATCCCATTCCCGCCAGGGAGCCACAATCTTGAGATCCGGCGCCAGGGCTTTAACCGCCAGCTCAAAGCGGACCTGGTCGTTGCCTTTGCCGGTAGCGCCGTGGGCTATGGCCTCGGCGCCTTCCTTTCTGGCCAATTCGACCATTTTTTTAGCAATCAGCGGGCGGGCCATGGATGTGCCCAGCAAGTACTTGCCCTCGTAAATAGCGCCTGCTTTTAATGTCGGGAATATGTATTCCTCCGCAAACTCACGCCTGGCGTCCTCGATATAGATCTTACTGGCGCCGCTCTTAACAGCCTTCTCGTTGAGGGGAGCCAATTCTTCACCCTGACCCAGGTCCGCCGTCATGGCTATTACCTCATAGCCGTAATTCTCCTTCAGCCAGGGGATGATTATTGAGGTATCTAAGCCCCCGGAATATGCCAGTACTACTTTTGCCATATATTAACTCAACTCCTTGTTTATTGTGTGTCCAAAATCGTAGGTGCGACTTTAGTCGCACAAAATATCGCAGTATAAAAAACCCACTGAACCACGACTTAAATTTTATGTCCGGATTTATCCGGTCATTTTGTGCGGATAAATCCGGACCTACATTTCTCACGTCCCATATCCCATATCTCACTTCTCAATTACAGCAGCATCGCCAGGACGGCCTTCTGGGCGTGCAGCCGGTTTTCCGCCTCATCCCAGGCGGCTGAATTCGGCCCGTCAATAATCTCATCCACTACCTCTTCACCCCGGTGCGCCGGCAGGCAGTGGAGGAAAATATAGTCGGGCTTGGCGTGGCTGACCAGCGCCGGGTTGATCTGGTAAGGCAAAAGCGCGGCCACACGCTTGGCCTGTTCCGCCTCCTGTCCCATACCCGCCCACACGTCAGTTACCACCACGTCAGCACCGGCGACAACCTCCAACGGGTCGGTCCGGATTTCCACCCTGCAGCCGGTTTGTTTGGCGTCCTCATTAACCAGGCGGAGAATATCCTGCCTGGGCTTGTACCCTTCCGGCGAGGCCACGCTGATGTCCATACCCACCTTGGCACAGCCGAAAAGGAGTGAATTGCAGACATTGTTGCCGTCTCCCACAAAGGCAAGTTTTAATCCCGCCAGCTTGCCCTTCCATTCCTTGATGGTCAGCAAATCGGCCAGTACCTGACAGGGGTGGGTCAGGTCGGTAAGACCGTTGATCACCGGTATGGAGGCGTAACGGGCCAGGTCCTCCACATCTGACTGAGCGTAAGTACGGATCATAATTCCGTCCAGGAAGCGGGAGAGCACCCTGGCGGTGTCGGCGATGGTCTCGCCGCGCCCCAACTGCAGGTCATTCGCGTTCAAAAACAGAGCGTAACCGCCCAACTGGTACATGGCCACCTCGAAGGAAACCCTGGTGCGGGTGGATGATTTCTGGAAAATCATGCCCAGTGTCTTGCCCGCCAGTAAAGGGTGGGGTATGTTCTGCTTTTGTTTTTCTTTCAGTTCTCCTGCCAGCTCGAGGATTGCCGCCACTTCTTCCGGCGTCAAATCGTGCAGGCTTAAGAGGTCGCGTCCTTTTAGATTAACTTTCCCAGGCCCCAACTCTAAAATCCCCTCTTTCCTGAAATATATAAACAACTTTACAGGATTAACATGATTAAACAATTTATAGGACAAAGAATTATATAATATTTAATTAAATTATAAGTTAATATTCCATTCATATTATGAAAAAGGTCTATGATAAATCAAGCAACATAATGTTTAAGTTTATTTATAAAATCCTGTTAATCCTTTCAAATCCAGTTCATCCTGTCAAAATGTTTTTCCCTTATGTGCGAATAAATTCGCACCTACATCTTCCTGCGTCTCACGTCCCACGTCTCAGTTCTCAAGTCTCAATTGCCACATCCCAATTCGGTCATGCCGACCGGGACAGGTTCGTCCCCCTGCCTGAGGCAGTGCAGCGCTACAGTAAGCGCGCTGGCCGTGTCAAGCGAGGTCAGGCAGGGCACTTTGTACTCCGCTGCCGCTCTTCTCAAAGCAAAGCCCGGCCTCCCCGCCACTTTCCCCCTGGTCGGGGTGTTGATTACCAGGCCTACGGTCCCGGAGCGGATCAGTGAAATGGCATTATCTGCTTCCAAGACCTCCAGGCCTGCCTTTCTAAGGGATGCTGCCGTACCCGGCGTTGCCCTCAGCTTAAATCCCAGGTCCGCATACGCGCGGGCCACACCTCCCGCTTCTTCCTTGTCGCGGTCGGCAACGGAGAAAACCACGTCGCCGCTGAAATTAACCCGCAGTCCCGAGGAGGACATAGCCTTAAAGAGAGAGCCGGGGAAAGAGCGGTCAATCCCCATCACCTCACCGGTGGACTTCATCTCCGGGCCGAGGGATGTTTCCACCAAACCGAGTTTTTCAAAAGAAAATACGGGAGCTTTAACAGCTATAAACCCGGCATATTCCCCCAGTCCCTCAGCATAGCCAAGATCGGCCAGGCTGCGCCCCAGCATGGCCCTGGTTGCCACCTGGACCATAGGAACGCCGGTCACCTTGCTCAGCACCGGAACAGTACGGGAAGCCCGCGGGTTTACTTCCAAAACAAAAACACCGTCTTTGCCAACCACGTACTGGATGTTGATCAGGCCGTTAACTTTCAGCGCCCGGCCGATCCGCACAGTATAATCCACAATCCTGTCTATCTCCCGCGGGCTCAGGGTCTGGGGCGGGTAGACGGCGATGCTGTCGCCGGAGTGGACCCCGGCCCGCTCGATATGCTCCATAATACCGGGTATGAAGATTGTCTGCCCGTCACCTATGGCGTCAACTTCCACCTCTTTGCCATAAATATATTTGTCAACCAGGACGGGGCGCCTGTGTGAAACCTGGACTGCTTCCGTCATATATTTGAGCAGTTCAGCATGGCTGGAAACGATCTCCATGGCCCGGCCGCCCAGTACGTAGGAAGGGCGCACCAGCACCGGGTAGCCCAGTTTTTCCGCGATTTCCTTGGCCTCTTCCACAGTAGTGGCCGTTTTGCCTTCAGACTGGGGAATACCCAGTGCTGTCAGCAGTTTTTCAAATTTATCCCTGTCCTCGGCCGCGTCAATACAGTCAACCGGAGTGCCCAGCACCTTGACATCCCTGGCGTGCAGGCCGGCGGCCAGGTTGATCGCCGTTTGCCCGCCAAACTGGACAATTACTCCTATTGGTTTTTCTTTGTCAATTACATTGAGCACATCTTCTAAAGCCAGCGGCTCGAAATAAAGTTTATCCGCGGTGTCGAAATCAGTACTGACTGTTTCCGGGTTGTTGTTTATGATTACAGCCTCTATACCCTCCCGCTGCAGCCCCCAGACCGAGTGCACCGAGCAGTAGTCAAACTCTATGCCCTGGCCGATTCTGATCGGACCGGAGCCCAGGACCAGGACTTTCGGGCGTCCTGAGGCAGGCACCTCGTCTTCCGCTTCATAAGCGGCATAATAATACGGAGTGGCCGCTTCAAATTCGGCGGCGCAGGTATCCACAATCTTATAGGACGGGATAATTCCATGCTTCTTGCGTAAGTTATAGATGTCGCCGGCTGACTGGCCGGTCAGACGTCCAATCAACGAGTCAGGCAGGCCTCGCACTTTAGCCCGCCGCAGGAGTTCAGCTGTCAGGTCAAGGCCGGCGGAGCGCAGCTCATTCTCAAGGTCCACTATTCCCTTAATCTTGCTTAAGTAGAAATAGTCGATCATGGTCAGCTGGGCGATTTCCCGCATGCTCCAGCAGCGCCTGAAAGCCTCGGCAATGGCAAACAGCCTGAGGTCATTGGGGTAAGTCAGCTTTTCTTCCAGTTCCATTTCCGTCCAACCGGCGGAACCGCGCCAGTGCAGGCTGTCCACGCCTATCTCCAGGGAGCGTACCGCCTTTAAAAGAGCCCCCTCAAATGTACGGTCGATAGCCATAACTTCCCCTGTGGCTTTCATCTGGGTACCCAGGATGCGGTCGGCGCCGCCGAACTTATCAAAAGGCCAGCGGGGTATTTTAACCACCACGTAATCCAGGGCCGGCTCGAAACAGGCGCACGTTTTGCCGGTAACAGGGTTGGTTATTTCATCCAGAGTCAGGCCGATGGCCACTTTAGCCGCCATTTTAGCGATAGGATACCCTGTAGCCTTGGAGGCCAGGGCGCTGGAACGGCTTACCCTGGGATTGACCTCAATCACATAATAATTCATGCTCTTCAGGTCCAGGGCAAACTGGATATTGCAGCCGCCCTCCACCTTCAGCGCCCGGATCACCTGCAGGGACGCTGAGCGCAGGAACTGGTATTCCTTGTCGGAAAGGGTCTGCGAAGGAGCTATCACTATGCTGTCGCCGGTGTGGATGCCTACCGGGTCAATGTTTTCCATGTTGCAGATGGTAATGCAGTTGTCCGCACCGTCCCGCATCACCTCGTACTCAATTTCCTTCCAGCCGGCGACGCTCTGCTCTAAAAGCACCTGGCCGATCCTGCTCATCTTGAGGCCGCGGTCGGCTATTTCAACCAGGTCCGAGTAGCGGAAAGCGATGCCCCCGCCGGTGCCGCCCAGGGTATACGCCGGCCGGACAATTACCGGGAACCCTATCTTGCGGGCAAAGTCCAGGCATTCTTCCACGCTGGACGCAATAGTGCTCAGAGGGACCGGCTGGCCTATTTCCAGCATCAGGTTTTTAAAAAGCTCGCGGTCCTCAGCCTGCCGGATTGATTCCAGGGGCGTACCCAGCATTTCCACGCCATATTTTTCCAGCACACCTTTTTCCGCCAGCTCCACGGCGATGTTAAGTCCGGTTTGGCCGCCCAGAGTGGGCAGCAGGCCGTCCGGCCGCTCCTGGCCGATAATTCCGGCAAGGCATTCCCAGTTCAAAGGTTCAATGTATACCTGGTCGGCAATATCAAGATCGGTCATGATCGTAGCCGGGTTGGAGTTGACCAGGACCACCGAGACGCCTTCTTCCCGCAGTGCTTTGCAGGCCTGAGTGCCGGCGTAGTCAAACTCCGCCGCCTGGCCTATGATAATCGGGCCTGAGCCGATTACCAGAACCTTTTTAATGTCGCTCCGCCTGGGCATACTGTTCTCACGTCCCGTTTTCCTTAAATCTTAATGCTAATTTGCGCGAATAAATTCGCACCTACCATTTTGGTTGTAAGTAGTAGGCTGTAGGCCGTAGGTATATTCTGTATTTCTTATGGGTCTTTATTTTTTGCCTACGCCATACGCCCTACGGCCTATAGCTTACTGTCTATATCGGACATAACTTGATCCAGTATTTCCACTGCTTTTTTCACTTCTGTTGAATCAACGATCAGGGGCGGGACAAAGCGCAGGACATTGCCTCCGACACAGTTGATCAGAAGCCCTTTCTCCTGGCAGGCGCTGACAATGTCTTTGCCTTCTATGGAAAGCTCCATGCCCAGCAGCAGGCCCCTGCCTCTGACCTCTTTTACAAAATCATATTTGGATGACAGTTCAACCAGTTTGTTGTATAAAATCGCGCCGATATCATTGACATACCGGACTATGCCGCCATCAATGATTTCTTCCAGAGCGGCCAGGGCGGCGGCGCAGGCCAGCGGGTTGCCGCCAAAAGTGGAGGCGTGGTCACCCGGCTGAAAAACAGCCGCTTCTTCTTTGGCCAGCATGGCGCCGATGGGGAAACCGCCGCCTAATGCCTTGGCCAGGGTAATGATGTCAGGCTCAACACCAAAATGCTCGTAGGCAAACAGGCGGCCGGTACGGGCCAGACCTGTCTGGACCTCGTCAAAGATCAGCAGCGCCCCGTATTCTTCACAAAGAGCTTTGGCTCCTTTCAGGTACCCGGCGGAGGCCGCGTGAACCCCTCCTTCACCCTGGACCGGCTCCAGTAAAACCGCGCAGGTGGACGGGCCTACCGCCTCTTGCAAAGCTTGCAGGTCATTGTAGGGCACATATTTAATCCCGCCGGGCAGCGGCTCAAAACCTTTCTGGTATTTCGGCTGGCCAGTGGCGGTGATAGTGAACAGGGTCCGCCCGTGAAAAGAATTCAGGGCGGTGACAATCTCCACTTTTTCCTGGTTATGTTTAATCTTTGCGTACTTGCGGGCCAGTTTGAGCGCCGCTTCGTTGGCCTCGGCGCCGCTGTTGCAGAAAAAGGCCTTATCCATGCAGCTGTTTTCAACAAGCAGTTTGGCCAACAGCACCTGGTTTTCGATATAGTAGAGGTTCGAACAGTGGATCATCTTCTTTACCTGTTCTGAAACCGCCTCAACCACGGCTAAAGGGCTGTGGCCCAGCGCATTTACCGCGATGCCGCTGACAAAGTCAAGGTACTCCCTGCCGTCGGCGTCCCACATCCGGACGCCTTCACCTTTAACCGGCACCAGCGGTATTCTGCCATAGTTGCGCATCAGGTACTTATCGCCTAACTCAATGATTTCCTTGGTATTCATGTCAAACCCTCCAGTATTAGTCGTGGGAAGTGAGACGTGGGACGTGGGTATATCCTGCATTCCTATCGGGTCAATTCGTTAAATAAGTCCACAAAGAATGGTCTCGGTTTTAATTGTAGGTTCGGATTTATCCGAACACTCCAGTGGGGACATTCCTCGGCCATAAAGTAATATACCAAATAGAGGTGTGTCCCCTGACCTTAGCCGACTAAAGTCGCACCTACATTTTTTTGCCAATTCCACAACCTATATCTCACTTCCCACTTCTCACTTCCCACTTCCCACGGCCCATATCCCACGTCTCACTTTTGCACCATGGTGCCGATGCCTTGATCTGTGAAGAGCTCTAATAAAATGGAGTGGGGCACCCTGCCGTCCAGAATATGAGTGGTGTTGACGCCGCCGGCCAGGGCATCGGTGCAGCACTCCACCTTGGGAATCATCCCGCCGTCAATTTTGCCCTGCTCAATCAGTGACGCCACCTCATTCAGATGCAGCACCGAGATGATTGAAGCCGGGTCATTCCTGTCGGCCAGGATTCCTTCCACATCGGTCAAGATCACCAGTTTATCGGCGCCCAGAGCGGCAGCCAACCTGCCGGCGGCATAATCGGCGTTGATGTTGTAGCTCTGTCCCTCGGCTCCCACGGCTACAGGCGCTACCACCGGTATATAGCCTTCGTTGATAACAATGGAAACGATCCCTGAATTCACCCTGCTGATGTCGCCGACAAACCCGATGTCCGCCACCTCATCCCGGCCATCGGGAGTACGTACCTTACGGTACTTTTTAACCGCCTGGAACAGGTCGCCGTCCTTGCCGGACAAGCCTACAGCCCGCCCGCCGATGCGGTTGATGCGGGTTACGATTTCCTTATTGATTTTCCCCACCAGGACCATCTCGACAATTTCCATAGTTTCCGCGTCAGTAACCCGCAGGCCTCCTACAAAGCGGGATTCCTTACCCACTCTTTTCAGCATGCCGGTTATCTCAGGCCCGCCGCCGTGTACAATCACCGGGTTCATACCGACATATTTCATCAATACCGCGTCTGTAAGGACCGCTTCTTTCAGTTCCGGGTTGATCATGGCGTGCCCGCCGTATTTGATTACAACAGTTTTTCCGTAAAATTTTTTAATGTAGGGCAGCGCCTCGACCAGCACCGACGCACGTTCCAAAGCCTTCAACATCCCTGTATCAACCTCCAATTTGAGTCGTGGGTCGTGGGACGTGAGTCATGAGAATATCCTGCATTCCTCTGAGGTCTTTTGCCCTTAAGAATACCTTTCAGTCTCACATCCCATTTCCCACGGCTCACATCTAGTTTTTATGTTCTGTAGTCGGCGTTTATTTTTATGTAGTCATAGGAAAGGTCGCATCCCCAGGCGGTTGCGGAAAATGGTCCCGACTTGAAATCTAACATTATTTTGACCGTGCTGCCCTTGAGCGCCTTCAGGGCCAGCTCTTCGCTGAATTCCAGGGAGCCTCCGTCTTTTGCCACCTGGACGTTCCCCAGAAAGATATCCACCTTGGCCGGGTCAAAATCTGCCCCCGAATAGCCGGCGGCGCAGATTACCCTGCCCCAGTTGGCGTCATTTCCGAAAATTGCCGCCTTGACCAGGCTTGAGCCGGCTACCGCCTTGGCCGCCAGGCGGGCATCCCTTTCGGTACCCGCATTGCGGACTTCTACTTCGATCAGCTTGGTGGCGCCCTCGCCGTCCCTGGCAATATCTATGGCCAGTTTATCACAAACCTGGGCCAGCGCTTCCCTGAAAGACCTGAAATCTTCACTGTCATCTTTGATCATTTCATTCCCGGCCATACCGTTAGCCATGATTACGACCATATCGTTGGTACTGGTATCACCGTCAACTGTAATCATGTTAAAACTGCGTTCCACAGCGTATCTTAAGGCCTGCTTCAGACAGGCGTCTGATATGGCCGCGTCAGTGGTAATAAAACCGAGCAGCGTGGCCATATTGGGGTGAATCATCCCGGAGCCTTTAGCCATCCCGCCTATTGTAACAGTCTTGCCGCCCAGCTGCAGCCGCACTTGGGTTTCCTTGGGGTAAGTGTCTGTGGTCATAATAGCCTGCGCCGCCAGTGAGCCCCCCCCCGGAGAAACCACTCCGGCAGCCTCCCGGACACCGGGCAGCACCTTATCCATGGGCATCTTTTTGCCAATCACCCCGGTTGAAGCCACCAAAACCATTTCCTCCGGGATATTCAGGACAGCCGCGGCTTCAGCGGCCATGGCCAGGGCGTCCTTCATCCCCTGCTCGCCGTTGCAGGCATTGGCATTGCCGCTGTTCACCACCACCGCCTGGGCCTTGCCCGAAGCCAGGCGGCCGATGGAGAGCAAGACCGGGGCGGCTTTAACTTTGTTTAAGGTAAAAACACCAGCGGCCGAAGCCGGGACAGTTGAATAAATTACCGTTACGTCTCTCTTATCAGCTTTCTTGATGGCCGCCATCGCGGCGCCGGCCATAAAACCCGCCGCGGCGGTGACCCCGCTGGGCGCGTTTTCAGTAGTGATTTTTCTGTCTGCCACTTTTTATAAGCCTCCGGTACAATATTTATTCTACGGGTAAAGCCCCGGGCCGTATAAACCCATATCTTCGGGCAGGCCGCAGATGATGTTCATATTCTGGACCGCCTGCCCCGAGGCGCCTTTAACCAGGTTGTCTATAGCGGAAGTGACGATAACCCGCCCGGTGCGGGAATCCAGAGTCAGGCCGATATCGCAGTGGTTGGCGCCCGACACCCACTTGGTCTGGGGGAGTGTCCCGTCGGGCAGCACCCGCACAAAAAACTCATTCTTATAATAATCAAGATAAGCTTCCCTGATTCTGTCTTTCGCAACCGGAGGGTCAAGAAGATTCGCGTAAACCGTGCTCAGGATGCCCCTGGTTATGGGCAGCAAGTGAGGTGTAAAGGTAACAGTGATTGGTTCACCCGCGATCCTGCTTAACTCCTGCTCAATTTCCGGTGTGTGGCGGTGCACCGCGACATTGTAAGCCTTGAAATTTTCGTTGACCTCACAGAAGTGGCTGCCCAGGGCCAGCCCCCTGCCCGCCCCGGAAACCCCTGATTTCGAGTCTATTACAATACTCCCGGTGTCAATCAGCTTGTGCTTCAGCAGGGGCGCCAGGGCCAGAATGGCGCTGGTGGGGTAGCAGCCCGGGTTTGCCACCAGGCTGGCCTTTTTAATGTTATCCCGGTTCACCTCAGGCAGCCCGTAAGCCGCGCTGTCCAGCAGTTTCCTGGCCTCATGCTCCACTTTATACCACTTTTCGTACACCCGGTAGTCCTTCAGGCGAAAGTCGGCTCCCAGGTCCACTATCTTTTTGCCCAACCGCGCGGCTTCAAGCGCCACCGGCATGGCGTGCCCGTGCGGCAGGGCGATGATAATAACTTCGGAGTTTTCAAAAAGCTTGGGGAAATTCATTTCCTCGCAAACTAACTGGTTATATTTATACAAGTGCGGGTAAATCTTATCAAAAGGCATATCCACGTAGCTCCTGGTTGTCAGCGCCGTCAGCTCAACCTCCGGATGGCTGTGCAGTATGCGCACCAGCTCTGCTCCGGTGTAACCTGTGGCTCCGACAATACTTACCTTGACTGTCAAAAAAGGTCACCTCCGAGAAAATGTAAACATTAATAATTATACAAATAGATGCATAAAAATACAACATCAAGTGTGCTAAATTGAAAAAATTTTAGCCGCCATAAAGTTACCCCGGCAGCCGGGCCGGGGCTTTTATTTTCACTTAATTTCTATACCGCGCTTCTGCAATCCTGCCGGGCAGCGTCTTAGATGACAGAAAATCTTTTTATTGCTGAAGCCTTATTGATAGAAACGCATATAAGTAGTAAGATTTAAATATCGATAATAAAAAGGTAAGAAGAGGTGATGTTATGGGGGAAGTAACAATCTCCAGCAAGTTTCAAGTGGTGATTCCAAGAGAAGTCAGGAAACAGCTTCAGCTAAAAGTTGGGCAAAAACTCAAGGTAGTGGTAAAAGGACAGACGATTAATCTTGTTCCGGATATACCTCTTTCAGAAATGAGAGGTTTCTTAAAGGGAATGGACAAATCCGGGCTTAGAGAAGAAGATGAAAGGTTATGATCCTCGTCGATTCCTGCGGGTGGATAGAATTTTTAGCTGACGGCGACAAGGCGGAGGAATACTCGAAATATCTACTGGATACTAAGGAAATAGCAACGCCAACTATTGTTATCTATGAGGTCTTTAAGAAGGTTTTACAGGAAAGAGGCGAGGAATCTGCCGTGATGGTGGCCGCTCAAATGAGCGGAACAAGAGTGATCGAGTTGTCTGAGACGCTATCACTCACAGCCGCCAATCTCAGCATAAAGCACAGCCTTCCCATGGCAGACGCTATTGTTTACGCGACGGCGGAGTTACTGGGGTCTCAGGTTGTGACAAGTGACAAGCATTTTAAAGATCTGGAAAACGTTATTTTTATTTAATTTTTTAGCAGGTTCAATATAAGGACGGACTCTTTCCGACTTGGAAAGAGTCCTTATTATTGTTCTATTTTGTAGATATATATAAAATTTGGTAGTATAATCAGATATAATGAAACATTGAATGAATATCGTCGATTTGAGTCCCTCAAAAATTTACTTTAATTTTTTTAACTTTGTGACAGTAACCTGTCATATACAAATGTTAAGCTAATGATTAAGAATTCAGTTTTACAGGAGGGTTTGCTTTGCACGCTTATATAAATATGAAAATAGATCCCTCCTCACCAGCCCTTCCCATACAATATAACTATTTAATTCAGTCGGCTATTTACGCGGCGCTCCCCGAAGACATTGCCTCCCGTATCCATGACGAAGGATACGCCGCCGGAAATAGACGTTTTAAAATGTTCTCCTTCTCTCGAATTCTGGGCAAGTTCTTCATTGACAGCGCAGCAGGTACGATCAAATTCCCTGAAGGCGCCAAACTAGTGATTTCCTCACCGGATATGGAATTTTTCCTGGCCCTGGTCAACAACCTGCTCACCAAAAACCACGTCCGGCTTGGAGATTCCATTATAAATATCAATGAAGTTCGTTTTGACGAGCAGAAAGTGGAAAGTGATGTTCTAATCGCGCGTACTTTATCACCGGTCGTGGCTTACAGTACTCTACTGAAGCCGGAAGGGGGCAAATATACGTGTTACTACCAACCGGGCGAAGGTGAGTTTAATAAACTGATTAACGCCAACCTGCGCAAGAAATATGAAGCCTTTTACGGTGAACAACCTCCGGAAGGAGAAGTTCAGGTAAAACCTTTGGACAGGCCTCGCCTGCACGTGACTTCCTATAAGGGCATCGTAATAAAAGGATACACCTGCCGGCTGAAGTTGACGGGACCGCGCGAACTGCTACAGATAGGCCTGGATGCGGGGATTGGGGGAAAAGGCAGCCAGGGGTATGGGTGTGTAGAGAAGGTGGAAATAAGAAAAAAGAAAGAGATAAGGAAGTAATGATTTTTGCCGTTTTTTATTTATATTTAAGATGTTTAAACAAAAGTTATGGATTTTAAGGATGTCTATGTTTTAACAATACGCCTCATAAGCTTTAATCGCTGTTCTTTGAAAAATTGCTTCATATCGGTCAAGTCAAAAGGCTTACACATTTTAACCGGTAAAACTTTTATTTTATCCACCTCAAGCAAAGCTGCAGCAAGCCAATATAAATCAAATCCGGTATCCTTTTTCCCGGCCATCTCTACCATTTCCATGAAGTCGAAATATTCTTTTGATAGAAAATACACATCGATAAAATCACGGGGTTCGGCCCGGCCGAAAAGAGCCAGCATCTTGTTGGCGGCAACGTCTGTTAGATCGTCAACAAGGAAATTTATTCCTTCAAGGCTTAACCGCACCGGCGGCTTGAGCCGGAAAGGTGTGTCCAGGGCCAAATCTACTTTTAGCTCCTGTTTAACTAAAATCCTGACAAAGGACGACTGGCGCCTTTCGACCTCTACACCAAGGCCAGCTTTTTTCAGCCGGCTTTCAAACTCTCGCGCTGTCGGCGCAACCGCAACGGGATTACCGGTAAAAAGATCGATATCTTCCGACTTCCGGTGGGAAAGGTAACAAACAGCAAGGGCAGTCCCACCGGTAAAATAGAAATCTTTATTTTTATCTGCCTGTGAAAATATTTTGATTACTTTTTTTTGTAAAGCGGTAAGTTTCATTTTTTTATCCCTTATCTGCGCTTCGTCCTGAAAGTATTCAGTCCAAATTCTCTTTATCTTTAGTGGTAAAAACCGCTGAGTCAGGACTTTTTCAATCTGGTTTTTGTCCAAGAGTTCAACGTCTTCGGCCAAACCTTCGCAAAGAACGGTTTTAATCCTCCAGGAGGTAAAAGCCGGATCTTCCAAAACATCGTCCGGCACGCTCCAAAAGAGGGCTTTTTTACGGGTTGTTTTCATGGGTGGGCCTCCGGTAAGAGTTTCATGAAAATGGTTTGGTTGCATTGAAACGAAGATAACTAACCCTTATAGGTATACTAAACATTATATTTACAATAAAAGCAACTGTTTCAATTCCTTGTAGGTATGCTGCGAAATTTATCAGGAAAGATTATAGATTTTATTAAATATTAGCTTGTAATAATTCTAATACTATTTTAATATTAAGTAAAGAAATTTTTGGTATCCTACATTAAAAACAACTTAATATTTTTTGTTTCTTCCATGTTACATGGTAGACGTTTTTTATTACAATAGCTAAAATACAAAATGATTATATGGTTAAAATTACTTTACAACCCAAACATTATTTTTTGAGGAAAGGATGTGATAACTTGATTGGAGCAATGCGAACAATAGCATTAGATTACCTGACGGAGAAACTAATAGAAAAAGACCTGCCGCCTGATAACGAAAGTTGGTATCAAGGACTTCGTAAAAATTCCCCTGGTAAATTATTTCCCTATTTGGTAGAGGACAGCGGCAAGATTACGATGGTTTATATTTTGGAAAAATGCGGAGATGACTTAGTACACTTAACAGTACAAGATATTATAGACAATGCTGACCATTCTACCTATGGATGTACTCCTGACAAACTGCCTTTTATGCGGCCGACTGGCCCGCAAAGCCCTCAAGTCGGCCCCGTTATTAAAAGGTCATACGATAGAACCAAAGGAGGGGGGCCGTCTGAAAAAATACTTGTTACAACAATGAAATATTTTTCTGAGATAGCTCAGGAGGACAAGCCTTGGTCGCTTTACTTTCAGGAAATTCTAAATGTCCTATACTGTACCAAAATTAAAATACCCAATGGCGATATTATAAACTGGCGGGAAAGCGGTTATGTGAATATGTTGGCCTGCGCGGTCGATAAAATTGGCCCTCAAAGCGGCACGGTGTTTTTAACAGTAAGAGACAGCAAAGGTCGATTGCCGGGAGAAAATGCCTTATACGTTGATTATCTACTAACTGAGAAATTAGCCGGCGAGAGATATGCAACGCTACAGGCACCTGCAAAGGAAAAGGAAACTTGCTGCTTATGCAACACACGTGATGTTGCTATATTTCCCAACGCTCTTAAAGGAGCCGGTATTAATTTAAATAACGTGGACAGGGCCGGTGCTTTTCCGGGCATTGACACTCTCCATGCTTGGAAAAAGTATGCTTTGTGCGGTTCTTGCGCAGATCTTCTCTATATATATAAATTTCATGTTTTAAAAAAAGCTGGACCCAAAAAGGACCGCCAGCCCTTCGGCGCAAGAATTGCAGGCGATAGTGCCCTAATCATTCCTTCTTTTATACCCGGCTTGCCGGCAGAATCGCGCCTTGAGGTAATAGTGGAAGCAAAGGGTTACATTGAAAATATACCTACAGACGTTGAATTTGACGAAGATAGGATTCTCGACTTGTTGAAAGACAAGGAAACAATCTTAAATCTAATCATAATTTGGGCTGATGTTGGACAGGAAATCGGAAATGTTACCGGCATGATAACAAATGTACTACCCAGCAGGCTAAAAGAATTGTCCGAGATAAACGGCAAATCGCTGGACTGGAAGCACCCCTTGTTTCCAAAAGTGAAGCTACAACAGGGACTGGTAAATTTTGCTCCGGATCTCTCCTTAAGAGCGCTACGCCCGCTTTTTCACCGGCCTGGCGGGAAAAAGGCTGAGGGCGCAAACAAGAGCAGGCAACTTTTCCAGGTGAAACGGCAAATTGCAGCCTGTGTATACCTTCAAAACCAAATCCCTTTAGAGCGCTTCTGGGAAGAAGTGCTGACAACGGCGCGCTGGTACTGGCTCAACGCAATTGAACAAAAGGATGGTTACAAAGGGCTTTTATATGAAGGCTTAAGCAAAAAAGGTCCCTTCCTGACGGCGGCAGGCTGGATAAGACACTTGAACTGGTGGCTGTACTACTTTAAAAGAGTGGGGGTTATGGAAATGGGAAAAGAGCATTTTGAACCCAATATGGATGAGTTAAAGAAATATTTTGGCCCGGAAAGTGGCATAAACACGACGGATAAGGCATTTGCCTTTATGCTCGGCGTACTGTATGGAAAATTGCTGGAGGTTCAGGCCGCAAGAAAAGTTAATGTAAGCGCGAACGCCCTGAGTTGGTTAAAGCGCCTTACCTTACGAGGCAAAGACCTGCCGGAGCTGTACATCAAAGTTAGGGAAAAGTTGCTTGCCTACGGTACTGAGAAAAACGAAGAAGTCAGAAAACTTATCACTGAAATAGGCCGGGTAGGTTTAAAGTTGGGCGATAATATTAAGCTAAACGATATCCAGACAAACTATTACCTTTTATTGGGACAATCAATGACGGTGGAAATACTGCCTGTAAAAGAAAAAAACAAGGAGTGAAAAATTAATGGAAAACTCAGCAAAAACATTATCCGGGAGAAGAGAATTTCTATTTTTGTATGATATTAAAATGGGAAATCCCAACGGCGACCCCGATGAAAACCGCCCAAGGGTGCTGCCGGACGGAACATATTATGTTACCGATGTGCGTTTAAAACGTTTCGCCAGAGATTTTTTAAAATTTAGGGGACAGGATATATTGGTCGACAACATTGAGGGCAGAACAACCAACCTGACCGGCCGGGTGATTCATTACCTGAACGCTGTCGGCAAAGACAAGGCTGAAGGTAAAGAATTGGTTGATATTCTTTTGGACGCTTTTATAGATGCCCGGCTTTTCGGCAGTTCTTTTGCTTTCAAAGCAGGAAAAATCAAAGAGAAAGACGGGAAGGAAGTGGACTGGGAGCCTAAACCGGAACCCAAGACAATGACAGGCGCCGTTCAGATCAACATGGGTGAAGTACTCCACCGGGCTGAAAGCGTGGATATTCATGGAACTTCAGTGTTTGCCAGTGATCAATCAAAAGAGCAGGGTACTTTTACCACTTATTTCGGCCTTCGCTACGCATTAATCGGATTTTCAGGGGTGGCGAACGAGCATTCGGCCAGTATCTCCAAAATGACTGACGCCGATTATGAGCTGTTTTTGAAATCTCTCTGGCACGGTGTCCGGTCGGCGGCCAATACAAGGTCAAAAGTAGGACAGATACCTCAATTATTAATCAGCGTAGAATATAAACCTGGCGAAGAGTTTCAGTTCGGCAGGCTGCATGACTATGTGAAGTTGGTTGCCGCCGGTGATAAAGAGGAACGGGCTTGGTCCTCACCGGAAGATTTTAATATAGATATTGGTAAGCTGCTAGACAGGATTTCGGATCAGGCTGAACGAATTCAGACAATCCGTTATGCCGTTTCAAAGGATATTCAAATTGTACCCAAGTTACCGGTCGAATGGGAATCGCTGGATATTGAATGTTCGCCTGAAGGTTGCTGATACTCTATGATAAAACTAATAAACTTTCGATTGCATGGGCGTTTCGGCCACTTTCTCCGGGCAGATGCAGGAGCAAGCGCCATAAGCTACCCTATACCACCAAGGACAGTGATTATGGGGATCATGGGAGCCGTGCTTGGTCTTCCCAAAGATCAGCCACAGGAATTGCTGGAGCCAATGCATGTCGCTTTATCCGGCAAAATTCCTGTTACACACTGGCACAAGGCAAAGTTGAGGAAAGATCCCCCTGAATCGCTTTCCTACATTATTAAAAGGTCACAAAAACAAGAAAAAAATACTAAGCCGGAAAAAGCAACATTGATTACCCAGGAGTGGTTATTCAACCCATCTTACGAAGTATGGGTCGGTTTGCCTGAACCATATCATACCGAGCTGGAAAATCGCATCAAAGAGCGGAAGTGGTATTTCCAGCCGAGCCTGGGGTTATCGGAACTGATGGCCGATATTGAATATATTGACTCCATTTCAGTTGATAAACTACCGGAGGGAACCTATTCCGTTGAAACAGTAATTAGACAGGATTATGTTCAGCTTGATATTGAAAAGTGTTATAATGAAAAACTTGCCATCAATCTCCTGCGCATGCCAAGGACAGTTACACCCAAGAGAGTCTTTAGCCACGCTAATTATTTCATGGAAAAAGACGCCCGTCCAATACCGTTAAAGACGTCCGAAGCATACCTGGGTGAGGAAAGGGTTTTGATGTTTCTATGACTGAAAGGGTCAATTCACACCCGCATCTTTTTTTGAGTGAGCATATCGAACAGATAAATAAGGCGCTGCATGGCATTTGTAACTGGCATTCACAGGAGACAGTAACGCCGTCAATTGAAAATACACTGCAAAAGCTTGTTTTATTGCACGACGTGGGTAAAGGTACAACTGCCTTTCAGGACTATATAAAAAACCCGGCTGAATACAGAGGTGCCACGAATGAAAAATCTCATACTACTTTATCGCTGATTTTTACTCTTGCCAAGGCTATTGACGAAAATTGGGATGAACTGGAGACTTTTATCCTGGCCGCGGCTGCAAGAGGTCATCACGGAAGGCTTCCAACAATACCTGAGAGTAAGTTTGATGGAGTTAGTTGTCCGGAATGGGATATCGACAACTTTGCTGGCGGCGAAAAGGCCAGACTAATTAAAAAGCAGCTAAATATGGTTAATTATTCTGGTCTGACTAAAGAAACTGGGCTAGATCTTAAAACGGTTTCACAGTTAATCGCAAATGATAATTTCTCAAGACTCCTCACGAAGCTAAAAAAGTTTCTAACAAACAATATTAACTTAAAACTATTATCTTTATCAGAAAGGGAAGCAGTTAATTTTAGGTTGAAGGCGCAACTTATTTACTCTGTATTTCTTGAGGCTGATAAAGCGTTTCTGGCTGTTTCCGAGCCCGCACATTATTTAAAAAGAGAAGCGCGGCACTGGCAAGTACGGTGGATTGACCAGTATATCGGGTCTCCGCCTGACACAAAAACAAACCGCTTAAGGCTAAAAGTCAGGGGCGATGTGTTAAAAGTTGTTGAACAAAATAAAACCGACAGGGTTTACAGCCTGACCGCACCCACCGGGAGCGGCAAAACCCTCCTGGCAGCTACCTGGGCTTTCAGGCTGAGGGAAATTATTGCCTCCTTGCCTGCCGCACCCCCGAAAATAATAATTGTATTACCTTTTCTATCAATTATTGATCAAACTATAAAAGAATATAAAAAGCTTCTGCAAACCGGTGGTTATGAAGCTGACGGCGCCTGGTTGTTGACCAGCCATTCCCTTTCCGACCGGAACTACGCTGAATGGCTGGAAAAAGAAGATGAACCGTTTTTTGTAGATACCTGGCGCAGTGAGTTAGTGATCACCACTTACGACCAGTTCTTGATGAACCTGATGGACCCGAGAGCCAAATACCAGATGCGTTTTCACAGCCTGTGCGACGCTTTAATAGTTATGGACGAGGTACAATCTCTCCCCTGTAAATTGTGGCAACCTCTGGAAAGCATTCTAAATAGCCTTTCCATAACGTGCAACAGCAGGATTTTATTAATGTCGGCAACACTGCCGCCATTCGTGAAAAACGCAATTCCGCTCCTTCCCGCTTACGAAAAATATTTTTCCCAATTTAAGCGGTACAAGTTTCTTTTCAGACTTAAAGACAAACTGAGTATTGAAAAATTTAAGGAGGAGCTTGAAAAAAGACTGCCTATATGGATCGAAGGAAAGAAACGTGTCTTAATTACCCTCAACACACGAAAATGTGCCCGGATAATAAGAGATACATTGGTTGATTCGATTATGGAGGGGCATAATCTACCTGTTTATTTTATTAGCGCTGATGTTACACCCCTTGATCGCTTAAAAACAATAGAGAAAATCAAAGAAGGAAAACCATGTTTTGTTGTTTCAACTCAATGTATAGAAGCTGGAGTCGATATCGACATGGATCTGGTTATCCGGGACTTTGCACCGCTGGATAGCCTCGTTCAGATTGCCGGGCGATGTAACCGTGATGGAAAAAAGGAACGCTGTCAGGTAGAAATAATCGACCTGGTAGACGAAGATGAAAACAGGTATTCAGAAATGATTTATGATCCTGTCCATCTGCAGGTTACCAGGGAATTGATTAAAGATATAATGGAATTGCCGGAAGAAAACGTTCTGGATTTATCCAACCGTTATTTTAACCAACTATTTGACAAAAAAGATACCGGCAGAGTTCATCTGAAAAGATTTGCCCGCTGGCAGGAGGACCTACCGGTGCATGAGTTGTTACGTGGAAAAGAACATAGACAATATACCTTCTTGGTAATTGAGGAAGACCCTTCTTTGCAAGAAGACATGGATAAAGCTAATAGTGTTGCTGACCGCTGGAAACGCAGGGAAGCCTGGAGAAGACTTGCTGGCCGTATAGCCATGGTATCTGTAAGTATTTATGCAAATCCTCACTTTCAACCACAACAAATTGCCAACGAGCACTGGGGACATTGGCTGTTACGAGAAGGATATTATTCAAGCGACCGTGGCTTATTAGTTGAGGGAACCGTTGCGATATTATAATATTCTACCTTTCTCCTCAATTTTATTATACAAAAGGCTATCAAGCAGTTGCGCTTTTTTGGAGGGAATGTAAATAAGAAAGTCTTACGGTACATAATACCATACTATATCATCTTCCAAAACTCTTCTTCCGATATTCTGAGTTGTTGTTTTAATATCTTTCGCCACAAGTTGGCGGGAATTTCCTTGCTTACAGAATGACTGACTCTTGTTCGTAAGATATCGCCATTGGACAACACTTTTTCATAATACCAGTGGTCTGTGTCCCTAATCATGACCCAGCCGTTCTTTTCACAGTATCTTTTTAGTTCGCCGAATTTCGGAGGCATAGTTATAAATCCAGGAGGGATTTAATTTCCTGGTCACTGTCGCAAAGCAAAATCCGCATAACATAAGGAAAATGTGTCTTGCGGTTTGGGGCGTTCAAAAATAGCTGGAGCCGGTCAAGATAATCTTGAGCATAGATTTTCATCTCTTTAACAAGTTCGTCAAGAGCTCCGCCCAGGCTTGTCGCATTGACAGCTATATCGATTTCATTTAAAGCAACAGTTACGGAACCATCTTTTTCCGGTAAAATCTCCGGCTTTAGAAGGTAAGCCTTTAGTATATCCTGCTGCAACTCTCGCCGAAGCAATAAGACTTCTTCGTTTTGGTGGCGGTTAATGATAACCGGTAGATAACGGTGCCATACGTTATCATAAATATCGGTCAGGGTTTTACGCGCATTCGTAAATTTTATCTCTGTAAGCATGGTCAAACCTCCTCCACCTCACTTTATCACGAAATGTACATTTTTCCCGCTCTTATTATGCAATGTTTTCTGCCGCGCGGGCCCTGCTGGCAATGGAAGGGCTGGACAGCCGTAAACATTACGGAAAAAGAAATGCCGCTAAAACATAAAAGCCCTGCCTGATTTATCCTTGAACCCGGTTTCTGAATCATAATAGTCTTCCAATTGTCCAGGTGGAATCCACAACAAATTTGACTTTACACCGCCCCTGGCACAAAAATCCACCGGATTATTTTTCGCCGCATGATACTTGCGCACCTGGATAACATAGTCATTAATTTTTGAACGGAGCACTCTAAGAATCGCTTTGCGCTGAAAAAAATCCGGCCTTTCCTTCGTCTCCCCGGGAATGGACTCATCTATTAAACCGTCAAATTTTTTCCAATCCCAACACTCCCGGTCAGCCAGAGCTTCCTCGTAGGCATCCGCCAGGCGGGACGCCAGTGAGGCCGGGTCAACGGATGTGGGCACCTCCACAAAAACGTCCACCACTTCACCGGTATTGTCAATGAGTTTAAAATCCTGCAAAACCTCAAAATTTAATTTCATAACTCCTTCTTCCCAGATATGCCTGGATTCCTCTGAAACCCCGTCTCTAAAAACCTGGTCATAATACTCCTCAACCAGACGGCCGTATTCGTTTTCCAAAATTTCTTCTTTCTTTTCCAGCATCGCCCTGGTGCGGTTAATATGGTGGAAAGCGTAAACCCTTTGCGCGTCATCTTTCACGGAAACAACATACACCGGTAAGTATTCTCCCTTTTCCCCTTCCCTGTTAACCCGCCCCGCAGCCTGAATGAGCGACTCCAAAGGCGCCAGGTCCCTGAATCCCAAATCGAAGTCAAGGTCCACTCCCGCTTCTATTGTTTGCGTGGAAACCATGATCACGGGATTTTTTTGACGGAGCAACACCCTTGCTTCTTCAATTACCTGTTTGCGCCGCATTGGCATTATATTGGTGGAAAGATAGAGAATTTTAGGATTATCCGGTTCTTTTTTAAACCGTTCCTTTAAAGCGCGGAACAATTCGACGCTGCGCCTGATGGTGTTCACTACAACCAGCACGGATTGGCCGGGTTTTCTGCAGCCCGCGATTAAAAAAGCGAATGTTTCCGTATCAAGCTTTTCTTTTAACAAAGAAATCAACTTTGTCCGCCGGTTTTGGGAAAAATACCGCTTGTGATCCTGCAGTAATTCCAAAGGTTCACCCCCGCCCCGGCCGTTCTCTTGCAGAAGCAAATCGCCGAACTCCAAAATCTTAGGCTGTGTTGCCGTCATAAGGATAAACCGGGTGCCATAAAATTCGCCCATCTTCCGCAAAATCGCGCCGATCAAGGGCTGGTACCGGTCAGGCAGTGATTGGACTTCATCCAGTATCACGATGCTGCCGGCCAATTTGTGGACTTTCTTTAGCATCCGGTTGTTCCCGGTTAACAGGGAATGAAACAATTGTACGAAGGTGGTAAGGATAACGTCTCCTTCCCATGATTCCACTTCCAGCAAAATCTGTTCGAGAGGGACTTCCTCATTTTTATCGCCATCGTTCCGGGATATATCGGCCAAACTGTGGTGAATTACGAGTCTACCGGCCTGCTTTGTACCCCCGGCCAGAACCTGTTCGTAAACCTGCCGCGTCTGCTCTATGATATTGATATATGGAATAGCCGAGATAATCCTGGGTGTATATTTTTCCGCCCTCTCAATGCGCTCCCGCAAAAGGAGGGCACATTCCAGCGCGGCCAAAGTTTTGCCCAGTCCGGTCGGCGCCGTAATCGTCATGAAACGGATTTTCCGGATCTCATTATCATGAAGGGCACTAATCCTCCCCAGCATAGAGAGCCGGGCTTCTTCGCGTATTGAGCGAAGCCGGGCGTTACCCAAACGTTTTTTGGACAAATAGGCTGGAACCAGATGGTGAGGAATAAAGGAAATCTCTCTGGTCTCAACACCGGCCGAGTCCAGCTTGTCTTTATCGATCAGGAGCGAAAAGATATAAAGCAGGAAAAAATACCACTGGACGTCTTTTAAACGCTGTGCCAGGTGCTGTGGCATAAAGAGGAAATTGCGCTTGTCCCGCCATCTGGTGTCCGGATCTCCAATCTGTTTAAAAAATTCAGGTGTTAATCTTTCAATAAGTCCGGAATCCTCAAGCACTTCACCTTTCTTTATCTCCAGGTGTTCCCACAATGCCTTTAAAAGACCCCGGAAGGGTTCCTCCTCATAATCAGGAAAGAGGCCGGACAAACTCAGGGGAAGATGGTGGCGCCGGACAGCGACATAAGCCAGGAAAGCTGCTGCACAGCGCCGCCTGTCTCCATCCGGGCCCGGCAAAACATGCAGCAGTCTTCCATGCAGGTAAAAAGAAGAGATATGGGCATGCTGCTTATGCGGCGATGAAATTTTTTTCAGGAGATAATCCTGAAAAAAATCGGTATACTTGCCCAGATCGTGCAGATAACCCATCCAGAAACCTATTTCCCGGACCGTTTCATGCGAGAGTGCTGGAAAGTGCAGGGACGGGGGTACCGCGCTTTGCATCGCCATAGCCACATTATTTAAGTGTTCGGCCAGAAGCTGCCGGCAGCCGTTGTAATGAGCGAAATATTCTTTCTGGCTCATGCCGTCACTCCATCCAGGTTATATACGTTCCGTCATCCAGCATCACCGCCGAGGAAACCCTGGCGGTGACCGGAGAGCCGGTCAGGCTGATCAACATATCCGCTTTTCCCCGTTCAGTGGCCAGCCGGTCCCCATCGAATTCCAGAGGAAGCTCTTCCCTGATCAGACGGTATGATACAGGGGATTCCCCGAACTCTATTCTCTCCAATTTAGGCATGGGAATTACCGACAAAACCGGAACAGGTCCAGCGGGGACAACTTCCTTCCCTGCCGTTGCCCCGTCGAATATCATCCAGCCCAGATGCATGGCGGTTCCCAGGGCCAGGGAGACGCCCCTGCTGCAATAACCCGGCCGGGCAGTTTTTAATAGATGTTCCAATTCGTCCATGATGCCGGGATCTTTATGGTAAAACCAAATCCGGTAATCGAGGAAACCTTTGCGTATATCCTGGGGGATCACAAGCTCTGTGGGCGTCTGGCTGTGAAAATCCTGTGATCCGTTGAGATCATTGGGGCTTTTAATCATCAGGAGGTTCATTTTTTGCATCTGCTTTTTGACCGGAGAACCGTTCATCAAAGCAACCCGGCAATGATCCAGGGAAAAAATGCCGTAATAACTGTCCCTCGGATACCCGAGCAGCCCTGCCACCATTCCGGCCACTGTCGTCCTGGGTGGAACCGTATAGGACAGGGCCGAGGAATTGGAGTAATAGCGCCTGAAATGGGCCATTTTCCCTTGTAGACGGAAAGAAAGTATTTTCATAACTTTATTCACCTGCATTATTGTCTTGCGGGAACTGCAGCCCAAAGATCAACTTCTTCATCAAAAACAGGCAAGTTCTGCAGGGAAGAAAGATCGGACATCGGATGCAGCCAGCCGGTCACCTTTTCGACGTATCCTTTGCTCTTTAATTCGTCGATAACCCGCGTCATTGGACTAAAATCAACCGTCACGTCCTGGATGTTACGGATGGGTTTGTCCTCCCGCCAGGCGATGTCGCAGAAACGTCTAAGATCTCCCAGGTACCCGTCAAAACCCGTTTTGTATTGTACTTCAATATAAAACAAAGGGGTTTGACCCTGTTTGCTGTCCGTCTGGTTGCTCATCATGCCCTGGACCAGGGCTTTTCTAAAAATACCCCGGTCTTCTTCAGTCATACCGGTAAGAGATGCGGCATATTTGTTTATCGTTCCATAATGGGCGATGAGGGCGTAATGAAGCTTGTGCTTCTTCCCGAACGTGGAATTGCCCTCGTTCATGATGCTGGTAATGGTACTGGATTTAACCAGTTCCACCGGATGAAGGGAATACCCCCAGGTGATCTGCACCGGCCCGGTGTAAGTGCGGGTAACGCCTCCAACCGCCATGGCGCTGCCGAACAGGCGGATATCAATTAATGAATCTTTAATGATTCCCGTCAAAAAAAGATTGTTGAAATCAACAAATTCTTTAATCTTTTTAGCTTTTGAGTCTTTCAATATAAAGAAATATTTGTCGCGATAGCCTCCGGATATATTACTGAACTGCTTCCACTTTTCATCATTAAACACCTGTTTCAATTTTTTTTCATTCATTGCCTGGTTCCATTTTTCCTCAAGTACCGGTGCATCTTTAAATAATTGAGCAATTTTTGATTCGTCCGACAACCATTCCCCGACAACTATTTCAAACATCTGGTCCATCGGAACTTTATCGTCCTCAAAGGTGTCGACAAAAATCCGGTACCCCTTTCGCTTCAGAAAATCACGGCAGTCCCGCTTGCGCCTGGCATCGCTCACCAGGGCCGTTGCCATTTCGTAGTCCATCCTGGGCCGATTCTCCTGATCCGGGTCTCCGTTCGGGTTGGTCATCACCGCCTCGAAACCGAATAAAAAGTCACTGTTCTGTCGTATCAAGGCATTCACTTATTTACCCTCCTCCGTTTGGTTTTCATTTTTATCTTCATCGGCATTCCCCTCACCTGAGCCGGAATCGCTCGCCCCCTTGACCAGATAGGCATAACCGGACATGATATAAAAGACATTTTCCTGTTCATTGAAAGACCAGGCTTTTTCCAGAGAGCCAAAATAATTGTGAAACCTTTCCATGTACTGGGCTATATACAAGGGCACTCCTTCAAAATAATGCCTGACCAGATCCAGCGTGTCTTCGTATAGGCGCAGGATGTCCCGCCTGCTCATGCCCTGGTAATTAATTTTGTCTAACACCGGTTTTGTTTTATGACCTCTTTCCGATTGTTTCCAGGCCACTTGGTTAACAAGCGCGCCAAGGTAAAAAAGCGCCCTGGCTTCCGGCAAAAATCCCTGCTGTTCTAAAAAGTCCTCCATCATTTCAACGGAAGACAGGCTTTTACTCTGATTATTCTCCGCCATGTTTTCCCTCCTTCTCCATGCAAATACCGGCCTGTCCAGCAGTTCAAGCTGCCCGCACACGCGGAAAAGCGCCAGGTAAGACATGATAACATGCTTGATGAAAAAATCTTCTCTACCATCCCGGTAGTAGGTGAGGTTCAGGTTTTCGTAATTGTCCAGTTTTTGCTTGGACAACTGCCTCAAACCTTTATCCAGGGCCTCCACCGCGTAGCCGAATAGAGTTTTCGAATATACCATCTCACCGGACAAAAGGCTTTTGTAAAACGACAGTACCCGCTGCACATTCACCTGCCCTTTCTCCGTCTTCCGCACCGGAATCAGGTGATAAACGCTTCCCAAAGACATCGGGCGGACGTGCGGTCGCAAGGCCGCCACCCCTTCGGCCAACAGCCTCATCACCAGTTGGAAGCGAAGCAGCGGCACATCTTCAATGGTCTGCAGAATGGATACGGATTTCCCCCTTTCCTCCCGGTACACAATAATGTTGAGAGAATATAATCCACTGTTTTCGAAAGCTTCTGCTTCAACGAACTTAATCCATTCCAAAGCATCACGGCTTTGGAAGGCTAAATCAGCAATATCTCTAATTCTTTCAATATAATTATAGGAAAGGTGTTCAATAATTCCCTCCGGAAGGATAAAAGCATTTTCTCCCGCAATCCAGGTACGAAATCCTTCCCTTATTAACTTTTGCCCGGAGAGAAGTTTTTTGTAGCATTCGTTGCAGAATGCATATACACGGTCGTAACCACTTTTTCCTATCCCACTAGCATAATTAATAGTAGTCATAGTAAATATCTTATTTAATCCTGTTGGAAAAGAAAAATTATACTCGCTTTTTACGTCCGGCTTACGGTTACGGCAAACGGAACAAACAAGCCCAGTGTTATTGCCATGCTCTGTTTCAGTATTTTCCAGCCGGTTGACTTTTCCAACCAGCGTTAGGTAATCGGGATGCCTGGAGAGGATGACCGGCGGTTCCCCATGACACCTCAGGGCTGGAATGACCAACAGAAACCTGGTGTTTTTATTAGTGACGCCCAGAGCGCGGCGGACCAGATCCTCAAAAGAAAACTTTTCTTCACCCACAACGGCTTTTTTCTTATCTTCAATGCCGGTCAATCTGCCGTCTATATTGGGAAGAAGCAGCTTCTGCAAATTTACTGTCCCCTCACCCTTCTTACCGGTGATAGTAACCAGTTCTGCCTCTTCCATCTGCCGCAGTTTCCAGCGCAGTTCGGAATCTTTCATGCCGTATTTGTCAAGCATAAGTGCCAGGTCATTCCAAACCGTACTCAGGAGGTAAACCAGGGAACCCACTTCCCGTACGAGATAGTATTGTGATTGCGATCTTCCATTATTACCAAAATAATTAAACGTTTTTGGTATATCTGGCCTAAAAGGTTTTGGATCCTCGAACCGGATTTCCCTATTGTCCAAGTCAAAAGTTAAAAACACCACATACTGTTCGTCGTCATTTTTCAACTTTGGCTGCGGGCTGAGCCTTTCTTTTACCAGCGAGGCCAGCGAATCTCCTTGCTCTTCCACCTGAACACCGGCCATCGCTGTGATTTGCGGTAGATTCACTTGTTTTCACCACACTTAAATTGTATTTACCTTCAACAAAACACGACAGCTAATTAGTCTATGTAATGATTTTTATGGCAAAAAAAAGTATAACATGCTGTAACAGCACTGCCGGGAGCGGCAAATACCATTTTATCTAGTAGCCGGTTACTATGTGACCAGTTCGCAGCAGCCGTAGCCCTGGGAATTCTTTGCCCCCAGGCCGGCGTCTAAAGCCACCTGCAAAAGTTCCGGATCTCCGCTCAAGTGATACTCGCCCAGCCAGCCCTTGACGACGGTGTCCTTATAGCGGGTTATCTTGAAGTCATTTTCCTTTACTTCCGCCGGGCGGATGGCAAAGCCCTCCGTCTCGGCCCGGCGCCCGTGAACCAGCAGGTGTTTTTTGGCCAGGTTGGCGCCGATAAGCTCTGCAAAGCGCGGCTCGAAGGGGGAATAGTAGTAGGTGTAAGAGCGCCTGTTTTCCGACCGGGCCGTGCTGTACATGACCACCGGGGAAAGCATTTTCACCCGGACGGGGCTGGAGTTCACCCGGGGGCTGGACGCGGCCATCTCCTTCACTTCCAGCCTGGCGCCGCTTAGGCGGACCTGCCCCTGCCGCAGGAAGCCGCTGCCCAGTTCCTGCAGGATGAAGGAAATGGGAGAGCAAATAACCAGCTGCAAGGGCGGGGCAAACACTATGGACCCGTTGGCCCGGTCGAAGCGGGCCGACCTGCCCGTCAGCCGGGAAAAGGTGAACAGCTTGAAACGCCGCTTCTCCAGGGGAAAGCCGTGCTCGTGCAGGTAGCGGCGCAGGGCCGGGTTTTGCATCTGCCGGTAGATCAGGCCCTGCAGCAGGGCGCCGTAGTGCACCGGGACAGCCACCTCGGACGGGGCGTGGAAGAAAACGGTGAGTTGCAAAGGTAATTCCCTCGTTTCCGGTTAAATTACTCCAAAGTCAATCAACAAGACTCGCCAGCAAATCTTTATACCAGGGCTTTTCCTTTGACTGTTTTTCCCGGCCGGCCTCTTTCACTCTGGTAACAATAGCTTCTGCTATGCGGCGCTTTTGCTCCGCATTTACCGCAATGCTTTTCCACTGCTCGTAAAAAGCATGGATCCGTCCGGCAATCTCCTGATTCTTTAGCGCCTTGATCTGGTCAATCAACTGATCAGCTTTCTTTTGATCCTCATCCGTGGCAGAAGGAGCGGGTTTTAATTTTAGCCGCCCGTAGCCGCTGGATGTTTTTGCTCCTACCCCCAGCTCAAGAAAGGCATGCTGCAAAATTTCAAATACTGCGTTTGTCCAGGCAGCAGGGCCCGCTATCGCCACCAGGTATTTTCCTGTGGCCGAAAGGAACGGAACCGGGTTGGGATTGTCCCAGTCAGCCGGCGGCAGGTTGCCTTTTTGGTAATAATCCTTGTGATGGACAGTGATCACGTCAGGATACAAATGACCGGTCCCCGGCAAGGGCAGCGCGTCGAAAAAAATGATATAGCCGGCATTGTCTGGGTCGCCAAAAACTGTTTTATACGCGGGAGTATCCACCTGCCAGTCATCTCCCAGATATTGACGGGCAAAGCTGGCGGCCAGTCCTTTGATGGCGCTGCCCGGTATATAAGGCACACCATACGTGTGGTGCAGGGCAACCGATGTTTCCAGGACGCTTTCCTCACCCAGGCCCACAGCCATACGCCCCAAAACTTCCGCCACCCGGCATTGTGCGCCATAATTAAGCAGCGTTCCCTCCCAGCGTTTGAACCAGAGCGAGTATTCATCCGGCTCTTTTATGCCAGCCACGTCGTCTACCAGCGAGCGGCGGCTCTTCTTATCGTCTTCGGCCTGATTGCGGATGAACTTGTCCAGCCAGAGCCCCGCATTGGTTGTAGATACTTCTTGTAAGTTCAAGTTAACGAGACAGTCCCGCCTGCTGCTCATTTGTTCCCGTCCTCCCCCACCGCGCCTGACTCCACACCCAGCACCGACTGGGCAAACCGCTTGTACCAGGTCAGGGCGGCAAGAACTTGGCGCGTCAGGAGCATGTATTCAGGGAGTTCAGCCTCACGGCTGGACTCAAGCAGGCTTTCTTTTCCTTTAAATTTTAAAACAACAGCAATATCTTCAAGCAACTTCTCCCCGCCGGCATCACCCCTGGCTTCTACAAACGCAAGCGTCTGAGCCAGTCCCGCCGTGCGGATGAGCACCGGCAGCCTGTGCGACATGGATCCGTATTTTTTGCACTTGTCCTTGTCTTCTTTATCTGCCAGTTGTTTCACCTGTTGAAAAATCCTGGCGGCATACTTCTGGTTGCGGGTCAGCACAGCTAATTCCACCTCCTGCCATCCGCAGGCGGCACAGGCCGCGACCGACCGTCGCCTTGCCGCCCAACTGCAGCGGTTTCCCCATTAATCCTTCAAGGGTATTAAACACTTCCCCCGGTCCTGCCTTCACCGGGGTTGCGAAAACCAGTCCTGAAAGAATTGTCTCTGCCGGCAGGGCTTCCTCATACCAGAGAGCGTTATTTTCCACCGTTTTGGCATCTTCGCGCAGTCTTACGCGGGCAAAGACTTCAGTTGCGGTTTCAAGCAGGAAGCCCATCACATCGTCATGCACGACGCAAAAACGCGCGGTTAGCATCCCCCGCCAGTCAGTATCATCCGGGAAAATTCGCATTCCAATCCATTCAGCCCACACGCGCGCATTGTCATCTAGCACGGCGGCAAAATCCAGGTCCTCAAAGATGACCCTGTGATCATCCAGCGTAATCGCGCACCCAGCATCAATCACATGGCAGTTGGCAACAGAATTGAGAACAGGAATTTCCGGAGCTTTATCAGAATGAATGGTATTTTCTGCATCCCGAAGGCAGCGGCGCAAAATGTAAGGCGAGGTGACCCACGCAAACGTTCCCTTAAGGCTCCGGACGGGCAGCAGGAGCAACCGCTGGTCCGAAAACTGGACCGAGCCGGCATGTTCGTGGGCGTTGTCTTTGTCCGGACCAAAAACTTTTTTTCGCGTCTCGCCGTTCTTGCAGGCATCGCGCAGCACCCCTTTCAGGGAAGAGCCGGGAAGATAGGGCAGGCCCGTAGCCTTCTCGCGGGCCACCGGGAGATCGATCGCCCCAGCGCCCTGCCCAGTTCCCGCGTGCAGGGGGGAAAGCGCGTGTAAGAAAAGCATGCGTGCTTCCATCAAGTTGACCTCCTTATCAGATTCTCTTTAAAAAAGCCTGTAAGACATCCGGTTCCCCATTGAGCGGCTGAATCTTTTGCGCCTCGTTAGCATCAATCATTGCCTCAACTGGCCAGCTTTTTTCGGGTCCTTCCTCCTTCTCAAGAACCAGGCCGCCTGGAACCATCCCCACACCTGTCCCCTCCAGGACTACCGCCATACCGACTGCGCCATCCTTACAGGCAAGCGGCCTTAAAATCAGGGGACTGGCCAGACGCTCGCAATCTTTTTCTCCACATGTTAATTTAGTATCACAAGGATCACCCGCATCCTTATCCTTGAAGTGAAACACAACCGGCAACCCGAAGGCCGCCCGCGGGAACTTGCCAATATCGGAAAGCGGCACGGTGTGCCTGCCGCAGCGACAGTCTGTAAGTCTTCTGATTTCATCCGGCTCGGGCCACCGGCTGCGCCCAGGCTGTCTCGGGGATTCTCCTGTACGGCTTTGGCGGAAATCCCGAAGACGCCTGACCAGGTAATCCCAGGCAGTTTTTGGTTCCGCGTGTCTACCCGTAACTTTCATGCGGGGACTCAAGGAAAGATGCGGCACATCGGCGGGCCACGTCCCGCTTACCACGTGCTTTTCCAGGCCCCGGCGAATTTTGGCCTCAATCTCGGCGGTTCCTGGTTGGGTTATGAGCTTCCCGTCAATACTTACCAGTTTTAACGCCCCAAAACCGCGCCGCGTGCGGGCGCCAACACCACCGAAAGTTTCCCAGGCCCAGAGCGCAGCTTCTACTTCTTGTTGCTGTTTATCAGGGTACGTAATTTTTAAAGTAAAGCGTACATTAGTACGAACAGTTTTAGTTTTCATGCCGATACCGCCGGCACGGATTTCCTTTTCTGAAGGTTGCAAAGGGAAGGCCGCATAAGCTAAGGCTACAGATTCATTTGCTTTGAGTTTGGGTTTTGGCTGACCCGTACGGTTATCCAGCAGGCCTTCTACAACTTCAAACGGTTGCTTAGCCTCGCCTCCATGCCATGTTAACAATACCACCTCTACCTGGGACGGCATTGCTTTCTTCTCCGTACTGGCCGCTCCCCAGAGTTTGTCCTCCGCCTCTCTCATCTCCGCCAGTTTGCCGTTGAAGCGACCACCACGGCAGGCGCGCCACCAAAAACGCAGCTGCCCCCTGATTTCCGTGCCGCGGACGACTGTTACGGGATCAGCCTCCCCGGGATTTACGCCGCCACCAAACAGAGGGGTGATCAACTCGTAGCTGCGGACCTGGGTTATCAACTTTATTTCCTCATCGCCTCTTTTAAGACGGTCAAGCTGAGGCTTGACAGGGGGCGGCAAAATATCCTTCGGCAGTCCTCTCATAGTTGCTCTCACACCTCCATCCGGTGAAACTTACCGTCCCAGACTCCGGTAACAGCCAGGCCGAACCCGTCGCGGCGGTCCTGCTCCCCGTCGCTTACGCAGCTCAGCCAAATGCTGTCTATCCATCTTTTTATCGCTTCGCTGTCACCGTTAAGTTTCAGGAAATATACCGTGCCTGCCGGCGCCAGGCGGCGGGTGGGTTTGCGTTTACCTTTTCCCTCTAAATCCCAACCGGAGACAGTCTGGTGCCTCTTTAGCGCCACCGTCTGTAAATAAGGGCGCACACCCTCCCGGCTTTCAAGGAGCCAGGAAGGTTTCCAGCCTGCCTTGAAATGCGCTGGCGTAAGCAGGATAAGGCGGCAGTGCCCCAGAGCGGCTATTTTCTCTTTTAAAGCTTCTGGACAAGAGGGAAGCACCTGTTTGCTTTGCCGCCAGAAGACCAGGCGACGCTCGCCACCCAAAGGAGCGATCCCCGGTTTAAGGTTGGGAACATCCGTAGCCGCCGCCAGCCCCAAGCGGCGCACCCGGGAAAGTACACCGCCATCGACATGACCCTCCGCCGGACAAGCAAACTCCAGGCCCCGCGTTTGAAAGAGAGCCCCATTCTCTTCATCGGCTGTTTGCGTGTCCGGCCGTATGCTCGCATGCATCCGCGCCTCCTGGACAGGGCCGTTATGACCCAGTTTAAAAAGCTGAATCTCTCCATCCTGAGGCTCTATGAGCCAATTTTCAAAGAATTCCCAATACCAATAGGCTGGTATTTTACTGAACGGTTTACGGGGGTGTGTTTGTCAATCAAAAAGTTTACCACTGTGATCACGTAAAAGTTTACCACCCATAAGAAGGGGATCAGCTCATTTGGAATGGTAATTATGGAATATTATTACTGGCGGTCTTTTAGCAATATTATTTTTGTCTCTACCGTCGCAGGGGTTGTGGGTATGTGAATAACGCAGAGCGTTATTCAAG
>NZ_QFFZ01000030.1 GCF_004369225.1 Pelotomaculum propionicicum
ACATTTTTTCACATGACTGGAATGCGATGCGGGGGTATCATTACCTCATGCATATCGCCCGTATGTTAAATGAAATGGCGCTTCATTCGCTTTACCTGACGGAACATGTCAAAACAGTCGGGGTTCAGTCTTTCATCAAGAAGTTTTATGAAGCTATGACCTATAGTGAGTTGGATACAGGGCGGCTTCGCCGGCTGACCGAATCTCCCGGTCAATTGCGACTAGTGCGCGAAGAAAATTGGAAAGCAAGCCGTCTGGCGGCATAGCGAATTGAACTGATACAGACAGCTTAGGCAGCGGTTGCGCGGCGCTACTCGTCTTTCCGTTGAAGATGTCCGGCATGCTAAAACGAGCAGAAACGGTTTAGTTAAGGATGTGTTGATACGGATAAACCGGTGATTTTTGGAATAACCGAATAGGCAATAGTTGCGAAAACGTCAATTCCAGACCCCGCAAGATTTAAAAAACATTTTCATGCGTCAGCTCTGTGATAATGTGCAAGCGGTAGATCACGACAGTGTAAAAAAACCGGTTTCCGCACAGACTGGTGAACCAAAAGGCGGCGAGAGAAAAGACGGCCAGGTTTATCTCCCCGGCTTCGGCTGGGTGACCGAAACAGGCGGTTCGGGCACAACAGTAGACGGTGACGGTGATATCAACAAACAGGTTGGGACTATGGATTAGCCCTCGACAATAGACCAAACATTCCAAGGAGCGCAGCAGAAATTGCGGTGTTTTTTGCTGTTCAAGGAGGTCTTTATGAAACGAATACTGAGCATTTTTATGGTGCTGACTCTGCTGCTGACCGCCCTGCTTCCCCTCACCGCCTATGCCGAAGGCGAAGGGAACATTGACCATGGAGGCGGCGGCATGGGCAGCGGCACCGACGAAAACTTCTGGAACCCCGGCGACGAGGGGGTGCGGGTCACGGTGGTTAGAGCCGGCGATCACGCGTTGGTCACCACCCCGGTTGATTTTACCAACCAAAGCCCCGACAACATCCAGGCGCACTTCGGCAAGGTCAGCAAAATATCCTACACCAACGGTTTTTCTTTGACGCCCGGCACGCAGCAATACACCTATGTCAATCCGGGGCAAGCGATTCCGAGAATCATCACCTCCGGCAGCGGCAACGCCAACATCGAAGTCATCAAAAGCTATTTTACAGATGAACTGGTTATTAGATATATTGCCGATATTACCGGTTTCAATTATGATACCCTCATCAACGGTGACTACAAAATACTGTTAGAGCCGGTTGTCTACATGACCTTCCAGGGCGTAAGGATTGCTCTGACGGCCACCGAGGCGGCGCTTTACGACCAGCAGTTGGACGGCGGGCTGCGCGGCGTAATGGTTTCACTTTCGCACAAGAACCTGCCGCTGGCGATGTTCCTGGAAACGCCCGATCTCGGCTATCCGGCCTGGTCCGGCTCCCGAACCAGCGCAGCCTCCAACACGGACATCATCAGCTCCCTTGGCCTTGGCATCGTGCGGTTCAGCGAGGCGGAGCCTCCCCAGGTGAGCGGCTATGACTACACCTATCGGGTCAACACTCAGGTCATCACCTCGGTCACGGTCAGCGGCGGCCAGGCCGATCCCGACCATCCAGTGACGGTGCGCTTTACCATCGGCGGTCAAACCTACATGGTGAACAACGTCTATTATCCCGAAGGCGACAGCCAGCTTGCGTGGGTGCGCTGGACGACACCCGCCACGCCGCAGACCATGACCATTAATGTGTCCGTCGCAGGCAGAGGCAGAGCCAGCCAGGGCACCATCACCGCAAACATTGTGGATCTGTCGGGCCATGATCCGCCCAATCCCGTTGCCGACGACCGCAACGACGCCTACTCCAAACCGGGCGTTCCGAGCAATGCGCAGAAAACCTCCGCAACATGGGGCGTGTGGCGTCCCTGGTGGCAAGAGTATTGGGTGTGGCACTCCACCGGCGATGGTTCGGGCTGTTGGTGCGACCATGGCTGGTGGGAGTTCGACTGGAATTCCTACTCGGCAAGCCTTTTGGCGTCCATGAGCGTCAAGCCGGATGACAAGGACCCGACCGCGGCAGGCAAGACCATGAAAAGCGGATACGGCATCAACCAGACCGTCGCCGCCCAGGTCAGCACCAGTCAATCCTCGGCGGTGACAGGCGCGCAGACCGCCGTGACCTATTTTCCTGAATTCCAATATCAGTCCTACTGGCGTCTGCTGGACAGAACCGGCGGCGGTTACAGCGCCAAATTTGAGTTCGCCCCGAACCAGTACAGCACGTATAACCGGCGCACCTACTTCACCCCCATCTGGCTGCCGGACGGAAGCTATACGCCCTACACCTACCTGATGGATTGCTGGACGCCCCAGGGGATGCTCAGCATGAATCTCACCGACTCGGTGACCATCAGCGGGAATCTTTGGAGCGACTGGCATATCGCGCCGGTCAAACCCTGACCTTATCATCGGGAAAAGAAGCGGACCGCAAGGCCAAAACAGCTTTGCGGTCTTTTTTCAGCAATAAAACATGAAAGGTGGAAAAGCCATGAAAAAAACCAAGAAGCTCCTGCTTGTCTTGGGCGCAGCCCTTGTCCTTGCAAGCATATTCTGCGTGGCCGCCCATGCCGCGCCTAGCGGCGACGTGGCGGGAGCCATCGAGGGCACCTGGAACGACGCGTCCGATCAGATCAAAACCGTGGTCAACAAGGTGGTGTTCCCCGCCATCGACCTGATTCTGGCCGTGTTTTTCTTCGCCAAGCTGGGCATGGCGTACTTCGACTACCGCAAACACGGGCAGTTTGAGTGGGAGGCTCCGGCCATTCTCTTCGCTTGCCTGCTCTTTGCCCTAACTGCTCCGCTATATATCTGGCAGATACTTGGCATGTAGTCCAAACAGTGAGTCTGCAGATTTATGGAACCGCGGACCTTTTTATTTCCAAATTCAAGTAGATTATAAAAACTGCTGTGGTATAATAGATCAAAAAGTATTTTAAACATATTTCAAGGAGGCGAGAGCATGACAGCGAAAAAGTATACGATAGAAGAAATCAAAACTGTTGTAGAACCAATCGCCCGAAAATATGGGGTGGAACGCGTGTATCTGTTTGGCTCTTATGCCCGTGGAGATGTTACTGAAAACAGTGATATAGATTTACGCGTGGATAAAGGGTCCCTTAAAGGGATGTTTGCTCTGTGCGGGTTATATACGGAAATTGAAGAAGCTCTACAGACGAAAGTGGACGTTCTGACAACAGGAAGCCTGGAAGATGACTTTCTCCATAAGATACGGAAAGAAGAGGTGCTTCTATATGGCGGATAACCGGAACGCCGACGTACTCCGCCGTATCATTTCCTATTGCCGTGAGATAGAAGAAACCATTCGGCGGTTTGGAAAAGATTACACGGTATTCGCGCAAGATTCCGTATATAGGAATGCCACGGCTCTTTGTGTAATGCAAATTGGAGAATTGACCACGCGTCTCACCAATGATTTTAAACAAACCTACACTGGAATGCCTTGGACGCAGATTAAGGCGTTGCGTAATGTGGTTGCTCACAGCTATGGTAAAATTGACGTGGAAAGCTTATGGGAAACCATAACCATCGACATTCCAAAGTTGAAAGACTATTGCTCCGACATCATCCAACAATTTGATGTCCTCACGCAGGAGAGCGCCAACGATCCGGAGGATGAGCAAAAGATTCCCGGCATTTCCATGGATTAAACAAAACCAACTAAAAAAAGCAATTGGAACACGCTTATCTGAAATAGGAAGCGTGTTTTTTTATTGCCTGTATTTAGAATATCTCTTCACCTCTCCTGTACAATCATTATGCGCGGAAGCCTGGGTAAAAGCAGGCTTTCCGTTTTTTTATGAAAGGAGTGACAGGCCCAAATGTTTATATGGGATTTTACCACCGGCCTTGTGTTGGGGCAGATCATGGACTGGATCTATGGACAGATCATCGGCTTCCTTGGCGAATTCTTTGCCATGATGGGCAACATGGGAGCCGAGCTGTTCGATATGAGCTGGGTGCAGGCCATCGTGCTGTTCTTCTCCTACCTGGCCTGGGCGCTTTACGGGACAGGGCTGGTGGTAGCCGTCTTTGAATGCGGCATTGAGGCCCAGTCAGGCAAAGCCAGCGTCAAGGATACCGCCTTAAACGCCATCAAAGGCTTTATGGCCGTGAACCTGTTTTCCCTAGCGCCGGTGGAGCTATACAAGCTGGCCATCACCTTGCAGAGCAGCTTCACATCGGGCATTACCGGCCTTACGGCGGCAGACAGCGGCATCAGCACCATGTTCATAGCCGCCCTTACCAATCTCGGCGGCTTCGGGCTCAACCCCATCATGAGTATATTCTGTGTCATCCTCATGGGCTACGCGGTGATCAAGGTATTCTTCGCCAATTTGAAGCGCGGCGGCATCCTGCTGATCCAGATCGCCGTGGGGAGCCTGTATATGTTCAGTGTTCCCCGTGGCTACATCGACGGTTTTGTAAGCTGGAGCAAACAGGTGGCGGGCTTATGCCTCACCGCTTTTTTACAGGCCACTATTTTGGTTGCCGGCTTAATGGTGTTTAACAGCAACATGCTCTTAGGTCTCGGCCTGATGCTGGCAGCCTCGGAGATACCGCGGATTGCCGGACAATTCGGACTGGACACCTCCACCAAAGGCAACCTCATGAGCACCGTGTACGCCGCGCAAACAGCGGTCAATATGACCAGAACGGTGATAAGGGCGGTGGCCAAATGACGGAAATGAAGCTGGTCTATATCGCCTCGCCCTACGCCGGGGATATCGCATACAATACCAGGATGGCCATAGAATACTGCCGCCATGCCGCTGGCCGCGGCGTCATTCCCCTGGCTCCTCATTTGCTCCTGCCGAAATTTCTCTTTGAATCCAATCCGCGGGAGCGGGAGCAGGGCATCAAAATGGGGCTGCGGCTGCTGGGCGTATGCTCCGAGCTGTGGGTGTTCGGCGACCGGATATCCGCTGGCATGCGCCGCGAGATTGCGGAGGCCGAAAGGCTGGGTATTAAAATCGTTTATCAGGATTCAAATAAAATTCAGGGAGTGATGAATATGAAGCAATGGGGTATTTGGGTGAAAAGAGGCGCGGACTCTGTCTGCGGAGCGGCGGAAGCCTGGCTGAAATCAAACGGAAACCCCCTGACCTTTGACAGTTATGAGGAAGCGGCGGCTAGGGCCGCATCGCTCATGCAAGATATCGGAACCGCCAATGTCTCCTACTATCCGAAGGAGATGCGGCGGGAGCCGGAGGAAGCGCCCGTGCCCGGCCTGAGCATGAAGCTGTAGGGAGGGCTGAGACATGTATATTTACCCTGACAATTTAAAATCCCAAGCCGTGCTGTGGCTATGGCAGCTTCGGGACATCGGCGTCATCGGCGTCGGCTGTCTTATCTCTGTTTTCGCGCTGGCGCAGCTTGGTATTTTGCTTCCCATCGTGGCCACCGCCCTCTACGCCTTTTTAACTATCCGCTTCGAGGACACCAGCATTCTCGACTTTATAAAATATGCCTGCGCTTTTTTTATCACCAGGCAGCAGTTCTACGAATGGAGGCTGCAATCCGCCGACCACTGGGAATTGGATAGAAAGCAGGTGAACAAATGAGCGGAAAAGAGAAAAAACAACAGAAACAAAAGCTGGCCACGCGGCAGCTCATCAATACCAAAGCCGTCACCGACCACAGTCTGCAGACTTACGGCCACGGCGAGCTTGTATATTTTATCATCAAGCCCACTAATATCTCCGTACTGTCCGAGGCAAGCGTCGCCGCCCGAATTTACGCCCTCATGACCGTGCTGAAAGGCATGGCGGAGATCGAAATGTGCTGCCTGAATTCCCGTGAAAACTTCGAGGACAACAAACGGTTCCTGCGAAGCCGCATGGAGCGGGAGGAGCAGCCCGCCGTCCGCAAGCTGCTGGAAGCCGACCTGACCTTTCTGGACCGCATCCAGGTGCAGATGGCCACCGCCCGTGAATTTCTTATCATTATCCGGCTGCGCAATGAAAAAGAGAGCGAGGTGTTTCCCTATCTGAACCGTATTGAGAAAACCCTGCGGGACCAGGGTTTCTCCGTTAAGCGGGCTGATAAGGAGGACATCAAACGGCTGCTGGCGGTCTATTTCGAGCAGAACGTGACCACGGAGCGGTTCGAGGACTTCGACGGGGAGCGATGGATTGTTTTGGGCGACTGAAAAACATTCTCTTTACCCTTTTTCCCGTATGGACTTGTGGCCGCTCTTCGTTTATTGTCGTGTGTGACGCAAATAGGTAGTTCGCACAGGAGGTGATAAAGGTGACGGTTGCTCAAGATGAAATTCTAAGCATGTTTGTCACGGAGTTGCGGGAAAAAGCACTTTTAGATTTTCGGCATAGCGATCAGCAAGTTCAAGACCGATACAATGAGAACCGTGAATTAAGCATGAAATTAAACAATATTCTCAAAGAACTCAGCAAGGAAAAACGGCGGATCATTGAGGACTACATGGACAAAACAAGCGGCCTTGTTAGCTGCCAGCTTGACTACCTCTATCTGAAAGGGATCAAGGATGGTTTTAAGCTGGTTAAAATGCTGGAACTCATATAGCTCCTGACCGGATACCCGTCAAATGCTTGCCCCAACAAGGCAGGTCTTTTTTTCTATTCATTTTTAACTGATAAGGAGATGATGCCTTATGCCAAAAAGAAAAGGAACTCCTGCCGCGGCACAGCAAGATGGCATCCGCATCCAGGAATTTCTCGATATGATTTCTCCGTCGGTGATTCAATTTTTCACCGACTATTTTATTTGCGGCAACACCTACCGCTATGTGTGAAAATTGTGTGAGTAGCCGACCAGATGTTAAAGACGGCCATTCAGCTTCTGTACTCGCTGACCTATCGGGACAGGGAAAGCGGTTATTCAGTTGTCTGGGCAAGCCTTTGCCGATGACTGATGAGAATGATGTCTACTCGTAACCAATGCGATACAGTCAAAGAACCACTTACCGCAGTTTAGGCTTACTTTTATAAATTGAATTTTATAATATGATAGAAGTAATAAAAATTTTTATTTTTTCGGGAAGTTTTTGACTCTCCAAAACATCTTAATTAGTATCAGGACAAAACGTTATGTATTGTGATGTGATGTTAATGATAGAACGACAGAAAAAATTTTGCAGTTTAATAAGGGAATACCGATTAGGATTATTTCGCGTTGCAAAGGGAATCTTGAGAAATGATACCGATGCTGAGGATGCCGTAAGTGAAACAACCTGCAAAGCATTTGCAAATCTTGATAAACTGAGAAACTTTGAAAGCTTTAAACCCTGGGTTATGAAAATCCTTGTAAATGAGGCATATACCATGGCAAATAAACGGAAAAGAACTGAGCCGCTGGATGACATAGCAGTTGAGGACAACAATTCAGAGGCAATCGAATCACATGAGCTGTGGGATGCCGTTCAACATCTGAGTCTTGAATTCAGAACAGTAACAATTTTATTCTACTACGAGGATATAAGTATCAAGGAAATCAGTAAGATTCTAAATCTGCCACAGGGGACCGTCAATTCAAGGCTTAACCGCTCCAGAGAAAAACTCAGATCAATTCTTAAAAGTAACGGAGGCCGCATAAATGAATAATTTTGATGATATCATCAGAGCAAAAGCAAAATCGGAGCTGATAGTCCCCCCCGAAGGATTTGAAGAACGCAACGATATCCTTATCATGGAGCTTGATGCTCATTCGAGAACTTTGAAAAAAAACAAAAAATTTCCCGTCTTTTACTTTAAATCATCAGCTATAGCGCTCTTAATTGTTTTATTGCTTGCAGGAGTTTGCTCTGCTGCATATACCCTGTCGGGAGGGGACTTCTTTAAACAGTTTTTTGCTGATAAAGCAAATAGCGATGCAGAAAACGATTACAGTTATATGAATACTGAACAAATTGACGATATGGCATCAAGCACGGTTGGCACGGTTGTGAATACGGATGAGCTCACCATTGATGTTATGGGTGTGATCATAAGCGGGAATACTGCGGAAATCATGTTGAAAATTACGGCCAATAAACTGGACAGCGTACTTTATGATACCGGAATAGAGCCGCTTAAAAACTACAGATTCAATGATGATATGGGGGGAAGCTTGTTTAAGGATTTTGAAACTGCATCTATCAGACATTATTACAGCGATGAAGATGAAAGCCTTGCCCCCAATCAATTTAAAATAATGTATACGCTGATCGGCAAGGACAACTTTGAAAAAGGAAAACACACAATGGAATTAAGCAATTTCGGTTATTTTACCTTTGGTGACGGCGCAGGCACGGACTTTGTGTCAATGTATGATAAAAGCTGGCAGTTTGACATTGCATTTGACCCCGGTTCGGACACCAGCAAAAGCGTATTTGTCAATAAGGAAATCACCATCGGAGGCTGCAGTTTTATCTTCAATAGTGTAAATATCACGCCTTTGGCATGCACTATCAGGTTAGAATGCAATCAGGATCGTAAATATTTTAATGAACACTTAGATGAAATCCTTAAGGCTTTTACCGAAGGTACTGAGGATTGCTCCATAACACTTGCAGACGGCACAATATTAAGCAGTAATCAATTCGAGAAAAGAGGCTCCGGAGGAGAAGAAGGTTTTACGGTGGTGTTGACTTTTAATGCGCCTGTCACAGTTAATGATGTTGTTTCGCTAACGTTTTTTGGCACTGAGTACTCCTTAGAATAAGCGATTTAGTAAACCTTGCGATTCTATTTAATACTCATTGTATTATGAACATCTTGGAAGAAAGACAAGTAGCCGAAGCCTTAGACGGAGCAGTTCGTCTAAGGCTTCTTTATAAACCTGTTAAATACCCGAATAGGTAGATTTAACAAAAATGTTCTCGATCATATCTGTAAAAAATAGGGTATCCGGATTATCGTGTTGATACCATAATTAGGGTACCCAGAACTGTAAATATTAGTTAGTACATCCGTTAAAATTCACCACACAACCTGTTCCTATATGTGGCGAAATCTGTTAATAATGCGAATTCATTTTTTTGTTACATCAATCGGTATACTTTTAAGTTCATTTTGAATGAAGTCTGAAAGATATTCCTCAAATTTCTCTTTGTATTTCTTTTGTTCTGGATCTCGATGACGTGGGTATGACGGGTGCGGCAGGTAGAAAACTTTATCCCTCCATTCTTTAAGATAATTATATTGTTTTCTTTTTAGCTCATATTCTACCAATCTGCTCATAGCAAAAATGTATTTTGGGTTAAAGTAGCTTAATTCCTGATATAAATGGCCAATGCAATGTTCTAAGGGGTATTTTGTGTTAAGATCATTTTCTAACTGTTTCATAGCATAACCAAATTCATTAGATTTTTTCTTTTTCCCCTGAGAATTTTTTTCCTCAAGAAATGAATTAATAACCTCATTATTCAGGCTGCACTTAAAAAGATCCGTTACCCACACATAATCTAAAAAGCTACTGCAAATATCATCTTCTTTTAAATTTGTAGTTCGCCTAAGAAGCTTCTTTATGGCAAAGTTTAGATTTTTGTGATACCTCTTATTAGGGTTTTTCTCATTATTAGGATCTATTAAGTAAAAATTAGCTACATCATCAATGAGAAAGTCTAAGTCTTTAATACAATAATCATGATGATTTTTAAAGTATTTTTCTTCCTTATCTTTTGGAGAAGCAGGGTATAAGGTAATCAAAAGATATTGCACCTTTTCTGAGCTATAATTGCCAGCCCAACCTCTAGGTGGGTATGCATGATCTATAACAGCGCTATTGCAATTTTTACACTTCATTATGTCTAATAATTGCTCTTGTATATTACCCACTTAAAAGCCTCCTAATAATTGAGCATTAGGTAAGATTTTTAACTAATGATCCTTCAACATAATTAAAGTACAATGTAATTTTAAAATAGTCAATATTTTGTCGTATCACAAAGATTTAATACACAAACCAACTGGAAATTAAATCAGTCGGATCAACACGATAATCCGAATACCCAAAAAATAATCCACAAAATATCTCTGTAAAAGTGAATCACTTGCACCCAAGACCGCCACAAAAGTTGTCGGTTTTTTTTAATATATTCAAATCCAGTACCGAAAGGAATGAACCCTATGGCAAGAAAAATCAATGCCCACCCAACTACGCAGGAAGATATCCGCATCCAGGAGTTTCTCGACATGATCGCGCCATCCGTCATCAAATTCAACACCGACCACTTCATCTGCGGCAACACTTACCGTTGCGTTTGGGCATTGAGGGAATACCCCACAGCCACCGATGAACAGGCCATCCTGTGCCACCTGGGTGAGAAGGACGGCATCACCCTGCACATCTACACCCGTCATGTCACGCCGGTGGAGGAAAGGAAAATCATATCCAACGCCGCCAACAAGAACCGCATGAAGCAGAGCAGCACCAACGACCTGCAGCAGACTGTCACCGCTCAAAGCAACCTGCAGGATGTGGCCGATATCGTGGCGGCCATGCACCGGAACAAGGAGCCGCTGCTTCACGCCGCCGTGTATATTGAGCTGTCCGCCCACGGTCCCGAACAGTTGAAGCTCCTGCAGACCGAGGTGCTGACCGAGTTGATCCGCTCCAAGCTAAACGTCGACCGGCTGATGCTCCGCCAGCAACAGGGCTTTATCAGTGTGATGCCAAGCGGCTGGAATGTGTTCGGCGACCAGTTTGAACGGGTGCTGCCGGCCAGCAGCGTGGCCAACCTGTACCCCTTCAACTATAGCGGCAAGACCGACGCCAATGGTTTCTACCTCGGCAGGGACAAATTCGGCAGCAACATCCTCGTGGATTTCAACAAGCGGGCCGACGACAAGACCAACGCCAACATCCTCATCCTGGGCAACAGCGGCCAAGGCAAGTCCTATTTATTGAAGCTCATTCTCACCAATCTGCGGCAAAGCGGCATGCATGTGCTGGCCCTTGATCCGGAAATGGAGTATGAGGAACTGACGGAAAACCTCGGCGGCTGCTTCATCGACCTCATGTCCGGCGAATACATCATCAATGTGCTGGAACCCAAGACCTGGGATGAAGCGGGCGATCCTAGGGATGCCGATGCGCCCCAGGCGTTCCGGCAGACCTCCAAACTCAGCCAGCACATCTCGTTTCTAAAAGATTTTTTCCGAACCTACAAGGACTTCGACGACCGGCAGATCGACACCATCGAGATCATGCTGGGCAAGCTCTACGGCAAATGGGGCATCACCGACCGGAGCAATTTTGACCGGTTAAAACCGGACGATTACCCCATCCTGTCCGACCTGTACGAACTGATGGAGGCCGAGTATAGAGACTTCGACGAGAACAGCCGCCAGCTTTACACCGCCGATACGCTGCGGGAAATCTGCCTGGGGCTGCACTCCTTGTGCAAGGGCGCGGAGTCCAGTTTTTTCAACGGCCACACCAACATTACCGGCAGCAGCTTTGTGACCTTCGGCGTCAAGGGACTTTTGCAGGCGTCGAAGAACATCCGCAACGCCCTGCTGTTCAACGTGCTGTCGTACATGTCCAACGAGCTTTTGACCCATGGCGGCACGGTGGCCAGCATTGACGAGTTGTATTTGTTTCTTACCAACCCGACGGCCATCGAATATATCCGGAATTTCATGAAGCGGGTGCGCAAGAAAGACAGCGCCGTCATCCTTGCCTCACAGAATCTGGAGGATTTCGATATTGAAGGCATCCGGGAATACACCAAACCCCTGTTCTCCATCCCGACCCACGCCTTCCTGTTCAATGCGGGCAACATCGACGCCAAATTCTACATCGACACCCTGCAGTTGGAGCAAAGCGAATACAACCTGATCCGCTATCCGCAGCGGGGATTGTGCTTGTACAAATGCGGCAACGAGCGGTACAACCTTATGGTTCAGGCTCCGGAACACAAGGCGAAGCTGTTTGGAAAGGCGGGCGGCCGATGATAAAAAATCGGGGAAAAACAGCGTGGGCGGAATGCAAATGATGTGGCGAGGGGGTGAAGGACTTTGGACATGAAGGAGCAACGTTTCGGGATCGAAATAGAAATGACAGGACTTTCCCGCCAGCGGGCCGCGCAGGTTCTGGCGGAATACTTTGGAACAGCGCTCTCCAGCGACGGGGGCTATTACGGCGTCTATTCCGTCCTGGACAGCCAAAGCCGCAGGTGGAAAGTCATGAGCGACGGCAGCATCACCGTGGAATCCAGGCGCGGCAGCGCCGACAATACCTACAGCGTGGAGCTGGTCAGCCCCATTTGCACTTACGGGGACATCGAAACCATACAAAAAATCATCCGCAAGCTCCGTTCCGCCGGAGCCATCGCCAACGCAAGCTGCGGCGTTCATGTCCATGTGGACGCCTCGCCGCACAACGCCAATACCCTGCGCAACATCACCAACATCATGGCCAGCAAGGAGGATCTGATCTACAAGGCGCTGCAGGTCAATGTGTCCAGGGAACACAGCTACTGCAAAAAAGTCGACGAGCGTTTTCTGGAAGAACTCAACCGCAGGAAGCCAAAGACCCTGGAGCAGATCAGCCGGGTCTGGTACAACGGCGGCGACGGCAGGAGCGAGCATTACCACACCAGCCGCTATCACTGTCTAAATCTGCACAGCGTGTTCCAGAAAGGCACGATTGAGTTCCGGCTGTTCAATTCCACCACCCATGCCGGAAAGATCAAGGCGTACATTCAGCTCTGCCTCGCCATCAGCCATCAGGCGCTCTCCCAACGCTGCGCCAGCCGTGCCAAGACCCAAAGCACCAATGAAAAATACACCTTCCGCACCTGGCTTCTGCGCCTCGGACTTATCGGCGACGAATTCAAGACCGCCCGGCTGCACCTCCTGGAGCATCTGGACGGCTGCATCGCCTGGAAAGACCCCGCCCAGGCCGAGCGCCAAAAGGAACGGCTGAGGCGGAAAAAAGAAAAGGAGCTGGCGCAGACCGCCGAGGCCGCTCCAGCGCCGGAAGAACAAAATAATCAGGATGTCGAACAGGTCGAGGCTGAAGAAAGTCCCGGCCTTTCCATGTCCATATAGCAAGGAGGATTGAGCAAAAATGAAAGGCAAAACCTTATACATTGCCTACGGCAGCAACCTCAACCTGCCGCAGATGGCCTGCCGGTGCCCCACCGCCAGGGTGGTGGGGACAAGCGAGATCAGGGACTATGAGCTGCTGTTCCGAGGCGGCCGTCAAAACGCGGTGGCGACGGTGGAGCTCTTGAGCGGCGGCCGTGTGCCGGTGCTTTTATGGATGCTGAAAGAAAAAGACTTGCAGGCCCTTGATTACTATGAGGGGTATCCGAACTTTTACCGCAAGGAAATCCTCGATGTGGAGCTGAAAGGCAAAACCTTCCCCGCCATGGTGTATGTCATGAACGATGGTCATCCCTTCGGCGCGCCCTCGGATTATTATCTGAACGCCATCCTGGAGGGCTATGAAAGCGCGGGCTTTGACACCGAGGTTCTGGAGCGGGCGGTGGAGAGATCCATCCGTCTGGCCGGAGAACGGCAGCCGGAACAGGAAAACCTGTTTGACCTGAAATGGCGGTGAGGACATGGCCGCTCCCGCAGCCATCACCCTGGCGGTCAAGGCCGCCATCACCGCCGCCACCGACAAAAGGACGCGGCAGGCCGTCGGCGTTATCATCGCCGCATTGCTGGCTCCCGCTATTCTCATCGTGGTTGTGATCGTGAGCCTCCTCTCGGCTGCGGCAAACCACAACAACGCCGCCATCGATCTAAGTTTTAACGGCGGGGCGATTTCTTCGCAAGTTCCCGCTGGTTTTTTATGCTCTGTTCTTCGGCGTGGAAAATCTCCGAATGGATGGTGCGGCATACCAGGCCTTCGTTGATTGCTTCGTGGGCTATGAGGAACGCACCCGCACCGTGGACCATGGCGACGGCACCACTTCGGAGGAAACCTGCACCGTGGCCGTGCCGCTCAAGTCCCTGCCGGAGATCTGCGATAACCTCGAAAAAACCCTGGACAGGACGATCACCCTTGAGGATCAGGCCAACGCCTCGGAGATTTACTACCGCGTCAGCTACGGCGGCAGCGTCCCCACCTATGGGGAGTCCTTCAACAGATGGGCAAACGGACTGCCCCTGTCCGACGCGCCCTTTGCGGGAGCCGACGGCTTCTGTTCACCCCTGGGAGAAAACTGGCGCGGCATGGTTACCTCGGAATTCGGTTACCGTACTGATCCTTTCACCGGCGAGAGCAAGGGGCACACTGGCATAGACCTGGGCGCTCCCAATGGCACACCAATCCGCGCGGCCCTGGACGGCACGGTGCAGTTTGTGCGCTACCAGAACACAGGCTACGGCTATCACCTGGCCGTCGATCACGGCGGCGGCTTTGTCACTCTCTATGGCCACTGCTCAAAAATCCTCGTCGCCGAGGGGCAAGCGGTCAAGGCCGGCGACATCATCGCCCAGGTCGGCTCCACAGGCCGCAGCACCGGCCCGCATCTGCATTTTGAGGTGCGGATCAACGGAGAAATGAAGAATCCAAGGAACTACCTGCCTTAAATGACCCGGAAACGCCGGGTATGAAAAAAAATTACAGGGAGGAAAAGAGCCATGAGAGAAACTGAACTGAAGATACTGTTCCCCACGGAGAAGCTGGACGCCCTCCGTTTTTTTATGGCCAAAAAAGAACTGACCGTCGAGCAGGAACTGAAGGAAACCCTTGACAGGACCTATGAAAAAGTCGTTCCCGCCCATGTCCGTGAGTACGTGGAAAGCAGACTCGACCAAGTGCCTGCCCAGGAGCCGGCACCCGAACCGGAAGCCCAGGAGCGGCAGCCGGAGGCCCAGCGCCAGTCCAGGCAGACCCGCCGCCAGCGGGAGCAGGCCGCCGCTGAACCCGCCCCGGTTTTGGATTCCCAGGGGGAGGACACCGGCCCCGCCGAGGAAGAAAGCCAGGGCATAACAATGAGCATGTGAGCAAAAACAAATTGAAAAGGAGTGCGAAACCATGAAACAGGCAACCGTTCAAATCAGCTTCGACGCGGAAAAGCTCGGAGCCATCAAGCAGTACATGGGCAAAAAGGACGCCGAGCTGCAGACCGAGCTGGGCGAAGTCATGCAGAAGCTCTACGAAAAACATGTCCCTGCGCCGGTGCGGGAGTACATCGAAAGCCGGGAGGCGGAAGAAGCGGCCAACCCCAAAAACCCCTCCCGTTTCGCCTCCTCAGTCTCCGTCAATCGCGGCGGCGGCACTTCAACGTAAACAGGGCGGGCAAAATGGGCGCGGATTTGGCGGCTGTGTCGCCCTGTGCGCCCCTTTGTCCAGCCGGGTGGCATCCTTGCGCCTGGGGGCCGCTGTCTGCCCCGTGTTGGGGCTTGGTGAGGGCCGAAAGACCAACCCAGGCATGGGAGCCTTCCTCCCCGACAGGGGGTGGACCATGGGGTTGAAAACCTTGCAGGTTAAAGAGGCGAGGTCGCCAAGCGCCCCGCCTCGGCTCACATCAGCCCGCAACGCGGGCTGAAGGACATTTTATACCGGAGTCGGATTTTACCCCCTGGGGTCGGGTCAGGAGTTGCAAATTGTGGTAAAGGACGTGAATACAGGATTTTAACAGGGGTTGCAGCCGGTGTTGCGACGGATTGGAGGTCAAAAACATGGCGGAAGAAAACAAGAAGAAATTTCCCCTGTGGATGCGCCCGGAGACGCAGCGCCAGGTCAAGGAATGGTACCAAAAGGACAATTGCGGCAGCCAGAGCGAGTTCATTGAAAAGGCGATTCTATTTTATTGCGGCTACATCTCTACGGAGAACAGCATGAAGTTCCTGCCCACCGCCCTCACCTCCGCCATGGCCGGCGTGGTGGAAAGCACGGAGAACCGGATGGCCCGGCTGCTTTTCAAACTGGCGGTGGAGATGTCCATGATGATGAACATCATCGCGTCCAACGCGGAAGTCGATGAAACCCTGCTTGCGGGGCAAGTGCGTCAATGACGTAAAGAAAAACATCGGCTCCGTCACCTTCGAGGACGTGGTGAAATTCCAGAAGGGCCGGTAGGGTAACGGACCATGCAGAGAATCATCTTCAAATGCCGCTACCTGAAAAATGCGTCGGCCCATCTCTCCAATTTTGTTGGGTATGTGGCTACCCGCGAGGGCGTGGAGAAAATGCCGGACAGCACACGCCTGCTTCCCGCCACGAGGAAACAGCAGCGGCTCATCGCGGAAATCTTGAATAAGTTTCCTGATACGGCTGATCTCTTCGAGTACGAGGATTACCTGCAAGAGCAGACTAGAGAAAACGCTTCGGAGTTTATCTCCATGGCGGTGGAGCAAAACCTCGACCTCCTCGGCAAGCGAAAGAACTATGTCGGATATATTGCCAAGCGTCCCAGGGTGGAAACCTTTGGCACCCATGGTTTGTTCACGGACGTCGGTGTGCCGGTGGTGCTGTCCCAGGCGGCGGAGGAAGTCGGCAGCCACACCGGCAACGTGTGGACCAATGTGATCTCTCTGCGCCGCGCGGATGCGACTCGGCTCGGTTACGATCATGCGAAAGCGTGGCGGGACTTGATTCGCGGACAGCGCAATTATATCGCGGGGCAGATGAAAATCACGCCGGAGAATCTCCGGTGGTATGCGGCCTATCATGACGAGGGTCATCACCCGCATGTGCATTTAATCGCGTACTCCACTGATCCTCATGAAGCCTATGTCACCAAAGCGGCCATCCAAAATATGCGCGGCAGCCTGGCCAGAGAAATTTTCCGGCAGGATCTGATTCAAATTTATTCGGAGCAGACGGAACGCCGCAGCATCCTGGCCAAACAAAGCCGGGACGCCATGAAAGAAATCATCCGTCAGATCAGTGCGGGCGTCTGCGAAAACAAAACCATTGAGAAATTGATTTTGCATTTGTCGGAGCGGTTGGAGCACACCTCCGGCAAAAAACAATACGGCTATCTGAAAGCTCCCCTCAAGGCGGTGATCGATCAGATCGTGGACGAGTTGGCCAAGGATGAGCGGGTGGCGGAATGCTGCGAAAAATGGTATGAGCTGCGCAATGAAGTGCTGCACACTTATGCCGACAAGCTGCCGCCGCCCCTTCCTCTGTCCCGGCAAAAGGAATTCAAGAGCATCAAAAACATGGTGATCGCCGAAGCGTTGCATATAGGCAGTCGCCATTTTACTTTTGAGCCGGATGAGGATATGGACGCATCGGATGGCGAGACGGAACCGACGATGGGTAAAGCAGACAATGTGCTTTCAGTTGAGGAAGAAACGCTGTCCACCGCCGAGGCTATGATGGATGCTGGTGCTAATAATTCCGGCTCCGAAGCGGAACCCATATGGGAGAATGCATCGGGCAATCCATATGCGCAGTATGCGCTGGCGAAGTTGTATCTCTCTGGTAAGGATATGCCCAAGGACGTTCCGAAAGCTGTGGATCTGCTGACGAAATCCGCAGTGCAGGGCAATCAGTATGCCCAATACGCCCTGGGCAAGCTCTGCCTCATGGGACATGATGTTCCCCGTGACCGGGAGGCCGCGCTGAAGTGGCTGACCGCGTCTGCGGCCCAGGGCAATATCTACGCCCAGTTTTTTCTCGACCGCATGGACTCCTTCCGCGATCCTTCAGTGCTGCTGGCGGCCACGCGGCTCATGCACCACCTGGGCAATATCTTCCGTGATGAGCAAAAGAGACTTGACGGAGGCGGCATACAGATTGATCGCAAGCTGCGCAAAAAACTGGCGCAGAAAAAAGCTGCCCAAGGCTATGCCCATGACGATCACGAGCCGCGCCAAAACTATTAACGGGAGGGATTTCCAATGATAAAAAGCTGCTTGCGCAAAAAAGAAAAGGTAGTCATCCCACATTTGCGTCCCGCCTGGAAGCCGCCCCTGCAAAGGGCGGCTTTTTTCCGCAGATGCGGCAAACGGAAATGCTGACCAGGGAGGGATACCATGTCGGGATACATTCACTTCACCGATGAACAAAAACGCCGGGCAAACTCGGTAGACCTGGTGGACTTCCTGCGGCGCCAAGGCGAACAGCTCACCCGCTCCGGTAGAGAGTGGCGCTGGAAGCGTCACGACAGCGTAACCGTCCGGGGCAATCAATGGTTCAGGCACAGCCGCAAGGAAGGCGGCCTGGCCATTGACTTTGTGCAGGAATTCTATGACCTGTCTTTCCCGGAAGCGGTGACCCTACTCCTGGGTGGCGAAGGGGGTGTGGAATGGAATCAGTTCGCCAAGAGCGCACCGCCGCCCCGCAAACCCTTTACCCTGCCAAAAGCCAGCAATGACATGCGCCGGGTCTATGCTTACCTGATCAAGCAGCGGTTCATAGAGCGGGAGGCTATCACCCATTTTGCCAAAGAGAAAATGCTTTATGAAAGCTGTGAGCTGTCCAAAGACAAGAGCAAAGAATACCACAACGCTGTTTTTGTGGGGTGCGATGAGAAGGGTGTTCCGAAACACGCTCACAAACGAGGAATCTATACCATGGGCGTCGGCTACCGGGGGGGCAATGTGGAAGGCAGCGATCCGGGATACAGCTTCCATCATAGTGGCGCTAACGACACCCTGTATGTGTTCGAGGCGCCCATCGACATGCTCTCCTTTATCACCCTCTATCCGGAGGACTGGAAGCAAAACAGCTACGTGGCCCTGGACGGCGTGGCCGAACACGCCATGCTGCGCCAGCTTGAGTTAAATCCTCACCTGCAAAAGGTAGCGCTGTGCCTGGACCATGACGAGGCGGGCATCGAGGCCGCAGGACGGCTAACGGAAATCCTCCATGCGCGGGGATACATGAATGTGTCGGTCCGGCGACCGGAATACAAGGACTGGAATGAAGACTTAAAAGCAAAGAATGGCGTCACACCCATTCCGGCCCAGGAACATCTCAAGCTGGAAGTCCTGCCGGAAGTATGCAAAGCGCTGCTGGAAGCCTGCACATCCTTAAAGTCCACCCATAATCCCCATGACATGCTGCTGGAACATTATGAGAAGCTGAAGTCCCTGATTACAAACGGAAAACTAGTCCAGGGAAAAGAGTCCGCCGTGACGGAACATCTGGAAGGCATGGCGGCCGGCGCCCTACTTGCCGCGCAAAGGCAATACCGGCAGATGGGGCGGCCGGTAACCTTGGAGCGGCTCATCGGAGAGCTTCGGGACAGCTACCGTCCCCATCAGGATCGGGGCCGACTACGTTCCAGGGTAGATGATCTGCGGCAGGACATCGCCTGCCTGAACAAGCAATACCACACACCCGGCATCCGCGGCCCGGAAGATAAGCAGAATCTTATCGCTTCCTACTTTTGCCTGGCGCTGAACTGTGTCAGGACGGAGATTTTCGTGGCCCTTGAAATGCAAAAACAGTCTGAGGTTCAAATAAAGGCAACACAAAATTTTAATATGACTATGTAGCCTTTATTTTATGGAGGTGTGCCTATGCAAGCATCCCAAATCATCACCCTGATCGCCATCGGCCTGATCATGTTCGGGGTCATCGGGTTTCTCTCCCTGCTGGCCCATTACTATACCTTAAACGGCATCAAGGCAAGAACAGTCGGTGACGGGCAGCACGGCACCGCAAGGTTCGCCACCAAGCGGGAAATTCAAAAGACCTATGCCCATGTCCCCTACCGGAGTTGTGGCGGCAAAAAAAGAACCTGCCCGCCTTACAGGGGCTGATCATCGGATGCAAAACATCCCGCGGCTCTGTTACCGCCCTGGTGGATACCGGTGACATCCACTGCCTCATGATCGGCGCCGCCGGCGTCGGCAAGACGGCGAACTTTCTCTATCCCAACCTTGAATACGCCTGCGCCTCCGGCATGTCCTTTATGACAACAGACACCAAGGGCGACCTCTACCGCAATTACGGAAGCATCGCCAGGGATTACTACGGTTACAATGTATCTGTCATCGACCTGCGCAATCCCACCCGCAGCGACGGCAACAACATGCTCCATCTCGTGAATAAATACATGGATGCCTACCTCGCCGACCCGGAAAATCTCTCCTTTAAGGCCAGGGCGGAAAAGTACGCCAAAATCACCGCCAAGACCATTGTGAATTCAGGCGGCGTGGACGCCGGCAGCTATGGGCAGAACGCCTTTTTCTACGACGCTGCCGAAGGTCTTTTGACCTCCGTCATCCTGCTCATCGCCGAGTACTGTCCGCCTGAGGAGCGGCACATTGTCAGCGTGTTCAAGCTGATACAGGACCTGCTGGCTCCCTCCGGCGTCAAGGGCAAAAACCAATTCCAGCTCTTGATCGAAAAACTGCCCCCGGAACACAAGGCCCGCTGGTTCGCGGGAGCCGCCCTCAACACTGCGGAACAGGCCATGCAGAGTGTTCTCTCCACCGCCCTGTCCCGCCTGAACGCGTTCCTTGATTCCGAGTTGGAGCAAATCCTGTGCTTTGACACGGCCATCGACGCAGAAAAGTTCTGCAACACCAGGTCAGCGATTTTTCTCGTCATGCCGGAGGAAGACACCACTAAATATTTTCTCATCTCTCTCATCGTCCAGCAGCTCTACCGGGAGATACTCTCCGTGGCCGATGAGCATGGCGGCAAGCTCCCCAACAGGGTCATGATGTACCTGGACGAAATCGGCACCATCCCCAGGATCGAATCCGCCGAAATGATGTTCTCCGCCTCCCGCTCCCGCCGTGTTTCCATCGTGGCCATTATTCAGTCTTTTGCTCAATTGGAGAAGAACTACGGCAAGGAGGGCGCCGCCATCATCGTCGACAACTGCCAGGACACGGTCTTCGGAGGCTTCGCCCCCAACAGCGAATCCGCCGAAATACTATCCAGGTCCCTGGGCAGCAAAACCGTGATGAGCGGTTCCATCAGCAGGGGGAAGAACGATCCCAGCCAGAGCCTGCAGATGATCCAGCGTCCCCTGATGACGCCGGACGAGTTAAAAAGCATGCCCAAGGGCCATTTCATTGTGAGCAAAACCGGAACCAATCCCATGCGCACCACCCTCAAGTTGTTTCTTGAATGGGGCATCCGGTTTGACAAGGTCTACGAGATAGAGGAAAAGTCCGCCCGCAAGGTGGCCTACGCCGACCGCGGGGAGCTGGAGCGGGAGATCATCAGGCGGCATGTTGTCTGTGTGGAGGTGGACGAGGAAACGGAACCGGCCGCCCCACCGGCACAGGACGGCATGGTCCATACGCCGGTCAAGGAAGAAGCGAAAGCCGCGCCAAAAACAAAGACGCTGCTTAAATCAAAACAACCGGAAGCGCCTGTGCGCGTTGAATAAGGAGGTGGCGCCGTGGGTTATTTTGCATCCCTCTACGCCTCGGAGCTTCCTCATCGGGCGGTGGCCGTATACATGTACCTGCGTGACCGGGCGGACAGGGACGGCAAGTGTTACCCGGCCATCGGCACCATCGCCGCGGAGCTGAAGCTGTCCCGAAGTACTGTAAAAAGAGCAATCGCAGACCTTGAAAAGAGCGGGTATCTTCGCAAGGAGCAGAGGTGGCGGGAAAACGGCGGCAAGAGCAGCTGCATGTATTTTCTGAAATAAAAGCAGGGGGAAGTCCAAAAACCTTACCTTTACACCAAGGGGGCAGTCTGTTCTTTTGATGAACCATGATACGGTTCATAGTGAGCTATGCACTGAACTGCCAACTCTAAGAAATGTTAAACAACAGAAAAGAAACAAAATAGTTTAAAGACTAAATCAATACGAAAGGTGGAAGAATGGATGAATTTAGAAAAATTAAGGGATACGGAGTATATAAAGTGCGTGGGTTTACTGACTGAGTTGATTGACTTGGATGCGGATATTTTTTAAGCGGTGATCCTATTGAGATCACATCTTACTTTGATTAAATAACCTAAACGAACTGTCACGTTTCCATCCAGGAGGCTCCCAGAATTTTTCTCCGCAAGATAAAGCATTTACACAGAGAATTGAGGACATAATCGGGTTGCGATGTTGTCCCCAAGGGTATGTACAACCTTGCCCCTGCTTGCCAGTTTGTACTGCTGATATTAATTCTGTTATCACAGATATTATTTTGTGGATTGCTGATATTTTATTGAATGTATTAAAATAATTTGGTAAAATATGCTTATCATGCCTATGGAGGTTTGACAAATGGCGATAAGCTACATTAAGCTTTGGAAGCTTTTACTGGATAAAAAACTTAAAAAGACCGATTTGCTCAGTCTCGCCGACATCAGCACGACCACGCTTGCAAAACTATCGAAGGATCAGCCTGTCAGTATGGAAGTAATGGGCCGGATATGCAACGCGCTTTCTTGCGATATCGGCGACGTTATGGAAATCGTTCCAAATCAAAACGAAGGATAGGATGTTGCTATGGCTTGGAAATTACCGTACACATCCTCAATTAAGGATATGCCCTTCTTATTTGCGGAAATGCGCAAAACTGCTCAGCTACTATGTGAAGGAAATACGCGGGACGACATCATAAAATTATCTATGAAATCAAACATTTATCAACTTGAAAAAGAGAAAAGACGCCGTGATTTGCCGCTTAGGATGCTCAAGCGTCTGGGGACTATTGACATGCCGCTCCTGCACATTTTAGCGGATGGTCGAGATGACGACGCGAAGCTTATTGCCTTTCTCGCCCTGATTAAGTCTGACCGTTTGCTGTTTGAATTTATGCGTGAGGTTTATGCGGATAAATTCCAGACCGGACAGATGGAAATAAGCGATAAAGACTTTTTTGATTTTATTGAACGAAAGGCACAAAGCAGCGACACTGTGTCGGGATGGACATCGAATAATCTTGCGCGCATACGGAATACCTACAAAAATATTCTTTGCGAAGCCGGGCTGGCGAAACGAAGTGGGAAGTCGCTGCTCATACAAAAGCCTATCTGTGACCAACAAATATACAATTTGGTAGGTGGCGAAAACGATATATTTGCAAAAGCCATGCTTCTGGAGGTTTAGCGGATGATGACACTTAACAAACGGCTTGATCTGATTGAGCCGAAGATATTAGATAAGAGTTTTCGCACGGGACGCGGCACGGCCAACGAAATCAATTTTTGGATTTTTGACTACGATCCAGCAGATGAAATGGCAGTTCGCGCCCACGTTTCGTATCTGGAGCAGCGAATCAATAACCAGTATGATGACGTGCGCATTGTCCAGTTTGATTTATATAAGCTCATTCTGAACGTTCTGCGCGAAAAGAATTATCTCGACAAAGTTATGCAGATGGAGCAGGCCAAGACCAGCCATGCTATCATCAATCCCATAAAGAAAACGCTGCGTCTGACACTTGACGGAGATTTGATTATCGGAAAAATTACGGAAAGCATCGTGCCCGAAAGAGATATCATTTTTTTGACCGGCGTGGGAAAGGCGTGGCCTATTATTCGATCTCACACCGTACTCAACAACTTGCACAGCAAAATTGACAGAAATCCTCTGGTTATGTTTTTTCCCGGTGACTATACAAACGAGCTCCGGTTGTTTGGAGAAATAACAGATGATAACTATTACCGGGCCTTCAAGTTAATTGAAAGATAGGAGAGTAGCGAGATGAAAATTCAAGACATGTTTAAAAAGGACATCGCCAGACAAATCCAGGGCGTCGTAAAAATCGGACAGGATTCTACTGAAATGATCACGATGGAACTGGATGAGTATGTCGTCACCAAGGAATTAAACCGCTACTTTGATGAATTCTTTGAGAGTTATCGCAAAGGAACGACGACCCGCACCGATAAGATGGGCGTCTGGATTTCCGGATTCTTTGGCAGCGGCAAATCACATTTCCTCAAGATTCTTTCTTATCTTCTTTCAAATAAGACGTACGACGGTAAGAAGGCCATCAGCTTCTTTGAAGGCAAGATAGCCGACAGCCGGATTATGGCGGATATGCAGGTGGCGTCAAATACCAGTGCAGATGTTATTCTGTTTAACATTGACGCGGAGGCCGACTCCGATTCCAAGACAAATAAAGACGCCATCGTCAAGGTGTTCATGAAGGTATTCAATAAAATGCAGGGCTTTTGCGGCAGTATGCCCTGGATTGCCGATCTGGAGCGGCAAATGAGCAAAGACGGCGTCTACGACCGCTTCCGTGCCCGCTTCAAAGAGCTGTCGGGAAACGAATGGGAAAACGCCCGTGAGGATTTCTATTTTGAAGAAGATAATATCGTGCAGGCGCTTGCCGATACGACTAAAATGAGCATAGACGCCGCGCGGAGCTGGTACAGCAAATCCGAGGGCAACTATTCTTTGGATATCAACACATTTGCAAGGCGGGTACGCGAATACATTGAAGCGAAGTCAAAGGCGATCGGCAAAAAGCATTTCGTTATTTTTCTATGTGACGAGATCGGGCAATACATCGGCAGTGACAGCGGCTTGATGCTCAATTTACAGACCGTTGTCGAGAACCTGGGCACGGAATGCGGCGGGCAGGCTTGGGTAATTGCCACTAGCCAGCAGGATATAGACTCGATAACCAAGGTGGACAGAGATAACTTCTCCAAAATCATTGGCCGTTTTGATACGAGGCTTTCCCTATCCTCTGCAAATGTGGATGAGGTCATTAAGAAAAGACTTCTTGCCAAAACCGATACGGCAGCGGACAAGCTGCGCCTTTTGTATGCCGATAAAGCCGCCATTCTGAAAAACTTGATCACCTTTTCCCCGGATACGCCGGAAAAGAAGCTGTACAGCTCTCCCGAAGATTTTGTGGAGGTATATCCATTTATCCCGTATCAATTCAACCTTTTGCAGGCGGTCTTTACGGGTATACGCACACATGGCGCGTCCGGCAAGCATCTGTCGGAGGGGGAGCGGTCGCTGCTCAACGCCTTTCAGGAGGCGGCCATGCAATTTAGCAGTTTTGATGACGGCATCCTGATTCCCTTTAATGCGTTTTATAAAACCATCGAGACCTTTTTAGATCACAATATCAGAGCGGTTATTATCAAGGCGGCAGAGAGCGCCGAACGGTCAGATGGAGCCTTGCAGCCCTACGATGTGGAAGTGCTCAAAGTTCTGTTTATGGTGAAATACATATCCAATGTGCTGCCTGCGAATCTTGAAAACATCACCACCATCATGCTGCAAAATATCGATCAGGACAAGATTGAAGCGAAAAAGAAAGTAGATGCTTCGCTTCGCCGTTTGGAGGATCAGAAGCTCATCATCAAAAACGGCGACCAGTTCATCTTCCTGACCAACGAGGAACAGGACATCAACCGGGAAATCCGCGAAATTAAGATTGATACCAGCGAAATCATCGACAAGGTTGGCGACGAAATCTTTTCAGCTTTGTTCGGCCTCAACAAGAAATACCGCTACAACGACCGCTACGATTTCTCTTTCAACACCATTATTGACGACAGACCGCGCGGCGCGCAAAAAGAGGAAATCGGCATCCGCGTATTGACCCCCATGTACGCTCTTGGCGGCGCGAACGATATAGAGTTGAAGACGATGTCCATGCGGGAACGCAATGTCATTGTTGCGCTGCCCTCCGATATGGCGTTTATCGAAGAAATGGAACAGGCCCTGCAAATCGAGACATATATTCGCCGTAATGCCGGTAAGACATCAACGGATGTTGTGGAGGACATCAAAACAACCAAAGCCCGCGAGGGCAAACAGCGTGCAGACAGATGCCGCGAGCTGATCATTGAGGCTCTTAAAAGAGCCGATATCTATGTGTACGGCAATAAGCTTGACATTAAGGAAAAACAGCCTTCCGAGAGGATTAACGATGCCTTCAAAGCATTGGTGGAAGGTATTTACACCAAGCAAAACTATATCACGAAGCCCTTTTATACAAGCGATAGCCTGCGCGAAATCCTCACCGCAAAAGACACCCAGATTACGCTTGAAGGCATGGAGCCAACCGCACCCAATCACCTTGCCGTCACCGAAATGTCGGACGTCATTACCCGCAGTTCCTACAAAAACATACCGATCACCATGCGCAGCCTGATTGATATCTTCGGTAAGATCCCTTACGGCTGGAAGGACATGGACATTGCTGGCATTGTCCTGACGCTGTTCAAAAAGCAGGAAATCCGGTTGGAACTGGGCGGCGAAAGTATTGCGGGAACCGACGTGAATGTGATCAACTATGTGACAAAGAGAGAGTATCTGGAACGTATTTTGATAAAAACGCGCGTGAAAATCTCCCCCGCGCTGCTCGCAAACGCCAAAAACCTTGCCAAGGACATATTTGGCAGAAGCGATTTGCCGAACGATGAAGACGGCCTTATGGCTCGTATTAAAGAGCTTGCTTCTGCTGAGCTAACAAGACACGATCCTGAGAATCCCGGCATTAAACAATTACTCGATGAATATGGCAAAAATGCCAGGTATCCCGGCAAGGCTGTGCTGGAAAGCGGTAAGAAGCTTTATGAGGAAATCAAGCGTATCAAAGATATTAAGGCGTTTTATGATTTCCTCTCCGATGAAAAGGAATCCTTGCTGGATTATGAGGAAGACGTGCAGGACGTCAAGAAATTTTTCAAAAACCAGAAGTTAATCTTTGATAAAGCACTGCAAATGTTGACGATTTATGAAGGCAACCGCTCCTATGTGCTTGATCCCGAGACGATCAAACTCGTAGAGGCCATAGAACATATTACCCGGTTGCCGTCGCCGTACTCTGAAATCCATAAGCTGCCGGAACTGGTGGAGCAGTTTATGACCTGCTTTGTCAATCTTTTAGAGGAAGAATGCAAGCCCATTCGCGCGGATATCGAAGCGGACAGGGCGGCTACCCTTTCCGATCTGGAGCGCCGCTCCTGCAAAGAAAGCTTCTCGGATAAGGTGCGCGCGGATTTCACGGCGCTGCTGGAAAGGCTCTCCCATGCCAACAACATCTATGAGGCCATTGCCATGCGCACGGAGAGCGACCGCATGAAACAGCGGTTTATCCAGAGCTTTGACGAGGAAGAAGCACGCATTGCGGCCCGGCAGGCAAGAGCCGGAGAAGATGCAACTCCCCCGCCGCCCGCCCGTAAGACTAAGACCGTGAGCCTGAAAACGCTGTTTCATGGGACAAGTCAGGTATCCAGCAAGGATGATATTGATAAGCTGCTGGACGATTTGCGCGCGAAACTGGAAGCGCAGCTTGAGGAAAACACTACGATAAAAATCATTTAGTCTGCCAAAGAGCGCACGAGAGGTTGGTATAGTATGGATAAAGCAAAAATCAAAAATTACGCTGTGGCGGCGCGCCGGAAGCTCATCGAGGCTGTCCGGCAGAAGGCGTATCAGTTGTATATCTTTGAGGACGGCGCGTTGCCGCCGGATGAGGCGTATCATAAACTGCGCAGCGACGGCATCTTTATGACGCCTGAACAGTCGAGGGCGCGCGAGCGGCTTTGCTCATACCTGGCTTTATTGGGCAATGAGCTGGACAACGAAAAGGCGTATCAGCATCTGATGGAGGAAGTGGCTTACACTTGGTTTAACCGCCTGATTGCCCTGCGTTTCATGGAGGTAAACGAATACCTGCCTTCCGGTATCCGCATCCTTTCCAGCGTGGACAAGGGCCGCGCCGAGCCGGACGCCATGCGCGAGGCCGAACGGCTTCCCTATGTCAATCAGGACAAAATCGCCGAATACCGCGCCGCCACCGGCATCGACGCCTCCGAAAAGCTGTACAAGTATATCCTGATTTCTCAATGCAACGCCCTGTCCGACATCCTGCCGGGGATGTTTGAGAAGATTGACGACTATACCGAGCTGCTTTTGCCAGACGCCCTGTACCGGAAGGGCGGCATCGTGCATGATCTTGTCCACTCCATCGACGAGGACGATTTCCGCGATCAGGTGCAGATTATCGGCTGGTTGTACCAGTATTACATCTCCGAAAAAAAGGACGAGGTTTTTGCTGGTCTGAAAAAAAATATCAAGATCAACAAGGAAACCATCCCCGCCGCCACCCAGCTTTTCACGCCGGAGTGGATCGTCAAATACATGGTGGAAAACAGCCTGGGGCGGCTGTTTGTTGAAAAGCTGCATCTCGACCCGGCGGCCATGTGCTGGCGGTATTATGTCCCGGAGGCCGAGCAGACCGAGGAAGTGCAGACGCAGCTTGCCCTCATCCGTGAGGACGACAAGGACTTCCACATCGAGCAGGTAAAGCTCATCGACCCCTGCATGGGGAGCGGGCATATTTTGGTGTACGCCTTTGACGTGCTCTATCAAATCTATTTCAACCAAGGGTATGCGGAGCGCGAGATACCCAACCTCATTCTGCAAAACAACCTTTATGGGCTGGATATCGATGGGCGGGCGGCGCAGCTTGCCTACTTCGCGTTGATGATGAAGGCGCGCAGCTACAACCGCCGCTTTTTCCGGCAGGAGAGCATTCCCCAGCCCCATGTCCACGCCGTGATCGAATCCGACGGTGCCCAGCGGCATCATCTGGACTATATGGGCTACGGCATGAGCGAGGCCGAGCAGCAGGCGTGCAAGGACGATCTTGCCTGGCTGATCAGCCTGTTTGCCGACGCACGGGAATACGGCTCCATCCTTAAAATCGATCGGACGCTGGATTATGACCGGCTCCGGCGCTTTGTGAAGGATGTTCCATCTGGGCAGTTGGATATTTACTCCGCGGGTATTGACCAGACCGAGCGGATATTGCTTGAGATCTTGTCTGTTGCTGAGATCATGACGAAAAAGTACGATGTGGTGGTGACCAATCCGCCGTATATGGGTAGCAAGGGGATGGATGGTAAGCTGGTTGACTATTTAAGCGAATATTACCACGATAGTAAAAGCGATATGAGCACGGTTTTTATGACCCGCACGCTTGAAATGTGCAAGCATAGCGGTATTATGGCTATGATTAATATACCTGTATGGATGTCAAAATCGAGTTTTGAAAGACTTCGGTACAATGTCTTGTCAAAAAACACATTTTGTAATGTGCTACATTTCGGTCGAGGTATATTCGGATCGGATTTTGGCACCGTAGCTTTTGTTTTATACAAAGAAAGGATTGCACGTTATAAAGGGGTATTTTTTCAGTTATTTGATCAACTTGGAGCTGTTGATAATATTAATATCAAAGAAAGATGGTTTTTTGAAAAAAAGAATAAGTACATTGTTAATCAAGAGCACTTTTTGAATATTTTCAGTTATCCAATTGCTTATTGGGTAAGTTTGAAAATATTGGATATTTTGGAAGAAGTCCATCCTTTGCAGTATTATGCCGATGCAAGAAAGGGCTTGACCACAGGCGATAATGATACGTTTATGCGTCTTTGGTTTGAAATATCCCAAACCAATTTCAGTATTTATTCTGATAATGCAAAGTGGTTTCCTATGACAAAGGGTGGTGACTTTAGAAGATGGTACGGTAACAACGAATATGTCGTGAATTGGTATAACGATGGATTTGAAATATGCAATTTCAAAGACGAGAAGGGAAAATTAAGATCAAGGCCACAAAATGTAAAGTATTATTTCCGCGAAGGTATCTCTTGGAATGATACAACTGCAACAGGTAAGATTGCATTTCGATATCAAGATTCTCACTATATACCAAACGCCTCTGGCCCTTGTGTATATTGTGATAATCGCGATAGACTTATGTATTTATTTGCTCTGCTAAATTCTTGTGTATCACAGTGTTTATTAGAAGTACTTGCACCAAACATGAAATTTGAAGTAGGGCAAATGGCGTTGGTGCCTACCATTTTGGATGAAAGAACGGATATTCGACCATTGATAGATATGAATTTATCAATTGCACGAACAGATTGGGACAGCTTTGAAACCTCATGGGATTTTCAAGTTCACCCGTTAGTAAAGTTTCAAATGGCTAGTACTTATGCTTGGCGTGATGAAAAGCCCACAAGTAGAATTTCCTCCGCTTTCAAGGCGTGGGAGACTTTTACCGAAGGACAGTTTGTCAAGCTCAAAGCCAACGAAGAAGAACTCAACCGCATCTTCATCGAAATTTACGGCTTGCAGGACGAACTGACCCCGGAGGTCGAGGACAAGGACGTGACCATCCGCAAAGCAGACCTCTCGCGAGATATCCGCAGCTTCATTTCCTACGCCGTGGGCTGTATGTTCGGGCGGTATAGTCTGGACGAGCCGGGGCTTGTGTTTGCGGGTGGGCAGTTCGACATGGCACGGTACAAGACCTTTTTACCGGAAGACGACAACATCCTGCCCATCGGCGCAAGCGACTACTTCGACGATGACATCGTGGTGCGGTTTGTGGACTTTGTTCGCGTGGTGTATGGTGATGCTACCCTGGATGAAAACTTAAATTTCATCGCCGATGCTCTGTACCCCAATGGCGGCGGATCGTCTAAGGAGAAAATCCGACGCTATTTCCTCAACGACTTTTACAAGGATCATGTAAAGACATACCAGAAACGGCCCATCTACTGGCTATTTGACAGCGGCAAGAAGGACGGCTTCAAGGCGCTCATCTACCTGCACCGGTACGATAAGTTCACCGTGGCGCGTGTGCGCACCGATTACCTGCATCCGCTCCAGCGCAAGTACGAGTCGGAGATCGGGCGGCTGGAGATGCTTTCCGGCATCACCGAAAACGCCCGCGAAAAGGCGGCCTACCGCAAGGAAATCGAATCCTTGCACAGCAAAATCGAGGAATGCCGCATCTACGATCAGGTGGTGGCGCACATCGCGCATCAGGCCATCGAACTTGACCTTGACGACGGCGTGAAGGTCAACTACGCGAAATTCCAAGGCGTCGAAGTGCCGAAGGACAATGGCAAAACCGTAAAGATGGATTTGCTGGCTAAGATTTGAGGGGAAGGATTGTATGTATAAGTATATGCCGCAGACACTGGATGAGCAGATATCATGGGCGTATACACTGTCTACTGACAGATTAAGTAAACCAGAGCAAAAAGCATTTTTGTCTTTTATGTTCTTTTTCAACATATTTGAGGCGCACCTTTTTGAAGATGGACATAGAGTAAACGATTTATTGGAAAAGATAAGCAATGATTTGCTCAAAGAAAACTGGTTCAATGTAAATGATTACTCATTCTTCGGCGATTTTTTCAAGCTACGGTATGTAAATTTTGAAGGAAAAGAAACAGACAATTTTCGAACGCTCCAGCTTAATCAATCTCGCAAAAAAGCCGTGTTTGATATTCTAGCAAAGTACAAAATCGCAGATGACAACAGCAACATTCCTGATTTGTTCAGAGCTTATCTTGAGATTGCATATAGGTTCAGGAACAATCTATTCCATGGCAGTAAGGGTGTTCATAGTTTAAGTCAATACACAGATTGCATAGAAAAGATCAATAATTTATTATATAAGCTCCTTACAGACATGAAAAGTAATGGCTTTCATGGACTGACTACAAGATATAGGGTTTGAAAGCGGTGACTGTATGAATCTAACCGAAGTGAAAAAATCTCTTGAGCGGCAATTTGCCCGCGAGTTGTCGCAGGGCAGCGTCCGCAACATTGTCTTCTGGTATGACGAGGAAGGCGTGTTTGCCGACGACATCGACAGCCTTGCGCTTGAGGGCGTGAAGATCATCAAGCTTTATGACAACAACATGTTTGCCACAAAGCTTTTCATAGAGGAAACGGACACAACCGGCAACCTGCTGGTCTATTCCCCGTTGCCCCGCCCGGCGAACCGGGAGAACTGGCTGACCGATACCATCAAGTACAGCCAGACTTTTTCTACCGACGAAACATCACTGAACCTGCTGAACTTCAAAATCGACAGCGCCTTGCGCCATGTGGTGGCACGGTATAAGTTGTTCTTCCGCAACAGCGAGCGTTGCAAACGGTTTGAGGGGTATCATCTGGCGCCCTATACCGAGGCCAAGATCGACGTAGGGGTGCTGTCCGCGCTCTGCAAGCTGCCCGCACCCAATCTGGATAACGTTGTACGGACGCTCTTGATTGAGCTGGCAAATGGGGAAAGCACGGTATATGGCAGCATCGCTAAATTCGGTAACATGGATGCTTTGTGGGCGCTGATTCAGAAATCGTATGGCTATAATTTCCCCGAACAAAGCCTTGAGAAGCTTGCCATCCTGCTGCTTTGCACACACTTGGCGCATAGCATTAACGGTAACCTGCCGAAAGAGTGGCAGACCTATGTTTCGGCAAATTCCAATTGCTTTGTATTCGTGGATAACTTCATGAAAAACAGCCAGCTTTGGGAAGCGTACAATAAGCTGGCCGGGTTTGTGGCAGAGAGATTGAACCTTTCCGAGCGCACATCCAAGTGGAGTATCGATGAAATTGTCGATTGCGATACCTTCGAGGAATTCGACCGCAGCATTATCAGCCGGGTTTGCGAAAATATCGGCCAAGGGGTGGGCGAATATGAGCGATACCGCAAAGTAATTCATAGTCGGAAAAACCGCCGGTATTATCCGCAGTTTAAAATAGAGTACGATGTTTTGCTGTACGCCTGCGAGTATTTGGAGTTGGCGCAAAAACACGCCGAGCTGTCTGGGTTTACCGTGGTAAAACTCTTTGACGAATATACGAAAACATTTTATAAGCTGGATAGCAGTTACCGGCATTTCCTGTTAGGTTACGATAAGCTGGCAGAACGGGACGGCTTCGGGCCGCTCTTTGAAAAGGTGGAGAACAGTTACACGAACTGGTATCTGAACGAACTATCCATGAAGTGGTGCGCGCTTTGGGACGATGAGCGCGTGTGGCAGGTGCCCGGCATTACATCGCAGCAGGGCTTCTATGATAAGTATGTCAGGCGGTTTGTCGCCGATAACGAGCGGTTGATTGTTGTTATTTCAGACGGTTTGCGCTATGAATCAGCGGTGGAGTTGAGCGCCATACTCAACAGGGAGCAAAAAGGGTCAAGCGAACTGGATGTCATGTTAGGCGTGATTCCCTCGTACACTGCTCTTGGAATGGCGTCTCTTTTGCCTCACAAAAATATTTCCATAACGGACAAAGCAGACATTGAGATTGACGGCATCTCCACAAAAGGGACAGATAACCGGGGCAAGATATTGAAGCTTGTGAAGGAAGAATCTGTCGTAACCACCTACGATCATGTAATGGGCATGACAGGTAAAAAAATGGCGGAGAAATTTTCCGGCGTCAAGCTAATTTATATCTATCACAATACGATTGACGCACGGGGAGACAACGCAGCCACTGAGCACGAGGTGTTTGAGGCCACGGAAAAGTGCTTCCGTGAGCTTTCAGGGCTTGTAAGAGCGCTAAGAAACAATATCAGCGCTATCAATATTCTGATTACTGCGGATCATGGCTATATTTATCGCCGGAAGCCTCTTGCTGAGCGCGATAAAACGCCCAAGGAAGACGCTGCCGCCATCGAAACGAAGCGTCGGTTCATCCTGACAAAAGAAAACATCGACATGCAGGGTACACAGGTCTTTTCGATGGATTATCTGACAAAGGATAAGACAGACATCCACGCCGTTATTCCCCGCGCGACCAATTGCTTTAAGATACAAGGCGCAGGGAGTTGCTATGTCCACGGCGGGACAAACCTGCAGGAGGTTGTTATACCGGTCATCCGGTTTAAGAGCGACAAGAACCTGCACCGCTCCATGGGCGCAAAGAAGGTATCACTCGGCCTGACCAATCTGTCACGGAAAATCACCAGCGTCATTACCCACCTGACTTTCTTCCAAAACGAGCCGGTGGGCGAAAAACTCCTGCCCCTGCGGGTGACAGCATATTTTGCCGATGAGGCCGGAAATCGGATTTCCAATGAAAACATCATCATCGCGGAAAGCACGAGCGATAAACCCGATGAGCGAACATACAAAGAAAAATTCACGCTGAAAGATATGCCATATGACAAATCCAAGAAATACTACCTCGTTTTGAAGGATGAGGATGAGATTGTGAACAGCGAATATCTGCGGATTCCATTTATCATTGACCTTGTTTTCGGCGGCAGTATCCAGTTTTAGGAGGGCAGGTTATGTTTGAAGAAAACAGCAAAAGTATGAATACTCTTTTGCAGGAAGCATTTGCGGGTAAGATTGTCCGTAAAGACCTGACAAAGAAAATTAAAGAAGGCGCGAATGTGCCCGTCTATGTGCTGGAATATCTGCTGGGAATATATTGTGCCACCGATGACGAGGCCAGTATCGAAGAAGGCGTGCAGCGGGTCAAAGGCATTCTCGCCGATAATTTTGTACGCCCCGATGAAGCGGAGAAGATAAAATCCAAAATTCGTGAGATGGGCAGCTATACAGTCATTGATAAGGTGGAGGCAAAACTTGACCCGGACAGCGATACATACCGGGCGGTTTTTTCCAATCTCAATCTTAAAAACGTCATCGTGGCAGATTTTTATATCAAACAATATGAGAAATTGCTATCCGGGGGTATTTGGTGTATCCTGCGCATGAATTACAACCGACTTGAGTCGCGCTACGACGAATATGATTCTGACGCACCCAAAGGTGGCAAGAAGAATAAGGTCAGCCCTTTCGAAATTGAGGAATTGACGCCCATTCAGCTCCCCCACATGGATATGCAGGAGTTCTTCGACGGCAGAAAGCAGTTTGCAAAGGAAGAATGGATCGATGTATTGCTGCGAAGCATCGGCATGGAACCGACGCAGTTTGAAAACAGGACAAAGTGGCATCTGCTGGCGCGGATGATTCCGTTGGTGGAGAATAACTACAACCTCTGTGAGCTTGGCCCCCGTGGAACGGGAAAATCCCACATCTACAAGGAAATCTCCCCCAACTCCATTTTGATTTCAGGTGGACAGACCACCGTTGCAAACCTGTTTTACAACATGGCGAACAGGACCATCGGGCTTGTCGGCATGTGGGATTGCGTCGCTTTTGACGAGGTTGCCGGTATCAACTTCAAGGACAAAGACGGCATCCAGATCATGAAGGATTTCATGGCATCCGGTTCCTTTGCCAGGGGCAAAGAGGAAAAAAACGCCAACGCTTCCATGGTTTTCGTGGGTAATATCAACCAGAGCGTGGATGTGCTGATAAAAACATCCCACCTGTTTGAACCGTTCCCGGCGGCTATGGCTTACGATAGCGCTTTTTTTGACCGTATGCACTACTACCTGCCCGGTTGGGAAATTCCCAAAATGCGCCCGGAATTCCTCACAAACGAATACGGGTTTATCACCGATTATCTCGCAGAATTTTTCCGCGAGATGCGCAAGCGATCCTATGGCGATACCATTGAACGCTATTTCCGGTTCGGCGGCGACTTGAATCAGCGGGATGTCATTGCCGTGCGGAAAACTGTATCAGGTATGATTAAACTGCTCTATCCTCATGGCGAATTTTCAAAGGAAGATGTCGCCGAAATACTGGAATACGCCCTTGAAGGGCGGCGCAGGGTAAAGGAGCAGCTTAAAAAGATCGGCGGCATGGAGTTTTATGACGTTCATTTTTCCTATTTGGATAACGAGACTTTTGAGGAGCATTTTGTCTCTGTGCCGGAGCAAGGTTCCGGCAAGCTGATCCCCGAAGGACAGGGCAAGCCCGGTCATGTTTATACGGTTTCATATGGAGATACTGGTATGCTAGGGGTCTTTAAACTCGAAACGGAAGTGGTGGGCGGCAACGGAAAGTTTGAAGTAACGGGTGTTGGATATGACCGTGAGGCAAGGGAGAACCTTAAAACAGCACAAAACTATTTCAAGGCTAACAAAAAGCTTATAAGTGGTTCAATCAGTATTGATACCAGCAATTTCCTGATGCACATAGCGGATTGTCAGGGCGTTGGAACAACGTCAGAGCTGGCATTATGCGCATTTGTTGCCCTGTGTGGAGCGTCACTCCGAAAGCCTGTACAATCGCAAATGTGCGTTTTGGGTAATATGAGCATAGGCGGTACGATCAGCAAGGTGCCTGAACTTGCCAACACTTTGCAGGTTTGCTTTGATGCCGGAGCGAAAAAAATACTGCTCCCTCTGTCTTCTGCTGCTGATATTGCAACGGTGCCTTCTGACCTGTTTGCGAAGTTTCAAACGTCGTTTTACACCAGCCCGGAAGATGCGGTATTCAAAGCACTCGGGATTGAATGACGGCACCTCTTAAAAGGTGTATCCATGAGCACTGCCCGCGGATACATCCTTTATCAATCAATTCGATATATAGGATTATTTCCTCTAAAAAATCCCCGTGTGGAATATATGGCACGTTGAATTCATACCCCTGTCGGTTCATCCGTGCATCTTGATGAACATAAGGTTAACATCAATATTCATCATCTGTGCGATTTGATAAGCGTCATTTTGGCTAACGTGCCAGTTCAAAAATCTTGTCCTCAGCCACGGAATACATGCCATTGCTCAACATATGTCACCTCCGCCAAAACAGCAAAGGAGGGCCGCTATTTGCGGTTTGTGGTGTATTTCTTGTTTTCCTCATACCTTTTCCAACTGCACAAAAATATTACACTGGATGCTGTGTATGAGGCATGAGCTAATAAAGGGTTAAGGCAAACTGACCCTTATTTTCGTGCTTGGTAAAAAAAGGATTTTAAGTGCTTTTTATCGAATTATAGTATATATGTGGAATACATACCATGTACTTACATAAAATTTCATATTTCCCTGGTGAAATTATAAAAAAATGGAACGCACGAGATATTTGTGTCGGCAAATTTGATGAGAAAGACCATTGATATAAATAAATGTGAAGCCTTAAATAGAAAATGTCCTAAATAAACTTGACGGTATTATTGTGGTGTTGTTGTAAATAACAATTGAATTATAGCGCTAAGGGCAAACCTGCCGAAAGGCGGGGACGCAAAGCCACAGGGTCTAAGGCGCCTATCGGCGCTATGATAGCCTGGCCGCCGCGAAGACTACACGTATCCAACCTGCCCTTTAGCGGCAGGTTTTTTTGTTTACGAAACAGGGAATTAATTACTAATTTGAGATCAGCAGGGACATTTCTATATTTCGACATGATATCACCTTGATATTGATGACGCTGTTACCATGACTTTTGTTTTTCGTTTTGTGTGAGTGAGGTGCTGAGAGATGAAAAACAAATTTGAGTTAAGGTACTAAAACAGCAGATGTTAAGGATTATAGAGGCCATATCCGTGCCGATGCCGGCTTCTCCAATACGAATATTTACCTTCCACCCTTATGGGATAAATTAGGCCCTCCATCTATCCCACAGTCCAGTACGTGCCACATAGCCCGGAAAGCCGCAATTTGTAACGAGCAAATTGCGGCTTTCTTATTGACAAAAAACTTGCATTTGCGACTGATATATCGAAAATATCCTTCTGTTTTTGTGCCACATACGGTAATTGAATATTTTGAAATCTTCTCCCTCAAAGTATGCCATCCTCCCCAAAAACGATGGCCTTTTTTAATGAGGGGGTTTTTATATAAATCCCGCCGGTGCCGCTCCCCACCACTTGTTCTTCATTTTCTGGATTAAAAAATCTCGAAATGGAGGACAAGCTCATGGAAGAACATGAGAGCAGGTATACATTGCTGTTTGATAAAATGCGCGTCGCCGTGGGCAGAGAGGTATATAAGGCCTACTATCGGCAGAAGGAGCGTGAAGTCTACCTGGACAAGCTTGCCAGTAAACACAACATATCCTTTGAGGAATGCGAGGAAAAAGGCATTCAAGTCGATTACTTAATATCCCATACGGAAGAATCCATAGAGGACGGCGTCATCAAAAAGGAAATGCTTAAAAAGCTGGCGCTGTGCCTCGAGAAGCTTTCGGAACAGGAGCGGCTGCTGATTTACGCGCTGTTTTTCCAGGGGAAAAGCGAGCGCCAATTGTCGGCGGAAACGGGAACGCCTCAAAGGACAATCAACGATAGAAAGCGCAGGATTCTTCTGAAGCTGAAAAAACTTTTGGAAAAATAAAAAATAAATCCGCTCAACCCCCTCATTTTTTCCTTAAAGAAGTGAGGGGGTTTTTTTATTCCCCCATCGCTCTTTGAAAAAAGCCGGCCTTAAGCCGTCCATATCCAGCGGCTCAAATACGTTAGCCGTTCAGCCGGAAACGGAAAGCGACATTGGCAAGCACGCGAAGACCGCCTGCGGATCGGTCAGAGCGATCCGTAAAAACGATGGCATCAAAGGTGACGAGCGAGAAATGCCCGGCCATAAAACAGTCTGTGGTGGACTGTATCGCGTTGACCTGAACGGCCTATAATGATACTCCCGCATAGTCGAGGTTAGGTCCCAGAGTGCGGCCCGGAGGTTCTCGGGGAGGTGGAATTCCTGTGATATCCGCTGACCACGGATAGTTTGCGCCGTTGCCATTGGCGCTTGGGGAGCAGTGCCGAATTAAGCGCCGGAACGGAAATGAAGAACAGGCGCGACCGCCCGCTTATGATACCAAAAACTATGCGGCAGAGCCGTCAAAGCCCTGCCGCATCCTTTTGGCATCAAACATCAATTCAAATTAACAGTGGAGGGATAAAAATCATGAATCAAAGCAAAAGAGCATGGCTTTACTGCCGCGTCGACGCCCCGGAGGACGAGCATGGCCGCCTCAAAGGGCAGCAAAAAGAACTTTCGGACTACGCCGGACAGATGGGGTTTGAAGTGGTCGGAGCCTCCCAGGACACCGGCAGCGGCCTGAATTTTGACAAAAACGGCCTGGCCGATGTAACCGAGGCCGCGGCTGCGGGGAAAATGGATGTGCTGCTCATCGTCAATGTCTCCCGTCTCGGCAGGGACACCATGAAAACAATGGACTTTATCCGCCGGCTGAACGAGCGGGGCATCAAGGTCTACTCCCCCATGGAGGGCGAGATCAGGCTGAAAACGCGTGTCGAGACCTGCTCGCATATCATCAACACGCTGAACTTATAGGGAGGAAAAAACCATGTCACAGACTCAAATAGCCAATGAAGTGAAGTATAGGATGGCGTATGCCTTTCTAAGAAAGCTCCTGGCACAAGGTCTCATTACCGACGCGGAATTCGAGGTAGCCCACAGGTATACCGCCGAAAGATACAAGCCTTTATTAAAGGCGGTTTAGTACGGATATTGCTTGCTATGTTCCGGCTTGTGTGGTAGTGTCTGTTGTTGAATACCAAGGAAAGGGAGTGAGCTTTTATGGCGGAAGTCAGGGTTATCAATCCCGTCGCGTCCCCCGAAACAAACAAACTGCGGGTATGCGCCTACGCCAGAGTCAGCAGCGATTCCGACGACCAGCAGAACTCCTTTGTCGCGCAGGTTGACTACTACACGGAGCTTATAAACAGCAACGAGGATTGGGAATTCGTGGATATTTACGCGGACGAGGGGCTGACCGGAACCCGCGCCGACAAGCGGGAGGATTTCCAGAGGATGCTGAAAGACTGCCGCAAAGGGAAAATCGACCGGATCTTAACCAAATCCATTTCCAGATTCGCCAGAAACACAAGGGATTGCCTGGAAACCATCCGGGAGCTGAAAACCCTCGGTGTTGAAGTGGAGTTTGAAAAAGAGCAAATCAACACCGGCAAAATCACCAGCGAGATGATGGTCAGCTTTTTCGGTTCCTTCGCGCAAGAGGAATCCATCTCCATCTCCAACAATATGCGCTGGAGCTACCGGAAGCGGATGCAAAGCGGCGAGTTTATCACCTGTAAAGCGCCTTACGGATACAGGCTTGTGAACGGCGACTTAATCGTCCATGAACAGGAAGCCAGGGTCGTCCGCAGGATATTCCAAAGCTACATCGCGGGAAAAGGCATGCTGGAAATCGCGGACGAGCTGTCCGCCGAGAAGATTCCGAAAAGAAACGGCGGCACCGACTGGCTGGAGTCCACCGTGGCGTACATTTTAAAAAATGAAAGATACATGGGTGACGCCCTGCTCCAGAAGAAATGCAGCACGGACACGCTGCCTTTTAGAAAGATAAGAAACCACGGTGAAAAAGACAAATACTACGTTCAAAATTCCCATACCCCGATTATCAGCAAAGCGGAATTTGAACAGGCGCGGAAGATCACACAGCGTCAAAGCGCTTATGATAAGGCAAACAAGCCGCGGCAGTATCCGTTGAGCAGAAAGATTGTCTGCGGCGAATGCGGCGGCACCTTCAAGCGAAGGGTGTGCAACGGGAAAACCTATTGGGTTTGCCGAAACCATGACCGGGGTAAAGAAAAATGCGGTGTCAAGCAAATCCAGGAAACCGAAATATATGAAGCCTTTAAGAGGATGTACCACAAGCTGAGGCATAACAGCCGGTACATCCTCTTTCCACTTCTTGAACAACTGCAAGCGCTGAAAGCGGCGGGCACGATGAGCAATGTCAGGATTGGCGAAATCAACAAAGAAATAGCGGAACTCACCGGGCGGAATCTGATACTCGCAAGACTTAAGTCAAAAGGGTATATGGATTCCGCTGTTTTTATGGAGCAGACCAATGAAATCAATCAAAAAATCATCAGTCTCCGCGCCAAACGCGCAAAGCTGCTTGAAAAGGATGAGGACGACACCACTATAACCGAGGTTAAAAACCTCATCGCCATCATTAAGGATGGCCGGCCGGTACTGCAGGGTTTTGACGAACCTCTCTTCCACGGCGTCGTTGACAAGATCGTCGCGGTGTCCCAGGAAGAGATACGATTCCGCTTAATTGGCGGCTTGGAACTGACCGAGCGGCTGCGAGGGAGTTTGAGATGGCTGTGAGAAAAATGCGTTACATTCCCTTTGGCTACAGGCTCGTTGATGGCGAGATAACCGTTCATGAGCGGGAAGCCGGGGCGGTGAAAATAATTTTTACCGAGTATCTGCATAACGGCCGCTCCTATAAAGACATCGCCGCCATGCTGACGGACCAGGGCGTGGCCTACCGCGAAAATGTCCTGAACTGGAACAAGTCGATGATCAAACGGATACTGGAGAATCCCAAATATCTGGGTGATCCCGAATATCCGCGGTTGATACCCGAGTCGCAATTCAAGCAAGTCGCAGCCGTCAAAAACGCGAAATACACCCGGAAAGACGTGCGGATCATCCCCTCCATTGAAGCGGTAAAGAATAAAGCGTTATGCTTCCAGTGCGGGAGTGGACTTGCCAGGCGGAATAAAACCGGGGACGGAGAAAAATGGTTCTGCAAAAATAAGGACTGCGGAGTAAAAGTCAGGGTAACCGGTGAGCTACTGACGGAGGCTGTCACAATTATTATGAACGAGGTCATAGCCGATCCCTCCATTATAGAGAACGGCGTCATCCCTCCCACTCACACCCACTCTCTCGAAGTCACCAGGCTGACCAATGAAATCAACCGGCAACTTGAAAAGACAGAACTGAACGATGGATATGTCAAGACACTGATCATGGCGTGCGCCGCCGAAAAATACTCGGTCTGCGACGAGGGCGGCACGCACTACCTGACCGAAAGGCTGAAAGCCGAGTTTAAAGGCCACGGTTCTTTGACTGAATTTGACACGGAGCTGTTCAACAGAACGGTTAAAGATATATTGATTGACAAAGACGGCACGATTCACGCGCGGTTCATTAATCATAAGACTATCTCCCGTAGATTGGGATGAGGAAAGGAGCAAGCGAACATGCTGGCGGAAAAAACAGTAACCGTGATACCCGCAAATCCGGTCCTAACGATGGAAAAGCGGGGACGAAAAAAGTTAAGGGTTGCCGCCTACTGCCGGGTCAGCACGGACCAGGAAGAACAGCAATCCAGCTATCAAGCCCAGATAGACTATTACACCGAAAAGATCGGTAAAAACCCCGACTGGACACTGGCCGGGATTTTTGCGGACGAGGGCATCACCGGCACAAGCGCCAAAAAGCGCACTGAGTTTTTGAAGCTCATGGAGCTGTGTAAAAAAGGCAAGGTTGATTTGGTGCTGACCAAATCCATATCCAGATTTTCGAGAAACACCCTGGACTGCCTCGGCTACATCCGCATGCTGAAAGAACGGCAAATTCCAGTCATCTTTGAAAAAGAGGGCATCAACACCATGACCCTCACCAGCGAACTTTCTATCAGCATAATCGGCAGCTTCGCCCAGGCCGAGAGCGAATCCATCAGCAAGAACGTGACCTGGGGCAAGCGGCAGAGCTTCAAAAAGGGCAATGTAATCTTCCAATACTACAGAATGCTCGGCTACGAAAAAGGTGAAGATGGGAAACCCCGCGTCGTGCCGGAGGAAGCCGAGATCGTCAGGTGGATTTTTAACAGCTACCTCGCCGGCTACAGTGTGGAAAAAATCAAGAAAGAGCTTGAGAGCAAGGGAGTTGTTTCCTCAACGGGAAAGCCCACCTGGTCGGCGGCGGCGTTAAGATACCTGCTTAAAAACGAAAAATACATAGGCGACGCCCTGCTGCAGAAAACCTTTGTAGCAGATTTTCTCACCAAAAAGACAAAGAAAAACAACGGGGAGTTGCCCCAGTATTATGTGACAGGGAACCATGAGGCCATTATCTCAAAGGACATTTTCAACCGGGTCCAGGAGGAAATGGCCAGACGAAGCAACAAACGAAAAGTCTCACAGAAAAAGACCAAAACCGAGCATGGCAAATACAGCGGCAAATACGCTCTGACCGAGCTTCTCATGTGCGGCAACTGCGGCACTCAATACCGCCGGGTGACATGGGCGAGAAACGGCAACAAGAAAATTGTGTGGCGCTGCATCAACCGCCTGGAATACGGAACAAAATACTGCAAAAGTTCTCCCACCATAGAGGAATACAAACTGCAGGACGCCATAGTCAAAGCCATCGCCTCATTCGCCGCCGACAAGGACGAGCTGATCGCCACCTTAAAGAATAGCCTGCGGATCGCGCTTATAGCCGGCGAGGATGTCATAGACACCATCGCCATTGAAAACAGGATCAAAGAGCTTAACGCCGTCATGCTCGACCTCGTCCAGATCAGCTTCAGGTCAAGCGCCGGCGCGGATTACTTCGATGACAAATTCAAAGAGATATCCGATGAAATCAAGGAACTGCAAGATACCCTGAAAAACCATGAGCAGCGGCAAATCACCACTCAAAACACCCAGTCAAGAATGGATGAGATCATTAAAATCCTTGAAAAAGAAAACTTCAACCTCGCCGGGTATAACGACGCGCTGGTCAGGCAGCTCGTCAAAAATGTAAAAATTATTTCTGAGACTAAAATACGGATCACCTTCAAAGGTGGTCTTGAGATAGAACGGGAACTGCAGTAATCGCCGCAAAGGAGATTGATTAAAACTTTAAAGATCATTATATCCTGCAATAAGAGCGGGGTATAAAATAAAGGAGCGTAAGCCTATGAGTAAGAAAAAGCAAAAGATACAAAACCGTCCGAAGCGTGTATGGATATACTGCTGGACAGGATCGTAGGATGAAAATTCCTTATCAGACCAGCGGGACGTTTCTATTGAAAATAAAAATCAGAATTATTGTATGAATTTCCCTAAAATGATATTATCAATATGATTTATTAGGTTGTCTATCTATTAGGGAAAGTTTGCCAAATATATTTTAAAAACACATGGGATCTTTAGAGCTTTACGGTAGACTATGACTTTAAGGGGGGATCTATGTTGAAGTATATTGATGACTATACAGTTAAAGCTCGTGTAGCACCGTTTTTCCTAGCATTATTACCTGCTTTATTTGTTCTCTATTTATGGGCTCCCAAAGCATATGAAATTAAAATAGGAATTGGCACAGCGATTTTGTCCATAACCATTTCATTAATTAGCGCACAAGTTGGAAGGAATTCAGGAAAGCGGAAAGAAGTAGAATTATGGAAAAGCTGGGGAGGAGCTCCGACAACGAGATTATTAAGGCATTCAAATATCGAATTCAATTCATTACAGCGTACCCGTAATCACAAAAAATTACAGTTAATGATTCCGGACATAAAGATTCCAACATTTGAAGAAGAGCAAAATAACCCTAAACTAGCAGATGAAACTTATGAAGCATGTGTAAAATACCTAATTAGCAAAACTCGGGATGCAGATAAATATCCATTGATTTACAAAGAAAATGTTAACTATGGTTTCTTAAGAAATCTTTGGGGCTTAAAGAATTTTGGAATAAGTATATCAATCCTTAGCATCATCTTATCTTGCCTATATATAGGAATAAATTGGTTTAAGGCTTTATATATATCCCCTGAGTCGATTATTGTTCTATTATTGTGCGTAGTCGCTCTGTTATCATGGATATTCTGGATTAAACCAGATAAAGTAAGAATTGCAGCAGAAGCATATGCCGAACGTCTATTGGAATGCTGTGAAACCATTGAATAATTAGCCTCAAATTTTCAGGTAATGGAGATGACAAAGCCTGAACAAAGTTGTAGAAATCATAAAAATTCCTGATTTTAATAATTGGTTTAGAAAAATCGATGGTCTTTGTTGGAGAATTAGTAAGCTCCAAATTGGAGATGTTGTGGCTTTTGACATGAGTAATATTACCTTTATTAAGCCAGGCGGGGCTATTCTTCTTTTACTAATGTGTAAGCAGGTTTGGGGTAAAACTTTATGTAAAGTACGACTAGATAATTTACGTTTCAATGTTCAATCCTATTTAAATAGGATTGATTTTTTTAAAAATGATTTCGTTTATACTAATGATCGACTCTCTTTATGGTCGAAATTTGGGCGAAACGATCGATCACTTTCCGTTATAGAGATAACCCGAATATTGAACCCTATGGATGTAGCGAAATTCAGAGAAACAGCAAAAACCATTACCAATAAATGGTTTCCAGGGGATAATCTAAAACCAGAAAGAGAAAAGTTTTCTACGATGATAATGGAAATATGCAATAACAGCTTGGAACATAGTACAGGCTCCGAAGAAATGGGTGAATGTTACGGTCTTTTACAGGTCTACTCTCATTCCGAAAAACCGGAAATATCAGTATCCATAGGTGACCTAGGTATAGGTATTAGAACTCATTTAAAGAAAAAATATTCTTGGGTTTATAATTCAGACTCAGCAACTATTAAAAAAGTTCTGGAAGGGCTTAGTGGTAGGCTTGATGGGACTGGAGGAATGGGTATACCTTTTATTAAAAATACTACAGTAGAATTGAAAGGAACACTAATAATCCGATCAGGTAGAGGTATTGTTTCAGTTGGAAATATGGCCAAAACCTCCGAATTTGTCGGTTCTTTCCCGGGCACCCAATACCAAATAATTTTAAATAAGAAATAACATCAGAGCTGACGCATGAATCTAAAGATTTATAACTGACAAGGTTTATAAGAGTTGGGGAGAAAAAGTTTTTCGCAAAATAGCACTGGACACCACAAAATAAATATGAGACAATAGTGTGGGAAATTTT
>NZ_QFFZ01000031.1 GCF_004369225.1 Pelotomaculum propionicicum
ACATTTTTTCACATGACTGGAATGCGATGCGGGGGTATCATTACCTCATGCATATCGCCCGTATGTTAAATGAAATGGCGCTTCATTCGCTTTACCTGACGGAACATGTCAAAACAGTCGGGGTTCAGTCTTTCATCAAGAAGTTTTATGAAGCTATGACCTATAGTGAGTTGGATACAGGGCGGCTTCGCCGGCTGACCGAATCTCCCGGTCAATTGCGACTAGTGCGCGAAGAAAATTGGAAAACAAGCCGTTTGGCGGCATAGCGAATTGAACTGATACAGACAGCTTAGGCAGCGGTTGCGCGGCGCTACTCGTCTTTCCGTTGAAGATGTCCGGCATGCTAAAACGAGCAGAAACGGTTTAGTTAAGGATGTGTTGATACGGATAAACCGGTGATTTTTGGAATAACCGAATAGGCAATAGTTGCGAAAACGTCAATTCCAGACCCCGCAAGATTTAAAAAACATTTTCATGCGTCAGCTCTGAGCGTTCCCTAGCGTGCTTTTTTTGGGTGCGGTAGTGTGATATAATATATTGCATATTTTGTAAGCGGAGGGCCTGCGGTGGAAATAATTACTACCCACACTAATACAGACATGGACGCTCTCGCTTCCATGGTAGCCGCGCAGAAGCTGTACCCCGGCGCAGTAATGGTTTTCCCCGGCCCGCTTCTCAAAAATGTTGAGGAGTTCATGGCCCTGCACAAGGACACTCTAAACGTGAGGACAGTAAGGGACATTGAACCCCGCTTGATTGAAAGGGTTATTCTGGTTGACACGAAGTCGCCGGGCCGACTGGACAAGCTGGCCCAGCTGCTGGAGAAGCCGGATATCGATATCCACATCTATGACCACCACCCCCGCGGCGAAGGTGACGCCAGGGGCAAACTGGAAGTGGTTGAAATGGTAGGGGCAACCACAACACTGCTGGTGGAAAAAATTATAAAGAAAAATTTAAAAATTACACCAGTAGAAGCAACTGTGCTCTCGCTGGGTATCTATGAGGACACTGGCTCTCTCGTTTTTTCCAGCACGACACCGCGGGATGCAGCGGCTGTTTCCTACCTGCTGTCTCAGGGAGCCAACCTGGCCGTGGTGGCGGATTTTTTGGAGCGCCCGCTCAGCGAAGGGCAGCGGGCTTTACTGAAAGCCCTCCTGGTGTCGGCTGAACGCTATGAGATTAACGGGATTAAATTTCTGATCGCCAAAGGAACTGTAGATGAGTTTGTGGGAGGGCTTGACCTTTTAACCCATAAACTTGTTGATTTTGCCCACCTGGACGCTGTGTTCACTGTAGTGGAAATGGACGACAGGGTCTATCTAGTGGCCCGCAGCAATATCCCTGAGGTCAGCGTTAAGGATATTCTTGACGTTTTCGGTGGAGGGGGGCACCCGTCAGCCGCCTCTGCCATCATTAAAAAGGCAAAAGTTGAAGATGTGGCGGAGCTTCTGCTTGAGACAATCCGCTCTAAAGCCAGGCCGCCGACTACTGCCGCTGATATAATGTCCAGCCCGGTAAAAACTATAACTCAGGAAATGGTTATTGAAGAGGCCGGGCGGATTATGCTCAGGTACGGCCATACCGGCCTGCCGGTGGTAAAAGGCGACCAGGTGGTGGGCGTGATATCCCGCCGCGATGTAGAAAAAGCTACCCACCACGGCCTCGGGCACGCTCCTGTAAAAGGGTTCATGACCAGCAACCTGGTCACTGCCGGCCCCGGGACGCCTGTTTCAGTGGTCCGTGAACTGATGATTGAGCATGACATAGGAAGGCTGCCGGTGCTCAAAGAAGGCAAACTGGTGGGGATCGTATCCCGGACCGATGTTCTGCGCACGCTGCACGGTGAGGTGCAGGCAAGGCATGAGAAATTGCACAACAGCGCCAAACCCGACAAATCGGACAAAAACATCCGGGAACTGATGTACCGGGGGCTGTCGGCTGAGTATGTACTGATCCTGGAACGCGCCGGGGAGGTGGCCGCCAGGCTGGGCTATAAGGTTTTTGCGGCGGGCGGCATTGTGCGCGACTTGCTGCTGGGCATGGAATGCCTGGACATAGACCTGGTGGTTGAAGGGGACGGTATGGAACTGGCCCGGGCACTGAGTTTGGAATACGGCGGCAGGGTGCGGGTCCACCCCAAATTTCATACCGCCACTGTATATTTTGCCGACGGACGGCAGGTGGACGTGGCTACGGCGCGGGTTGAGTTTTACCAGTACCCCGCGGCCATGCCTCAGGTGGAAACTTCTTCACTGCACCAGGACCTGTACCGGCGCGATTTTACCATAAACGCCATGGCGGTCTCACTGAACAAGGATGATTTCGGCGATGTGGTGGATTTCTTTGGCGGCAGGGAGGACCTGGAGCGGGGCCTGCTGCGTGTCCTGCACAATCTGAGCTTTATTGAAGACCCGACCAGGGTTTTAAGAGGAATAAGGTTTGAGAAACGGTATAATATAAGTTTTGAACCGCAGACTTTAAAACTGGCCAGAGAGGCCGTACAAAACAATATGCTCGCCAGGGTTTCACTGGAGCGGGTTTGGGAAGAAATAAGGCACCTGCTGATGGAGCCGCGCCCGAGTCTGGGTCTGGCGCGCCTGGTTGAGCTGCAGCTGTGGGAATATCTATTTCCAGGTGTGCTGTATGCCGCTAACAAAGTAGTGCTCGACGAGCTGCACCTTTCCATTAAGGTACTGCGTTCCTGGGATTTGGAGGAACCGGACGAGCCGTGGATGGTCTACCTGATCGCGATCCTGCACCAGACGGACAGCGAGAAAGCCAGGGAGATCTGCCTAAGGTACCACCTTAACAAAAGGCAGTTGGAAAAGGTTTCAGCCGCTTTGAAGGGCTGGCGCGGCGTAATGGAAGGACTTAACCACCCGGAAGGCCTGAACACTAGTGTATTGGCCAGGCGGGTTATGAACGTGCCGAGGGAATGCTACCCGCTGATACTAGCTTATCTCGTCAACTATGTCACCAGGAGGAGGTTCCGGCAGGTCCTTACCGCTGTATTTTACGATAAGCCCTCTATTAACGGCAAGGATCTCCGCGCTTTGGGCTTTAAGCCGGGGCCGGCTTTCAAGATGGCGCTGGATGCGGTCTGGCAGGCGCGCATTGACGGACTGGTGCGGACCAAACAGGAAGAACTCATCTATGCGAAGGAATACCTGTCCGGTTACGAAGGAGCGATAAACGATGTTTAATTTCCCCAGCCTGGAAAGCATAGCACTGATGCTGCCGGCGATAGTAATTGGCCTGACCTTTCACGAGTACGCCCACGGCTATGTTGCCTACCGTCTGGGAGACAATACGGCACGCGACCACGGCCGGCTTACGATTAACCCGCTGGCTCATGTGGACCCTGTAGGCCTGATCCTGCTCTTTCTGGCCGGTTTTGGCTGGGCTAAGCCCGTGCCCGTGAACCCTTACAACCTTAAAGGGGATGTTCAGAAAGGCATGCTTTACGTATCCCTGGCCGGTCCCACCATGAACTTGCTGCTGGCTATAGCCGGGGCGATTGTCTGGGGCGCTCTGGCTGGATTTAAAATGCGTTATTTCAGTGATATCATGGAGTACATTATTCATATTAACATAGTGCTGGCTATCTTTAACCTGATTCCTGTGCCTCCCCTGGACGGCTCGAAAATTCTGGCCGGCATCCTGCCCGGCCGGCAGAACTGGCTGTACCAGCTAGAAACATACGGTGTTATCATTTTAATCCTGCTGGTGTTTTCAGGGGCTATAGGCTATATCTTTAATATTTTTGTAAGACCTATTGTCATAGCTTTATATTCTCTCGCAAGATTTATTTCAAGCATCACATTTTAAACAAACAACTCATACTGATTAATAGGAGGTAAACATGCGCATACTTTCAGGTATTCAGCCCTCGGGCTCATTGCACCTGGGCAACTATTTCGGAATGATGAAAAGGATGGTGGATTACCAGGAAAACAATGAATTGTTTTGTTTTTTGGTTAACTACCACGCTCTTACTTCAGTATTCGACGCCCCTTTCTTAAGGCGCCAGACTTACGAAGCCGCCTGTGATTTTCTGGCCCTGGGGCTTGATCCGGCTAAATCGGTTTTTTGGGTGCAGGCCGACGTGCCGGAAGTGACCGAGTTGACCTGGCTTCTCTCCAATGTAACAGGTGTAGGTTTGCTTGAGAGAAACCATTCTTATAAAGACAAAACCGCCAAAGGTATCCCCGCCAGCCAGGGTTTATTCTCCTACCCGGTGCTGATGGCTGCCGACATCCTGCTGTACGGGGCCGAAAAGGTACCGGTGGGGAAAGACCAGAAGCAGCACCTCGAAATTACACGGGATATCGCCATCCGGTTCAACAATACTTACGGCGATACCTTTGTGATACCGGAACCGGATATTGAAGACGAACTGGCGGTGGTGCCGGGTATTGACGGCCAGAAGATGTCCAAGTCATACGGCAACGCTATTGAGATTTTCACCGATGAAAAATCACTGAAGAAAAAGGTAATGAGCATCAAGACGGACTCTACCCCGGTGGATCAGCCGAAGCCTATTGAAGGAAACCCCTTGTATGAAATCTATGCGCTGTTTCTGGATGATAGGGGCAAAAAAGAGCTCAAGGAGAGGTTCCTCACCCCCGGCCTGAAATACGGCGACGTGAAAAAAGAAATCTTGGGTGTCATCTGGGATTATTTCGAACCTTACCGGAATGAGCGGAAAAAGCTGGCCGAAGACAGGCAATTCGTAGTGGACACCATGCGGGAAGGCGCCCGCAAAGCAAGACAGGTGGCCACCGTCTACCTGGAGAAAGCCAGGCGAAACGTGGGATTGGATTACTGGAACAAATAACACAAACAGCCGCCGGGCCTCAGGCCGGCGGCTTTATTATGCATCAAAACCGTCTCTAATTTCCGCTCAATGATGGGTGGAAGACTCTTCATACTCAAGGAGAAACTCCTCTAATATCCCTTTAACTTCTTCATACAAATGCGTTTGCCCTTCCAAGATAATATTCTGCAAGCCGTTTGCTGTGTTCAAAGATTTGATACGGCATTTTCTTTTTTTTGATTCAAAAATGAAGATAAGGTCAATAATATCATCTTTACTCATTGGAGTAATCTGAAATTTAGTGTTCAATAACCGGGATAGTATGTTTTTAACATCTAAACAGGCTTTTTGCTCGCCCTTAATATATGTTTCGTAGACATTATTATCATCTGAAACCGGCTCAATAAATTTACTGATTTTATAGTCCATAAACTTTATAAGATTCTGTAAATCTTCCTTATACATATTTAATCCTTCTCTTTTGAGCCCCTATGGGTTTTTATTTAATTTTTATTAGTATATGTAAATTTAGATTCATCTGATACATGATTTGGAAAATCAGATAGGACAGGTTAAGTATATTCCCGCCCAAAGGTGGAAAAATATACCCAAGGAGGGAGGAAGGTGGGCAGGGCATACCTACTGGTTATTCTCGCGGCATTCTTTTTACTTGTCATTTTCCTTTCTAAAATAACAATGCAGCTGCGCTACCGGAGGTCGGGGAAGGATGATCATTTCGCTTTGGATTTCTCGCTCTGGCGCGGTATTATCCATTACAAACTTGAAATACCCATCATTAAAAAACATGCTGTCGAAAGAGAAAAAACCGGGAGAAGGTTTAGCCTGGGCTCTCTCTTGCGGCCGGTGTTAAGGCCGGCTTTTAAGATCCGGACTGAACTTGAAGGGAAAGGCGGCAGGGCGATTACGGAGGAGAAGGCGAAAATTCCCGTCCCTGGTCCGGCCAAGATGGTGGAGTTGTTTCTTAACGCGGTGCGCAAGTTTAAAAAATACTACCCGACTGTTCTATTCATGTTGCAACGGGTTAAACTCAGCCGTTTCCACTGGCAGACTGAAATAGGATCGGAAGAGCCCTCCCAAACCGGAATATTAGTGGGTACGGCCTGGGGTTTAAAAGGTTTTCTGCTGTCTTTGATCTACTGCTTGTTTTACCCGGGTGTCAGGCCTGTAGTAAGCATTAAGCCCAGTTATGACAAAGTTTGTTTTAACACATCTGTTGACTGCATATTTGAAGTTAGAATTGGCCATATTATTTTTACGGGTTTTAAAATGCTGGTCGTAAAACTCAAATAATACATTGGGTGGGTGAGTTGACTTGCCTGAGCAGAAGCATCCTATAGAAGGATTAATGAAGACGGCCATGGAAAGCATCAAAGAGATGGTCGACGTGAACACAGTTGTCGGGGATCCGGTTGAGGCGCCTGACGGGACTGTGATAATTCCCATCTCACGTGTAGCCTGTGGTTTTGCCGCCGGGGGCGGCGAGTTCGATCTGGGCGGTGAGCGCAAGCAAAATGAAGGGGACTCAACTATGCCTGCCTTCGGCGGCGGCAGCGGGGCAGGTGTTTCAGTAAAACCTATCGGCTTTCTGGTGGTGGGCAACGGCCAGGTAAGGCTGCTGCCGGTAGACGGCAATGCCATTTATGACCGCCTGATAGACCTGGCGCCGCAGGTGATAGCCCAAATTCAGTCCATGTTCGGGCGCGGCGAGGGAAATGGAGCAAAAATTCAGGTGACCTCCCAGTCACCAACGGCAACATCACAAACACTGTCGTAGTCGAGAGCCCGGGTGAAAACCCCGGGTTTTTTGATCGCGTCATTATGTTAAAAATGCCAGTACAAGCTCGCGGCTAAAGTAGCATCAGTTTAACACCGGTGGAAATAATAGAGGAATAAATAAATGAAATCTACGAGGTGTTTGAAATGCGCGCGATTTGGAAAGGCGCCGTCAGTTTCGGCCTTATATATGTGCCGGTTAAGCTTTATGCCGCGACTGAACAAAAGGATATTAAATTTAATTACCTCCATGAAAAATGCAAAACGCCGGTGCAGTACAGGAGGTTTTGCCCCAGCTGCCAGACCGAAGTGCCCATGGAGGAGATCGTGCGGGGCTATGAATATGAAAAAGGGAAATATGTTATTTTGGGTGAAGAGGACTTTGGCCGGGAAATGCCAAACGGAGCGGGGAAAAGTGTGGAGATACTTGACTTTGTCGACCTGGCCGAGATTGACCCGGTTTATTACGAAAAAGCTTATTACCTCGCCCCGGGGGAAGGAGGCGCCAAGGTTTATGAGCTGCTGAGAAGGGCGATGGAAGAAACAAACAAGGTGGCTGTGGCCAGGGTGGTTATCCGCAGCCGCGTGAGCCTTGCCGCCCTGAGAGTCAGCGGCGGCACGCTGGTAATGAGCACCATGCATTACCCGGACGAGATCAGGCCGGCGGGCGTGCTGCCTGAGATGAACTACCAGGTAAGCCTGCACGATAACGAAGTGAAGATGGCGGTCAACCTGATTAACAACCTTTCTGCTGAGTTCCGCCCGGAAAAATACACCGACACCTATAGACAAAAGTTAATGGAAGTAATCCAGTCAAAAATTACAGGTGAGGCCGTGGAAGTACCTGCCAGGCCTGAAACGGGCAAGGTGGTTGACCTGATGGAAGCCCTCAGGGCCAGTATCAACCTGGCCAAAGAGGATAGATTAAAGCAGGGCAAAGGCGCTGATGGACCTAAAGCTGAAAAAGAGACTGGTGCGGCAAAAATAATAAAGAAAGAAAAGGGCGTCCGCAGAAAGACTTCTTAGAGCAAATAAATACCTGCAAAAATTTTGGAGGCAGTCGACAATGAACGGAGATAAATTACCGCTCCTGCGCCCCATGCTGGCTGTCAGCGCTGCACCATTTGACAGCGCCGGCCATATCTTCGAAGTGAAGTGGGACGGCTACCGCTGCCTGGCCTATCTTGAGGGTGGCGCCACTGTGTTATGGTCGCGCAATGGCATTAACCTCACCAGCAGGTTTCCGGAACTATCCTGGCTGCACACGAGGGTCAAGCAGACACCGGCTGTGCTGGATGGGGAAATAGTGGTCTTTGAAAATGGCAAGCCCTCCTTTGCAGGATTGCAGTCCAGGGGCAGAATGAATGACCTGAAAAGAATCGGCCGGTCCTCCAGCGAGTGCCCGGCCGTTTTCATATCCTTTGATCTGCTTTACGCGGGCGGCAAAAGTTTGTTGGAACTTGCGATTGAAAAACGCAAAGAGGTGCTGGCTGATATAGTTGAACCAGGTGATGAAATTTGTGTCTCACAGTTCATCAACGGGAGCGGCAGAGAATTCTTTAAAGCATGTGTAGCTCAGGGGCTGGAGGGGGCTGTGGCAAAGAAACTCGGCAGCGTTTACCTGCCGGGGCGCCGTTCGGCGTACTGGCAAAAATTTCGCCATACCAGGGAGGTGGAGCTGGTTGTCTGCGGCTACCAGCCTCAGTCTTCAGGCAGGAGGCTGGGTTCCCTGGTACTGGGCGGCTACAGGGAAGGCGAGCTGGTCTACCAGGGCAAGGTGGGGAGCGGCATCGGCGAACGGGAGTCTGAAGCCCTGCTGGAGGGTTTACGAAAACTTGAAAATAGTAAGGAAACTCTTACAATCCCCAGAGAAGAGAGGAGGCGTACAAAATTTGTACGCCCACTGCTTGTCTGTTCCATTGAATACCTTACAGCCACAGGTGAGGGCTATCTGCGCCACCCCGTTTACAAGGGTATCCGCTGGGATAAAAATCCGGCGGAATGTCATGCGGTTGAGGAATGAGTCAAAGACTGGAAAGAGGTGTCAATTTTGAATGAATCCTATGTGTCCGTGGGAGAGCATAACTTAAAACTTACCAACCTTAATAAGCTGATCTGGCCTGAAGGTTTAACCAAGGCCCACTTGGTTAAATACTATACTGATATTGCTCCATATATCCTGCCCCATCTCCGCAACCGCCCGCTGGTTATGAAACGGTACCCGGACGGGATTGAAGGCGAGGCTTTTTACCAGAAGAAGTGTCCTGATTACGCCCCGCCCTGGATTAAAAGATATCCGGTAGAGCACTCTGAAAAGGTTGTCAATTACATTATCTGCAACGACCAGCCTACCCTGCTCTGGCTGGCCAATCAGGCCTGCATCGAAATGCACGCCTGGCTGGCCAGGGTGGAAAGCCTGGAGACCCCAGATCTGGCTGTGATGGATCTTGACCCGGCGGGCGGCGCGTCTTTTGAGGATGTGCTGGAGATAGCCCTGCTGGTAAAGCGGTTTTTGGATGAATTCAGAATTAAAAGTTATCCTAAAACTTCGGGAGCCAGCGGCCTTCATCTTTTTGTGCCGGTTAAGCAGGTTTATTCGTGGCGGCAGGTTACCGGGGCGATGAAATATGTAGCTGAACTGGTGGTAAAAGTTCACCCTGACAAAACCACCATGGAAAGAAAAGTTGAAAAGAGGGCGGGCAAAGTCTACCTGGACTACCTCCAGAACGGCAGGGGCAAAACCATGGCCTTTCAGTACGGCCTGCGCCCGCTGCCCGGCGCTCCGGTCTCAACCCCACTGCTGTGGGAGGAAGTCGCAGAGGGCAGGATCAGGCCAGGTCATTTTACCATAGACACAATCTTTGAGCGCATTAAATCTATGGGAGATATTTATGCCGGGGTACTAAATACCAGGCAGTCTTTAGACGAAATAATTAAAGATAATTAAAAAGTAAATTTTGCCAGTGTGCAGGAGATATTAATTTGCCCCCGAAAAGAAGGGGAATAATAAGTATACATATTTTAAGGGGTAAATATTTTGGATGAGCGCATATACTGGCTGGGGTGGCAGTGTCTGCTGCCCGGCGCCGGGTCAAGGCTATGGTCGCTGGTAAGACATTTCGGCTCGCCCCGGGCCGCCTGGGAAGCCAATGTTAAAGATTTGTCCGGCGCTCCCGGTATAGGCGACGAAGGACCGGAAGGCCTGGCGCGGCGCAGGTCCGGATTGGACCTCGCCCAGACTGCGGCCAAACTGGAGTCAGCAGGGATTTCTTATATTTGTCATACTGAGCCGTCGTATCCGGAGAACCTTCTCCAGATTTTCGACCCTCCTCCGGTGATTTTCGTCAGGGGATCCATTAAATCAACTGATAAACTGGCGGTGGCAGTAGTGGGCTCCCGCAAACCTTCCCCCTACGGCCTGGCGGTTGCGGAAAAACTAGCCAAGGATCTGGCGGCGGTTGGAGTAGCAGTAGTCAGCGGCATGGCCAGGGGTATTGATACCGCTGGGCATAAAGGCGCGCTGGCGGGAGGCGGCAGGACCATAGCAGTACTGGGCTGCGGCCCGGATGTGGTATACCCGAGAGAAAACCACCGTCTGGTGGAGAAAATCATTAACAACGGGGCTGTGCTCAGTGAGTTCCCGCCCGGCACGGTCCCCGAGGCCTGGCACTTTCCTGTGCGCAACAGGATCATCAGCGGGCTGGCCCGGGGAACCGTAGTGGTTGAGGCTGCCGAAAGAAGCGGTGCCCTGATCACCGCCGACTTTGCTCTGGAACAGGGGCGCGATGTCATGGCTGTGCCCGGCAATGTGGTCAACCCACTCACACGCGGGCCGCACCGGCTGATTAAACAGGGCGCTAGACTGGTGGAAGGCGCTGGTGATATTATAGATGAGTTGGGTCTGGAAAATATTTTTCCCCTGCCGGAAGCAGCAGGCCATTCAGGTCTAAAAATGAGCAGTGAGGAAGAGGCGCTTTACAGCCTGCTCTCGCTGGACCCGGTTGCTCTTGATGAGTTGATCGGCAGGTCGGGCTTGCTGCCCCAGAAGGCTATGGCGGCCCTGATGTATCTTGAAATAAAAGGTTTGGTGAAACAAATGCCCGGCAGGCTCTATGTCAGGACCGGGCGCGGCGCTTTCTAAAAGAACATGCCCAGGCATAGATTTTTGAAAAAGTTGCATAATAAACGGCGATCTAAGCCAGGCAAAAAAATGAGGTGTGGTTTTTGTCAAGGACGCTTGTTATTGTTGAATCACCCGCCAAAGCAAAAACAATCGGCAAATTCCTGGGAAAAAAATACATGGTAAAGGCTTCTATGGGCCACGTCAGGGACCTGCCGAAGAGTCAATTCGGGGTGGATGTGAAGAATGGATTTAAACCAAAGTACATAACCATACGCGGCAAGGGTGAAACCATCAAGGATTTAAAAACTGCTGTCAAAAAGGCCGACCAGGTGCTTATAGCTTCTGACCCGGACCGGGAGGGGGAAGCGATAGCCTGGCACCTGCAGAATTTGCTCGAGATATCCGGCGACCAGCCCTGCCGCATCGAATTTAACGAGATTACCAAACAGGCCATCCAGAAAGCGGCCCGGCAGCCCAGGCTGATCGATTTCAACCGGGTCAACGCCCAGCAGGCCCGCCGCATTTTGGACCGTTTGGTCGGATATAACCTCAGCCCCCTGCTCTGGCGTAAAGTAAAAAAAGGCTTAAGCGCAGGCCGGGTGCAGTCGGTTGCCGTCCGGCTGATCTGTGACCGCGAGGCGGAGATACAGGCATTTGAGCCCGAGGAGTACTGGACGCTGACCGGTTTGTTTGTAAAAACCGGACACACACCTTTTGAAGGTAAACTAGTCAAGCACCAGGACAAAAAAATTGATATCAACGACAAACAGGCGATGCAAGAGGTGCTGGACAGCCTGAAAGGCGCCCACTACGTGGTAGCAAAGGTTGTTAGAAAGGAAAAGAGCCGCCGCCCGGCGCCGCCTTTCATCACCAGCACTCTGCAGCAGGAAGCCTACAGAAAGCTGAATTTTACCGCGCGCAAGACCATGATGGTGGCACAGCAGCTTTATGAAGGGCTTGACCTGGGCAAAGAGGGTACATCCGGCCTGGTCACTTATATCCGAACTGATTCCACAAGGGTGTCGGCGTCAGCCAGGGAGGAGACCGCCAGGTATATCGGCGAGCGCTTCGGCGCCCCTTATGTCGGCCGGGAAACTGCTCAGACCGGGAGCAGGAAGGGAGTTCAGGATGCCCACGAGGCCATCAGGCCGACTTCGATTTACCGTGAACCGGATCAGATTAAGGGATATTTAACCAATGATCAATATAAATTGTACAGGTTGATCTGGTCCCGCTTTCTGGCCAGCCAGATGAGCCATGCTGTCTTTGACACAACCAGCGTGGATATAAACGCCGGCCCCTGTGTTTTCAGGGCGACTGGTTCAGTAATCAAGTTCCCGGGATTCATGAAGGTATATACGGAAAGCAGGGACAATGATGAAAAAGATGAGGAAAGCCTGCTGCCCGAATTAAAAGAAGGGGAAGAGGTGGAAGCCCGCAAGCTTACCCCTAAGCAGAACTTTACTCAGCCGCCGCCCCGCTACACAGAGGCTACATTAGTAAAGACCCTGGAGGAAAAGGGTATCGGCCGGCCTAGTACCTACGCCCCTATTGTTGAAACAATTATCAAGCGTGGTTATGTGGTAAGGGAAAATAAACAGTTTTACCCTACCGAACTGGGTGATATAGTGGTCAGCCTCCTGAAAAACCACTTTCATGATGTGATTGACGTTGAATTCACTGCCGGCATGGAGGAAAAGCTGGATGAGATAGAAGAAGGGGACCTGGACTGGGTAAAAGTGCTGGATGACTTTTATTGGCCGTTTAATTCGACCCTGGAGAAAGCAGAAGAGGAAATAGGCCATGTCCAGGTCGCGGATGAGGTTACCGAAGAGGTATGTGAACAGTGCGGCCGGAATATGGTCATCAAGCTCGGCCGTTTTGGCAAGTTCCTGGCCTGCCCCGGTTTCCCGGAGTGCCGCAGCACCAGGCCCCTGTTAGAGCCGGTTGGCGTAAAATGCCCGCGCTGCGAGGGGGAACTGGTGGCCCGGCGCAGTAAAAAAGGCAGGAAATTCTTTGGCTGCAGCCGGTTCCCGGACTGTGACTTTGTCACCTGGGACCAGCCATCCAAGGTCAAATGCCCTGCGTGCGGCGATTTGATGGTGGAAAAGAAGAGCGCCGGCAAAGCCAGCTCACTTCGCTGTATTAACCCCAACTGCAGCCATAAATTAACACCGGAGAAAAAGCCCGCACCCCGCAAGAAAAGCACCGGAGGGAAAAAGGCAACAGCAAAGTGATGTGAGACGTCGGAAGTGAGCCGTGAGAATTGGGAGTGAATGATGTTCTTTAAGCTCAATCTCTAAAAGAGGAATGCAGAATATACCGATGTCCGATGTCTGACGACCGACGTCCGAATTGTGCGACTTCAGTCGCAAAGCTTTAAGTTATTTTTAATGATTTTATTTTAATGTATTAAAATAGAGGAAATGCAACCAGGATGTGATTTAAAGTTATAACTATAGAAGGCAGTCTCAAAGATAATTCAGACCCCAAAGGAATACCCGGGCTTCCCACGTCCCACGTCTCACGTCCCACCGCCATAATCGTCGGCGCGGGTCTGGCTGGCTCTGAGGCGGCCTGGCAGGCTGTCAGCAGAGGAGTCAGAGTTAAGCTGATCGAGATGCGGCCGGCAAAGCTGACACCGGCCCACACAGGCGGTGACTTTGCTGAGCTGGTTTGCAGCAACTCGCTGCGTGCCTCAGCTTTGGAAAACGCCGTAGGCTTATTAAAAGAAGAAATGAGACGTCTCGGCTCACTGATCATGGCCTGTGCCGATGACACCAGTGTGCCTGCCGGCGGCGCCCTTGCTGTTGACAGAAGTCTTTTCGCCGGGTGTGTAACAGAAAAACTGCACAACCACCCTCTGGTGGAGGTTATCCGGGAAGAGGCGGTGAGCCTGCCAGAGGGCGAAACGCTGATCATCGCCACAGGCCCGCTGACTTCAGACATGCTGTCAAAAGCGATCCGCAGTTTTACAGGTGAGGAGTATTTATACTTTTATGACGCCGTAGCGCCGATTGTACTGGCTGAATCGATAAACATGGACAGGGTTTTCCGCTCTTCACGCTACGGTAAAGGTGAAGACGCCTACCTGAACTGCCCGTTTGACAAAGAGGAGTACGAGCGCTTCTGGGAAGCTCTGGTCAATGCGGAAAAAGCCCCGCGCAAAAGTTTTGAGCGTGAACTGCACTTTGAAGGTTGCATGCCCGTAGAAGCTCTGGCCGCAAGAGGGAAAGAAACCTTGCTGTACGGCCCGATGAAGCCGGTAGGACTGGTTGACCCGCGTACCGGCAGGCGTCCATATGCCGTGGTGCAGCTGAGGCAGGAGAATAACGAAGGCACCATGTACAACCTGGTGGGGTTTCAGACCAGCCTGAAGTGGGATGAACAGCGCCGGGTCCTGAGCCTTATCCCCGGCCTCGAGAAAGCGGAAATAGCCCGTTTCGGTGTAATGCACAGAAATACATATATCAACTCGCCAGTTCTTTTAAATCCAACTTTTCAGAGCAGGATGCGCGAGACACTGTTTTTCGCGGGTCAGCTCACCGGAGTGGAGGGTTATGTTGAATCGGCCGCCGCCGGGCTGGTGGCGGGCATTAACGCGGCCCGGATTTTAACAGGCCAAAAGCCCCTGGTTTTCCCGAGGGAGACTGCCCACGGCTCGCTGGCCCATTATATAACAACCGCTGACCCTGCGCGCTTTCAGCCGATGAATATAAACTTCGGCCTTTTACCTCCGGCAGATGTAAGAATAAGGGATAAGAAGCAAAGGTACAAGATGATCGCGCAAAGGGCACTGGATGCAATTGATAAGTTCAAGCAAAACCTGTAAAGAGAGAAAAGTGAGACAGGAGAACCGTCCCCTTGTCTCCCCTTGTCTCAAGGGGTTGTAAAGATGTACGGGCATATTGATAATTTTTTAGTATACCTCAAGGTGGAAAAGAACGCTTCCCCCAGGACTGTTGACAGTTACCAGAAAGACCTCTTTCACGGACTGGATTTCTTTTCCTCTCTCTTGAAAAAAGATGACCAGGCGGTTACGCCGTCAGATATAGACCACCTGAGATTCCGGCATTATCTGGCCTCCCTGCGGGAAGCGGGGCTTGCCCGGACCACGATTGCCAGGCGGCTCGCGGCCTGGCGCTCGTTCTACCGTTATCTTTTCAGGGAAAAAGTTGTACAGGAAAACCAGATGGCTAAAGTCATGAGCCCGAAGCTGGAAAAACGGCTGCCGCGCTTTCTGTACGAAGAGGAAGTGGAGCTGCTGGTGGAGTCACCCGACGTGAGCCACCCACTGGGCAGGCGCGACCGGGCCCTGCTGGAGACATTATACGCGGGCGGCCTGAGAGTGAACGAACTGGTCATGCTTGACCTGTGGGATCTGGATCTTGGCGCCGGCTACGTCAGGGTGATGGGGAAGAGGGCCCGGGAAAGGCTGGTCCCTGTCGGTTCGCGGGCCGTTGAAGCGCTGCGCAAATATTTAGCCCAGGCCCGGCCGAGGCTTCTGGCCAACGCTCCTATAAAAAAAGTGAATAACGCCGTTTTTCTGAACCGCTGGGGAGAAAGGCTCTCCAGCCGGGGCATCAGGAAGATTATAAATAAATATATTGATAAGGTAAGCCTGGACAGGAAAGTCAGCCCTCATACCCTGCGCCATTCATTTGCGACACACCTTTTAAACGCCGGGGCTGATTTGCGTTCTGTACAGGAACTACTGGGCCACGCCAGTCTTTCCAGCACCCAGATTTATACCCATGTGACAGGTGAAAGGCTGAAACAGGTATACAGGAAGGCTCATCCCCGGGCGGAGGAGTAAATAAACAGGACCGGGCAAAGAAAGGAGTAGGAAATGTATCACGCCACAACAATTGTCGCCATAAAAAGAGATGGCAGGGTTGCCGTAGCCGGTGACGGCCAGGTAACCTTCGGAGAGAACACTATTATCAAAAAAGGGGCTAAGAAAATAAGGCGGCTCTATAAGGATAAAGTGATAGCCGGTTTTGCCGGTTCGGTTGCCGACGCTTTTACTTTATTTGATAAGTTTGAGGGCAAGCTGGAGGAATACCACGGCAATCTCCAGCGGGCCGCGGTAGAGCTGGCCAAGGAATGGCGCACCGATAAAATTTTAAGGCGCCTGGAAGCCCTTTTGATTGTGGCCAGTAAAGAAGATTTATTAATCATATCCGGCGGGGGAGAGGTTATTGAACCGGACGACGGGGTAGCAGCCATTGGCTCGGGCGGCAATTACGCTCTCGCCGCGGCCAGGGCTTTGGTCAAACACACCGGTATGGGCGCCGGGAAAATCGCCCGCGAGGCGCTGACCATTGCCGCCGATATCTGCGTTTACACCAATGAGAATATAACAGTGGAAGAATTATAAGAAAACAGAATACAGGAGTCAGAATTCAGGATTCAGAATAAAAGATAAAAATAATTCCTTCTGACTTCTGACTACTGAATTCTGAATTCTTAAGCCCCAATACTACAATTTAGATACATGGAGGCTAGGATTAGTGAAAGATTTGACACCGCGCCGTATCGTTGAGGAGTTAGACAAATATATTGTAGGCCAAAACAAGGCCAAGAAGGCTGTGGCTGTAGCCCTGCGCAACCGCTACCGCCGTAAGCTGCTGAGCGAGGACTTCAGAGACGAGGTAATCCCGAAAAATATCCTGATGATCGGGCCTACGGGTGTAGGCAAGACTGAAATAGCCAGGCGCCTGGCCAGGCTTGTAAAAGCGCCTTTCATAAAAGTTGAAGCCACCAAGTTTACCGAAGTCGGCTATGTGGGCAGGGACGTTGAGAGTATGGTACGGGACCTGGTCGAGACGGCAATCCGGATGGTCAAGCAGGAAAGGCTGGCCATTGTTCAGGACAGAGCTGAAAGACTGGCCAACGAAAAACTGGTGGAACTTTTGGCTCCTTATCCTGTACAGGAATCCCCTCCGCGCAACCCTCTGGAGATGCTGTTCGGCACCTCCAGACAGCCGGAGCAAATCGACATGCACCAGGATCAGAGAGTGAAAAGAGTCCAGTTTGAGAGGGAAATCCTCAGTGAGAAATTGGCGAGAGGTGAGTTGGAAAACGAATTTATAGAAATCGAGGTGGAGGACAACAAACCTCCCATGCTTGAAGTGTTTACCGGTTCAGGTATGGAGGAAATGGGGGTCAACCTGCAGGATATGCTCGGGGGTTTTTTGCCGAAGAAAAAGCGCAAGCGCAAGGTTACCGTAAAAGAAGGGCGCAAAATTCTGACCCAGCAGGAAGCTCAGAAACTTATTGACATGGATGAGGTCACTGCGGCGGCAGTTAAAAGGGCTGAAGAAGATGGTATCGTTTTTCTTGACGAAATAGATAAAATTGCCGGGCGGGAGGGCTACGGCCCCGATGTGTCAAGGGGCGGCGTCCAGCGGGATATTCTGCCGATTGTTGAAGGCTCTACGGTTATGACCAAATACGGGCCGGTTAAAACCGACCATGTTTTGTTTGTTGCGGCGGGTGCGTTTCATACTTCTAAACCATCCGACCTGATACCCGAACTCCAGGGTCGCTTCCCGATCCGTGTCGAATTGGAAAGCCTGACCCGGGAAGATTTTCAGCAAATTTTGACAGAACCAAGAAACGCTCTCATTAAGCAATACACCGAATTACTTGCCGCGGAAGGCGTAATAGTCAAATTTTCGCAAAATTCGCTTGTGGAAATTGCAGAAATCGCTTATACTGTTAATGAACAAACGGAGAACATAGGTGCTAGGCGCCTGCATACTATTCTGGAGAAGCTCCTGGAAGATATTTCATTCGAGGCGCCGGAACTCTCTGGAAAAGAAATCGAAATCAGCAAGGAACATGTTGTCGAAAAACTGGGTGAATTAGTAAAGAATGAGGATTTAAGCCGATACATTCTGTAAAGGAAGAAGGGGCAGAATGAGGGTATTACTGGAAAAAACCCGGGATATAAACAAACTGCTTCAGAAATCAGCGGGACATGCAGTTGATTTTAATGAAGTTGCCAGAGTTCTGAGCGAAAATATTGGAGGCAGTGTCTATATCCTTGACCAACAGGGCAAAGTTTTGGGGTACGCTTACTTGAAAGGCTGGACCTGTGATATTATGAAGGATATTGTTGAGGGTAGGGGCGAGTTTCCAGAAGACTACAGCGAAAATTTGATGAGGATCAACAAAACTCATGCTAACTTCTGTCAGACTAAAAATGCTTGTGTGTTTCTTGATAAACGTTGCCGGTACAATAATAAAATCACTACTATTATACCCATTGTAGGCGCCGGATCACGTCTCGGCACCCTGATCCTGGGCAGGTTTGACAATCATTTTAATGATGAAGATCTAATACTGGCGGAATACGGCGCGACAGTTGTGGGCATGGAAATACTGCGGGCCAGGGCAGATAAAATTGAGGAGGACGCCCGCAAGCTGGCGGCGGTACAGATAGCCCTGGGTACTCTTTCCTATTCCGAGCTTGATGCGGTGCAGCACATTTTCGGACAGCTGGAAGGAGAAGAAGGGCTGCTGGTGGCAAGTAAAATTGCCGACCGCGTAGGCATTACCAGGTCAGTTATTGTTAATGCCCTGCGCAAATTTGAAAGCGCCGGGGTTATCGAGTCCAAGTCCCTGGGTATGAAAGGCACCTATATCCGCGTCCTTAACGACAGGCTGATCGACGAGTTGGAAAGACTTAAGCAGCACTAAACATGACAATTTAAGTTAATTCAAAACCCCGGCTTGCACCGGGGTTTTCTATATGGTAAAATACCAATTGGTGCGAATTACACACGTTTCTGGATCTTTACAAGGGTGCCCCTGACCGGGGCCTTGCGGGAGATGAAGGAGACGGAGGTACAAAACCGCTGGGGGAGGAGGTGTAAATTAGTGGCAGTCATATCTATGAAGCAACTTCTGGAAGCAGGAGTTCATTTCGGGCACCAAACCCGCCGCTGGAATCCCAAAATGGCCCCCTATATTTTTACGGACCGCAACGGCATCTACATTATTGACCTGCAAAAAACGGTCAAGAAGGTAGAAGAGGCCTACAATTTTGTAAAACAGCTTTCTCTGGACGGAGAAACCATACTTTTTGTCGGCACCAAGAAACAGGCGCAGGAAGCAGTGAAAGAAGAAGCTGAACGCTGCAGCATGTTTTTTGTCAACCAGCGCTGGCTTGGGGGAATGCTTACCAATTTCCAGACCATCAGGCGCCGCATCGACCGCCTGCAGGAGCTGGAAAAAATGGAGATCGACGGTACGCTGGAAGTATTGCCTAAAAAAGAAGTAGCTGAACTGATGCACGAAAAAGAAAAACTGCAGAAGTTTTTAGGCGGTATTAAGGAAATGCGCCGGCTGCCGGGGGCTTTGTTCGTAATAGACCCCCGCAAAGAGCGGATTGCTGTTGCCGAGGCACGCAAACTGGGCATTCCCATTGTGGCCATTGTGGATACAAACTGTGACCCAGATGAGATCGACTATGTGATACCTGGCAATGATGACGCAATAAGAGCTGTTCGTCTTTTAACCGGCAAAATGGCCGAAGCAGTCCTGGAAGGGAAACAGGGTGAACAACTCGCTGAATAAGTGAGAGGCGGGGGCCAATATTTTTTAGTAACCCCTGCCTTTTTTTCTTGCCTTTTTATAAACAATATTGACTTTTTTGTTTTTCCTTAAAGAGTGTTGGACATCTCTTGCGTAAATATGGTTATAATACCATACATAGGGACAATTTAGTTAGTGTAAAGGAGGATGGTAATACATGTCAATATCTGCTGGTTTAGTTAAAGAACTGCGTGAACGGACCGGGGCGGGAATGATGGACTGTAAAAAAGCCCTTTCCGAAACAGGCGGGGATATTGAAAAGGCCGCTGTATATTTAAGGGAAAAAGGGCTGGCCGCCGCAGCTAAAAAAGCTGGAAGAATAGCCGCGGAGGGTGTTGTAGAGTCATACATACATGGCGGCGGTAAAATCGGCGTGCTGGTAGAAGTCAACTGCGAAACAGATTTTGTGGCTAAAACTGAAGAGTTCAAAATCCTGGCCAGGGACATTGCCATGCAGGTTGCCGCGGCAAAGCCGGAATATGTGCGCCGGGAAGAGGTCCCTGCTGAAGAACTGGAAAAAGAAAAAGAGATTTTACGGGCCCAGGCTCTGAATGAAGGCAAGCCCGCCAAGATCGTTGACAAGATGGTTGAAGGGCGCATTGAAAAATACTATAAAGAGATGTGTCTTTTAGAGCAGCCGTTTATCAAAGACACTAGTATGTCTGTCCAGCAGCTGATAACTGAGAAAATTGCTAAAATCGGTGAAAATATTAGTGTCAGGCGCTTCACCAGGTATGAGCTGGGAGAAGGGATTCAGAAGAAACAATCCGATCTGGCCGCTGAGGTAGAAGCGATGACCCAAAATACATGCAAATAAAATTTTTCCCAAAAGGAGTTTTGGGTGAAGTTGTAGAATTTACACTGGGGAGACAGGAGGTTTTTGCCTGGTATGGTAGCTCCAAAATACAGTCGTGTTGTACTAAAGCTGAGCGGTGAGGCTCTGGCTGGCTCCCTGGGATATGGGATTGACCCTGACGTTGTTAATACTATCGCCAGGCAAATAAAAGAAGTGGCGGAGAGCGGAGTGGAACTGGCCATTGTGGTCGGCGGGGGAAACATCTGGCGGGGAGTCGCCGGAAGCGCCAAAGGAATGGACCGGGCCACAGCAGACTATATGGGTATGCTGGCCACAGTCATGAACTCTCTGGCCCTGCACGACGCTCTGCAAAAACATGATGTTGATACCCGCACCATGACAGCTATTGAGATGAGAGAAGTTGCCGAACCCTATATCAGGCGCCGGGCAATCAGGCATATGGAAAAGGGCAGAGTGGTGATACTTGCCGGGGGAACAGGCAACCCCTATTTTTCCACTGACACTACCGCCGCCCTGCGGGCGGCTGAAATAGAGGCCCAGGTGATCCTGATGGCCAAAAGAGTGGATGGTGTGTATGACTGTGACCCGCTGACAAACCCACAGGCCAAAAAGTTCAAGGTGCTTTCATACATTGAAATGATCAGCAGGGGTCTGGGTGTGATGGACTCAACCGCTGCCTCATTGTGTATGGATAATAAAATACCGCTGATTGTTTTCGATTTAAATCAAGAAGGCAATATCAAAAGGGCCACTTTGGGGGAAAAAATCGGAACATATATCGGAGGTGAGTTAAATGGCGAAGGAGATCATTAAAGAAGCTGAAGCCAACATGAAAAAAACCATTGAGGTGGTTAAGAAGGAGTTTGCCTCAATGCGTGCAGGCAGGGCAACACCCGCTCTGCTTGACAAAATCCAGGTAAATTACTATGGCACTCCGACACCTGTCAACCAACTTGCCAACATTACAGTGCCGGAAGCCAGACTTCTGGTCGTCCAACCGTGGGACAAAACTGCTCTGCCTGAGATAGAGCGCGCAATTTTAAAATCCGACCTGGGGATTAACCCGGCTAGTGATGGCACGGTGATCAGGCTGGCCATACCCCAGCTTACCCAGGAAAGACGGACGGACTTAATGAAAGTGATTAAGAAGAAAGCTGAAGAGGGCAGGGTTGCTGTGCGCAATGTCCGCCGCGATACCAACGAACACCTTAAAGCTTACCAGAAGGAAGGGAAAATCTCAGAGGATGAGCTTAAGCGCCACCAGGATGAAGTGCAGAAGCTGACCGACCGCATCATTAAGGAAATCGATAACCTGTTATCCACCAAAGAACAAGAGATTATGCAGGTATAATAATGACAGTTATACCTGACATAATTGGATTACCCCTGGACAAAGCACTGGAAATATGTAAAAATCTAGGGTATGAGGTTGATATTAAGATCACCCGGCCTGTTAAAGCGAGGCAGGAAGGTGCGCTGAGAGCGGTTCGCTTTGACAAGGTATCCAAATATAGAGGGGTGGTAACTGTAGTGTTTGAAGATACAGGGAGAGGAGGTGGATAATTTGGCATACAAAATTACTGATGAGTGCGTGGCATGCGGAACCTGCATGGAGTCATGCCCGAACGAAGCTATTTCTGAAGGTGACATCTATGTGATCGATGCCGAAAAATGTGCGGAGTGTGGCGCCTGTGTTGATGCTTGTCCCACGGGAGCAATCATTGAAGAATAGTACTAAAACCCCCTCACATAAGAGGGGGTTGTTTATATAGATAAATATAGGATAAGGTTGTACCCAATGTCCATCTGCAGCGCCTGCGGCTGCGGATTTTTCGATTAAACTACTGCCACGGGTGGTTAAATAATGCTTAACAGATTTACCGGTTTCTTGCGACGGAATGAATCAAAAGAAAACAACCAGACAGAGATTGATATCCTCTTAAAAAAAATCGACTTTAGCAGGCTGCCGGTTCATGTTGCAATTATTATGGACGGCAACGGGCGTTGGGCCAACCGCCGGGGCCTGCCAAGGGCTTTTGGCCACCGGGCCGGTGTGGAATCGTTAAGGGATATCGTTAAAATATGCTCCGAGCTGAAAATTAAAGTGCTTACCGTATACGCGTTTTCAACAGAGAACTGGAAAAGGCCGCAGGAAGAAGTAAATGTTTTAATGGATTTGCTGGTGGAATACCTTAATGATGAGACCGAAGAACTATGTAAAAACGGAGTGAGGATAAACCCTATCGGCAGGTTGCAGGACATGCCGGTTCAGACGCTGGAGGCGCTTCGTATGGCCGCGGAGCGCAGCAGAAACAACGATGGCCTGATCTTGAACGTAGCCGTGAATTACGGCGGCAGAACGGAAATCATAGATGCTGTCAGAGCTATTGCCGCAAAGGTAAAAGATGACTCTTTGAATCTGGAACAGGTTGACGACAAGGTGATTTCCAACAGCCTTTACACGGCCGGACAGCCCGACCCGGACCTGTTAATCAGGCCTTCCGGGGACTTTAGGATTAGTAATTTTTTACTCTGGCAGCTGGCATATACGGAATTTTGGCTTACCAATGTGCTATGGCCTGACTTCCGCCGGGTGCATTTACTGGAGGCTATAGTAGAATACCAAAGGCGGGAGAGACGCTTTGGCGGTTTAAAGAGTGGCAGAACATCCTGACGGGTCGGTGAAAAAGTGCTATCGCAAAGGATAATCAGCGCCCTGATCGGAATTCCCCTGGTAATTTTGGCGGTATGGTTCGGGGGTGTTCCTTTAATCCTTATGACAGTTCTGATTACAGTCCTTGGTCTAAGGGAAATGACCTGGATGCTACATAAGTTGGGCTTAAAACCATCATTGTGGCTTGCGCTGGCCGGAGGCTTAATCCTGACCGGCGGCGCATACCTTTATAGCGATGGCTACCCCGGCCCGACAATTACAATTATTCTATTTATGCATCTTATTGCGGCGGTTGCCCTGTATCCTCGCTATACATTGCTTGACAGCGCAGGGACTTTAATGAGCACAATGTATGTTGGACTGCTCAATTATTTTTACCTGCTGAGGATGATGCCAGACGGGTGGGTTTGGCTGATTTTTACGCTTGCCGGAACCTGGGCCTGTGATACAACAGCTTATTTTGTCGGAAAGGCCTTTGGTAAAAGGAGGATAGCGCCGGTGTTGAGCCCCAAGAAAACAGTTGAAGGGGCGGCCGGCGGTCTTCTGGGCGGCGGCGTAATCGGCTGTTTGTTTTCACTTATATATCCATTCCTGCCATTGACAGAGCTGCTGATTTTAGGCTTAATACTCAGCGCGGCGGCAGAAGTGGGAGATTTGCTGGAATCGGCCTTTAAGAGGCAGGCCGGTGTAAAAGACTCCAGCACCTTAATCCCTGGCCATGGCGGGATCCTTGACCGTATTGACAGTACTCTTTTTACCGCTCCGCTGGTATACTACTTCGTCCTGTTGTTTATTAAAAGCTGAGGTGAATTAAGGAGTGCCCAAAACCTTACTGGTAATTATTTACGCTTTTATAGCAATACTAATAGCTGGTGCGGCTTTTAAATATGTCCTGCCAATCCTGATCCCGTTTATTATTGCTTTAGTCTTAAGTTTCTGTATGGAACCGGGTATCAGGTTTCTGCAGAAGAGGGTGAAAATGTCCCGCGGTTTAGCCACACTTACCTCTATGCTGGTTGCTTTTGGCGTTATCACAGTGATTCTTTCCACTATTGTTTTGCAGCTTGTTTCTGAGCTGATCCAGCTCTCTGTTTCACTGCCGGCGCTGACAATGGAATTAAAATGGTACTTCCAGGGGCTGATCGAAAAAGCGACAGCTTTTTATGTTACACTACCACCCAGTGTGAGCTCATCTATTGAGCAGAACATAACCAACCTGGCCTCCAACCTGCAGGGGTTGGTCAGTAAATCCGCCAATTCACTGCTGCTGTTCGTGTCAATGGTGCCAGGCACCATAGCGGTACTGGTGGTATGCTTGTTGGCCACTTACTTCCTGGCACGCGACAGGCGGCTGATAGCAGATTTCATACTTCGCTTGCTGCCCGCCTCCTGGGGTGAGAAGACTATTGCCGTCACAAATGATGTTGCCGCCGCCTTTGCGGCGTATATTAAGGCCCAGGCCTTGCTGATATTTATCACAACTGTCATTAGTGTTACCGGACTGTACATAATTGGCGCTGATTATGCCTTGATTATGGGGCTGGCAGTAGGGTTTTTCGACTTGATTCCTGTTTTGGGGCCAGCCACAATCTACGTTCCCTGGCTGATCTGGTCCTTTGCCACCGGGGCGACTGGTTTTGGGATAAAAATAACAATACTGTATTTGCTTGTCCTCCTGGTCAGACAAGTTCTGGAAACAAAGATCGTGTCCGCCAACCTCGGGCTGCACCCCCTGGCAACGCTCTTGGCCATGTATGCCGGCTTGAAAACTATTGGACTGACAGGTCTGTTTTTAGGGCCGATCATCTTAATCGCCGTGCAGTCACTCTACAAAGCCGGGGTGCTGTATCCTCAAAAGTGAGAAAAAATATGACAGGAATGTTAAAAGAATACAGGAGTCAGAATTCAGAATTCAGAATAAAAAATTCACAATATTATTCCTTCTTCTTACTTCTGACTACTGAATTCTGTATTCTGAAAATAATTACTATTTTTTGGGGTAAGTCATGAAAAGAATTGTTATTCTTGGAAGTACCGGGTCTATTGGCAGGCAGACGCTGGATGTGGTCAGGAGCCTGCCGGGAAAATTCAAAATTGTTGGACTGGCTGCAGGAAGTAATTGGCGCCTTTTGGCCGGCCAGATTAAAGAGTTCGGCCCGCTGGCCGCGGCCATGTCAGGTGAGGAAGAACTGGCAAGTTTAAAAACCGAACTAGCGCCTGGCTATATTCCCGATCTGTACCGGGGAAGGGAAGGCCTGGAGACACTTGCTACTATGCCTGAAGCAGATCTTGTAGTCGTGTCTGTGACCGGCGCCGCCGGTATTTTCCCAACCATTGCGGCTATTTGCGCCGGTAAAGACATCGCCTTGGCCAACAAGGAAACTCTGGTTGTGGCAGGACATCTGGTAATGGATTTGTCGGCCAGGTACAAAACAGGCATTTTGCCGGTTGACAGCGAACATTCAGCTGTCTGGCAATGCCTGCACGGCCTTGGTTCAGACCAGGTGGAGAAAATAATACTTACCGCCTCAGGCGGCCCGTTCCACCAGTTGAGCTTAAAAGAACTCGAAGGGGTGACCGCTGATATGGCCTTGCGGCACCCTAATTGGAACATGGGCAATAAAGTGACGATTGATTCGGCCACGTTGATGAATAAAGGTCTGGAAGTTATTGAAGCAAAATGGCTGTTCGGGGTAAACTATTCTAAGATAGAAGTTGTGGTGCACCCCCAGAGTATTATCCATTCAGCCGTTGAATTTCTTGACGGTTCTGTTATAGCCCAAATGGGACTGCCTGATATGCGGCTGCCCATACAGTATGCCCTCACCTATCCGGACCGTTTGTCCGGAGCCGTTCCCAGGCTAAAGTTTACTGATTTGCAGGGGCTGACCTTTGAGCCGCCTGACCTTGAGAGGTTTCCCTCCCTGAGTCTGGCGTATGAAGCGGGAAGGGCGGGCGGCACCATGCCGGCGGTACTGAATGCCGCCAATGAAGTGGCTGTGGCATCATTTCTAGGTGGAACTATTTCTTTTAAAAACATTCCATATATTGTAGAATGTGTTATGGAAAAACACGAACTTTTAAGCAATCCCGGGCTGGAAGAAATTATGGCCGCGGATTACTGGGCAAGGGATTTGGCAAAAAAACAAATCGAGAAGAGTCTAATTTAAAACTAAACTGAGGTGTTTAAATGCTGACTGCTGTCGCTTCTATTTTTGTATTTGGACTGCTGATATTTTTTCATGAGTTTGGTCATTTTATGATCGCCAAGTTGGTAGGAATTAAGGTCTATGAATTCAGTCTTAGCTTCGGGCCGAAACTTATCACTGTCCCCGGCGCGGATACAACATACAACCTTCGCCTGCTGCCGCTGGGCGGGTTTGTGCGTATGGCCGGGATGGAGCCGAACGAGGAAATAGACGTCCTGGATCAGGACAGGGTTTTTAATAAAAAAACTGTTTTCCAGCGCATATCAGTGATTATTGCGGGCCCGATCATGAATTTTTTCTTAGCCATATTATTGCTGGCGGTAATGATTTCCTTTCAAGGCGAGCCTGTTCCTTCTAACGTTAGCGGTGCAGGGGAGGTAATCGCCGGCGCCCCGGCACAAAAAGCGGGTATTATGGCCGGTGATAAAATTGTGGCTGTGGACGGCCAGCCGATCAACACATGGGAGGAACTGGTGGCTGTCATCGGCGCGAGGCCGGACCAGGAGATAACGGTTGATGTAATCAGAAACAATGAAAAATTGCAGCTTGCCATGAAGACAGAAAGAAATGAAGCAGGACAGGGGAAAATAGGCATCTACCCAATGGAGGAATATAAAAGGGTAGGCCCTTTAAGAGCTCTTTCCCTGGGCGCCGAATGGACAGTGAAAATTACAGTGACAATCATGGATTTCATTTCCAAGATGATCTTCGGCCAGGCTCCCCCGGACCTGGGCGGGCCGGTCAGAGTGGTTACCGAGATAGGCAAAGCCGCTCATGTAGGCTTTTTCATGCTGATCCAAATGGCGGCTATTCTGAGCATAAACCTGGGTCTGTTCAACCTCTTTCCCATACCTGCCCTGGACGGCAGCCGCATTCTTTTCCTGATCTGGGAAAAGCTTAGAGGCCGCCCGGTTGACCCGGTAAGGGAGAATTTCATCCACCTGGTGGGTTTCGGGCTGCTCTTACTGCTAATGGTAGTCATCACCTATAACGACATTCTGCATATATTTGTAGTTAATCAAGGCTCCGGCCTGCAGTAAGAAGTGAGAAATGGGCCGTGGGAATTGAGACGTGTGATGTGGGAATGAAAGATAGCCTTTAGGGTCAATGACCCAAAAAAGAAATCCGGACAAGCGTTGTGACGGACTTAAGCAGCATAACAAATTAGATTCTAACGACAAAATAGGAATGCCAGAATCTCACGTCTCACTTCCCACGGCTCACATCTAAAATATGGGGTATTATTATGGTTCGCAGAAAAACAAGGGCGGTTTTCATCGGAAATGTTCAGGTGGGCGGTGACGCGCCTGTCAGTGTACAGTCTATGACCAATACCGACACCCGGGACGCCGCGGCGACAATAGAGCAAATCAGGCAGCTGGCCATGGACGGCTGCGAGATAATCCGCGTGGCTGTACCCGACCGGGAGGCCGCGGCGGTGCTACCCGCGATTCTTAAAGAAATTACCATTCCACTGGTCGCCGATATCCATTTCGACTACCGCCTGGCCCTGGAGGCTGTTAAGGCCGGTGTTGCCGCTCTCAGGATCAACCCCGGCAATATCGGCGGCAGGGATAAGGTTGAAGAAGTGGTGAAGGCGGCAGCGGCCAGAGGTATCCCGATCCGGATCGGGGTCAACACAGGCTCCCTTGAAAAAGAAGTTGTGGCAAGGTGCGGGGGGATCACTGCCGGGGCTATGGTGGAGAGTGCCCTGCGTCATATCGAAATCCTGGAGAAGCTGAACTTCTTTGATATTAAAATATCCTTAAAAGCGTCCAACGTGCCGTTGATGGTTGAGGCCTACCGTCTCTTGGCCGCTCAGGTGGACTACCCCTTTCACCTGGGTGTGACTGAGGCCGGCACGCTTAATTCCGGCACAGTCAAATCGGCTGTGGGTATAGGTATATTATTAAATGAAGGAATCGGTGACACTATTCGCGTCTCTCTTACCGGGAACCCAGCCCACGAGGTAAGAGTGGGATATGAAATATTAAAAGCGCTGGGGCTGCGCAGGAGAGGCGTTGAGCTTATATCCTGCCCTACCTGCGGCCGCACCCGCATAGATTTGATTAAGATTGCCGGTGAAGTGGAAGAAAGGCTGCAGAGTCTGGACAAGCCGCTCAAGGTCGCAGTCATGGGCTGTGAGGTAAACGGTCCTGGCGAAGCGCGTGAAGCGGATGTCGGCATTGCCGGCGGCAAGGGGACAGGACTTATCTTTCGCAAAGGTGAGATCGTCCGCAGAGTGCCTGAGGACAGGCTGGTGGACGAGCTATTAAAAGAAATTGAAACATTAAAGTGATAATAGTTTATACCTAGGTGAAAAGAAAAAACAATTTGACAGGATTAACAGGATTTGAAAATAGATTAACAGGTTTTAGGATTTGAATTTTCAAGTTAAAAAGCAAGATTTAATTGCGTTTCTCAATCCATAGAGGCAAAAAGAATAAACATTTTTGAAGAAAATATTCAGGAGGAGTTTCATGCGAGCGACATCTTTACTGGCGCCTACACTGAGGGAGGCGCCCGCGGAGGCAGAGATAATAAGCCACCAGCTGTTGGTGCGGGCTGGTTTTATCAGAAGAGTGGCGGCCGGTGTGTATAATTATTTGCCTCTGACCATGCGTGTGCTCAAGAAAATAGAGCAAATAATACGGGAGGAAATGGATGCCGCGGGCGGGCAGGAACTGCTGATGCCGATTATACAGCCGGCGGAACTGTGGCAGGATTCAGGCCGCTGGAACGTGTATGGCCCTGAACTGTTCCGGCTTAAAGACAGGCATGACCGCGATTTCGCTTTAGGCCCCACACATGAAGAGATTATCACCAGCCTGGTAAAAGGGGAAGTCAGCTCTTACAAGCAGCTGCCGCTGCTTTTGTACCAGATCCAGAACAAATACAGGGATGAGCGGCGCCCCCGCTTTGGCCTGCTGCGGGGCAGAGAGTTTATTATGAAGGACCTTTATTCCTTCGACCGGGACCAAGAAGGTCTGGATGTAAGCTATATGAAGATGTACCATGCCTACACCAAGATTTTTAAGCGCTGCGGCCTGACTTTCAGGCCGGTGGAGGCGGACTCGGGCGCCATCGGGGGAAGCGATACGCACGAGTTTATGGTGCTGGCTGATTCAGGTGAGGCAGCGGTCCTTTTCTGCGGCAATGAAGACTGTGAATATGCCGCTAACGTAGAGAAAGCGGCCCAGGTCTTTAAAAACGAAAAAGAAAAAGAAGAATTAAAACCTCTATCAGTAAAAGAAACTCCAAACATGCGCACTGTAGAGCAGGTAAGCACTTTTCTAAATATAAAGCCGCAAAAAATTATTAAAACAATACTCTACGAAAATGAGCATGGAGTCGTCGCAGCCCTGGTCAGGGGGGACAGGGAGGTCAATGAAATAAAGCTTTTGAACGCGCTGGGCTGCCTGCGGCTTGATTTAGCCGGTGAAAACACTGTGAAAAAGGCAACCGGCGCCGCGGTCGGCTTTGCCGGTCCGGTTGGCTTAAAGGGCATCAAGATCATTGCCGATTTGGAAGTAGCGGCACTGGTCAACGCTGTGGCCGGCGCCAACAAGGGTGATGCTCACATAATTAATGTCAATCCCGGGCGTGATTTTACCATTGATCTCTTAACGGACATTAGGATGGTACAGGCCGGCGAGCCCTGTCCCAGTTGTGGCAGTGAGCTTAAAGAGGCCAGGGGCATTGAGGTCGGCCAGGTCTTTAAACTCGGTGACAAATACAGCAAAATATTGGGCGCCACCTATTCAGACGAAAATGGGACGTCCAAAACCATTATTATGGGATGTTACGGTATTGGCGTAACCAGGACGATGGCCGCGGCCGTCGAGCAAAATCACGATCAGGACGGGATCATCTGGCCGGCTTCAATTGCGCCGTTCCACACAGTGATCATACCTGTCAACACCAGGGACAGCAGCCAGGTTGATCTGGCGGAAGAAATATACGGCCGGCTGTGGAGCGGGGGTGTTGAAACAGTTCTGGACGACAGGGCTGAACGGGCCGGAGTCAAATTTAAGGACGCCGACTTGATTGGTTACCCGCTGCGCATAACCATCGGCTCGAAAGCCGTTGCCGAAAAGCAGGTTGAGGTGCGGGTGCGCAAAACAGGCGAAATGTACTTAGTCCCCCTGGATCAAGTTGAGTCAGTGGTGCGGGAGTTGTTGGGCAAACTGTAAGCTCAGCTATTATTCCCAGCGTGAAATCTGGAAGAGGGTATCGAAAATAAGCAAGCTAAACAGGGTTCTGATTTTATCCGTTACTGTAGGCGCGGGCCATATGCGCACTGCCGAGGCGGTGAAGAAAGCGGCGCTGTCTGCTAATCCCGGAGCTGAAGTGGTAATACTTGACACTTTTCGCTATGCCAGCCCGTTCCTGGAAAGAGTAGTTCTGGGGACCTACATGGAAATGCTGAAAATGTCTCCGGTCATATATGGTTACCTGTACCGTCAGGCAGAGCATGGACGGCCCTTATCAGGCAGAGGGAAAACTGAATTTAACAGGATTTTGAACATTTTAGCCGCTCCCAGGCTGGTTAAATACATAGGTGACTTTAAGCCGGAAAGCATTATATGCACTCACCCTTTTCCTCTGGGAATTGTTTCTTACATGAAAAAGAAGGGTACTTTTAAAGGTCCTGTTTTTGGGGTGATAACTGATTATACTATCCACTCTTTCTGGATTTTTCCGGAAGTAGACTACTATATCGTTGGATCTGAAAAGCTGGTTGACCAGTGTGTCGATTACGGCATCGCTCCTCAACAGGTTTGCCCCACAGGCATTCCAATCAACCCGGAGTTCGGTGTCAGGTGCGATAAAAGAAAGTTGAAAGAGCAGCTGGGGCTTGACCCCGAACTGCCGGCCATACTGCTTATGGGCGGCGGTCTGGGCATGGGGCCGTTGGAATCTTCGCTTAAAACCCTTGGCGACAGCATGGATTACCAGTTAATCTGTGTAGCCGGTTCGAATAAAACGCTGCATGAAAAACTAAGCAGGGTGGCGCAATCCCTTTCATGCCTGGTCAAGGTTTATGGTTTCGTTGAAAATATACACCAGCTCATGGCTGCTTCCGATTTTATGGTTGGCAAAGCCGGGGGGCTGACCTGCGCCGAGGCAATGGCACAGGCGCTGCCGATATTCATCATCGACCCGCTGCCGGGTCAGGAAGAAAGAAACACAGAATTTATGACAGCCGCGGGCGCCGGAGTCAGAGTAGAAGAAAAGAACCTGACCGGTGTCATCCAGTCCTGCCTGGCCGAGCCGGATAAAATTAAAAAAATGGCTGAAGCCGCGGCTGCTCTGGGCAAGCCGGACGCCGCCCGCGACGCGGTAGATTTTATTGCTAGAGCGATTGAAAAAGCAAGAGCAGTTTGAGACGTGAGCCGTGAGACATGAGCCGTGAGATCCTGGTATTCCTATTGGGTCTTACTATGGTGTATACCGCTCTCGCGATGTTTAGGAATTAATGGAGCTTGCATACACAATAAAAATCGCAGTGATGTGAGAGTATGAGGCAATTAAAAAAGCTTAAGACTTGAGAGGAATGCCTGTATCCCACGTCCCACTTCCCACGACTCACATCCAAAATAAGAGGGTGTTGCCATGTTTGCTGGGATTAGCGAGGGTGATTTAATCTTAAGACTGGTTATGTCGGTAATTCTTGGAGGCTTTATCGGCCTGGAGCGGGAGAGGCTGCTTGTTGGTTACCGCACATATTCCGCCGGTTTCAGGACGCATATCCTGGTAGCTGTAGGCGCAGCCGTCTGTATGGTGGTTTCCGAGGGGCTTCATTATCAATTCAAGGGTGATGCGGCCCGTATAGCCGCTCAGGTAGTAAGCGGCATAGGTTTTCTGGGCGCCGGCGCGATCATGCGGGAAGGCCTGCTGATCCGCGGCCTGACTACAGCCGCCAGTTTGTGGGTCGTCGCCTCTGTTGGGCTGGCCTGCGGCGCCGGTTATTACCTCGCGGCAACACTGGGCACCCTGTTAGTCCTATTTACTCTCGTGCTTTTGGGGGCATTTGAGGATTTAATCCGCGGCAAAAGCAAATATGACCTTCTAAGTATAGTAGTTTCGGATCAAACTGAACAAGTAAAGGTAGTCAGGACTTATATCGAAGAGCGGCTGGGGATAGTCCAAAAAGTTGAAGTGAGCAAAATGATGGAGGCCGGCAAGGTGCTGCTTGAGGTTTATATCAAACCGTCGCCTGAGGCTAATATGATAGATATTTTGCATCATCTGACCACATTACCCGGAGTTTACAGGGTTGAACACAGGGCTTAGCCCCATTTTGCCCTTGTCAACAATTATCTTCTGTGATATACTTTACATGGTTTATGGCAAGGGAGATTTTGTTTTGTGTAAAGGAGTGGGTAACGCCCACTCTTTCGTCTTATCATGCGCCAAAGGTTTCTTTAAAACCACCTAAGTACTAAATCTTGTCCGGGAGGACGCGCTGTTGACTAAAATGAGAGTTGTAGAGATAGTTGAGAAATTAGTAAGCCCCTGCATCTCAGAATCCGGTATGGAGTTGGTGGATGTCGAGTTTGTAAAAGAGGGCGGCAACTGGTACCTGCGCGTGTTTTTAGATAAACCGGGAGGCATAGGCATTGAGGACTGCCGCCTGATTTCAGAAAAAATTGATAAATTGCTGGACGAAAAGGACCCCATCCCCCAATCATATTTTTTGGAAGTTTCTTCACCTGGGATGGAAAGGCCGTTAAAAAAACTATCTGACTTCGAGCGCTTTAAAGGTTCGCTTGCTGTGATCGGCACTTATGCGGCAGTAGAAGGCAAAAAGAATATTACAGGCAGGATCACATCTGTGCAGGGGGACAGCATAACTTTTGACGTGGCAGGAACTGAAATGACCATACCCTACAAGCAAGTAGCGTCCGCACGGTTGAAAGCGGAATTTTAATAGTTTCGGGGAGGAAAAATAATGAATGCCGAATTTTTGGAAGCCCTGAGGGATCTGGAAAAAGAAAAGGGCATTTCGGTCGACGTACTGCTGGAGGCTATTGAAGCAGCGTTATTATCAGCTTACAAGCGGAATTTTGGCTCGCTGCAAAATGCCCGTGTCCACATAGATCGTGAAACCGGGGATTTTAGGGTTTACACGCAGAGGGTTGTTAAGGAGCAAGTGGAAGACCAACGGCAGGAAATTACAGTTGAAGATGCGCAAAAAATTAATCCGAGTTATGAACCGGGTGACATTGTTGAAACAGAAGTTACGCCCAGGAATTTCGGACGGATTGCCGCTCAGACCGCTAAACAGGTGGTGGTCCAGCGTATCCGGGAAGCTGAGAGAAACATAATTTTTGAGGAGTTTGCCAACCGTGAGGGTGATATAGTCACAGGTGTTGTGCAGCGGCTGGAACAAAAGAACGTTTTTATAGAACTGGGAAAAACGGAAGCAATCCTTGCCCCTTCAGAACAAATGCCGGGTGAAGAATACCGGCAGGGAGGGCGCATCAAGGTTTATATCATAGAAGTCAGAAAAACCACCAAAGGCCCCCAGATCCTGGTTTCACGCACTCACCCGGGCTTACTGAAAAGGCTTTTTGAACTGGAAGTGCCCGAGCTGCTGGAAGGCATTGTGGAGCTTAAAGGTGTCGCCAGGGAAGCCGGCGCCCGTTCCAAGCTGGCGGTCTTCTCCAAGGATGACAATGTTGATCCTGTCGGAGCCTGTGTGGGGCCGAAGGGAATGAGGGTGCAGAATATTGTCAACGAGCTTAACGGTGAAAAAATAGACATTATAAAATGGAATCCCGATCCTTCCAAGTTTGTGGCAAGTTCGCTCAGCCCCGCTAAAGTTGTCGCTGTTGAAATATGGGAAGAAGAGAAAGTGGCTAGAGTTATTGTGCCAGATTACCAGCTATCCCTGGCTATCGGCAAAGAAGGACAGAATGCGCGCCTGGCTGCAAAATTAACCGGCTGGAAAATTGACATTAAGAGCGAATCTCAAATGAGAGAGATTTATCCTGATGAGTACGGTGTTCTCTTTGAGTCTGAATATGAATAGGGGGGATACGCCGGTGCCTAAGGTAAAAAAAATACCCCAGCGCATGTGTGTCGGATGCCAGGAGATGAAGCCCAAGAAGCAGCTGATCCGGGTTGTGCGTACACCTGAAGATAAAATAGAGATTGACCCCACTGGAAAGCGGTCCGGACGAGGCGCATATATCTGCCCGGAATTGGATTGCCTGGCTAAAGCGCTTAAAGGTAAACGCCTGGATAAAGCCCTGCAGCGTTCTATAGGGCAGGAATTAGTGGAAGATCTGAAAAAGGGGCTGGTAAAGTAATTGGTGAAATGCTCGGCCTGGATCTTTCCGGGCTTCAGAAAGGGGAGAGGTTAAAATTTGTGAGTCAAAATTATTTTGGAGGTGATTGAATGGTAAAAAAACGCGTACACGAGCTTGCCAAAGAACTTAACATAGAAAGTAAAGAAATAATCAGTAAACTGAGTCAGATGGGGATTTTAGTCAAATCTCATATGAGTACCCTGGAGGACAGCGAAATAGGGCAGTTGATGCAGATTTACCGGAATAAGGAGAAACCTGCGCCCAAGCCTGCCCGGGGCACCGCGGCTGAGCCAAAAACCCCCGCTGTTGCCGGCGAGAAGAAAGTTGAGAAGAAAAAAGAACCGGTCCAAAAGTCAGATAAGCCCCGGCCAAATGAACCCAAGAAAGAGACAGCCGGAGGCAGGACTGAGTATTTCCGCGGCCCGGGTCTGGTTGACCGGGTGCCGTCACGTCCCCCTGACAGGCGCTTTCAGGAGAAGCCAAAACAAACAGACAGGCCCAGGGGCCCGGTGAAAATGGACCAGCCTGCGGCGAGACCGGCAGCTGGTCCGCCTCAGGAGCGCGTGCATCCTGAACCACGCCCGGAACGTCCGGTGCAGGAAAGACCTCGTCAGGAAGCACCCCCAAGGGATATTTCCCGCCCGGAAAAGACACAATATGAACGCCCCCCGGTGCAGGCCAGACCTCAGTTTGACAGGCCTCAGCCGGAACAACAGCGTCCGGACCGCGGCCCGGCCAGGCCAATTGAACACAGGCAGCAGCCCGGCACAGGGCATGCCCGGCCTTATGGACAGAGACAGCAGCCTGCTGCGAGCCATCCCTCCCGGCCAATAGAACAAAGGCAGGGGCCTTCTCCGAGGACCGGCGGCGCTGCGGCAGGACCAAGGCCACAACAGGGCGAGAGAGGCGCACGCCCCGGCGGTGCACCCGGCATGAGGCCAAAACCTGTGGACCGCCCGCAGTATACTGGCGCAGGGGCTGGTTTCAAAGCAAGAGGCGATCAAGCCGTTATTCGTCCCCAACCTGTAGTCATTGATAAAGGCCGCGCTCCGGCAGACAAAACCAAAAGTACTGATAAAGTCAAACAGGCTAAGCCTGGTTTCAAAAAGCCTGAATCAAAAGGCCGCTTTGAAAAGCGCAGCGCTATCGCGGACCATGCGGAAGAAAGGCTTCGCGCTGTTGCTCACCGTAAAAAGGGAGCAGCCAAACCACAGGAGCAGGTTCAAAAACCAGCGAAACCTGTTGAGAAAAAGCCTATCGTGCTGGGAGAGTCAGTAACTGTCCAGGAGTTGGCGTTAAAAATTCATAAAAGCCCCGCGGAATTAATCAAGAAACTGATGACTCTTGGTGTGCTTGCTACCATTAACCAGGAGATTGACACGGATACAGCGTCAATATTGGCTGGTGAGTTTGGGTATGAAGTTGAAATAAAACTGCCGGTCGACATTGAGGCGCTGTTCATGCAGGAACCGGAAGATCCTCCTGAACTGCTGAAGCCCAGACCCAGTGTGGTTACCGTAATGGGCCATGTTGACCACGGCAAAACCTCACTGCTGGACGCCATCAGGGAGACCAACGTTATTGCTACCGAAGCGGGCGGGATTACCCAGCATATCGGAGCTTACCAGGTTGAACACAACGGCAAGAAAATTACTTTTATCGACACACCGGGCCATGAAGCTTTTACAGCCATGCGGGCACGCGGCGCCCAGGTAACCGACATCGCGATCCTGGTGGTGGCTGCCGATGACGGTGTAATGCCGCAGACCGTTGAAGCGATCAACCACGCTAAAGAAGCTGGTGTCCCCATCATTGTTGCCATTAACAAGATAGATAAGCCGGATGCCAACCCTGAGCGGGTCAAGCAGGAACTGACCGAACACGCGCTGGTGCCTGAGGAATGGGGCGGGGATACAATCTGTGTAAATGTTTCCGCCCTCAAAAAAGAAGGCCTAAAAGAGCTTCTTGAGATGATTTTACTTGTAGCCGAGGTGGGTGAACTAAAGGCCAATCCAAACCGGCCGGCAAGAGGAACTGTGATAGAGGCTGAGCTGGACAAAGGGCGCGGTCCCGTGGCAACCGTGCTTGTACAAAGCGGAACACTCAATATCGGCGATACGATCATAGCCGGACCGGCCTACGGGCGAGTCAGGGCGATGATGGATGACAAAGGCCGCCGGATTAAAAAAGCTGGCCCGTCTACACCGGTTGAAGTGCTTGGCTTTTCTGAAGTGCCCCATGCGGGAAATACATTTATCGTCACGGAAGATGAAAAGCTGGCCAGGAGTATTGCCTCCAGGAGGCAGACCAGAAAACGTGAGGAAGAATTAAAGAATACCACACGGGTATCCTTAGAGGACCTGTTTAAGCATATTCAGGAAGGTCAAATCAAAGAGTTGGGAATTATCGTCAAGGCTGATGTGCAGGGTTCTGTCGAAGCACTGCGTCAGGCCCTGGAAAGATTAAACACAGGTGAAGTAAAAGTTGACATAATTCACGGCGGCGTAGGCGCAATCAGCGAGACTGACGTTATGTTCGCATCAGCGTCAAATGCCATTATCATCGGCTTCAACGTGCGGCCTGATGTAAACGCCAGAAAAGCGGCTGAGAATGAGAAAGTAGACATCCGTCTTTACCGGGTCATCTACGATGCTATAGAAGATGTAAAAGCCGCCATGAGCGGTCTCTTAGATCCCGAATATCGCGAAGTAACACTGGGCCGGGCAGAAATCCGCAAGGTTTTCAAGGCTTCCCGGATTGGCACTATCGCAGGGTGCTATGTAGTTGAAGGAAAAATCGAAAGGGACGCCGGGGTAAGAGTGGTACGTGACGGTATCGTGATATTCGAAGGCAAACTTGATTCGCTTAAACGCTTTAAAGACGATGTCAAAGAAGTATTACAGGGTTACGAGTGCGGCCTGGCCCTGGAAAAATTCAATGAAATCCAAGAAGGCGATATTATCGAAGCCTTTAACATAGAGACTATTAAACGCCAGCTTTCCTGATGCCAGGCTGGTTAAAGCAGCCCGGCAGCAGGATAAAAGTTCGATTTTCAGTCGACACCAGCAAAATTAGCTGGGTTTTTGTACGAATGTATTCGCACTTACGAAAGGATCATAAATTTAAGATGTCCGACGTCTGACGTCCGGCGTCTGACGACTGATATGAGGTGCTCGGCATGTCTTACCGGCCTGAAAGGTTGGCAGAAGCAATTAAGAAAGAAATTTCGGAACTGCTAAGAGAAGAATTAAAAGATCCTAGAATAGGTTTTGTTACTATCACTGCTGTTGAAATTTCAAAAGATTTGCGTTATGCTAACATATTTGCCAGTGTGTTAGGTAATCCGTCAGATCAAAAGGCTACTATGGCAGCCCTGCAAAAAGCGCAAGGCTTTATCCGGGGTGAACTTGGCAAAAGAATCCGCCTGCGATACACGCCTGAGATAACTTTTAAACTGGACCGGTCCATAAGCCAGGGCTCAAGGTTAATTGCCCTGATGGAAGAGGTTAAGGGCAAAGGTGGATTATCTGATGAATAATCTGGCAGACATAGCTCTGGCTATAGATCGCGCGGATAGTGTTCTGATATGCGGGCATGTGCTGCCCGACGGAGACTCCCTGGGTTCAATGCTGGCTTTGGGACTGGCATTGGAGAAACTGGGTAAAAAGGTAACTATGGGCGGTGCTGACCGGGTACCGGCAATATACGGTTTTTTGCCGGGTGTGGACAGATACGTGGAAGGTGCGCCACCGGCGGGTGAATATGATACTTTCATTGTGCTTGATTGCTCGGTGCCGGAAAGACTTGGTAAAGGCTATCAAGAAATGTTGTCAAGCGGTGTGGTGGTTATCAACCTGGACCACCATGCCGGTTCAAAGTCTTTTGGCACTTACAGGTATATAGACCCTGCGGCTGCGGCAGTAGGTGAGATTATTTTCGACCTGTTTAATTTAATGAAGGTGGATATTTCTCTGGAGTCCGCCATATGTCTCTATACTGCTATTGTTACGGATACCGGCTCATTTCAATATGAAAACATGCAGCCTGATACACACCGGCGGGTGGCAGAATTGCTGGAGCTTGGTGTTCCGGCGGCCCAGATAAACCAGGAACTTTATGAAGAGAAACCGAAAGCGGTGCTTGACCTGCTGGGCTTGGCCCTGGGTACACTATCTTTAAGTCCGTGCGGTCGAGTGTGCTGGATGACCGTGACCCGTAAACTTCTCAACATTTCCGGAGCAGAGGATGAACATACTGAGGGTCTGGTTAATTATGCCAGGTCGATCAGGGGTGTTCAAGTAGGAATACTTTTTCGCGAAACTGAGGGCGGCGATTTTAAGATAAGCTTCAGATCAAAAGGAACCGTTGACGTAAACCGCCTGTCGGCAATGTTTGGCGGCGGCGGACACCCGCGTGCGTCAGGGTGTGTCATGAGCGGCAATTTGGCGGATATTCAGGAGAAAATAGTAAGTGCGGCGGTATTAGCGGCCGGGGGAATTAATAATTGAATGGATTTATTAATATACTAAAACCTCCCGGGATGACTTCGCATGACGTTGTCAATTTTGTTCGCCGGACCCTGAGCATAAAAAAAGCAGGTCATACCGGGACACTGGATCCCGGCGCCGCCGGTGCGCTGGTAGTTTGTCTGGGTGCGGCAACCAGGCTCGCGGGTTTTCTAATCGATGCGGATAAAGAATACCGGGTTGAAATGGTGTTTGGGCAAGCGACTGACACTGGTGACGCATTTGGTGAAATTATCAGTGAGGCGGACGCTTCACATTTAGATAGAGACGCAGTTTTGGCTGTTTTACCATTTTTCACGGGAAGCATAGAACAAGTACCTCCGATGACTTCCGCAATAAAACTGCACGGCAAAAAACTGTACCAGTTAGCCAGGCAAGGGCTTGTTGTGGAACGTCCGGCGAGGGCTGTAAGTATACATTCCCTAGAATATATCAGTGGAACCGGTTGGGGTACGCCCCGCCCGAGGGCGCTGCTGCACCTGTCCTGTTCCAAGGGTACTTATGTGCGGGCGCTTTGTACCGATATGGGCACTCGTTTAGGCTGCGGCGCTTATATGTCTTTTCTGGTAAGAACCCGTGCCGGGCCCTATTGTATCTCCGACGCACTAACGCTTGAAGAAATTGCAGTTTTAAACAATACAGGTAAACTGGCCGAAAAAGTCATTGCCATAGACAAAGCGCTGGACTTCCTGCCCGAGGTGCTTGTAAAAAGCGGGGCTGTTCAGGCGGTTAAGTCAGGAGCAAGACTGTATTTACCGGGAGTAGCCCAATTGCCCGGATCTCTATCCGCAGGCGACAAGGTTCGCCTGACCGGACCGGAAGGGTTTCTGGCAGTGGCAGAAACAGCTTTTGATCCTCAGGATAATGAGAGAATATTATTCAGGCCTGTTTGTGTATTGCCAAGGTGATTTAGGGGGTCTTTGTTAATGCAGATATACAGCCATTGGCATGATCTTAAATACAAACATAAAAAACTGGTTGTCGGTCTCGGCAATTTTGACGGTGTGCATGTAGGACATCAAAAACTGATCCTTGAACTTGTTAATCAGGCCAAAGAAATCAAGGGCACACCGGCTGTGTTCACTTTTCACCCTCATCCTCTGGCGGTGTTAAACCCGGAAAACTGCCCGCCCCAGCTCCTGTCTCAAAATGCCAAACAAAGATTAATAGCTAAAATGGGTGTACAGATACTTCTACAGGTGCCTTTCGACCTCAAGCTGGCGGGTGTGTCTCCTGAAAGCTTTGTTAAGAGCATACTGATTGAGGAACTGGACGTCAAAGGGATAGTGGTCGGCTATAACTATACATTTGGGCACCGCGGCCGCGGCACCCCTGCCCTGCTGGAAGAGCTTTCCACCATTTACGGCTATCAGCTTAAAGTTATACCCCCGGTTATGGTAGAGGGACAAGCGGTAAGCAGCACTTTGGTCAGGAACCTGCTGATTAAGGGAGAGGTGTCACAGGCGGCCAAGTACCTGGGGTACTATCCTTTTACGGAAGGTCAGGTGGTGGCGGGGAAAAGCCGCGGCGGAAGCATTCTTGGTTTCCCCACCGCCAATTTGGAACTGGACCATGGTATCCTGGTCCCCGCCAACGGGGTTTACGCGGCCAAGGTGTATTTAGATCAGGACACCTACCTGGGTGTTGCGAATATAGGAGTAAAACCTACCTTCCAGGACGAAAAAAGAAATATTGAAGTCCATTTGCTGGATTTTTGCCAGGATCTCTACGGGCAGAAAATTAAAGTCAGTTTTACCAGCCGGATCAGGGGTGAAAAGAGATTTGCCTCCGCCTCAGATTTAATGAAACAGATTGAGCGAGATATTCACAAGGTCAGGGCGGAATGGTCGAAGGCCAGGGAATAAAAAAGCATACGGCCCAATATATTTTTCTATAGGCAGCGTTTACACTGTTACCGGATTATGCTACAATTAACGCGTTAACAGTCCCGAATAACCATAAAGGAGACGTTAACATGGGTATTCCTAAATTCGACTTTCCAGAAGAGCAGGTCAAAAAGTGGCTGAATCAGATCGCTTTTATCTGCCTTAGTGAAGAGTTTCAGTCTCTGAAGAAAGAGCTTGAGACTATCTATCTTGAGTCGAATGTTGAGAATGTCAGGTTGACGGCCTTTCAGGACGCTCTTTACGCTTTCCTCAACCAGGACGATGACGAAAGAGCGAATAAGCTCCATGCCTATTAGGTATTAAGTTCTAATGAAGGTGATTATCACCGAACATGCCCGTAAACGTTTGCGGGATTTAAGGCAGGAAAAGATCACGGTAACCGATATAGTCAACGCTGCCAGCGGGTTGCCTGGACGAATACCGACAGCCACTCGTTTTCGAGGTTTCTTTTCCAAGTCAGGAAGAGTTTTTGATTTGGTTGCCAAAGATATACCAGGCGGTCGTCTGGTAATAACTATAATCGGAAAATAAATTTCCGGTGAACTGCAGGCTAGGGAACATGTTCTCCAGCGGTTTGCTTGGCCTGCGGCGATTTTGAATAAAGGAGGTGAGCGGCATGGCCTTGACCACAGAACAGAAACAGGTGGTTATTTCCAAGTACAAACTTCACGAAAATGACACCGGTTCCCCTGAAGTTCAGGTTGCCATATTAACAGAGAGGATTAACACCCTCACTGAACACCTGAAGCTTCACAAAGGAGACCACCATTCACGCCGGGGTTTGCTGAAGATGGTTGGTCAAAGGAGGGCACTGCTTAATTATTTGCGAGATCGTCATTTTGACAGGTATCGTTCTATAATTGAAAAGCTTGGATTGAGAAAATAATACTTGAAGAAAGCGGGTTTTACCCGCTTCTTTGTTATGTATTGTAATGTATTTTTTATTTTAGAAGAAGGAGATAATATTAGGAATAACGAATTAATATAAGTTTTTTAAATTTTACCAAAAACAACAGGGGGATAGCCTTTAAATGTTGGAGAATCAGGTTTTAAAAAGAGAGATTATGGTTGGCGGCCGCCCAATGATCCTTGAAACGGGAAGGCTGGCCAAACAATCCGGTGGAGCGGTTTTTGTCCGTTATGGAGAAACAACGGTTCTGGTGACTGCCACGATGGCCGGCTATATCAGGGCTGGGATAGACTTTTTCCCTTTAACAGTTGACTATGAGGAAAGGTTTTATGCTGTAGGAAAAATACCCGGCGGTTTTATCAAAAGGGAAGGCCGGCCCAGTGAAAAAGCAATTCTTTCCGGCCGGCTGATAGACAGGCCTATACGGCCACTTTTTCCGAAAGAGATGCGCAATGAGGTTCAGGTAATCGCCACGGTCATGTCTGTGGACCAGGACCACGCACCGGAAATTGCAGCTATGGTAGGCGCGTCGGCAGCTTTGCATATTTCAGAAATACCTTTGAAATACCCAATCGGCGGCGTGATCGTAGGCCGCGTGGACGGGGAGTTAGTAATTAACCCTGTCTTGTCTCAAGCTGAAAAGAGCGACATGCACCTTGTGGTTGCCGGGACCAAGGAAGCTGTAATGATGGTTGAGGCCGGGGCGCGCGAAGTATCCGAAAGTGTGATGCTGGATGCCATCCAGTATGGGCACGGAGTGGTTAAGGAGATAGTTGATTTCATTGAAAGGTACCGGGAAGAGGCGCTGGAATTGGGCCTGGCCAAGGAAAAGATAACTCCGGAGATTGCGGAGCCCGCCCAGGAACTGGAGCAGGCTGTGACAGAAGCGGCCACAGAAAAACTCGACCAGGCGCTGCGTCAATGTGTCAGCGATAAGTATTCCAAAAAACAGAGAGAGTCTTACCTGGAAGAAATAAAGACTGAACTGGTGCAGCAGTTTCTTGAAGAAAACCCTGATGAAGAGGCTGCTATCAAGAAAACAGTTGAAGCGGTGGAAAAGAAGCTGGTAAGACGCATGATCGCGGTGGAGGGACTACGTATAGACGGCCGCTCACTGAGAGAAGTACGCCCCATATCAGTTGAAGTTGGCGTGCTGCCGCGCCCGCATGGCTCCGGCCTTTTTACCCGGGGGCAAACCCAAATTCTATCTGTGGTAACCCTGGGGACGATTTCAGAGGAGCAAATACTTGACGGCCTGGGTGTTGAGGAATCGAAGCGTTTTATGCACCATTACAACTTCCCGCCTTTCAGCGTAGGTGAAACCAGGCCGCTGCGTTCGGCGGGACGGCGTGAAATCGGCCACGGCGCTCTGGCGGAAAGGGCCCTGTCGCCGGTGATTCCACTGGAGGAAGAATTCCCCTACACGATCAGGATTGTCTCAGAAGCTCTGGAGTCCAACGGATCGACCTCGATGGGGAGCGTCTGCGGCAGCTGCCTGGCCCTAATGGACGCGGGTGTGCCGATCAGCGCGCCGGTGTCAGGGGTGGCCATGGGACTGATCTCGGAGGAAGATAAATTCACGGTTTTGACAGATATTCAAGGTTATGAGGACCATCTGGGAGACATGGACTTTAAGGTCGCAGGTACCGCCAAAGGAATTACCGCGCTCCAAATGGATATAAAGATCCCGGGAATCACCCAGGAGGTGTTTGAGCAGGCGCTGGCCCAGGCCCATGAAGGCAGAATGCATATTCTTGGCAAGATGCTCGATGTGATCGCCGCGCCGCGGCCGGAACTGTCCCCGAATGCTCCAAGAATTATCCATACCACCATTGATCCGGATAAAATCAGGGATGTCATAGGACCGGGCGGCAAAATAATTAAGAAGATAGTGGAAGAAACAGGGGCGGATATAGACATAGAAGATGACGGCAGAGTATTTATCGCCGCTGTTGATCAGGAAAAAGGGAAGAAAGCGCTGCAGATCATCGAGGTGCTGACCAAAGAAGTGCAGGCCGGAGAGATATACAACGGCAAGGTTACCAGAGTAACCGATTTCGGCTGTTTTGTGGAGATTATACCTGGCGTGCTTGGACTGCAGGGCAAAGAAGGCCTGGTGCACATATCACAGCTTGAGCACCACCGGGTCAATAAAGTTGAAGATGTTGTCAAGGAAGGCGATATGATTCTGGTCAAGGTTATTGGCTATGATAATCAAGGCCGCCTGAAGCTTTCCAAGAAGGACGTGGCGCCGCCGCCTGAAGGGCAGGCCTCCAGAGAAGACCGCCCGCGGACGCCCAGGCGCAGGGATTTTGCGCGTAACTAAGAAGATCGTACTTAAAAAACCTCACGCCAGAGGTTTTTTTATTTCCAAAATAAAATCACTCCCTCCCGCATAATTATTCTTTATATTCAATTAAAAAGCCCAGCGGTAAAATGTCAAGCACCATTTTCGAGAAAACTGGAAAATATTTTGTCCTGGGAAAGCAAAAAAGGCAATAAAAAACTGATCCCAGATACTCAACTGGTAATAACTGGGCAACCAAGAAGGCGGTCACTTATAGGAGGCGATCAACC
>NZ_QFFZ01000032.1 GCF_004369225.1 Pelotomaculum propionicicum
TCGCTCAGACGGTATCATACCGGAGGTTTATGATTTTGAAGAAGAGTAAAGATAACCTGTTCTCACATCTGCGAGAGTTTTTTACCATTTTCCTACCTAAACAGGCTCGGCGCAGCTCGCATACGATCCTAGCCACGCAGCAGGTGTGGAATATGCTGCTTTCCTTCGTCTGTTGCGCAACCGGTAAGCGTGTTGAGAGCCTCACCTTTGCGGATCTTTCCCGCGAGAACGTGATGAATTTTCTGGATAAAATGCAGCAGACAAAAGGATGGACTCCGTCTACACGAAATCACCGACTAGCACGCATCCGCTCATTTTTTCGTTATGTAGCCAGCATCGAACCAACACTTGTTTTTTATCTGGAAGACCTGCGGGGTATCCCGCTGCAAAAAGATGTGAACAAGTCCTTCATGCTGGAGTATATGTCCAAGGATGCAATAACCGCTGTTCTTCGCCAACCTGACCCATCCAAGAAAATCGGGATTCGCGATTTATTCTTTTTGGTGTTAATGTATGACTCAGCTGCCCGTGACTGCGAAATGCTATCCATGCGTTTTTGTGATTTTGATCCGGTAGGAAAAGTTGTCTATTTATTAGGGAAAGGGGACAAACCGAGAAGTGTACCGATTAGCGATGGTACAATTCAGCATTTTCACAGATACGCGAAAACCTTCCATCCCCAAAAAGACGGATTTGTTCCCATGTTCTATACGATTCGGCATGGCAAAAAGGGGCAGATGTCTGATGACAACGTGGCCAGATTTGTCAGCAAATACGGAGATTCTGCAAAAGCTGAGTGCTCAGAAGTCCCTGATTGTGTTCACCCACACTTGATCAGAAAAACGCGTGCCATGCTTCTGTATCAGGCAGGAATGCCACTAGAATTGCTAGCTCAGTTTCTTGGTCATAACGATCCGATGACAACATTGATCTATGCCCGCGCAGACAACGAGATGAAGCGCAAAGCCATTGAGAGTGCATCGGTTGTGACCGGCTCAGTTAGTCCGGAAGCTGAAGAGGCTACATGGGACGGCAACGAAGAAATGATCAAGCGTCTACTTGGATTGGGCTAAAACAATATCCCGATAAATCGCTGGGGGCGTAATGAGTTGTCTTGCGTTCCCAGCATGGTTTGATAAATAATCGGAATACATCAAAAAACGGAATATGCCCTATCCTGCCAGTAGATAAGAGCTAAATATAGTATTTCCAGAAGGAATCCATTTATCTAACATTTATTAACATTTTCTAAAATTACGAGTTTAGGGACTAAACCAAATTTGACAACTCCACGATAAATCTATTCGAGGGTTCAAATCCCCAAGGCATGTCTAAAAACTCGAAATGCATCTACGGAAAACGAGCCTTCCAAAATCGCTTCGAAAGGCTCGCAAATCCGCATGGTTACTGGGCAAAACAGCCCTGCATCTAAATTGATCACACATTATGGTGGAGGCGGGGGGAATCGAACCCACCGTCCGGAAGACCGACCACAGGAGTTTCTCCGAGCGCAGGCTGCAGTTTAGGTTTCGCGCCGCGGGCGCCTACAGCCGGGCTCCCTTGGCACTATCTCGATAGATCTTGCTCAAACCCTCCGAGAATTGGGACTTGAGCCAGCCCGTTTAAATGACCCCCTGGCCCGGGCCACGGGCCCAGCGCGGGTAGAAGGTTAACAGCAATTAAGCTGCTAAGGCGTATTCGTTGTTGGCAATTATAATTTTTCCACCGTTTTGCGGGCTGATGGAAACCCCGGCTCGCTCCTCCTGCCACCGCTTCCCCCGTCGAACCCATTACGCCCCCATGTTGTTTTGGGTCATAGGCCCAAGAGTTATTGTGACAGTTAAATTTTCTAATGAAGTCTCAGCTTTTCCTTTACCGCCCGGTCTATTTCCCTCCTCGCGTCTCTTGCGGCGATGTCGTCCCTGCGGTCGTAAAGCTTCTTGCCTTTGGCCAGGGCCAGCTCGACCTTGGCCAGGCCGTCCTTGAAATAAACCTTCAGCGGGATTAAGGCCAGGCCCTTTTCCCTGGTCTTGCCCAAAAGCCGCAGGATCTCCTGCTTGTGCATCAGCAGCCTGCGGGTGCGCTTGGGCTCGTGGTTGAACCGGTTCCCCTGGTCATAAGGACTTATATGCATATTATACAGCATCAACTCGGCGTTTTCAACGCGGGCATAGCTGTCCTGCAGGTTGGCCTTGCCGGCGCGCAGGGACTTGACCTCGGTCCCGGTCAAAGCCAGGCCGGCCTCGTAAGTCTCCAGGATGAAGTATTCATGCCTGGCCTTTCGGTTTTCAGTGACAGTTTTAACAGCCATACCCGTATCTCCCGAAAAATAAACCCCTTTTCCAGCTTGTGACGCGGATAAGGGTATTACAAGACAAGACGGTTATCTCATTTGCAATTTAATTATAGCAGTGCCGTTTTTTTTGTCAAGGAGGTATAAGAATGCATATGCCCGTGGCAAGACAAAGACATAGGAATGGGGACACACCTCTCTTATCGGCAGCACTCTGAGGTCGGAGGAATGTCCCCGATTGGAATGTCCCCGACTACACCAATTATAGTTTTAACTCCGCAGCAATTCCCTGCATGGCCTCCAGCCCGAGTCCCAGAAACTCTTCCAGTGAAAGTCCCATCTCGGAGCAGGCCTTGATCGTTTCCCTGTTGGCGCCGCGGGCAAAGCTTTTTTCGTGAAAGCGGTTTATTAAAAACGGCACGTCTATGGCCGCTAATTTCTTCTCCGGGCGAATTAAGGCCCCGGCTACAATCATGCCGGTTAGAGGGTCGGTGGCGAAAAGGGCCTTGTCCATCAATGACAGGCGGGGCAGCCCGTGGCGGGAGTTATGCACTTTCACCGCATATACGATTTCTTCGGAGAGCCCAAGCTCAGCCAGCAACTCCGCACCTTCCAGGCTGTGCTTCTCTGGATCGTCCTTGGTGCGGTCGTAGTCAATGTCGTGCAGCAGCCCGGCCAGGCCCCAGACTTCCACGTCCTGGCCAAAATGTTTGGCCAGCCGGCGCATCACCGCTTCAACGGCGAGAGAGTGGTTAAATAGGTTCTTGTTGGTAAGGTTTTTCTTTAATAGTGCCAGAGCTTCTTCTCTGTTCATTCTGCGTCACCTTTCTCAGGCAAATTGCCCGGCCCGACTTTCAAAAACTTGGCCCTGGCCCGCGCGGCCAGTGAGCCGTCCGGCAGGATAATCCGGGCAGTCATTTCGATCAGCTTTCCCTTTTGGGACACCCCGCTGCTTTCCACGGTCAGCCTGACACCCACCGGGACCGGCTTGCTGTAACGGATGGTCATTTCAGCGGTCATGGTGATCAGGTTCCTGACCCACAGCCACCTGCCCATAGCTTCATCCAGCATGGTGGCGACCAGGCCGCCGTGCACCACGTCGTTCCAGCCCATATGCTCAGGGCGGGCTGTGTAGTAAGCCCTGCAGACATCCCCGTCGTCCTCAAACTCCATCTTGAGCCCGATGGGGTTGTTCGGGCTGCAGCCAAAACAGATATTAGTTTCATCTTTAAGCGGTTTGGTCAATGAAGTCACATCCTTCCGCTTTTATTATTCGGATTCTAAAAAAACTGCCGGGTTGCCCCGGCGTTTTTTGTTTTAGTGGAAAAGAACCGAGCCGATAATCAGGGAGATTGTACCGGCTACCTTGATCAGCGGGTTCATCGCCGGCCCTGAAGTATCCTTGCAGGGGTCACCCACGGTGTCACCGATAACAGCCGCCTGGTGCACCGGGTTTGGCTGCCCGTCTACCTTTTTGCCGCCCAGGTTACCCGCCTCAATCCATTTCTTGGCGTTGTCCCAGGCGCCTCCGGCGTTGGCCAGGAAAAGCGCCATCAAGACACCGGTCGCAGTCAGGCCGGCCAGGTAACCGGCCAGGGCCAGCGCGCCCAGGCCGAATCCAACGATCAGTGGCATGATTACAGCCACCAGACCAGGGAAGATCATCTTTTGAATGGCGGCGCCGGTAGCGATACTGACGCAGCGGGCGTAGTCCGGTTTTTCAGTCCCGTCCATGATTCCCTTGATTTCGCGGAACTGGCGGCGCACTTCGTTCACCATGCCGTAGGCAGCCTCACCAACCGCGCGCATGGTGGAGGAACCGATCACGAAAGGAATCGAAGCGCCGATCAGCAGTCCTACCAGGACCAGGGGGTCGTTAAGGTTGATCACCAGGTGGCCGTTAGTAAGCAGGTGCTGCAGTTTGGGGTTCCTGACCACTTCATCGGCAAAGGCCTGGAAGAGGGCCAGCGCGGTCAGGGCGGCGGAACCGATGGCAAAACCTTTGGCGATAGCGGCGGTGGTGTTACCCACAGCGTCCAGTTTATCGGTCTTTTGGCGGACTTCAGGCGGCAGCCCGGCCATTTCGGCAATCCCGCCGGCGTTGTCGGCGACAGGTCCGAAAGAGTCCATGGCCACCACGATACCGGCGGTGGAAAGCATGCCCATGGCCGCCATGGCGATACCGTAAATAGCGTGGGTGGGCTGAATCCAGCCGGCTACCCAGAAGGCGAAATAAATAGCTCCCGCGAAAAACACCATCGGCCAAAACACAGACTCCAGGCCCACCGCCAGGCCATGAATGACGTTGGTGGCCGGGCCGGTCTTGGAAGCCTCGGCGATGCGCAGGCAGGGAGGTTTGTTGTTGGCGGTGTAGTACTCGGTCAGGGCGCCGATGGCCACGTTGACGATCAGGCCGGCGAGTACGGCGAAGAATATACCCAGACCCTCGCTGCCGAAGGTCCAGCTGGCCAGTAAGTAAACGCCTATGGCTGTCATAACATTGGTCGACCACAGGCCCACATTCAGGGCCGCCTGCGGGTTGCCGCCCTCACCGGTGCGGACAAAGAAGGTGCCCAGAATGGAAGCGATAATACCGATAGCGCCTACCACCAGGGGGAAGAGCGCTCCTTTAACTCCAAAAATGGAATTGCCGATGATCATGGCGGCGATGGTTGTGGCCGCGTAAGACTCGAACAGGTCGGCGCCCATGCCGGCGGTGTCGCCCACGTTGTCGCCCACGTTGTCGGCGATGGTGGCCGGGTTGCGCGGGTCATCCTCGGGGATACCGGCCTCAACCTTGCCGACCAGGTCGGCGCCCACATCGGCGGCCTTGGTGTAGATACCGCCGCCTACCCTGGCGAAGAACGCGATGGCGCTGGCGCCGAAGGCAAAGCTGTTAATAACCACAGGGTCTTTATAAATCAGGAATAATACCGAAACTCCCAGCAGGCCGAGACCCGCCACGGAAAGGCCCATAACCGCGCCGGCGCGGAAAGATACTTTTAAAGCTTTGCCCAGGCCGAAGCTCCGGGCGGCTTCCGCGGTGCGCGCGTTGGACTTGGTAGTGCTGTTCATGCCGATGTATCCGGCAATAGCCGAGCTGATGGCGCCTACCAGGAATGATACGGCCAGGGCGCCCCCCTGCACGCGGGGGTCCAGCCTCGGCAGCACCAGGACCAGTAAAATGGCGATAATAATGGTAAACGGTATCAACGTCTTATACTGGCGGTTCAGGTAGGCCATGGCGCCTTCCTGGATCGCCTCAGATATCTCTTTCATTTTGGGCGTACCCATCGACTCTTTCAGAATAGCGGCAAAAGTCACAAGAGCAAAGAGCAGGGCTACCGCCCCAACAATTGCACCGATTGCGGCTAGTGTCATAGATTCCTGCACTGGCTTATTTCCTCCTCATCCTAAGAAACTTCTATTGAATAACAACCAAAACAAGCGCTGTCAATCCGAACAGGACAGCGACACCGATAGTGACCTTGCCTAAAAGCTCGTCCATCCCTTTTTTCTTGCCAAACAGAGTTTCGGCGCCGCCGGAAATAACTCCGGAGAGGCCGGCGCTCCTGCCGGACTGCAGAACTACGGCTGTAATCAGGCCTATCGACAGAAGTACATGAAATACGGTCAGTATAATTTTTGCTGCGCCCACCTATTTCCCTCCTCTGACTAAAATACCAAAAGACATTATATCATAATGTGAAAAATCTGTAAATCACAGGAGGTGCCTGAGATTATAGAAAGTCTTCTTCCCTTTGTACAGGGACAAACCCCCGAGTTCTTCCTCTATCCTGAGCAGCTGGTTGTATTTGGCCACCCGGTCGGTGCGGCAGGGGGCCCCCGTTTTAATTTGGCCGGCGTTAACAGCTACCACCAGGTCGGCGATAGTGGCGTCCTCAGTCTCACCGGAACGGTGCGAAACAACAGCGGTGTAGCCGGACTGCCTGGCCATTTCAATGGCGTCCAGTGTTTCGGTGATGGTGCCGATCTGGTTTAGCTTGATCAGGATCGAGTTGGCCACGCCTTCCTTAATGCCGCGGGCCAGCCGCTCCGTGTTCGTCACAAAAATATCGTCACCCACAATCTGGATCCTGCCGCCCAGGCGCTCAGTCAGCAGGCGCCAGCCATCCCAGTCGTCTTCGGCCAAACCGTCCTCAATGGATATGATGGGGTACTTGTCCACCAGCATGGTGTAGTAGTCTACCATTTCAGCGGCGCTGCGGCTGGTACCCTCGGCCTCGAAAACGTACTTGCCGCCTTTGTAAAACTCTGTGGCGGCGGGGTCTAAAGCCAGCATTACCTGCTCACCCGGCTTGTAGCCGGCGGCTGTGACAGCCTCGATGATCACTTCCAGGGCTTCCTCGTTGGAGCCGAGCATGGGGGCGAAACCACCCTCGTCACCCACGGCGGTGTTCAGGCCTTTCTTTTTCAGGACACTTTTAAGCTTGTGGTAAACCTCGGCGCCCATTCTCAGCGCTTCGGCAAAGTCGGCGGCGCCAACGGGCATGATCATGAATTCCTGGATGTCGACATTGTTGTCGGCGTGTTTGCCGCCGTTTAGAATATTCATCATCGGCACGGGCAGCACTTTGCTATTGGCCCCGCCCAGGTACTGGTAAAGTGGGAGTCCCAGCGCCGCGGCCGCGGCCTTCGCCGCCGCCATGGACACGGCCAAGGTGGCGTTCGCGCCCAGCCTGCCTTTATTGGGCGTGCCGTCGAGTTCAATCATGGCCTGGTCAATGCCCAGCTGGTCGGTGGCGTCATAGCCTTCAACTTCAGGGGCGATAATGGAGTTGACGTTTTCAACAGCTTTTAACACGCCCTTGCCATTGTAGCGGTTTTCATCGTTATCTCTTAATTCCACCGCTTCATAAGCGCCGGTCGACGCTCCGGAGGGGACAGCGGCCCTGCCCATAGTCCCGTCTTCCAAATAAACCTCGACCTCGACAGTCGGGTTGCCGCGCGAGTCCAGGATTTCCCGGGCAATTACTTCATCAATAATGGTAGACATAAGGTATCACTCCTTCTAAGTTATGGACAGGCGCCTCAAGGCCCATCCCTTACTTTTAGTTTTCCAGTTTCTAAAAAAACAAGTCGTAAACTTTAAGGGGTAGGCATCAACCAATCCTCTTTTGTTGAAGACCCGTAGAAATTCATAATATACCTACGGCCAATAGCCTACGCCCTACGACTCGTTATAGCCTACGTCCTATGACTCAATCAGTGTATCTCCCGTCATCTCCGGCGGTTTGGCTATGCCCAACAGCTGCAGCATGGTCGGCGCTATATCCCTGAGGCAGCCGTCCCGCAAGCGGATGCCGGCTGTGTCGCGTTTGACTAAGATAAAGGGCACGGGGTTGGTAGTGTGGGCGGTGTGGGGATGGCCCTCTTTGTCCTTCATCTCGTCGGCATTGCCGTGGTCGGCCGTAATCAGAAGCGTGCCGTCACGCTCAAGCACGGCGGCGGCCACCTTCCCCAGACAGCTGTCTATTGTGTTTAAAGCTTTGACCGTGGCTTCCATGTCTCCGGTGTGCCCTACCATATCAGGGTTGGCGTAATTCATAATGATTACCCCGTGCCGTCCGGCCTCCAACTGCTCTAGAAACTTTTCGGTGATTTCGTTCGCGCTCATTTCAGGCTTCTGGTCATAGGTGGCTACTTTAGGTGAGGGTATCAGGATCCTTTCTTCCAGCGGGTTCGGCTCCTCCACGCCCCCATTAAAAAAAAACGTAACGTGGGCGTATTTTTCTGTTTCCGCCAGCCTCAGCTGGCTGATTCCGTTTTTGCTGAGAACCTCCCCCAGCGTGTTGTTTAATGACTGCGGCTTAAAAGCGACAGGCGCGTCAATACTTTTATCGTAAAGGGTCATGCAGGTGAAATGAACACCGGGAAAACCTTTCTTCCTGGTAAAACCGCTAAAATTGTGGTCGACGAAAGCCCTGGTTATCTCCCTGGCCCGGTCAGGTCTGAAGTTAAAAAAAATAACTGAGTCGCCGCTGCGGATATTGCCGACGGCCATGCCGTCGTGGTGTATGATCACTGTCGGCTGGATAAATTCGTCGGTCTCGCTTCTCGCGTAGCCCCGGTCAATCGCCTCAGCCGTGGTTTCGGTATGGAAGCCCTCGCCGCAGGTCATAGCGTTAAAGGCTCTCTCCACCCGGTCCCAGCGGCGGTCCCTGTCCATGGCGAAGTAGCGGCCCATAATGGTGGCTGCGGCCCCAAAGCCCAGTTCGCTGAATTTTTTTTCCAAAGGTTCAGTATATTCTTTGGCGTTGGCAGGCGGCACGTCGCGCCCGTCCAGAAACGCGTGCACAAAAACTTTGCGCATGTTCTCCTTTGCCGCCAGGGCTAACAGGGCGTACAGGTGGTTGATATGGCTGTGCACCCCTCCGTCGGACAGCAGGCCCATTAAATGCAGAGCCCCGCCGCTTTCCCTGGCGCGGTTTACCGCGTCCAGCAAAACTTCGTTTTTAAAAAAGCTCCCGTCTTTGACCGCCCGGGTGATCCTGGTAAGGTCCTGGTAGACCACCCGGCCGGCCCCAATATTAAGGTGCCCTACCTCCGAGTTGCCCATTTGCCCTTCCGGCAGCCCAACCTCCTCGCCTGAACAGGTAAGCAGGCTGTGCGGGTAACCGGCCAGGATTTTTTTGTAATTCGGCAAGTCAGCCCTGGCTATAGCGTTGCCCTCCGGACTGGGATTCACACCCCAGCCGTCTAGGATCAGCAAAACCAGGGTCTTTCCATTTACTGTCAAAACCTTACCTCCAAATTCGGTAGTCGGTTGTCGGTAGTCAGTAGTCGGAAAAAATAATTTTACTGACTACCGACTACTCACTACTCACTACTGCTCTTATAATTCCTGTGAAGCTTGCGGCTTCCAGGCTGGCGCCGCCTACCAGGGCGCCGTCGATATCGGGCTTGGCCATCAGCCCCGCGGCGTTTTCCGGCTTGACGCTGCCGCCGTACTGGATGCGTACGCGCCCGGCGGCGCTGTCCCCGTATAGTCCAGCTACGATGCCCCGGATAAAGCTGATCACCTGCTGGGCATCCTCGTCTGAGGCGGTTTTACCTGTCCCGATAGCCCAGACCGGCTCATAAGCTATGACCATGCCGGCCACCTGCTCGCCGGTTAGAGCGGCCAGCCCCGCCTCAGTCTGGGTCCGCACAACTTTTTCAGTAACACCTGCTTCTCTTTCAGCGAGTGTTTCGCCCACACACATGATCGGGGTGAGGCCCTGGGCAAAAACCGCTTTCACCTTGCGGTTGACGTTTTCATCGGTCTCGCCGAAGTACTGCCTCCGCTCCGAATGGCCTATGATCACGTAACGGCAGCCGGCGTCCCGCAGCATTACCGGCGATATTTCCCCGGTATAGGCGCCCTTGTCCTCCCAGTGCACATTCTGCGCTCCGACCGCTATGTCCGTGCCTCTTAAAGCTTCAACCACGGGAGCCAGGGCGGTAAAAGGAGGACACACAGCCACCTCGACTCCGTCACAGCCGGCTGCCGCCTCTTTTATCTCCTGTACCAGGGCAAGAGCTTCCGCTATGGTTTTATGCATTTTCCAGTTTCCCGCAATGATGGGCCTGCGCGACATATACTCACCCCCCGTATTAGCCGTGAGTCGTGAGACGTGGGCCGTGGGTATATCCTGTATTCCTACCGGGTCTTAAAAGAATTTATATCTTATGGTGACAGTTACAGTATGTATGGCTCTTAGAATTCCCGAGAGGAATGCCTAAATCCCACTTCTCACTTCCCATTTCCCACGTCTCATTTATCCATAAGCGCTTCTACGCCGGGCAGTTTTCTTCCCTCTAAGAATTCCAGGGAAGCGCCGCCGCCGGTGGACATATGGGTTATCTTACCGGCTACGCCCGCTTTTATGACAGCGGCGACCGAATCACCGCCGCCTACAATAGTGGCGCCTTTGCTCTCGGCCATGGCATCGGCTATCGCCTCAGTCCCTTTGGCGAAAGGAGCCATTTCAAAAACTCCCATGGGGCCGTTCCAAACAATGGTGCTGGCTGTTTTGAGAGCTTCAGTAAACAGAGCTACCGTGTCGGCTCCAATATCAAGAGCCATCCACTCAGGCGGAATCCGGTCCACGGGGACATTCTTCTGCTCAGCATCAGGCGCGGCCACAGGCGCTATCACCACATCCACGGGCAGGAGCAGCCTGACCCCCTTGCTTTTTGCTTCACTGATCATACTCTTGGCCAGATCCACTTTGCTGATATCCACCAGGGATTTGCCGACGTCATATCCCTGCGCCTTCAGGAATGTATTAGACATTCCGCCGCCGATAATCATGGTGTCCACTTTATCAAGCAGGTTCGCAATAACCGCTATCTTATCCGTCACCTTGGCGCCGCCGAGGATGGCGACAAAAGGATGCTCGGGGTGGGTAAGCAGCCTGCCCAGTATGTCCAGTTCCTTTTCCATTAAAAAGCCTGCCACCGCAGGTAAGAACTCAGCCACACCGTCAGTTGAAGCATGAGCCCGGTGCGCCGCGCCGAAAGCGTCATTAACATAAATATCAGCCAGATCCGCAAGCTGCCTGGCAAATTTCTCATCGTTTTTCTCTTCTTCCGGGTGGAAGCGCACATTTTCCAGCAGTATGACGTCGCCGGCCTGCATTTTTTCTATTGTTGCCCGCACCTCATCACCGACACAGTCACCAAGCTTGACCACTTCTTTGCCAAGAAGTTCCGAAAGGCGTCTGGCCACTGGATCCATCCTGTATTTTTCATCCACTTGCCCCTTGGGCCGCCCGAGGTGGGAAATGAGAATTATCTTTGCTTTCTGCTCAATGAGATAATTGATGGTGGGCAGCGCCGTGACGATCCGGTTATCCTCGGTCACCTGGCCGTTATCCAGCGGGATGTTAAAATCTACTCTTACCAGGACCCGCTTGCCTGACACATCAATGTCCCTAATAGTTTTTTTGGCCATGTGTATGACACCTCCTTTCCAATATCCCTGCAAAGCGCTGTAAAACATGCCAGTTCAGCCGGTATCGCCGGCTGGCCGGTGTGTCTGATCCACTCCCGGCCTCACCGGCCCTGACGTAAACTGTCTTTATCTTACAGCGCTTTATTAGGTAAAATTAATATAACCAAATTTTTTTTATATAAGCATACGCTGCATATGATGCCGGCCGGCAGTTTATGCTTCCTTCGCGGCCATATAGGTCAGCAGGTCCAGGACCCGCTCCGAGTAACCCCATTCATTGTCATACCAGGCAATAACTTTGGCCATATTCCCTTCAATAACCATGGTGGACAGGGCGTCAATTATAGCTGAGTGGGAGTTGCCTTTGAAATCAACTGATACAAGAGGAAGCTCACAGTAATCCAGAATACCTTTAAGATAACCATTGGCAGCTTCCTTAAGAGCGTTGTTTATCTCTTCCACAGTTGCAGGCTTTGCCAGTTCAGCCACAAAGTCGACCACTGAAACGGTCGGGACCGGTACCCGCATCGAAAAACCGTTAATCTTGCCCTTCAACTCGGGTAAAACCAGCGCTACCGCCTTGGCCGCCCCTGTCGTGGTGGGAATGATGGACATGTCAACGGCCCTGCCCCTTCTTAAATCCCGGTGGGGCATGTCGAGCAGCTGCTGGTCATTAGTATAGGCATGGACAGTGGTCATCAATCCCTTCACTATGCCAAAACTGTCGTTGATCACTTTGGCCACCGGCGCCAGACAGTTAGTTGTACAGGAAGCGTTGGAAACCACATGGTGCACCGCCGGGTCGTATTTCTCCTCGTTGACCCCCATGACCACCGTCAGGCACTCTCCGCCTTTGGCCGGACCGCTCAGGACAACTTTCCTGGCGCCTGCCTTAATATGTTTTTCCGCTTCGGCAGGGTTGTTCAGCTTCCCTGTCGACTCCACTACATAGTCAACGCCAAGCTCTTTCCACGGCAGGCGTTCCGGGTCTGCTTCAGCAAAAATCTTTATTTCACGCCCGTTCACAAAAATAGCGCCTTCTTTAGCCCCGATATCCCCGTCAAAAATACCGTAGATGGAGTCATACTTGAGCATGTGCGCGACTGAGTGAGCGTAGGTATCTGTTACCGGGATCCTCCTGGACTTGTGATTGACAGCCACTACTTCAAGGTCAGAGCGATTCAGGGCACACCTTAAAACATCATGGCCAATCCTTCCCAATCCATTTATACCAATCCTATACCCCATTTGAACAAATCGCTCCCTTCATTAGTATACCTTTTTAGCCACATTTTATGAAAATAGTACACTCTATATTCTCCGCCCGTGTAAAAAGATCCTTCCGTTAATTACACTTTGGGGGAGAAATTATGGGGTACAAGCTTTACGCCCGTACCCCATAATTTTCTTTAACCAGCTTAAATCCGGCGACACTAAAGGCTCCTGAAAAACTTGCAGCCTCAAAAAAAATACAAAGAATTTTCAAAATTCTTGCCAGGGCTTTGGTGTCAATCTGCACATTACAAAGTCAATTCAACAACAATGCAGTAATTATCAGTAAAGGCTCTAATATCTTTTTCTTTTTCCTATACAGGGTATGCCCAGTTCATCACGGTACTTGGCGACGGTGCGCCTGGAAATACTAATCCCCTTCTGTTTAAAAATTTCTGATATCTTCTGGTCGTTCAGAGGAATCCTGCTGTCTTCCCCGGCAACGATTTCCTGCAGCATTTTCTTGATGCACTCGGATGATGTGGTGGTTCCGGCCGCATTGTTCAGTCCCGTTGAGAAGAAATATTTCATTTCAAAAACACCCTGCGGGGTCTGGATATATTTGTTGGAAGTAGCCCTGCTGATGGTAGATTCATGCAGGCCAACTTTCTCCGCCACCATCTTCAAATTCAGCGGCTTTAAATATTTGATGCCGTGGTCCAGAAAGTCCCGCTGCATTTCAACAAGACAGTTAGCCACCTTGTATAAAGTGAGGCGCCTTTGTTCTATGCTGCGGATCAGCCAGGCCGCCGCGTTAAGCTTGCTTTCCACAAAGCGGCGGGTGTCAACGTCATAGTTTTTATCTTTGGTAAGCACTGAGCGGTATGTGGAGTTGATCATGATCCTGGGAATGTACACGTCATTAATCAGGATCACGTACTCCCCGCTTACTTTTTCCAGGACTATATCAGGAACAATGTAGCGGTTTTCGTTGGGGCTTGAGAAATTGCGCCCGGGTTTGGGATCCAGGGTTTTGAGGATATCCGTCGCAAGTTGGACTTCCTTAACTGTCACGCCCAGCTCATGGGCGATCTTGCTTAATTTTCCCTTGGCCAGGTCTTCCAGGTGCCCTTCTATCAACCTTTTCACATTGTCATTCTTAATTCCCAATAATTTATACTGGATCAGGAGGCATTCTTCCAGGTTTCTGGCGCCCACACCCGCCGGGTCGAAACTCTGGATCAGACGCAGTACCCGGTCCACATCGTCAGCGTCAGCTTTCAGCTGTGACGCCACTTCCTCCAGAGAAACCCGCAGGTAGCCCTTTTCATCTATGTTGCCGATTAAATATTCACCAATACGCATGTCGTTGATCGTGCAAGTACACAAATATAACTGGGACAGCAGGTACTCGGAAAGGGTCGGCGCCTTGGATACAAAATTCTCATAGCTGTACTCAGGCTGCTCCCACTGCTTTTCCTGGCGGGCGAAACCCAGATCGCTGCTGTCCTGGAAATACTCTTCCCAGTCCAGGTCGTATTCCCGTTTTTGCTCCTCACCTTCAACCGGCTTTTCTTTGGCGGCAAGCTCCGACCCTTTATCTGCTTCTTCCTCCCTTAATTCAAGGAGAGGGTTTTCCTGGAACTGCTCTTCTATATACATGGAAAGGTCAAGCGCGGAAAGCTGCAGCACAGTAATTGCCTGCCGCAGTTCGGGGGTCATGATTAACTTTTGTGTCTGCTCAATATTCAGTCCGTAACCCACTCGCACCTGATTCACCCCTTGAGAAAAAAAGAACTTCCTGACTTAATTTATTATATTCTCTGATAACAGGGCTTTTTCCTGCCTCGAGATCAATAATATCAAGCAATTATCTCATTTCTTATAGAAAAAAGGGCCCTGTTTTTTTAAGAGGGCTGCCTGGCTGTCACAATCCTTTGACGCATGGCCAGGCTGCCGGTAATCAAGAATGACAGCGCCAGTGCCGCGGCAACAGCTAAAAATTCCTGCCCCTGGGCAAAAAGGTAAGGGTGCAGCCCGGCCACATAGTCCATAAAGTCGTTCAAAAGCATCCATATGCCTGTAACAGTGACAGTTGTGCGGTCAAGCTGCAGGTTCTTTAAAAAGATGCCGCCCTCAACCGCCATGCCCAGGTGGGAAAACCAGAGCGCCAGCTCGACAATACCTACCGGCCCGCCCATGCCCCAGTACTGGGTAATGATCACCATAGCCCAGATACCATACTTAATGGCCGCGGTAAAGGCCACCGTTTGAAAAAGGCGTTTTAGAGCGGTATCCCCGCGCATGAGCAGCGCCAGGGTGACCAGCGTGCTGGCAAGGGGGCTGTCCGGCACAAAAAGCCAGTTATAAAAGGGTGTTGCCGCCAGCTGTTCGTGGTACCAGTAGTACCCGAACCCGGAACCCAGGGCGTTGATAACCACCAGAGGCACAGTAAAGCGGGCCTGCCAGGGGTCACGCCAAAAATCCCGCCAGAGCTTTATCAGTATCAAGTCCTCTTTCCTTTCCCTTAAACTGAGACAAAGGGACGGTTCTCCTGTCTCAAAAAGTAGCAGCTTTGCCACACTTCTTACAAACTAATTGTAGGTCCGGATTTATCCGGACTTATTGTGACCTTAGTCGGTTAAAATTGCACCTACGATTTCAGTCGTCGGTCGTCAGACGTCGGACGTCGGAATATTTTGCATTCCTTCTGGGTCTTGGACCACTAAGGCTTTCTTTCATTCTCACGGCCCACGGCCCACGTTTCACATCTCACTTCTCACGTCTCACTCTCGCGGGGACGCCGGCGGCCAGCGCTCCGGGCGGGATATCCCTGTTGACCAGGGAGCCGGCGCCTACCACCGCTCCGTCCCCTATGCTGACGCCCGGCAGGATTGTGGCATTTGAGCCGATCAGCACGTTGGCGCCTATCTCCACAGGCCCTTTATGGTACTCCCGCACCAGGAACTCGTGGGTAAGGATAGTGGCGTTATAACCGATAATACTGTTGTCACCAATCGAGATTAAACCGGGGAAAAAAATATCAAACATGGCCATCAATCCTACGGAGGCGCTTTTGCCAATCTTTACACCAATAAGCCGCAGCAAAAAATTTTTCAGGCCGAAAAAGGGCAGGTAGCGGCACAGGGTAATAACCAGGAAATTAAAGGCCACCCTGGGGAGGCCCACAATCTGAAAGGAGTAACGCATCGCGTTATTTGCACCGGGAGAAGGAAATACTTCAAGCTTTCTCATAACTTGCCGCCCCTTATTTTTTCAGCAAGCTCTTCTATCCGGCGCAGGCGGTGATTGACACATGATTTGCCAACCGGCGGCTGCATCAGGCTGCCCAGCTCCTTGAGGCAGGCGTCCGGGTACTTGAGCCTGACCTCCGCGGTTTCCTTCAGGGAGTCCGGCATATTGTCCAGCCCCAGCGTATCTCTAATCAATTCTATGTTTTCAATCTGGCGCACAGCAGCGTTCACCGTTTTGTTCAGGTTGGCCGTTTCACAGTTGACCAGGCGGTTGACCCTGTTGCGCATACCTTTATAGATCCTGGCGTTTTCAAAGTTCAACAGGGCCGAATGGGCGCCTATTATATTTAAAAAACTGATGATATGCTCGCTCTCTTTCAGGTAGATGACACTGCAGTTTTTGCGCCGGCTGGTCCTGGCGTCCAGGCTGAACCTGTTCATCAGCCTGGTGACAACCTCAGCGAACTTTTCGCTGCCGGTGACTATCTCCAGGTGGTAAGTCCCTTCCGGGCTGTTAACCGAGCCTCCGCCCAGAAACACACCCCTCAGGTAAGAACGGCGGCAGCAATCACGGCGCAGCATGGCAGAGGGAGGTATCTCCTTGAGCCGGCCTGTCCCGTCCAGCATGCCCAGCCGCTGCAGGATCTCGCTCATCCCCTGCTGAGGGGGAAAGCGCACCAGGTAGACATTGTTCTTTTTCAGACGGTTCTTTCTCTGTACCAGTACTTCGGTTTGCAGGCCGAAGAGGTTTTTAACCAGGGAAAAAATCTTCCGTGCCACAGCGGCGTTTTCAGTTATAATGTTCAACGACAGCTGCCGCCCGCCGCTAAGCTGGATACTGCCATCCATTTTGACCAGGGCAGCCAGCTCGGCCAGGCGGCAGCAGGAACGCTGGCCGACCACCCGCGCCAGTTCACTTTTTGTTACCGCCGAAAAGGACAAACAGTTTCCTCTCCTCTTTTGGCAATATTATACCACAAAAAACGCGGGGAAACCCCCGCCGCATACTACCCTAAAATAATGCTGTTTATATATGTAGGTGCGACTTCAGTCGCACAATGCCCCATTGGCTCCAACCACACCCACGTCCGGCTCTAACGCGCCTTGTTCGATTGAAATCGAACCAACAATTTCAGACCAGCTGAAAGATTGGCCGGTTATACTCATGATTGAGAGATTTCCCTGTCAGGCTCCTCTTCTTTATGATTGCTCAAATAGCTTACCTTTTCATACTGCATTTTTACTGAAAAAATCAGGCGCAAAATAGTCCTGGCCAGCTTGTCGGAGTGGTGGCGCACTACCTCGGTCCGGTAGACCAGGTCTTCACACACCGCCTGGATCCCCAGTTTTTCCACCTCAGCCAGGTCGGCCGCCACCGGCTCCGCCCCTTCCTGGCGGTAACGGGCGCGCAGTCTGGGCGGTACCTGACCGGTGTTGAGCACCACGTAATCCAGAAACTTTCCGGCGTGGGCAATAATTGCCTGCAGGTGGGAAGACGCGGTGTATCCCCCGGTTTCACCCGGTTGAGTCATCACATTGCACACATAAATCTTAATAGCCTGCGTCTTGGCCAGAGCCTCAGGGATTCCTTTTATTAAAAGGTTGGCAATAATGCTGGTATAAAGGCTGCCGGGCCCAAGCACGACCGCGTCCGCCTCCCTGATCGCCGACAGCGCCTCAGCCGTGGGCAGGCAGCGGGAAGGCTTCAGAAACACCTTTTTAATTCTGCCTGTAGTGTGGGATATTTTGGACTCTCCCTGCACCACCCTGCCGTCGGCCAGCTCGGCATAAAGAGTAACATTAGAGAGAGTGGCCGGCAGCACCTGGCCGCGCACAGCCAGAACTTTACTCAAACCGCGTATGGCCTGATCAAACCCGCCGGTTGTGTCGGTCAAAGCTGCCAGCAGCAGGTTGCCGATGCTGTGCCCCGCCAGTTCGCCAGTTGAAAAGCGATACTGCAGCAGCTCTTCCATCAGCGGCTCCTTGTCAGCCAGCGCCACCAGGCAGTTTCTGATGTCCCCGGGCGGCAGAATGCCGAGTTCACCTCTTAGGCGGCCGGAACTTCCTCCGTCATCGGCTACTGTAACAATGGCGGTAAGATTGCTGGTATACTCCTTGAGGCCGCGCAGGAGAACTGAAAGCCCCGTGCCGCCGCCGATAACCACAATTTTCGGCCCGCGTTTGAGGCTGTGCCTGGCGTAAATCACCTCGGCCATCCTGCCCTCCTGCTCGGGCGCCAGCGCGCCGGCAATGGAGTGGAACGCCCGTAAAATACCGACAGCCATCACGGCTAAACCTGAAATAATAATTGCCACACCGGCTATATGGTTATATTCTTCACCCAGTAAGGCGTACTCCAAACGGTGGATGGAACGGGCGAAATCCCCCAGAAACCTGCCTTCCATCAAAAGGTCTACTCCAATCACTGCCAGCAGTAAGCCTGCCAGCGTCAGCAGCAGCCAGCGTTTTACCTTCATCCCCGGATAAAGCCATTTGAGCAGGATCATTTTTTCAGCTCCTGTACTCTTTAAATGTTTTTAACCGCGATCCTATACCCTGCTGATATCTCTGTGCCGGACCGTGATCCGGTAATTCTTTTCACTAAGAATATCCCTCAGCCGGTTAGCCAGGGCGACAGAGCGGTGCATGCCTCCCGTGCAGCCGATGGCAATCATTAAGGTTGTTTTACCTTCTTTAATGTATTCCGGAATGAGAAACTCCACAAAGTCAGCAAACTTGGCCATGAATTTTTCTGTTGTTTCCGATTTGAAGACAAAGTCCCGCACCACAGGATCGTTGCCGGTAAAGGCGCGCAGTTCAGCCTGGTAATACGGGTTGGGCAGGAACCTGACGTCAATAACCAGGTCGGAATCAAGCGGTATGCCGTATTTATAGCCAAATGAAATCAAGGTTATGTGCAGTCCGGCAGGGGCGGCGCTGTCAGCAAAGATAGCTGATATTTCTTCCTTGAGTTCTTTAACGGTCATACCTGAGGTGTCGATAACCTTGTGCGCTCCTCCTCTGAGTTCCCGCAGCAAATTACGCTCTTCCCGGATCACGTCCAGTACTTCCCCGTGTGAACTGAGCGGGTGGCGCCTCCTGGACTCCTTGAACCGCCTCACCAGGGTTTCGTCGGAGGCCTCCAGGAAAAGTATCTCGTACCTGATGCCATTTGCGTCGAGTTCCGCCAGCACTTCGAAGAGCGTGTTGAAAAACTCCCCGCCCCTGATATCAACTACCAATGCCATTTTATTAATTTTACTGGCCGCTTGTGCGCAGAGTTCGGCAAATTTGGGAATCAACGCGGGGGGAAGGTTGTCCACGCAAAAAAAGCCCAGGTCTTCCAGGCTGCGCAGGGCCTGAGTCTTGCCGGCGCCGGACAGGCCGGTGACAATAACAAGCTTCGGTGTTGGCGTGATCAAAATAGATACCCCCCCCCAATAAGATGTGGGACGTGGGACGTAAGACGTGGGAAAAAGATTAACTATATGGCAATCTTTTCACTTAGGCGAAAGATTTGTTTCCCTAGAATATCATACTCTTTATAAATGTCCCACTTCTCACGGCCCAAGTCCCACGTCTCAATGTACAGCGTTGATGATCATTTCCGCGGGGAACCGCAGCCTCTCCACCAGGGCTATACCGGAGGCAAGGTCCCCCACCGTCTCAGGGTAATGGGCGTCGCTGTTAATGGCCAGCCTGGCCCCCCTGTACGCGGCGGCGCGGACGATTTCTTCTTTATTATAATGGTGCCCGGTATTAACTTCAAGGGCGGTTTCCCTCCCGGCGCAGGCCCTGGCAAGTTCGTCGGGATCCGCGGGCAGCATCAGGTCCGGGTGGCTGATAATGTCGACCCGGTAGCTGTAAACCGTGCCAAGAAGAGCCTTGGTATTGGCATTGCGCATTTTGGCCCGGGCGCTCCTGCTCAGCTTGGCCGCCAGGTTGGGCAGGGTGTAACACAGGGCGTCGCCAAGCCTGTCCGGTACATAATAAGGGTGCAGGCCCGCGAGCAACAGGTCAAGCTGTCCTATGATTTCTTCAGGCAGGTCCAGGCGGCCGTCGCTGCTGATGACAGCCGCCTCGGCGCCCACCAGCGCCCTTACTTCCGGAAAACTGTCAGCCAGCCCGGCTACTTCTTCCTTAATAGTCAGGAAGGTTTCCGGCCCGGCCACGCCGATGCCGATACCCCTGGGCCCGTGGTCGGTTATGGCCACCGCCGCCAGCCCCCGGCCGGCGGCCGCCCGGATGTTTTCGGCCGGGGTGCCCCGGCCGTCGCTGTATGTAGTATGGGTATGGTAGTCTGCGAATAGTTTCAAAGTTTTTGCAGCTCCTGCTTGAGATAATCGATCACTTTAACCGGCCCGGGGTCGATGCCGTAAAGCGCGGCCAGGTACACACTCGTGTAGTCGCCGGTGTAGATCAGGGAAAAAAGCCTGGACAGGGCGTTGTCGCCGGAAGACCAGACTTCCGTGTACCCGTCGACTACATCCTTGATTACTCCTTTGGTAATTTCCATGCGTTTTTGCACCTGGGGATGATCCTGCCCGTCCCTGAGTATAATCACGTGTATCCTTTTCAGAATCTCCGCCGGCAGCTGGAAGCCGACAATTTCATTATGGTTCAGCTCGGGGAAAACGTTCCAGTAGGCCGGCACCTTGGCGTTCTCGTTAATCTGCCCCTTCCACCTCTGCGCCACGACCTCGGTAGTGCCGGTAGAACCCCAGATTACAGGTATTTTTTGATGGAGCTTGCAGGCAATCTGTTTGGCCGGGTTTTCCGCCATGGGGGACTGGGCGCCGAGCTTCGTATGCAGTTCCCTGACAAAACCGGCCATCGCCATTATTTCGCCGTCCAAACCGGGCAAAAAACCCAGCCGCTGCAGGATTTTCAGCGCGGGGATAAATAAAAAGCCGGTTGCCGCCCGCGGCGCGTAGCCGGACGGTACCTTCACCAGGGGCACGCCGTCCCGCAAGGCCATCTCGCCTAGTTTTCCGCCGGTGGAAATGACAATGACGGAAGCCCCCCTGGCCTGTGCCTGCTCGTAAGCGCTCAGGGTTTCCTCAGTATTGCCGGAATAGCTGATGGCAAAAACCAGTGTGTCAGGCCCGACAAATTCAGGCACGGTATAATCCCTGTTTACAATTACAGGTATGGAAATCTTGTCGGCGGCGTATACCCTGAGCAGGTCTCCCCCGATGGCCGAGCCGCCGAGCCCGGTAACCAGGATATTGGAGATGGCTTCAATTTCGGGCAGTTTAACCTGTTCACTCAAATTGCCGCAAGCCTCCGAACACTGCAGCGGCAGACCGTCCAGCGCCGCCAGCATACCCTTCGAGTCAATCCTGCACAGTCCCTCAACATTGTTTAAATCAAACTGCTGGTTAATGATTTTTGCCTCCTTCCAGTTCCTTTATTTTTTTCCGCCCCGGGGGCTGAATTTCCAGCACATCTTCCACATAAGCCCGCAACACCTCAGCCACTCCCCAGGCCTGGGCGATACACCCCCGCGGGAAAGCCGGCTCGTCACCGTCAAATATCTCGGAAATATACCCTACCCCGTGGTCACGCAGCTGGCTGCGGAAGGGGGCAACAAACAGCCGGGCCTGGGTGAGGCTGTCCGCGCTGTAGTTGTGCGCCCGCCGGTAGGCGGTAATAAAAGGTCCAATCAGCCAGCTCCAGGCGGTGCCCTGGTGGTAAGCGCCGTCACGCCTCAGCCGGTCGCCCCTGTAAACCCCCTGGTAGGAAGGGTCCCACGGTGACAGGCTGCGGATACCGTAGGTAACATAAAGCTCCCGCCAGACTTTTCGCACCACCAGTACTGCCTGCTCCCGGCTAAGCATGCTGTACGGCAGGCTTGCCGCCAGCAGCTGGTTTGGCCTGACACTGCTGTCCGCGCCTGCCGGAGTCACCACATCATAAAGATAACCGCCGCTTTCGTCCCAAAACTCCTGCTGAAAACTAGCTTTGATTTTATCCGGCAGGTCCGCGTAAAGAGCATCCCGCCCCAAAAGGACCGACAGCAGGTTAAACACCCGGATCGCGTTATACCAGAGGGCGTTTATCTCCACAGCCTTGCCGTGCCTGGGGGTCACCACCCAGTCATCCACCTTGGCGTCCATCCAGGTCAGCTGCACACACGGGGACCCGGCGCTGAGAAGTCCGTCCTGATCCATTACTATGTCGTAGTCAGTGCCTTTCATGTACCAGTCGATAATTTCTTTTACTGTGTCATAGAGATTATGCCGGACAAATTCCAGGTCTGCGGTATAAACCAGGTATTTGTAGACTGCGTTGACAAACCAGAGTGAGGCGTCGACGGTATTGAAAACCGGGTCAGCCAGCCCGTCAAAAAAAGCGTTGGGCAGCAGCCCCTTTTGACAATGGCCGGCGAATGTGTCCAGGATTTCGCGCGCTTCCTGGAAACGCCCGGTCACCAGAGTCAGCCCCGGCAAGGCAATCATGGCGTCCCGCCCCCAGTCGGCAAACCAGGGATAACCGGCTATCACAGTTTTTTTGCCGGTGGAGCGCCGCTGCACGATAAACGCGTCCGCTGCCCGCACTAAGCCGCGGGCAAGGTGATCCCTGTAGCCCGCCTTAGTTACAAGTTCCTTGAGCCGGTTTTTTTCAGCCCGCAGCAGCTCTTCCCCGTCCAGGCCGCCGGTTTCGGCAGTGGAGGCAACCACTGTGATAGTTTTGCTTTCCCCCGCCGCAAACGGAATTTTAAAAACACCTGGCAGGTAGAGGTCCTCGTAAGGGTTTTCCCCCCGCTCCCGCTCCGCCGCGTAAAACATGCCGTTAAACCACTTGCCGTCGGCTATGTATTCACCAGCGTCACAAGTGAGCAGCAGGGAAGGCATGTCTTCCCTGCTTGCCAGCATGACCCCGCCCTTTACTTTACTCTGGGTAAAATTAATTTCTCCCGCACTGGTCATAAAGTGGTGGCCGCGGCAGTTAACCATGGGGGTCAGGGTCAGCAAGCCGGGTTCGGCCCCGTTGAGCACCCGGTACAGAACAACGCTGGTGTTCTGGCCGTGCACCATGAAAACTGTCTTTTCCAGAAAAATATCTCCAAAACTATAGGTAAAGGTAGGAATAGGGTTGATCGCAACCTGCTGCAGGTGGACAAATCCAAGTTCCGAAAAACCTGACTTGTGCTCATTGGCTGCTAAATTATAGGTGCAGTCACCGGCCGTAAACCGTTCGTCAAGCTTACTGAGCAGGACCATCCGCCAGCCGGGCGGATTGAGGGCCGCGGTCAGCAGGGCGTGGTACTTGCGGGTGTTGGCGTTGATAATGGTGCCTGAGGCATAGCCGCCGATGCCGTTGGTCACCAGCCACTCTTTTTGAGCGCCCTGCTCAAAGGTGCGCCAGTCATTCTTACCAAAAAAATACACCGCCTGCCCCCTCCCCCCGTTTGAGACAAGGGGACGGTTCTCTTGTCTCATTTTAACGGTCTCTTTTAAAACTACCTGTAATTTAGGGATGAGCTCCCCACTTGTTATTATGACTAATGATAGTTTTGCTTAAACTCCCGGGAATAATTCCGCAATTTACCCTCTGCATCAGAATCTCACAGGGCCTGTAATTACAGGCCTAAAGAAGTATCTGAAACTGCAGGTGTGTCTTAATTCAAAAAAAATGTTCAGTTGAATCTAAACTGCAATTTTGGTCGTGGGACGTGGGTCGTGAGACGTGAGAATGAAAGATTGCCTTAAGGGTCCAAGACCTCGGGGTAATACATAATACCCGACGACTAAACTGGTGCAAATTTATTCGCCACAACTGGTAGTCCCGGCAGGAATGCAGGATATACCCACGACCCACGTCTCACGTCTCACGACCCAATTAGCACAAACTTCTCCAGCGCCTCCACCACACCGTCGCCATAAGAGGCGGACGTCACGTAGTCAGCCTTTTCCTTGATCTCGTCCCTGGCGTTGGCCACCACCACACCCAGACCGGCGTACTCCAGCATATCCAGGTCGTTGTAGCTGTCGCCCAGCGCCATAACTTCCTCCCTTTGCACCCCGAAATAATCCGCCAGGAAAGCCAGCGCCTGTCCTTTAGTGGCCTGCGTGTGGGAAAATTCAAGAAAATGAGGCTTCGATTTGCTTATATGAGCCCGGCCCCGGTAAAGCGGAATCAGTTCGGCGGCAAGCTGGTCAATCAAAGGTTCCTTCGCTATAGCCAGGATTTTCGTAGGATCGCGGTCAAGGTAATGCAGCAAGTCACCTACCACTTCCGCTTGCACTCCCGATATGGACACATACCGGCGGCTTTCGGGGGTTTCACGCTCAACCAGCAGCCGGTCGTCCAGGTAGCCGTTGATGGGATAGCCCAATTGGTGAACCCTGGCGATCAGTTCCCTGGCGCAGTCCAGGGGCAGCGGGCGGTACACCAGCACCTCCCCCGACAGGGAATTCTTCACCAGCGCCCCCTGGTAAGTGATCAGTGGAATTTCAATACCCAACTCCCCGGCAATGCGCGCCGCGGACCTGTACATGCGCCCGGTGGAGACTGTTATATGCACTCCCTTGGCACGCACCGCCTTCACCGCTTCTTTGACCCGGCCGGTAATACTCAGGTCCTCGGCAAGCAGCGTGTCGTCCAGATCCACCGCGACCAGTTTGTATTTTCCCCGCATATTTCCTCCTGTTAGGTTTATCTCATTTCAACTTGTGGATTTTATACAGATTATACCACATAAATAAAATATAAGAAATCTCAGCAAAATCGCTTGTCTATTCCCAGGGAAGGACGGTAAGGCCGGTGGGATGACATCGCCTCAATAACGTCGGCCACGGCCAGAATTCTGGCTTCTAAAAAAATATCATTTCCTGACAGGCCCATCCGGTCGTTTACCCCTTGTCATTATGTGGCGAATTGATTTTTGTTGAGTCTGTCAGCATGTTAAAACGCTTAAAAAAAATCTCATTTTCACTTTCTGTCAGTGCTTCGCCAAGTAACCTCTTCTCCAATATCTCACCTGGTATAGTAACACAGCCAATCTGCGAGAGCATTGCCGCCAGCTCAATTTCCCATGTTTTTCCAGACCCAGGCGGACCGCAAGCCTTCGGGCCTTACTGCGCAGACGGGAAGACTGGCTAAAGGCAATCGGGTTAACAATGGTCAAAATGTCTATTAAAATTTTAACACTGCCTTTTAAAGTCTTCTCCAAAAGAACTCGTTCGGCGGTTACAAGACGATACTGTACTAACGCCAAATCCAGCACACTTATAAAGTCATCAGTTGGACACGGCTTTGTAAGAAAGCGAAAAACGTTCCCTTTATTTACAGCATCAATAGCTGACTGCATATCAGCCTGACCCGTCGGCATGCGGAAATCAGAAACCACAACGGCAAACGTTTAAATGGTGCCAGTTGTTGAATTGTTGAATTAAATTGCCCAGTTGTTGATAATTTTGTCCAAAAAAAGGTGAAATGGTATGCTGTGGAGAATCAGTATTAAGGTGATAATATGGGTAGAGACCCTCGTCCGCATGCAGTCAATACAATTTATCATGTAACAGCCCGTGGCAATAACCGGGAAGATTTGTTCTTATCTGATAAGGACCGCGAAGCATATCTCAGGTTATGGCGGAAATATAGTCGGGAGCTGGAGTTCGACGTCTACGCATATGTTTTGATGACGAATCATGTGCACTGGCTGATTCGAACCGGTAGGGTATCCATTTCTGTTGTAATCCACAGTATCCATAGTGTATATGCAAGAATATTCAACCAGACCCACGAAAGGGTAGGGCATGTTTTTCAAGGAAGATTCGGTTCACAGGTTTGCCTGGATGACAGGTACCTTTTATCTCTTTGCCGTTATATACACAGAAATCCCTTGAAAGCAGGGCTGGTGGAAAATTTGTCCGAATATCCTTGGAGCAGTTATTCCGACCTGTGCGGCAAAAGAAATGATACTCTGGTAAATCAGGGATTCTGGACTGATTATTTTAATGAGCCGATAGCTAAAGGAGTTCGTGAATTGGTGGAGGGAAAGGCTGAAGAATATGAATTAGGTTTAACAGAGCAACCTCCATTCAAATGCAAGAGTAATGATAAAAATGAAAAACGTCCCGGTCTTGATGAGTTGGCTGGCGTTATAGCCGGGAGGCTTCAAACCACGACTGAAGAACTACAGGGCGAAAGCCGCCTGCAGAGATGTGTGCAGGCACGGAAACAATTCATTATTGAAGCTGTTCGAGATCATGCGTATAAACGTTCCGAGGTAGCCCGTTTTCTTAAAAAGGACCGGTCATTAGTGACTAAGGTGTTGCAGGGACAGTTTTAATCCCCGTTTGCTGGGAGTTATTCAACAATTCAACAACTGGCACCATGGAGGAACTCATATACCGCCCGGGCCGCTTTTTTGTTCATACCCTTTACCGCGGCCAGCTGCTCCGTCGTTGCTTTCTCAATCTCCCGCAAAGAGCCGAAGGCCTTCAGCAAAGAGCGGCGGCGCACCTCGCCGATGCCTTCCACCTCGTCCAAAAGCGACTTGAGCCCGGCTTTGTCTCTAAGGCTGCGGTGATAAGTAACGGCAAAGCGGTGGGTTTCATCCCGCAAACGCTGCAGCAGCTGCAACGCCCGGGAGGTTGGCGCCAGGCTGATTGGTTCGGCCTGGCCCTCGGCGAAAAGCAGTTCCTCCTCCTTGGCCAGCCCAAAAGCGGGAATACGGGAAAAACCCAGCTGCCGCATGACATGGCGGGCGGCGGAAAGCTGCCCCTTGCCGCCGTCAATTATCACCAGGTCGGGGAGCACATGAAATTTTGCTTCCCTGCTGGAAATCTGGCCGGTGTGCAAAAGCTCCCGCTCCTCCACAGCCCTGGTGAAGCGCCTCCGCAGCGCCTCCTGGATTGAGGCAAAATCGTCAGGCCCTTCCACGGTGCGTATTTTAAAGCGCCGGTACTGATCGGGGGCAGGCTTGCCTTCTACGAACACAGCCATAGCGGCAACGCTGTCAACCCCCTGGGTGTTGGATATGTCGTAACATTCGAGGCGAAGCGGCGGATTTTCCAGGCCCAGCGCCCCGGCCAATTCGGCCAGCGCCTCCGCCGTATGATCACGGCGGGACTCCGCCGCCAAACGTTCCTGCTCCAGGGTTAAGCCGGCGTTTTTGGCCACCATCTCCACCAATTTTTTCTTCTCACCACGCCGGGGCGTCTTTAACAATACCCTTGCGCCCCTTTTGCCCGTCAGCCAGGTCTCAATGACAGCCTGCTCCTCGCCAATCCCCGCGGCCAGCAGGATCTCCCCCGGCACAAAGTCAACGTCGGTATAATACTGCTTGATGAAAGCGGACAGCACATCCTGGCCGCTTAAACCTTCCGTCCCTTTCAGCATGAAATGCTCCCGGCCGATCAGCTTGCCGCCGCGCACAAAAAACACCATCACGCAGGCCTCTTCCGGCGCCTGTGCCACAGCCACCACATCCTGGTCCTCAAAGCCGCCGGTGATAATCTTCTGCCTCTCAACCACCTCGCGCACCGCCTGCAGTTGGTCCCGCAGCCGGGCGGCCCGCTCAAACTCCAGTTTTTCCGCCGCCTCTTCCATCCTCGCCGCCAGGAGCTTGATCAGGTCCTCCTGCCGCCCCTCCAGGAAGAGGCACACTTCATTGATCATGGACCGGTATTTATCCCGGTCAACCAGCCCGCCGCACGGACCCAGGCAGCGGTTGATATGGTAATTCAGGCAGGGCCTCCCCCTCGCTGCCGGCTCTTTCTGCTTGCAGGAGCGGAAAGGGAATATTTTCTTAAGCAGGCGCATGGTTTCGTTTACCGCTCCCACCCGGGTGTAGGGACCAAAGTACCTGGAGCCGTCTCTCAGATGACGGCGGGTAATCATAACCCTGGGGAAATCGTCCCTGAGGGTTACCTTCAGGTAGGGGTAGCTTTTGTCATCTTTGTACATTACATTGTAGCGGGGGCGGTGTTCCTTGATCAGGTTTTGCTCCAGAATCAGCGCTTCCACTTCCGAGTCGGTAACGATAAGGTCAAGGTCAGCCACTTTTTCGAGCATGAGCCTGGTTTTAGGCGGCTGCTGCGCACCGGGTTGGAAATAGGAGCGCACCCGGTTCTTGAGCGACAAAGCCTTGCCGACATAAATAATTTTACCGGCTTCGTCCTTATACAGGTAGACCCCCGGACTGGCGGGGAGATGTTTTAACTTCTCCTCAAGCTGCATTTTAACACCGCTTTCGATAATCATCTTTTACTTGCCAGGAAGCATTTTACAGTATATGCTTAAAGCGAGGTGTTTTAAGCATGGATAATAAAATGATGGTTCTCCTCGAAGACATAAAATCATTGGTCATGGTTAATATTGAGGGCCAAAAAGCTTTTGAGGAACGGTTCGAAAGACGCTTGACAAACTTGGAACTCGAAATGGCCGAGATTAAGAAGACAATATTGGTAGTTATTAAAGAAATCAGTAATATCAAGATTGAACTTGCCGATGTCAGAAATGAACTTGCCGATGTCAGAAATGAACTTGCTGATGTCAGAAATGAACTTGCTGATGCTAAAAATGAACTTGCTGATGCTAAAAATGATTTAAAAGTACTGGAAAGCAAAGTAGCCCAACTAAGAGAGACAGTAACCGCCAGTAACCGCAAAAACGAAATGTGGTTTGACTTGCTGGCCAGGGAGTATGGCAAGCTGCGTTTGGAAATGGAGACTCTAAAAGAAGAAGTCAACCTTATCAGCCAAAATGTCCAGATCCCGGTGGAACATCCGGCAGAATAGTTATGAGACAACGGGACGGTTCTTTTGTCTCACTTCGCTATTATTATCCAACATCTCCAGTGTTCTAAACCTGCGTCCAAAAATCACATATTACGTCTCAGCCGCCAAAACCAGAAATTTCCACAGCTTCCTCCGTCAAATCCAGGCTCAGGTACGGGCCTTTTTCCAACACCTTCTGCAAAAACTGCCCGGTATAAGAATTGCTCACTGCCGCCACCTCTTCCGGCGTGCCGGCGGCCAGAACCTCACCGCCCTTGTGCCCGCCTTCCGGGCCCAGGTCGATAATGTGGTCCGCGGTCTTGATCACGTCCAGGTTATGTTCGATCACCACCACGGTGTCACCCGCCTCCACCAGGCGGTGCAGCACTTTCAGCAGCCTGTCGATATCGGCGGTGTGCAGCCCGGTGGTGGGCTCGTCAAGGATGTAGAAAGTCCTGCCGTTAGAGCGCCTGGACAACTCGGTCGACAGCTTTACCCGCTGGGCCTCTCCCCCGGAGAGAGTAGTGGCGGGCTGCCCCAGGCGGATATACCCCAGCCCGACGTCGTGCAGCGTCTTCAGCCTGCGGTAAATTTTGGGGATGTGACGGAAAAACTCGACCGCCTGGTCTACCGTCATCCCCAGCACATCGGCAATGCTCTTGCCCTTATACTTGACCTCAAGAGTTTCCCGGTTATAGCGCAACCCCTTGCAGACCTCGCAGGGAACATAAACATCCGGCAGAAAATGCATCTCTATCTTAATGATCCCGTCGCCCTGGCAGGACTCGCAGCGCCCGCCCTTCACGTTGAAACTGAAGCGGCCGGGCTTATAGCCGCGCATTTTGGACTCCGGAATCTGGGCGAAAAGATCCCTGATATCGTTAAACACACCGGTATAGGTGGCCGGGTTGGAGCGGGGCGTCCGCCCGATGGGGGATTGGTTTACATCGATCACCTTGTCCAGGTGCTCAATACCCCGGATACCCCTGTTTTGCCCGGGCTGAGTCCTGGCTCCGTGCAGTTCCTGGGCCAGTTTCCGGTACAGGATGTCATTGACCAGGGTGCTCTTGCCCGATCCTGAAACACCCGTGACGCAGATAAACACACCCAGGGGAAAGGATACATCAATATTTTTTAAATTGTTCTCAGCAGCCCCCAGCACCTCAATCGCCCTGCCGTTGGGCTTGCGGCGCAAGGTAGGCACCGGTATGGCCTTTTTGCCGCTCAGGTACTGCCCGGTGATAGAAGCGGGGTTTTTGGCGATATCCTTATAAGTCCCTGTCGCTACCACCCGCCCGCCGTGCTCCCCGGCGCCGGGACCGATATCGATAATGTGGTCGGCTTTCAGCATGGTTTCCTCGTCGTGCTCCACCACGATCAGCGTGTTGCCCAAATCCCGCAGCCGCTCCAGCGTCCCCAGCAGGCGCTGGTTGTCACGCTGGTGCAGGCCGACACTGGGCTCGTCCAGAATATACAGCACGCCCATCAGGCCCGAGCCTATTTGAGTGGCCAGCCTGATGCGCTGGGCCTCGCCTCCCGCCAGGGTCCCCGCGCCCCGGTCCAGCGTGAGGTAGTCCAGCCCCACGTTAACCAAAAAGCCCATGCGCTCGTTAATCTCTTTTAAAATCTGCCTGGCGATAAGCTGTTCCCGCTCAGTCAGTTCCAGGCTGTGGAAAAATTCCCGGGCCTCCAGCACAGAGAAACGGGTGACCTCAGATATGGACAGGCCGCCGATCTTCACCGCCAGCGCCTCGGGTTTCAGCCTGGCTCCGCCGCAGGAGGGACAGGCCCGGCTGCTCATGTACTGCTCAATGTCCTCGCGCTGGTGCTCGGAGTTGGTCTCCTTGTAGCGCCTGGTCAGATTGTTGATAACTCCTTCAAAAGGCACAAACATTTCATGCTTGCGGCCGTAAAAATCATTTTGCAGGACAAAGTGGAAGCGCCTGCCGCGCGTACCGTACAGGATCACGTCCAGGTGCTCCGGAGCAAGCTGGCTGACCGGCGTTTCCATGCTGAAGCCATAGTGGCCGGCCACCCCCTCTAAAAACTGGTAGGAATAGCTCCCCTTGTACCACCCGTCAATAGCTCCGGCGGCAATGGACTTGCTCCGGTCCGGGATGACCAGGTCGGGGTCTATCTCCCTCTTTATCCCCAGGCCGGTGCAGTCAGGGCAAGCCCCGTAAGGGCTGTTAAACGAAAAAAGGCGCGGTGAAATCTCGGTGATGCTGATGCCGCATTCAACACAGGCAAAGTTTTCACTGAAAGTGATCTCCTCACCGCCGGCCAAGGCCGCCACCGCCACACCGCCGCCGTGCTTCAGCGCCGTCTCCAGTGAGTCAGCCAGCCGCCTTTCGGAGCCGGGCCGCACAATAATCCGGTCAACCACCACTTCAATGGTGTGCTTTTTATTCTTGTCAAGCTTAAACTCTTCGGAAGCATCCAGCACTTCGCCGTCTACTCTTACCCGGACAAAACCGCTGCGCCGGATGTCCTCAAAGATCTTCGTATGCTCACCCTTTTTACCCTGAATTACCGGAGACAGGATTTGCAGCCGCGTGCCTTCAGTCAGGGAGGCTAGGTGGTCTACCATCTGCTCCACCGCCTGCCTGGCGATCAACCTGCCGCAGCGCGGGCAGTGCGGGCGCCCCACCCTGGCGTAAAGCAGGCGCAGGTAGTCGTAAATCTCTGTAACCGTACCCACGGTAGAGCGGGGGTTGTGGCTGGTCGTCTTCTGGTCAATGGAAATGGCCGGTGAAAGTCCCTCGATATAATCAAGGTCCGGCTTGTCCATCTGCCCGAGAAACTGGCGGGCATACGCGGAGAGCGACTCCACGTACCTCCTCTGTCCCTCGGCATAGATAGTGTCAAAAGCCAATGAGGACTTGCCCGAACCGGAAATACCGGTAATCACCACAAACTTGTCCCGGGGAATCTCTATATCTAAGTTTTTAAGGTTATGGGCGCGGGCGCCCTTGACTACAATTTTGTCCAGCATAAAATCTCCTTGCAAAATCCTTATTAAGATAAATTTCTCATATGTGAGACAAGAGAACCGTTCCCTTGTCTCACCCCCTCCGTTTGCCTGCGTCCCCCAGTTTGCTACCCAAGAGGACTGCCTGGATCCCACGTCCCACTTCCCACTTCCCATCACCCAACTACTGGGCGTCGGGGATGGCGGGGCCGATGCCTTTTTCTCCTCTCAGCTGGAGGCGCAGCTCGATAATCATGTCCCTGAGCTGGGCCGCCCGCTCGAAGGCCAGTTGGCGGGCCGACTGCGCCATCTCTTTTTCCAGGGATGCGATGGTTTTCCGCAGCTGGGCCTTGGTCATCCTTTTGCCTGTGAGAGGCACAGCCTCGTAAAGAGCCTTCGGCTCGGCGACCCTGGTAGCTTCTATCACATCACGTACAGCTTTGCGCACCGTTTCCGGGGTGATGCCGTGCTTTTGGTTGTACTCGATCTGCACCTTGCGGCGGCGGTTGGTCTCTGAGATAGCCCTGTTCATCGAGTCTGTGACCCTGTCCGCGTACATGATGACCTTTCCCTCGACATTGCGGGCCGCCCGCCCGGTGGTCTGGATTAATGAGCGCTCGGAGCGCAGGTAGCCCTCTTTATCAGCGTCAAGTATAGCCACCAGGCTGACCTCCGGCAGGTCCAGGCCTTCCCGCAGAAGGTTAATCCCAACCAGCACGTCAAATACCCCCAGCCGCAAATCCCTTAGTATTTCCATGCGCTCGATGGTCTTGACATCCGAGTGCAGGTAGCGCACTTTGATCCCGATCTCACGCAAATAGTCTGTTAAATCCTCCGCCATCTTCTTGGTCAGGGTGGTTACCAGCACCCTTTCCTCCCGCCTGACCCGCAGGCGGATTTCACCGATCAGGTCGTCAATCTGGCCTCTGGTGGGGCGCACGAAGATTTCCGGGTCCACCAGCCCGGTCGGGCGGATAATCTGTTCCACCACCTGGTCACAGTTGCTTAATTCATATGGGCCAGGTGTGGCTGAAACGTAGATCACCTGGTTTAAATGGGAAACAAACTCCTTAAAAGTGAGGGGCCGGTTGTCATAGGCGGACGGCAGCCGGAAGCCGTATTCAATCAGCGCCTTCTTGCGGGAACGGTCCCCCTCGTACATCGCCCCCACCTGAGGCACCGCCCAGTGGGACTCATCTATGAACATGATAAAATCTTTGGGGAAGTAGTCCAGCAGGGTATAGGGGGGTTGTCCCGGCTCCCGGCCGGTGAGATGGCGGGAGTAATTCTCGATCCCGCTGCAAAACCCCATCTCCCGCATCATCTCCAGGTCGAACCTGGTCCGCTGCTCCAGGCGCTGCGCTTCCAGCAGCTTTTCCGCAGAGCGCAGTTCGGCCAGCCTTTCCTCCAATTCCGCTTCAATGGTTATAACCGCCCGCTCCATTCTCTCGTTGGAGATGGCGTAGTGGCTGGCCGGGAAGATCGAGACATGCCGGCGCTCCCCCAGGACTTCGCCGGTAAGCACATCAAACTCCAGCATTCTCTCTACTTCATCGCCGTTGAAATCTACCCGGATGGCCTTTTCCGAGGCTGAGGCCGGGAAGATCTCCACCACATCGCCCCGTACCCGGAACTTGCCCCTGATAAAGTTCATGTCGTTGCGCTCGTACTGGATGCTGACCAGTTTGCGCAGGACAGAATCCCGGTCGTAACGCTCGCCCTTGCGCAGGGACAGCACCAGGGTGCTGTACTGCTCCGGGTCGCCCAGGCCGTAGATGCAGGAAACACTGGCCACAATAATCACGTCCCGCCGCTCAAAAAGGGCGCAGGTGGCCGAGTGGCGCAGCTTATCGATCTCGTCGTTCACAGACGAGTCTTTCTCAATATAGGTGTCTGTATGCGGAATATAAGCCTCAGGCTGGTAATAGTCGTAATAGCTGACGAAATACTCCACCGCGTTGTCCGGGAAGAATTCCTTAAACTCGCCGCACAGCTGGGCGGCCAGGGTCTTATTCGGCGCCAGCACCAGGGCCGGGCGCTGCACAGCCTGGATGACCTGGGCCATGGTATAGGTTTTGCCGGTGCCGGTAGCGCCCAGCAGCACTTGTCCCCGCTGCTTTCTGTTGAGTCCTTCCACCAGCGCGGCAATCGCCCCGGGCTGGTCCCCCCGCGGCTTGTATTCTGACTTCAGTTCAAAGGTGCGCATGGCTTAACCTCTTATTCGCAGTATATTATTAGTATACCATAAGCACCCACAGACCAAAAGTATGTTCTGTTTTTTAGCAAAAAAAGTGGACACCCCCGCAGGGAATGTCCTCCTTGTATGTGCTGCCTGCTTGCCGCCGCGGCAGTATCCTCCAGCGCAATCTCTCCCGCGGCAACCACCGTCTCAACCGCCACACCGGGAGCAGCGGCAACAACTGCAAATTCATTTGCTTCCGCGGCTTCCCTGGCACTAACCCTGGCTTCAGCCGGCTCGGCATGCTCCACATCGTACAGGTCACCTTTCAGGACAAGTCTGGCTGCCGCGGGAGCCGCCGGCGCCACTCTGATTTCATTTACAGCTATCTCTGTTTGATAGGTAATTTTATAGAACTTCGCCCCTGAAAACCCACGGGCTTGTCCCGGAGGAGGTTCACATAAACCTTCAAGACTGCCCACCCCCGCCGCCGGACTGGCCGCCGCCGGAGCCGCTCCCTTCACTTTGTCCGCCGCCTGCTTTGCCGGCGCCGGCGCCGTCTATAGTCTCAATTTTTTTGATTTCACCGTTTATCTGCATCTCCACGGTTTTTCCATCCCGGGTGGTGACCCTTAGTGTTGTTTTACGGCCTGAACTGCCTTGAGCCTCTTGCCCGCTGCCACTTCCGCTGCCCTGGCTGCCGGACTGTTGGCCCTGGCCACTCTGCTGTGCCTGCTGGCCTTGCTGCCCTTGCTGTCCCTGCTGCGCCTGCTGGCCGCCCATCTTGTTCCAGCGCTGCTCCAGAAGGTAAGCTTCACTTTTTGTGATCAAGCGTACCGGGGTTACCTTGGCAGGCACGTCAAAGTCCTCGTTTTTAACCTGGGTATCGTACTGCCAGTGTCCCGTGGTGGCCATACCCACCGCAGCGTCAAAAGCATACTGCGCAATCAAATCGGGCATCACATCAATTTCAGCGTCATGCTCACCGGCCGCCAGCGCGCGGGTGGCTTGCTGGTCAGCGCCCACCCCCACAGTAATCACCCGCTGGTCCAGGCCCCGGCTCTTTAGCAAGGAGGCGGCTGCCGCAGCCATACGGCTGTCAGTGGCCAGCACAGCGTCGATCTGGTTGTTGGCTGAAGCCAGCGCCTGCTCAAGAGTAGCCGTAGCCTGCTGCGGGTTCCCTTGTGTGTGTTCCTTTACCTGAACCACCTGTACCTGCGGCTGATCCCGCAAATATTCCAGCACCGATGAAGTGATGTCACGCGAAACCCGGTCATTTTTATCGCCCTGGAGAATGACCGTCTTCAGCGGAGACGGGCGCCCCTGGGCAGCGCTAAGAATGTAGCGGGCCATGAGCTCCCCGGTCCGGGCATGGTCGGAGGCAATGTACCCATCTACCGGTGAGTTGACCGGTAGTGTTTCCAGAGCGATTACCCTGATATTGGCCTGGGCCAGCTTGCGCACCAGCCTGGGTCCGGCGGCTGGGTCCACCACCTGGAGAACCACCGCCTTAACATTCTGGTTTATGAGTTGGTCCAGGTCCTTTTCCTGCTGAGCCGGATCGTTTTTAGCATCCAGCCAGCTGATATTCACCCGCTGCTGCCCCTGCAGGCCGCTCTGTTGCCCCTGTCCCCCCTGCTGTCCCTGAGTTCCTTGTCCGCCGCCCTGCACCGGTACAACATCGAGGCCGGCCTGCTGACCGCTTTGCCCCTGGCCGCCTTGCTGCCCTCCCTGCTGACTTTGAGTGCCATTCTGCTGGCTGTTTTGGCCCTGGCCGCTCTGGCGGTCCGACATGATTTTTTTGATGATCCGGTTGCCATCTCTTTCCATATCGGCCAGGCTGACTGCTATTTTAATTTCCTGGCCGCCGTTGCTGACTATCTTCTTTTGCTGCTGTCCCTTTTTAGAACACCCGTATAAAAACGGGATGGTAGTGATAAAGATAATCATGACTAACAAGTATAAAAGGCATTTTTTTATACCGTACACGGCCTTCACCCCGTTTACCGCTATTGATTTTTTATTATGTCTAAAATCCTGTCTAAATATTGAGCGGTAAGTCGAACGATTATATTACAATTTATGTTATTTAATCTTCTATTTTCCATATTTTGCATTATAATTAATAATGAGGTGATAATTGATGAAGGTTGTTTCAGCATTTAAAAACCTGTACCAGGGAGAAATAACCAGGATCAAAGAGGCACTGGAAGGACCTGCTCCTCCCTTTTTAGTAACTGCTGTGGAGAACGCCCGGCGCGACTGGCGGGAGGCACTCAGAGAACTGGACCACATCGACCGGGACCTCGACGAATATGTTATTTTCAAAATTAACGCGGCTGAAAGGCGCTACATGGCGCTGCTGGAACAGGCCAGGAGAGAGGGCGTGCGGGCCTGGCCGGCCCTGGCGGAATATCCCTGTGAAAACATGGTGCACACCCCTGCCGGCAACGCGGATAACGCGCCCATCTGCACAGGATGAAAAAGCCGGGCACATCGGCCGGCTCTTTATCCTTCAGCTATGATCTTGTATTCATCCCTGACCTTTTGGAAGTCCTCCCAGACAGGGCGCTTCTTGTTCATATCCCTCAAGAGGGCGGCCGGGTGGTAGGTGGGCATGATTTTTATGCCGCTTTTGCTGACCAGCCACTGGCCGCGCATTTTAGTAATCCTTGCTTCCGGATCGATCAGGTTTTGCAGGGCGGTGCTCCCCAACAGGACGATCAGATCCGGGGAAACCAGTTCGATCTGCCTGTAAAGCCAGGGCAGGCACTGCCCGGCTTCTTCCGGACGCGGCGCCCTGTTGCCCGGCGGACGGCACTTTACTACATTGGCAATATAGGTATGTGTGAACCGGTCCAGGTTAATTGCAGCCAGGATCTGGTCCAGCAGCTGGCCTGCCTTGCCGACAAAAGGACGCCCCTGCAGGTCTTCGTCAGCGCCTGGTCCCTCACCGATCAGCATCAATCTGGCATTGGGATTCCCCTCCCCGAAAACCACGCCGGTGCAACCGGCCCGTAAAGCGCAGCGTTTGCAGGGCAAAGCCATTTCTTTTAGCTCCTCAAGGCTGTTAACACCGCTCAGATCGTGGTCTTCCCTGTAAGTAACCTTGTTCACGACACCACCCCCTAAAAGTTCTTTTCTCCCGCACCCCGGATTTTCCTGCAAAAAAAATCACGCAACCGGTCCATCCCAGATCAGCGTGATTTGTTTTTATTCTCTATTCTGAATTCTGACTCCTGAATTCTGTATTCTTGTTCCTTATTCAATCCTTTCCAGAATGATCTTGTGGTCAACCAGGGACAGTTCAGCAATCCTGGCTTTGATCATTTTCCTCTTCCCAAAGATATCCTCCAGCAGCAAGCCATCCTCGTATGGCACAACCCGGTCCACCGCTTCCAGGAAAAGCTCATCCTGCTCTCCCTGCTTCCTCAGATAAGCGTTAGATTCACACAAAATATCTTCACCTCCGTAAAACAGCTGCGGCCTGTCACCCGGACAGGCCTTCGCGTCCTGCCGCGCAATGTTCCTTATTCAGACTGATATCATCCGGGCCTTTTGACTTGATTATATCCCCGCCCACTATTAGAGTCAACGCATAAATTTGCCCCAGGCTTGTTGCAGCCACCGCCCCAAGGGGCCAGTTGTGAGCAGTTCCAGGTACCGGCTTTCGTTGCTTTCAGGAACTGGCGCCAAGCCCCAGGTTTGCCCCGGTACAGCCTGGGCCACAATTACACTCCTGGACGTCCCGGCAGAGCGGCTATGGTAGTCTACCGCCACGGGCGGTATGGAGTTCTGCATCAAATAACGGAATTCAGCATTACTCAGAGGCCTGATCCCGTTTATTGACATAACGACATCCCCCGGGCGCAGTCCGGAGCGCCAGGCCGGTCCTCCCGGCAGCACATCCATAACTCGTAATCCCTGCTCCGAGGGAACATAAAGGGGCTTTCCCTTCAATTCAATCCTTTTGCCTATATATATTACCGCTTCATGCCCGAGCGGAGAAAGTAGCGCCGCGAAAAAAGCCACTATCCTGCTTTGCCCGGCCAATAACGCGAGCGCCAGCAGGGTCAGGCTGTAGATACCCAGGAAAAGTGCGGAAAGCCTGCTCTTTTCAACCGGGCTCCTGGCAATGGCGATATCACCATAGCCAAGCCCCGCCACCAGAGGCTGCAGCATAAAAATGAGGTTCTGGAGGTCCCCCTGAACAACCGGGTTGATTAAAGGCCACCAGTCAGGCATTGCCACACTGCTTCCTTCAATGGAACTCCCGGCCAGTACCACCAGCGCCACAATGGGGATAGGCCAGAATTTCTGCAAAGTGAAGCCGCCGACCACATTACCCTCCGGCCCCTTGACGTAAGCGGGCACCGCTCCTAAATGGCCGCTGGCCAGGATCAAAAAGCTCTCCACCATGTGCAGGATGGCCACCAGGGCCAGGATCTGCGGTACGCTTATCTGCGGGTATCCCAGCAGCAGGCTGGACAGGGCCAGGATGCCCCCGGCGTAGGCAAAGCATAAAAAGCGGATATTGACCAGCATAAGTAAAACGGCCACCGGCCACAGGTAATACAAGTCACCGGAAATGGTCAAGCCCACAAAAACCAGCAGGCAGCTGCCGGCCAGGCCGCCCAGCAGGCCGAAACCCGTGGCCACGAGTATGTCGATCCCACTCCGCCTGGTCTTTACCCCAAAAAAGTCCGTCCTCAACCTTTCCATCCGGTTGTACTGCACGGCGATCAAAGCGAACACCACCAGGAAAAGAAACAGGAAAGCCGGGTCGGCGAAGGCCTGCAGGAAACTTATAAAGATTAAGGGCAGCACTTCAGAAAAAGGAAACAAGCGGCGTCACCTCAACTCTGAAAAGTATTTCCCGCTGCGAGTTTACTCATCTGTGGAAAGGGGACACCTCTTTTAGAGCAATGTCCCCAAATCTTTTAATACTTCTGTTAGTAATGTACAGTATTTGGATTTAACCGGCGGTTTTTTGTTTAATTATTTCGAGCGCCCGGTCAAGCTGCACGTCGCGGGACTTGTCTTCCAGGGGCTGCACCAGGACATCCGGTTCGACCCCTTTTTGGTTGATATCATTTTTATTGGGTGTTAAATAGCGGGCGGTAGTCAACTTCAGACCGGCCCCGTTGTTCAGCGGGAAAACAGTCTGGACAACGCCCTTGCCAAAAGTTTTAGTGCCTACCAGTGTACCCGCGCCCGTGTCTTTCACCGCTCCAGCCAGTATCTCGGAAGCGCTGGCGCTGCCGCCGTTGATCAAAACAACCAGAGGGAGCCCTATTGTACGGCCCTCGGAGGAAAACTCCTGGTCCTCACCGACACGGTAGTCAATAAAAACAATCGGGCCTTTGGGTATAAAGTTTTTCGCCACATTTACCGCGGTGCCCAATTCGCCGCCCGGGTTATCCCTGAGGTCCAGAATCAGGCCGGTAATGTACTCACCTTGCAGCTTGCTGAGCGTTGCTTTCATTTCTTCAGCTGTCCGCTCCGTAAATTGGCTGATAATAATATAGCCGATTTTCGTGCCTGACAGCACCTGGCCTTCCACCGTAGGCACACTTATTTCCTCCCTGACCAGGGCAAACTGCAGCGGCTCGGCATTACCCTGCCTGGTTACAGTCAGGCTTACAGACGAACCGACAGGCCCCCTCATCAGCTTTAAGGCGGTTTCCATATCAATGCCGCTGGTGTCTCTATCGTCGATTCTGGAAATGACATCACCGGCTTGAATGCCCGCCTTGGCCGCCGGCGTCCCCTGATAGGCGCGCACTACTGTGAGCTTTTGCTCCTTTAAGCCCACCAGTATGCCCAGACCCCCAAAAGAACCTTTGATCTGCTCCTTGAGCTGCGCGTAGGTTTTCGGTTCCAGGTACACTGAGTAGGGATCATCCAGCGAGTCTACAATGCCTTTTATGGCGCCGTCCACCAGCTGGGTGGAGTTTACCGGCTGCAGGTACTGCGTGCGCACCAGAGTGATCACTTTAATCAAATTGCCGAAATGTTTATAATCGCTGGCTAGAAGGCCGCCCACCAACACAAACAGGACAACCAGTATAATCCCCGCCGTCTTAAGCCACTTGCCGCCGCCAGACCTGGTCTTGTAATTATTATAGTCCAAAACTCACACCTGCCGTTCCTGTCTTCACATACGTTATTATACTACATTACTGTGGCAAACATGTCCAATAATTAAGGATTTCTACCCTTATTAGAAGCACAAGCCGGGATCAATAATCCCGGCGGCATAGTTGGAGTCATACAATCTTTAGGTTTTATTAAAAATAGTTCATCGGGTCTACCGGTTCACCGTTGACATAAACAGTAAAATGAAGGTGCGGGCCCGTGGAAAGCCCGGTGCTGCCAATCCTGGCAATGGGGTCCCCTTTTCTTACTTCCTGACCCTGGTAAACCAGTTGGCTAGACAGGTGAGCGTACAGAGTCGTGACGCCCCCGCCGTGATCGATCATCACAATATTGCCGAAACCGCTCATGGAACTCGCATCTATAACGGTGCCGTCCTGAGCCGCCACCACGGTGTCCCCGTAATCCGCGGGAATGTCAATGCCCGAGTGAAAACGGGTCGAGCCCAGGATGGGGTGTACGCGGTAGCCGAAGGGTGAGGAAATATCAGTCCAGCCGGGCACCGGCCAGGCGAACCCGCCGCTGGAGGCAGGACGGTCTTTCGAGCGCAGTCGGGCGATCTCTTTCAAAATAGACTGTTCCTGAGCTTCCAGCCTGGCCTCCTCGGCTTCAATATCCCACAAGTCGGACTCCGCCTTGCTTAATAGAATATTTTTCTCTTTTTGCCTGAGCGCAAGATCTTTGCGGGCCGCATCCTGCTCGGTGATCAAAGCTGCGAGCATTTCCTGCTGGACCTGCAGGTCGGCCTTTTTATTGTCAAGTCTCTGACGGTCGGCTTTAACCTGATTAACAGTTGATACGTCCTGTTGCACCACCCGCTTTAACATCTCAAGGCGGTTGATGAAGTCGCTGAAATCACTCGCTTCAAAAAGAACTTCAAGGTAGCTGACATTACCCGCCTCGTACATAGTGCGCACCCTTTTGTTTAACATCTCCGTACTCTGGTCAAGTTTTTTCTCGGCATCTCTCAGTTCGGCCTCGGTCTGACGTTGATTTTCGCTGACCCTGGCCATGTTGTCTTCCAACTCCTTGAGCTGAAGGCTTCTCTGAGTGATCTGGCTGTTTAGGTTAGCCACCTGCCCCGCATAATCATTGACAATGCCTCTGGCCTGGTCGGCTTCAGACCTCGTCTGCTCCAACTGCTCCCTGGTTTGGTTCAACTGATCCTCCAGGTCTTCGCCGTACGCTATACCCAGTGTGCCCGTCAGTATCACCATCGCCACTACCAGGAACAACGTTTTTTTCTTAAAAAAACCTGCAAACAAACAAATCACCCTTTAAAATAAGATATTGCCGGCTAACATTATCAACTGCTTAACTGATTTTGTTCGGATAAATCCGAACCTACATTTAATTAGAAATTCAGCTTATCTACGCCCTCAAAAACCTGCGCATGCTGATCAAGCTACCTGTCGCACCGATAATCAATCCCAGCCCAATAAGCCCTCCCATCAGCGGTTTAATCAAATCACGGTCTGTCACCAGCTGCATAAAAGGCAGTGAGAGCTGAATATTTCCGATCAGGGAGAGGTATCCGAAGTAAACAACCAGCACAGCTATAAGCGAGCCGGCCAGCCCGAGCACCATGCCCTCCAGGATGAAAGGAAACCTGACAAACCAGTCGGTTGCCCCGAGGAATTTCATAATGCCGATCTCCTTGCGCCGGGCATAAACAGAAAGGCGGATAGTGGTGGCGATCAGGAATACCGCTGCGATTCCCAGCAGGATCATGGTAGCCAGTCCCGCCGCCCGGACCCACTTGCTCATGGCCAGCAGCTTTTCCACCACGCCTTGGCCATAGCGTACCTGGTCCACCTGGGCGAACGACTCAAACTCACCGGCCAGCGGCGCCACCTGGCCGGCGGTGATTGTCTTTATACGGAGAGTGTCAGGCAGCGGATTCTTTTCCTCCAGGCCGGACAGGATATCTTTTTTATCACCGAAGCTTTCCTTCATCTCTTCCAGAGCCTGCTGCTTGCTTATAAAAACAACCTGGGTCACTTCAGGCATGGCTCTTATTTTATTTTCAAGATCCTTAATCTGATCGGGAGTGGTCTGATCTTTTAGAAACACACTGATTTCAACGCTGGATTCCAGGTTGGCGGCAATGTTGTTGGCATTCATCACCAGCAGCATGGAACTGCCTAAAATCAGCAAAGAAACAGCTACAACTCCAATCGACGCGATGGAGATCCAACTGTTGCGCACTACAGACTGAAAGGCCTCCCGGAAATAATAAGAAATGGTCTTAATCCTCATAGCGGTAAGCACCTTCTTCCTCGTCCCGCACGATTTTACCGCCTGTGAGTTCAACCACCCGTTTTTTCATGGCATTCACGATATCCCAGGCGTGGGTGGCCATGATGATAGTGGTGCCACGCCTGTTAATTTCTTTAAAGAGCTTCATCAGCTCCCAGGACGTTTCCGGGTCCAGGTTGCCCGTGGGCTCGTCGGCGATGATCAGGATCGGGTTGTTCACAATCGCCCGCGCCACGCACACCCGCTGCTGCTCTCCGCCGGACAGGTGGCCCGGGAAAACACCCGCCTTTTCAGCTAGACCTACCATGCTTAAAACGGCAGGCACCGTCTTTTTTATCTCCCGATTGGAAGCGCCGGTTACTTCCAAAGCAAAAGCTACGTTTTCTGCTACGGTTTTTTGCGAAAGCAGGCGAAAATCCTGAAAAACCATACCGATTTTACGCCTCAGGTAGGGAATATCCTTTTGGCGCATACGCACCACGTTTTTCCCGTTGAAGATAATCTGGCCGCGAGAAGGAAGCTCCTCTCTGTATAAAAGCTTGGTCAGGGTAGATTTGCCCGCCCCGCTGGGGCCGACCAGAAAGACAAACTCGCCTTTATTAATGCGCAGGGTAACATCAGAGAGCGCTTTGTTGCCACCTGGGTAAACCTTGGTCACATTTTGCAGCTGAATCAATCCCCGCACCTCTCAATTTAAAATCGACGCATACTACAGACTATAGAAAAATTCGACGGCAAAAGCGTTGAATCCTTCCTGAAAAGGGACAAAAAGCAAAGGGGGACTAATAGTTTGAAGGCAAAAAGCAGTTGTTGACGAAAATAGGGAGATAATACTATGCAGTATGAATTAAGCCCGGGAGGGGAGAGCCATTACAGAAAGATAGGATGAATCATGAGGCAAAACCGTTACATTAGGCTCTTAAGTCCAAGTATCTTTGAAAAATGGAAAGAAACTAAGCAAACCCATGAAAAGACAATATGAAACCAGGGGCCGCCGCCAATGATAGCCATTCTTTAAAAGAGGTATTCGAGGGTAAA
>NZ_QFFZ01000033.1 GCF_004369225.1 Pelotomaculum propionicicum
CGAACCCGCTGGTGCCCAGGACCACCAAAGGCCTGGAGCTGAGCAGGAAGGGCAACATCGTCGCCAGCCTGGAAACAGGCGCCACCTCCAAGCCCGGCGTGTACGCGGGAGGCGACGTGGTGACAGGAGCCGCCACGGTGATCCTGGCCATGGGCGCGGGAAGGACCGCCGCCAAGTCTATCCACGCGTACCTAAGTGGGAAGTGAGACGTGGGCCGTGGGACGTGAGATTTGATAAAATATGTAGGTTCGATTTCAATCGAACAAGGGGCCTTGGATCCAAACATTTTTCTGCTATTGCGACATTGTGCGAATAAATTCGCACCTACAAAAAATCTAATTTTGCATGTAAGTTATAAGACGTTGGATATGAGAGTGTGATAGCAGGGATTCAAAGACAAAAGAGGAATGCCTGTTATCACACTTCTCACGTCTCACGTCCCATTTCTCAAAGAGGGGAAGTTGTCTTGCGGATACTGACTGTGCAGGAACTGAACCAGCATATTAAAACGCTGCTTGAAAAAGATTACCTGCTGGCAAATGTATGGGTAAAGGGAGAGATCTCCAATTTTAAAGCTGCCACCTCAGGGCATTTTTATTTTACTCTGAAGGATAACTACAGCTGTCTGAGAGTAGTAATGTTCCGTTCCAGAAGCCGCTCTTTGCTTTTTCGCCCTGAAAACGGCATGGCAGTTACAGTCAGGGGATATGTCTCCTTATATGAGCGGGACGGCGCTTACCAGCTCTATGCCGAGGAAATGGAACCCGACGGTACCGGCGCCCTTTACCTGGCATTCGAGCAGCTTAAAGAGAGACTTCAGAAAGAAGGTCTTTTTGATCCCGGGCATAAAAAGCCCCTGCCACTTTTGCCAAAGCGTATAGGTATTGTAACCTCGCCAACGGGCGCGGCGGTGAGGGACTTAGTGGAAATAATCAGGCGGCGCTGGCCGGGCTTGGAGATCGTCCTGGTACCCGTACTGGTACAGGGAGAAAGCGCCCCGCCTGACGTTGCCCGTGGTGTCCAATTGTTGAATAAGCTGGGCGGGGTGGACCTTATTATTGTGGGCCGGGGAGGCGGATCACTGGAGGAGCTGTGGGCTTTCAACACGGAAATTGTGGCGCGCAGCATCTATAATTCTAAAATTCCGGTTATCTCGGCTGTGGGACACGAAACTGACATCACTATTTCTGATTTTGTAGCAGATAAGAGGGCAGCGACCCCATCAGCCGCTGCTGAGCTCGCTGTACCCGATAAAAGAGAAATGACGCGCCACGTCCAGTCTCTCAAAACCAGGCTTTACCGTGCCGCTAATGATAAAGTCAAAGGCTGCGGGCAAAGGCTAGCCGCCTGTATGAACAACCGCCATTTTACCAGGCCGCTGGATGTGTTTTGCGGGTCCAGACAGCAGTCCCTTGATTTCTTGCTGCACCGTCTAAACCAGGGTGTGCACAGTTCGGTCGGCGGGCAGGAAAAAAGGCTGGCCGTCCTTGCCGGCCGCCTGCAGACCTTGAGTCCCCTGTCCACCCTGGCCAGAGGTTACAGCATATGTACCACCCCTGATGGTAATAGGGTGGTCCAAGACACAGACTCAGTTGAAATTGGCGCCAGGCTCTCAGTCCGGCTGCACCGGGGTCTTTTGCACTGCGTCGTGGAAAATAAAAACTCAGATAACTAAAAAGGATGGACAGATAAACAAAAGCCTTGCGTTTTTTAAGCAAACGCAGGGCTTAAACAGTCTTGAAAACCTAAAAGTGTAGGTGCGAATTCATTCGCACAATGTTACACTGGTCACAAACTCATACGGCGCCGGCGCGCCGTTGTTCGATTGAAATCGAACCTACAACTCTTAAAAGAACTTTCTAGGTTGACTGAAAATGTAGGTGCGACTTTAGTCGCACAGCGTTGCAATGGCCTAAACTTCCTAGCAGCCCAACGCTTCTTTTAACGACTCTTCCAGTACATCCATGGCCTGGTTCAGTTCTTCGTCGCTGAGAACCAGTGTGGGCAGGAACCGCAGCACGTTGCTGTATATGCCTGCGGTCAGTACGACCAGCCCTCTTTTGTAGCAGCCTGCAGCCAATTTGCCGGTGATTTCTTTGGCCGGTTCCTTGGTTTTACGGTCATTAACCAGTTCGATAGCGACCATTGCGCCAAGCCCGCGCACATCTCCTATCACCGGGTATTTTTCCTGCATTTCATATAAGCGCTTCTTCATAGTCTCGCCTATTTTGAGAGCCCGCTCGGGAAGAGCTTCTTCCCGCATAATGTCAATGACTTCGAGAGCCGCCACACAGGACACCGGGTTGCCGCCATATGTGCCGCCAATCTCACCAGGGGCCGGTGCATCCATAATTTCCGCCCGCCCTGTTACCGCGCTCAAGGGGAAGCCCGCGGCCAGGGATTTAGCAATGGTAATCAGGTCGGCTTCAAGTCCAAAATGTTCGCTGGCAAACATTTTCCCCGAGCGGCCAAAACCAGACTGGATCTCGTCCACGATGAACAGGATGCCGTATTTTGAGCAGATTTCTTTTAAGCCAGATAAATATTCAGGCGGCGGGACGATAAAGCCGCCTTCACCTTGAATGGGCTCGGCAATCAGTGCGGCAATGTTGTCCGCGGGGCATTCCGCGATGAAGAACCTTTCCAGGTTCTTGACGCACTGCATTTCACAATTCGGGTAGCTTAAACCGAAATAGCAGCGGTAGCAGTAAGCAGAAGGGATTTTGTAGACTTCTGGAGCGAAAGGCCCGAATTCATATTTGTATGGCCTCACTTTGCTGGTCAAAGTCATGGTCATCAGGGTGCGGCCGTGGAAAGCGCACTCCAGGGCGATAATTCCTTTTTTCCTGGTGTATTTCCTGGCGATTTTAACGGCATTTTCAACGGCCTCGGCGCCGCTGTTGGCAAACATCGTCTTTTTGGGAAAATCGCCTGGTGTAATAGCAGCAAGCTTCTCCGCAAGATCCACATACTGCTCGTACATAAACACATTGATACTGGTGTGAATGTACTTGTCTAATTGGGCCTTCACCGCTTTTACCACACGGTCATTGCAGTGTCCCACATTTATTACTCCTATGCCGGCTGCAAAATCTATAAACTGATTGCCGTCAACATCAGTAATCATAGCCCCCTTTGCTTCTTCGGCGAAGACAGGGAAAGAGTAAGAAATGCCTTTGGGAATGAACTTGTTTCTTTTCTCCAGGAGCTTTTCAGAATTAGGGCCTGGGACCTGTGTCTTCAGATTAATCACTTGTTTTTAACCTCCTAAGTAGATTTTTCTATAACTGTCGGAAACTATATATGGCAATTTCCAGACGACTTAATCTTTTGGAGAAAGCATATTCCATAATTACTTTAGCAACGTCTAATCTTGTTCAATTAATTTAATGCAACAATTATACCATATATTACGGATTGTGAAGATATAAATTTCATTCAAATACATTGCAAATGGTAAATAATAAGATGCGCATTAGCATTATTCTGAGGCTTGAAAGGCATAATATTACTTGACACGAAATAGTTGTAATGGTAAAATCCATTTCAAAAAGCAGTACTTTTAAGAAAAGACGCTAATTAGTCTTTAATCAGTGTCTTTTTTAAGCCATATAATAGTTGATGCAGAAAACTTTGAAAAATGCATTAATGCATCCTGCTTGTCTTCCGTTTCATTTATAATGTTGTGTATTGAAAGATTATGGATTAAAATAGAGTAATGGTAAAACGCATTATCCTTAATACTACATATAGGTATTTAAGAGGTTTAACCAAAGATTTATTTCATTATTCTAATTAGCTAGTCAGCTAGATTCAGAATAACTAACGACCCGGATGTTAAAAGGGTATATATATATGTCAGGTCACTAAGCAGTATAGTTTCCCTTTCTTCACCAAGTACGAGAGGCAGGTTGATTTTTGTGGATAGGGACTCTTGCTGGGATGAGTTAAATGAGCAGAGGGAACTGGTAGAGGAGCTTGTAGATACATTTAACTCATCGCTTGACGAAATTTTTATTATTGATGGCAGTGGAAACACCAAGCGTATTAATAAAGCAGGGGAAACCTATTACGGTGTACCGGTGGAATCTTTACTGGGTAAAAATGTTGTAGAACTTGAAAAAGCCGGGTATTTTAGTCCGTCGGTTGCAAGGCTTGTGCTCAAGGAAAAGAAGCGTCTGACCATCACCCAGAAGACTAAAAGCGGGAAACAGTTAATCACTACAGGCAACCCGATATTTAACGAGAATGGTGATATTATACGCATAGTAGTAAACTCCAGGGATATCTCAGAACTTCTGAATCTAAAAAAACAGCTTGAAAGTGCCGGGCAGCTGGCGGAAAGCCACCTTCAACAACACTTAAAACCTAACCAGCTAAATAAAAGCAACGAACTAGTAGCTCAAAGCCCCCAAATGAAGGCGATTATTGAGATGCTTGAAAAAGTTGCGAAGGTGGATTCTACTGTGTTGATCATGGGTGAGTCCGGCACTGGTAAGGGTGTTATCGCTTCACGCCTGCACAGTTTGGGTAAACGGTCGAATGGCCCGTTTATCACCATCAACTGCGGTACGATTCCGGAAAACCTTTTGGAATCAGAATTTTTTGGTTATGAGAAGGGCGCTTTTACCGGGAAGCGCAGGGAAGTTAAAACCGGCCTTCTGGAACTTGCCAGTGGCGGCACTGTATTCCTGGATGAAATTACTGCTCTCCCTCTAGGGATGCAGGTAAGACTCTTGCAGGTCATCCAGGAAAAAAGGCTGACACGCGTAGGCGGCAGCGAATATATCAACGTAGATATTAGATTTATAGCCGCTACTAACAGGGATATACTGGCGATGGTATCGGAGGGTACTTTCAGAGAGGATTTATATTACAAGCTTAATGTTATACCTGTAATTATTCCCCCCCTGCGATCAAGACAGGAGGATATTCCAGCCCTTGCGCATTTTTTACTGAACAGGTTAAATACGAAATATAATACAAATAAAAAGTTTTCCACCGAAGTGATTAATGCTTTAAAGAATTACAGCTGGCCGGGCAACGTAAGAGAGCTGGAAAATCTCGTGGAAAGATTATTTGTTACCGTGGAAGCTTCAGAAATTATGGCTGACAATCTCCCCGAGCATATGTTTGAAGCAAAAAGCAGCAGGCTAAAACGGGTTTATATACTTGATATATTTCCCCTGAAAGAGGCTGTTGAGGAATTAGAAAAACAAATGGTTACGTTGGCCTATACACGTCACAAAAATACTTATAAGGTAGCCAAGGTTTTAAATATTGATCAGTCGACAGTAGTCCGGAAAATTCAAAAATATAATATTACAGGTAATTTTCCTTCCAGGCAGCGTTAAAAGCTTCTCTACCTTCATTTAGTTCGAGTGTTTATAGACTATAAGACAGTTAAACTCTCGCAGTTTTTGATAGCTGATTATTTTTCATTTAAAGTAGGTCTTATTACAGAGACCTATTTCTAATTTTTATTTAAAACACAATTGTTTTTAGTTATAATAGAAGGAATAAATTAGCTGGAGGACGATCATGGCCGCTGAAGGTAAAAACATGAGTTTTGAAGATGCTATAGCGCGGTTGGAGGCTGTGGTAAAGGAGTTGGAGGACGGCGGCCTGCCGCTTGAGAAAGCGCTGGAGCTGTTTGCAGAGGGGATTGAGCTTTCAAAAGTATGCAATAAAAGTCTTGAGGCCGCCGAGCAGCGTATCGCCATCCTGACCAGAGATGAAAGCGGTGGAGTCACATTAAAGGAAATTGACAGGCTGCCAGCTGGAGGGGAGGGCGCCGGGTGTGATTTTTAAAGAGGAGCTCAAAAAGAAGGCCGTGTTGGTTGGAGAAGCACTGGACCGCTTTCTGCCCAAGCCGGATACATACCCGCCCCTGATCCACCAGGCTATGCGCTATAGTGTCATGGGAGGCGGGAAAAGACTCAGACCGGCGCTGGTGCTGGCCGCTGCCGAGACGGTGGGCGGGAGTGCCGCTGATGTCCTGCCTGCCGCCTGCGCCATAGAGCTGATTCATGTTTATTCTCTTGTTCATGATGACCTGCCTGCCATGGATAACGACGATTACCGCAGGGGCAAATTAACCAGCCACAAGGTTTACGGCGAGGCCATGGCGCTGTTGGTTGGAGACGCTCTCCTGACGCTGGCTTTCAAGCTTCTTTCAGAGTGCCGCGGCGCGAGCCCGGACGCTGTGGTCAGGGTGATCAATGAAGTGGCCGCCGGGGCAGGAACTCTGGGGCTGATTGGCGGCCAGGTCGTGGATACTTTTTCCGCCGGTGAGGCCATAGAAGAAAGCACACTGGAATACATCCACCGCCACAAAACAGGCGCCATGTACCGGGTTTCCTTGAGAACAGGCGCCATACTGGCCGGGGCGAGTGATGAGGAACTGGCCTGCCTGACCGAATATGCCGAACACATGGGGCTGGCCTTTCAGATCAAGGATGATATTCTTGATATCGAAGGCGACGAAAAGAAACTGGGCAAACCGGTGGGAAGCGACGTTAGGAACAAGAAAGCTACTTACCCCGCGCTGTTTGGCCTGGATCAATCAAAAGAGAAAGCCCGTCTTGCCGCGGGCAAAGCCACGGCTGCTTTGAGTAAGTTCGGCCGGGAGGCGGATTTTTTGAGAGCCTTGGTTAAGTTTGTGATTGAGCGGGATTTCTAGACTAAGGGAAAGCCTTGATAATCTCCAGCAGGAATTCCAGTCCAGGCCAACCTATATGAATTTACAGGGGTGAATTTTAGTTCAAGCGGTATTTGAAAGTGAAATATTGTTTTGTTATAATTGATATTCGTAAATAAGTTTTTTCGATAAATGACGCAGTATCCTAGTCAGATGAGCCTTTTTGAAGGCGGGCCTAAAAATCCGTCAAGGGCATATCGATGAAGTTCCTGGTGCTGGCTATCGACGCCCAGTCGGGGGTTGGTACTGGGAGTTAAGGTGGTAGGGCGACCTGCAATGGCATGCGGGCGTTGACCCTGCCACCGTGGAGACCCAAGTTCGTGGGCAGCCATGCATCTGCTGGATGGTCAACTATGGCTTGGGATTAAACCTGCATGTGGTGAACAGCTGCGTGCAGTGTAGCCTGCCTTGAGTGGCAGTGGTGGATGCCTGTTTTTACAGGCCGCCGGACATGGGCCCATGAAAGACCGGCTTGTTGGCTGAAACCTTTGCTGCAAAAGAGGCTAAGAAAGGTGCAATCTGTTGAGGAAAACTCCTAGGCTGTCCGGGTTACCAGGGCGGACCGGGGATTGCAGTGTGGACTAAGTGGTAATCTAGCCCCGGCATCGGTAACGATCGGAAACGGCTTTAAAGGGAAACCGCCGGTTTGGTGACAGCCGGCAGCTGTTTGGGAAAATCCTGCTAGACCTAAGCCACAATATTTACCCGGTCTGCCGTCATTTATCTCTTACATAAAACACTTGTCAATGATAAGATCGGGCGAGCCTTAATCCGGTATGAGGTGAATTTTTTGGGCAATAATAAATCTACCGTTTCCGGTAGATATATCGTTTTGGTAGGCATCGGCTCATTTTTTTTAGCCGTTATCTTTACCTTTCTTTCCGAGACATTTGCCTCCAGGTTAAACAGTATAATTTTGTCTTTTTTTTTCCTTGGTCTGATTATTCTTATAAACATGCTGGCTGACGTAGTGGGAACAGCTGTTACCGCGGCTTCCCATATACCATTCAACGCCAAAGCGTCCAAGCGGGTAAGAGGAGCGCCGCACGGCCTGCAGTTGATCCGGAACGCCGATAAAGTAGCTAATTTGACTAACGATGTTATTGGTGATATCACCACAACGGTCGGTGGAGCCTTGGGCATATCGATAGTGGTGCAGATAATGACAATGGGACCGGTTATAAGCCAGTTCTGGCTTAACGTGTTAATCACCGCTTTTATTGCCGCGGTGATTGTTTCTACCAAGGCGGCTGGTAAAAAGATTGCGCTGAGCCACCCGGAAGATGTGATTTTTTTTGTTGGCAGGGTACTGGCCAAAGTGGAAGACGCAACTGGCTACAGCCCTTTTCGCAAAACGCGCGGCCCTAGGAACAAGAAGGGTGAGTAAGTGATGAGCAGGTTATTGAAACAGGTTAACTCCCCGCGGGATATCCGCCCGATGACATACCAGCAGCTGCAGGAACTGGCCAAAGAAATAAGGCATCTGCTCATTGAAACTGTTGCGAAAACCGGCGGGCACCTGGCGCCCAGTTTGGGAATGGTGGAGCTTACCCTTGGTTTGCACAAAGTTTTCGACTCACCGGTTGATAAGATTGTTTGGGATGTGGGGCACCAGAGCTATAGTCATAAAATAATCACCGGGCGCAGGGATGAGTTTGACACACTGCGCCAGTTCGGCGGGATCAGCGGTTTCCCCAGGCCGGCTGAAAGCGTGCACGACGCTTTTGGCACCGGTCACAGCAGCACTTCTATTTCAGCCGCCCTGGGTCTGGCCATAGCCCGTGACCTGAAGGGCGAAGACCACTCGGTAGTTGCTGTGATAGGTGACGGCGCCATGACCGGCGGCATGGCTTTTGAAGCGCTCAACCACGCTGGTCACCTGAAAAAAGACATGATTGTGATTCTAAATGACAATGAAATGTCGATAGCACAAAACGTAGGGGCTATGTCCGGCTATTTAACCCGGATGAGGACAGACCCTATGTATTCCAAAGGCAAGGAAGAACTGGAACAGCTGATGCGCAAAGTTCCCATAGGTTCTACCCTGCTGCGTTTGGTTGAGAGATTTAAAGACAGTTTGAAATACCTGGTGGTCCCCGGCATGCTGTTTGAGGAAATGGGCTTCAAATACCTTGGCCCGATCGACGGCCACGATATCAAGGCTGTTGTAAATGTGCTGCAGCGTGCCAAAGCCACTAAAGGGCCGGTGCTGGTACATGCTCTAACTAAGAAGGGAAAGGGCTACCGCCCGGCTGAAAGCAATCCGGACCGCTTTCACGGGGTGGGGCCGTTTGACCCGGTCAGCGGAGAAATTATCAAAAATAATAAAGCCCCTTCATACACGGATATTTTCGGCCGGACGATGATCAAGCTGGCACGCGATAACGATAATATAGTCGCTGTTACAGCAGCGATGACCAGCGGTACCGGCCTGACTAACTTTGCCAGGCTTTATCCCAAGCGTTTTTTTGATGTGGGTATCGCCGAACAGCACGCTGTGACCATGTCTGCCGCACTGGCGGCAGGCGGTTACCATCCTGTGGTGGCTATATATTCCACGTTCCTGCAGCGGGCTTTTGACCAGATTCTGCATGACGTGTCCCTGCAGAACAAGCCTGTAACTTTTGCTGTAGACCGTTCGGGTGTAGTGGGCGAAGACGGGGCCACCCACCACGGTCTCTTTGATTTTGCTTACCTCAGGTCGATACCTAATATGGTAATCATGGCTCCCAAAGATGAAAACGAACTGCAGCATATGTTAGCCACAGCAGTGAGCCACCCGGGGCCGGCTGCCGTCCGTTACCCGCGGGGCGCCGGCTGCGGCGCCAGGCTGGACGACGATTACATGGTACTGCCGCTTGGTAAGTCTGAGGTCCTGCGCAAGGGCTCTGATGTTACCCTGCTGGCCATTGGAAGCATGGTCAACCTGGCCGTTGAGGCGGCTGCGGCTTTGGCCGGGAAGGGTATTGAGGCGACAGTAATTAACGCCAGGTTTGTTAAACCTTTGGACGAGGAATGCATTATACATTATGCCGGAAGAACAGGAAATTTGTTTACCATAGAGGAGCACGTGCTGAGCTGCGGTTTCGGCAGCGCCGTGCTTGAGCTGTTGTCTGCCAGGGGAATCAGGGATGTCAGGGTCCAGTGCATCGGCATCCCGGACACATTTGTTGAACACGGCACGCCGGCATTGCTGAAAGCCAGGTACGGGCTCTCCGCAGAACAGGTAGTAAGGGCGGTAGTGGAAAAAAAAGCCGGCAGAAACAGAACCAGGAGGCTGGCTGTGGTTTCTGACAGTAATTAGCCTCATTTTTCCGGGGGGATCTGATTTGTCTCAGGAAAAACAGCGGCTGGATGTAAGGTTGACTGAGGAAGGTTTCTACCCCAGCAGAGAAAAAGCAAGGGCGGCTATTATGGCCGGCCTGGTTTTTATAAAAGGAGAAAAAGCGGATAAGCCCGGGTTGATGGTGAAACCGGAAGCCGCTATAGAGGTTCGCGGCAACCAGCTGCCGTATGTAAGCCGTGGCGGGCTGAAACTGGCAAAGGCTGTTCAGGTTTTTAACATTGACCTGAATGGGCGTGTGGTCCTCGACGTAGGAGCTTCGACTGGGGGCTTTACTGACTGTGCCTTAAGGCACGGCGCCAGGAAGGTTTACGCGGTGGATGTAGGATACGGCCAGTTGGCCTGGCAGCTCCGGAACGACCCCAGAGTGGTGGTATTGGAGCGTAGCAACATCCGCTTTCTGACAAAAGAAGCTCTTGTGGAAACGCCGGACTTTGCCACCATAGATGTTTCTTTTATATCTCTGGGCAAAGTACTGCCAAGGGTCGGTGAGCTAACCACACCCGGGGCCGAAGGTGTGGCTTTGGTCAAGCCTCAGTTTGAGGCCGGCCGGGAAAAGGTAGGAAAAAAAGGGGTGGTCCGTGAGCCGGATATTCACATAGAGGTGCTGAGAAACATAGATGCTCTTATAGCGGCACTTGGCTGGGCGGTAAAAGGTCTTGATTACTCACCTGTCACAGGCCCGGAAGGGAATATTGAATATTTGCTGTATTTTCAGAAGGACGGGACAAATACCGAAGCCGCCAGTAGTATTATTGAAACTGTGAATCGGGCCCATGACCAGCTTATTAAAAAGAAGCGTAAGTAACTATCTTAATTCAAACGAAAATCAGGAACAGAGGAGAATATAATGTTTATTTTGCTGCTCAAATACATAAAACCCCTGGAGGAAATTGACCGGCTTTTAGAAAACCATATTAGGTATCTTGAAAAGTATTATGAAGAAGGCAAGTTTATCTGCTCCGGCAGAAGAAACCCAAGAACCGGCGGGGTTATTATAGCCAACACAAGCAACAGGGAAGAAATTGAAGGAATTATAAGCGAGGATCCTTTTTTGATTAATAAAGCCGCTCAATATGAAATCATTGAATTCATACCAACTAAGTATAATTCGAGGTTTTCTTGTTTTGTAAATTAAGTAAGCTGACTGTGAGGGGGTATTAACTTGAAAAATTTCGGGCTGGTGGTAAATCTGAATAAAAAAGGGGTATGCGAGCTTGTTGCGCAGATTTCCCGCTGGCTTGAACACAGGGGATGCGGTGTGATGATTGAAGAAGGCACTGCTCAGCAATTAGGTTTGCCCGATTTCGGTGTTTCCCAGGAGGAGCTTTTAGACAGGTCGGAGTGTATACTGGTTTTCGGCGGTGACGGGACTATGCTCTGGACAACACGCCGGGTGGCTCATACAGGCATACCTATTGCTGGCATTAACCTGGGGCACCTCGGCTTCCTTACTGAAATAGATGTGCCTGAGGCGCTGCCCGCGCTGGAAAAAATTCTGACGGGGCAGTACCGTATAGAAGAGCGGATGATGCTGCAGGCTGAAATATACAGGCAGGGCAATTTAGTACATAGTTTTGTAGGACTTAATGACGCGGTAATAACCAAAGGGACTATACCAAGGCCGATATGCCTGGAAGCATATATTAACGAGGAGTTTTTCAATTATTATCACGCGGATGGTGTGATTATAGCTACGCCTACCGGCTCTACAGCCTATTCGCTTTCTGCGGGAGGCCCGCTGGCAACACCGGAACTTGATCTGATCCTGCTTACACCCATCTGCCCGCATTCACTTTGGGCCAGACCAGTGGTTATAACCCCGCAGAGTACAGTTAAATTAGTGCTTCGCTCAAACTGGGGAGAGGTGATGCTGACAATGGACGGGCAGCATGGCGTCAGTTTGCGCCAGTATGATGAGATAAAAATAAAACGGGCCTGTCAAAAAGCCAAGTTTTTGCGTATGGCGGGCAGAAGTTTTTTTGAAGTTTTGCGCAATAAACTAAAAGACGAGGATGCGCGTAATGGTGTCTAAAGGGATCGGCAGCGCTGTTTATCTGGCCCAGTTTTTTGTGGCCGAAGCGGTTAATAACGGCGGAACTGCTGTAGACGCCACAGCGGGTAACGGTAATGACACACTTTTTTTAGCCCGGCTGGTTGGCGAGGGTGGAAAAGTGTACGCCTTTGACACCCAGGCCAAAGCGCTGCAGATCACACAAGAACTTCTGAAAAATAACGGCTGCATGGAAAGGGTTGAACTGCTGCAGGCAGGCCACGAGAAAATGAGAAAACTAGTGCCGGGACCTGTTGACGCGGTGATGTTTAACCTGGGGTATTTGCCCGGCGGGGATCACTCCATAGTTACTCAGCCCCTGACAACCTTAAAAGCGCTGGGCGCGGCCCTGGAATTACTGCGGACGGGCGGCAGGATCGGGCTGGTGATTTATACGGGCCACCCTGGCGGCAGGGAGGAAGCCGAAACAGTTGAAAAATTTATATCTTCACTCAACGCGGATATTTTTAAAGTAATTAAGATATCTTTTGTAAACCGTGCCGCCAACGCGCCGGTTGTTATTGTCATAGAGAAGGATGGTGCTTAGATGAAGGCTGGCCGGCAGCGCAAGATACTTGATATAATTAAGAATGAAGACATTGAAACCCAGGAAGACCTGGCAAGGGCTTTGAAGTCGGTGGGTTGTAAAGTGACGCAGGCGACCATTTCCAGGGATATTAAGGAGTTGGGCCTGATTAAAGTACCACGGAGAAACAATGTTTTCTGTTACGCGCAGCCTGTTGGACAACCAGTGCCAAACGGTGAAGAATGCTTAAAGCGAGTCTTTAGGGACTCAGTAGTCAGTTTGGATTTCAGTGAAAACCTGATTATAATTAAAACTCCACCCGGCGGGGCGCAGGCTGTGGCTTTAGCTATAGACAATATGGGGTGGAGGGAAATCATCGGCACAGTCGGCGGAGACGATACCATTATGGTCGTGGTGAAACCAAAAGAAGCGGTTAGTGATATAATTAAAAAATTCAGCGATTTATTAAGTGGGAAATAGGGTATAAAGAAAAACAAATGTTTTATATATGATCGTTTCAGCGGGGTGGGCTTATGCTGCTGAGTATCTCTATTAAGAACTTTGGGATCATCGATCAGTTGAGAATGGACTTTCAAAATGGTTTTAATGTTCTTACAGGTGAAACCGGTGCCGGAAAGTCAATTATCATCGATGCCCTCCAGATAGTCCTCGGCGGCAGGGTTTCTGCCGGCCAGATTCGCACCGGAGCTGAAAAAGCGTTTCTCCAAGCAGCTTTTGACATCAGTGCCGTGCGGGAAATTGCCCAGCTTTTGGACGAGCAGGGAGTTGATGCGCCGGAGGACGCCACACTGATCCTGGCCAGGGAAATAAGCCGTTCCGGTAAAAGTGTTTCACGTGTCAACGGCCAGGTAGTGACTCTTGGTTTTCTCAAAAAAGTCGGCGGCAGCCTGGCAGACATGCACATGCAACTGGAGTTGAACTCCCTGCTTGACCAGGAAAAACAGCGCCAGCTTTTGGACCGGTTTGGCGGGGACAGACTGCTGCAGGCTTTACAGGAAGTTAATTCACTATATACGCGTTGGAAGGAAGCCCGCTTAAGCCTGGACAGGCTCACCGCGGACGCTGGTGACAGGGACAGGCGCAAGGGTGAACTGCTCTACATGACCAAGGAAATCGAGCTGGCCAAACTTAGGTTGGGCGAGGACATAGAGTTAGAAGAAGAAAAAAAAGTGCTGGCAAACGCGGAGAAGATAAATTCCCTGGTTTCCGGCGCCTACGCTCTGCTGTACGGGGAAGCCGGCGGCCAGTTACCAGCCCTGGACCTGCTGGCACAAGCGGTGGAGGCCTTGCGGAACCTTGCTGCGCTGGACAAACGTGCAGAGACAATTCTGGCTGCCCTGGAAAACGCCTACTACCAGGCTGAAGACGCTGTGCGGGAACTTGCCTGCTACAGAGATGGAATTGAGTTCAGCCCCAACAGGCTGGAGGCTGTGGAAGACAGGCTGGAGCAGATTAAAAGACTTAAAAGAAAATATGGCGAAACAATCAGTGAAATAATTGACAGGCTGAAAGCCATGCGCGGCGAGCTGGCGATACTGGAAAATACGGACGAATTACTGCAGGAAGCCGTACAGGAAATCGGGAAGGTTGAGGCGGCATACAGCCAGGCTGCCGGGGTTTTGAGCACCGCCCGGCGAGAAGCGGCGGGACTGCTGCGGGAAGCGGTATCGGCAGAGCTGCTTTCCTTGGAAATGGGACGGGTGGCATTCCAGGTTGCTTTTACGGAGATATCCGGCCCGGCACGGGACGGGTTAGAACGGGTGGATTTTCTCATCGCCACTAACCCTGGTGAACCTTTGAAACAACTGTCTAAAATTGCTTCTGGAGGGGAACTGACAAGGGTTATGCTGGCGTTAAAAGCCATCCTGGCTGTTACCGATGAAATTCCAGTCCTGGTTTTTGACGAGGCGGACACAGGCATTGGCGGCCGGTCGCTGCAATCTGTGGCTGAAAAGATGTCGCAGTTGGGACGTCACCGCCAGGTGATTTGCGTAACCCACTCCGCCCAGGTCGCCAGCCATGCCAAAGCGCACTACCTTATTGTCAAGGAAATGGAAGAAGGTCGTACAGTTACAAGAGCACGCCTACTTGAGCCCGGGGAAAGGCTGGAGGAACTGGCCAGAATGCTGGGCGGCCGGGAGATCACCGAAATTACACGCCGCCATGCCAGGCAAATGCTTGAAAATGCTTCAGGGAAAAGAATATTTTAGAATTCAGAATCCAGAATTCAGAATAAAAATATCCAAAAAATGTGTTTTCTTCTGAATTCTGACCCTGAATTCTGTATTCTTAAATCCGCACTTTTAAAAAGTGCGGATTTTTATTTTTATTCCCGGCAATTGAACTAGAATTTACATATTCGTTTGTGAAGCCAATTAAAATGCGATATTGGCAAGTTGAGGCACATTTAGGCGTAATAAAAGCGATATGCTGAGGTTATATTAATTTTACACTAAATATGATGCGTTATTTTTGAATATCACGATTTTTCATGATTTTTGGAGGTGGGTGACAATAACATTGGGGGAGTGATGCTTGAGGGGAAAATTTAAAGGTTTTCTTTGTAGTGTGTTAATCTTTTTGTCCGGTGTTTTTAGCTACCAGGTGCAGAGCATCATGCTGTTGCCGGACAAACAATCTGTAGCTGTAGGAGAACCGCTTAAAATTAATTTCCCCGCCCCGTTGCAAAAGACATTAAAAGCTCAAATTGATGGTGTTGCTGATTGTTTTGACCCGCTTTCCGGCCCTGTAGCTTCACAACCGGGACAACTACAGGTAAGATTGAGCCTGTTCGGGGTGGTACACGTAAGAGATGTCCTGGTAAGTGTACTGCCACAGGTAAAAGTTGTACCCGGCGGGCAGTCCATAGGAGTTTTGCTCCACTCCCAGGGTGTTCTCATAGTCGGGCATACAGCCGTACTGGACGAATCAGGCCGAAAAGTAAAACCGGCTGAAGAAGCAGGGCTCATGGAAGGTGACATTATATTAAAGATAAACGATGAAACAATACACAGTGACAGTCAGGTGCGGGAACTGGTGGCTAAAGCAGGCGCCGCCGGAGAGCCGCTTTTGATTGAAGTTAAGCGGGAGGGAGAATTATTCACTAAAAAGGTCAAGCCGGTATTTTGCACGGATACAATGCAGTACAGGCTCGGCCTGCTGATCAGGGATGGCGCCGCAGGGATCGGTACGTTAACCTTTTATGAGCCGGAAAGCAAGATTTACGGGGCGCTTGGCCACCTGATTACCAACCTGGGGTCAACTCAGCCTGTTGAACTATCAGATGGCGAGATTATAAACGCCGATGTCCAGGGTGTTCACAGGGGGAAGAGGGGGCAGCCAGGTGAAAAAATAGGTGTATTCCCCGCTGAGAAAAAAGTAAGTGGAACTATCAGTAAAAACACAAAGCTGGGTATCTTTGGCTGTCTAAAAAATCCTGTTGAGAACACTTCATTCAGAGAGGCGATACCAGTGGCTATGGCTGACCAGATACATGAAGGCAAAGCTGAGATTCTTACCGTATTGAAAGATGACAAGATAGAAAAGTTTGAAATAGAAATAATAAAGATAAATAAACTGGCCAGGCAGGATGGAAAAGCACTGGTAATAAAAATTACCGACCAAAATCTTCTGGAGCAGGCCGGAGGTATAGTTCAGGGTATGAGCGGCAGTCCCATAATCCAGGATAATTTACTGGCAGGCGCCATAACCCATGTCTTTGTCAATGACCCTACGCGCGGCTACGGAATCCCGGCGCAATGGATGATTGAAGAGTCAGGTTTACTGAGTGAATATAAAGGAGATCAACAACCCGCAGCCTAAAAATTCAATTTTTTTATTAAATATAAATGTTCTTTCTATAAGCCTTGGGAGTAAAGTATATTCCAGGGCTTAATTCTTTTTTCATGATTAGAAATATTTACCATTTCTTTAAAATTTACATGACCTCTGGAAGGACTTTCTTTTTGGTTGTCGAATTTGTTAGGCAAAGAATAATTAACAAAAAATAGAAAATATAGGAGGCGGGCATTTTTTATGACAAGGAAGTCGATACGGCTCTTGATCGCAGATGATAATAGAGATTTCTGCGAGCTGCTGAAAGAGTTCATCAACCAACAGGAGGACCTAAACCTTATCGGCATCGCTTATAACGGCCTTGAAGCTCTCCAGATGATCAGGGAGAATAATCCTGATGTTGTGGTGCTCGATATTATCATGCCCCACCTGGACGGCATAGGTGTTTTGGAGAAACTGGTAACGGGCAGTCAGGGGAATAAGCCAAAAATTATCATGTTAACAGCTTTCGGGCAGGAAAGTGTCACGCAAAAGGCTGTTGAGCTTGGCGCAGATTACTATATTTTAAAACCCTTTGATTTTAATGTCCTTGCCACCAGGATCCGCCAACTGGCCGAAGGAGTAAATGTTTCACAGTACATTACTCCGGCAAAACCTAAAAACCTTGATGTCGCAGTAACAAACATCATCCACGAAATGGGAGTGCCGGCGCATATTAAAGGTTACAATTATTTAAGAGATGCGATTTTAATGGTGATCAGCGAAGTTAACCTGCTTGGTGCAGTGACCAAAGAGCTCTACCCGATGATTGCCCAAAAGTTTCAAACGACCCCGAGCAGGGTTGAACGGGCGATCAGACACGCTATTGAGCTGGCCTGGGACCGCGGCAATGTCGAGATGATGACCAAGTTTTTTGGGTATACCATCAATCTTGAACGCGGTAAACCGACCAATAGTGAATTCATAGCTATGGTGGCCGACAAGCTTCGCATCGAACAAAAGGTATCTTAAAAGTATAGTGAGGGATTGGCGCATCTAAAAACGGCATTATTCCTAAATTATAATATATCAAAAAACTATTAATATCTCTGGCTTTCCAACAGGCACCGCTTATTTATTGGGTTACCACCAATATACAGGAGGTGTTTTTTTTATGTTTGAAAAATAAGAGATTGCTAAAATATCTGGATTAAAGAGATTGTTGTACTTACTGTGTAAATTCTTTATAATTTAAAGAGTGCTTTCAGTCTGAACGCAAATAAATGTGAAGTGCTTGTAAGCCAAAAATCAGGCAGGTGAAATTGAAGCTGTTTGAAGAACTAAAACGCATCAACATATTCGCGGGCGATTTTGGCAGCGGCAAGACAGAAATAGCGCTGAATTGCGCTGCTAAAATAAATGAAACAGGTAAAAAAGTGGCGTTAGTGGATCTTGACCTGATTAACCCTTACTTCAGAACCAGGCTGGTCAAAAAAAACTTTGAGGATAAAGGGATTAAAGTTATCAGTCCCCAGGGGAAACTGGCAAATGCCGATATCCCGGCGCTTTCACCCGCCATATACGGTGTGCTGGAAGGGCAAAACTATCATGGTGTTTTCGACGTGGGCGGGGGAGATATAGGTTCTGTTGTACTGGGACGTTTTACAGATTACCTGCCTGAGGGGTCGTTCAACTTTTTTTTGGTGGTAAATACCTGCCGGCCTTTTACCAGAGATGCAGGCGGGATCATAAAAGTTTTGCGCGAAATAGAAAATACGTGCAGGCTGAAGTTTACCGCCATAGTCAGCAATACGAACCTTGGGCCGGCTACTGACGCGGCAACAGTGCTCGAGGGCTACCGGATCACCTCGCAAGCGGCGCGCATACTGAACTTGCCGGTGGCTTTTATTTGTGCCCTGGAAAAACTGGCTGGTTCCCTGAAGGATATAGACGTGCCGGTGCTGCCGCTCACCCTGTTTATGAAAGTCCCCTGGCTGCTGTAAACTTTGATTATTTTTCGGTGTAATTTTTGCCGCCGTTCAATATATTACCGTTAATTATGGTATTGGGGGGATTGTATTTGATCAAAATCACATTCCGGGAAGAGAGATGCAAGGGGTGCCAGCTTTGCACAACTGTCTGTCCCAAAGGGATAGTCGTCATGGCCGGGCGCACCAATGAAATGGGATATCATCCGGCCACGGTGACACAGCAGGAAAAATGTACAGGGTGCGGCCTTTGCGCCTTGATGTGCCCTGATATGGTTATTGAAGTGGAGAGAGAGGCGAAGGCGGTTTGAGCAAAATTTTAATGAAAGGGAACGAAGCTATCGGGGAGGGCGCTGTGCGTGCGGGCTGCCGGTACTTTTTCGGTTATCCGATAACTCCGCAGAGCGAGCTTACTCACTTTCTGGCTAAAAGGCTGCCCGAGGTCGGCGGGTTATATATGCAGGCGGAAAGTGAAGTAGCGTCCATTAACATGGTTTACGGCGCTTCCTGCGCGGGGGCAAGAGTTATGACATCTTCTTCGGGGCCTGGCATCAGCCTCATGCAGGAAGGATTGTCTTACCTGGCAGGTGCGGAGTTGCCAAGTGTGGTTGTGAATTTAATGCGCGGCGGTCCGGGGCTGGGAAATATTGCCCCGTCTCAGGCCGATTATTTTCAGGCTACTAAAGGAGGCGGCCACGGGGACTACCACTTAATAGTACTGGCGCCGAATTCAGTCCAGGAACTTCTGGATATGACCCAGACGGCCTTTGACCTGGCCGACAAATACCGCAATCCGGTTATGATCATGGCTGACGGGGTTATGGGGCAAATGATGGAGCCTGTTGAACTGGCTGACCAGTTAGAAATCAAACAGGTTGCCAAACCCTGGGCGACTACGGGCACGGATTATCACGAGGGCAGAAACCTGATCAATTCCTGTTATGTGATCCCTGAACAAATGGAAGATCTAAATAACAGGCTGGAGAAAAAATATGCTGATATAACCCGCAATGAACAGCAATGCGAGGGTTACCTGCTTGAAGACGCCGAGATTGTACTGGTCGCTTTTGGCATGGCTTCACGCATTTGCCGGGCTGTGGTGGAAAAAGCCCGTGCGGGGGGTATCCCTGCGGGCTTGATCAGGCCGATAACCCTGTGGCCTTTTCCTATGGAATTTGTCAGCAAAGTTGCGGATAAAGCGAAGATATTCCTGGCTGTGGAACTGAATATGGGCCAAATGATGGAGGACGTGAAGCTTGCCGCATCCGGCAGAGCCCCGGTTTACCACTACGGGCGCCTGGGGGGCATGATCCCTGATGTCAGGGAAGTCCTGCGTGAGGTAGAGAAACTGTACAGGGGAGGTGTGGGCCAGTGAAAAAAGGTTCAAGACCAGCCTCGTTAAAAGATGTTCCTTTCCATTACTGTCCCGGCTGCACGCACGGCATAGCCCACCGTTTGGTAACTGAAGTAATTGATGAGCTTGATATCCGGGGCAAAACCATCGGCATCGCGCCTGTAGGCTGTTCCGTGTTCACTATGGACTATTTTGACTTCGACATGATCCAGGGTTCGCATGGCAGGGGGCCTGCCGTGGCGACCGGACTGAAGCGGGCGCTGCCTGACCGGGTTGTTTTTACCTACCAGGGTGACGGAGATCTGGCTGCTATTGGTACCGGCGAGTTCGTCCACGCCGCGGTCAGGGGTGAGAAAATAACCTGCATATTCATAAATAACGCTGTCTACGGTATGACCGGCGGACAAATGGCCCCAACCACCCTGGTCGGGCAGATGACCAAAACAACTCCTTTCGGCCGGGACAAAGATATTAACGGTTTTCCGATCAAAGTCTGTGAAATGCTGGCGCCGCTGGAAGGGTCCGCTTATTTGGCCAGGGTGGCGGTGCATAACCCTAAATCCATCATTAAGGCTAAAAAAGCCATTAGAAGGGCTTTTGAGGTCCAGATGCAGGGTCTTGGATTTTCGTTAATTGAGATACTGTCAACCTGTCCCACCAACTGGGGCTTATCTCCGGTTAAGGCGGTGCAGTGGCTGGAAGAAAACATGGTGCCATATTTTCCACTAGGTGAATATAAGACTCCGGCGGGGGTGATCTAATAAATGCTGGAAGCAATTTATCTCGCCGGACATGGCGGACAGGGAACCCTTTCAACAGGACAATTGCTCGCGCTTGCGGCAGTAAAGGAAGGGAAATGTGTTTCTTACGTACCTCATTATGGCGTGGAAAAACGCGGAGGTGTATCAAACTGCGGAGTTACAGTATCGGACCGGCAGGTAAGCTCTCCCTTTGTCACTGAGCCTACCGTCCTGGTAGCGATGAACAGCCTTTCCCTGGAAAGATATGAAAATGCGGTTGTGCCGGGCGGGCTGATTATCACCAACAGTTCTCTGGTTGAAGCCAAAGTATCCAGGACCGATGTCAAAGCTGTGCCAATCCGCGCCAATGATGAAGCGGAAGCTCTCGGCGACCCGCTGGTCGCCAACAACATTATCCTGGGCGCCGTACTGGAACTTACCGGGGTTGTCAGTATCAAAACAGTGGAAGAGTCGCTGAAAGAAGTTTTGCCGCCGAGGCATCACCATAAGATCCCGGTAAATTTAAAAGCGCTTGAACGAGGAGCGCAGTTAGCCAGGGAATATATTAACCCTACTGGTGAATAATTTAATTACAGGTTGGATTCATGTACTCTAATTTGGAATAGCAGGGTGGTGCGGCCATGGTTGATGCCAACCGTATGGTAGAAGAGTTTTGGGAACTGGTCAGTATAGACAGTGTGTCCGGCAAAGAACGGCGGGTGGCTGACATACTTATTAGTAAGCTAAAAGCCCTGGGGCTGGAAGTGGTGGAAGACGGGGCCGGCTCTAAAGTAGGCTCTGATACAGGCAATATCATTGGCAAGCTTCCAGGCAGCGGCAGGGGGCCGTTGCTGATGCTCTGCTCCCACATGGACACAGTTGAACCAGGCTGCGGAGTGCGGCCGGTACTGGAAAACGGAGTAATTCGCTCGTCGGGCGACACCGTGCTCGGGGCGGACGACAAGGCTGGCATCACCACAATCCTGGAAGTGCTGAGACTGGTCAGAGAGAAGCAAATTGAACATGGCGGCCTTGAGGTTGTGTTCACCATCTGGGAGGAAGGAGGCCTTTTCGGGGCCAAGAACCTGGATTACCATTTGCTGCAGGCCAAGGCAGGTTTTGTGCTGGACAGTGACGGCCCGCCCGGCACTATCATCACCAGGGCGCCCTCACAGGACAGGATCGGCGCTGTGATCAGGGGTAAGGCGGCTCACGCCGGGATTAACCCGGAGGAAGGGATTAACGCCATCCAGGTCGCTTCTCACGCTATCGCCCGCATGAAGTTGGGCCGTATTGACCATGAGACCACCAGCAATATAGGAATTATATCCGGCGGCAAGGCAACTAATATTATTCCGGATAGTGTCACTGTGGAAGGAGAGACCAGGAGCCTGGTCGAGTCCAAACGCGTCGCACTGACTGAACATATCTGTGAAACTATCAGGTACTCTGCCGAAAAGTTCAATGCCAGTGTTGATATTATGACGGAAACTTTGTACACCGATTTTAATCTTGCTGAAGAATCCTTACCGGTGCGCATTGCGGTAAAAGCGGCGGGCAAACTCGGGCTTGCCGCAAAGCTGGAAAAGACCGGCGGCGGCAGCGACGCCAATATTTTAAACAGCAGGGGCATCGCCACTGCAGTTTTGGGTATAGCCATGAAAAAGGTCCATACCACAGAAGAACATATCGCCGTGGAAGACCTGGCCGCTAACGCCCGTTATCTCCTGGAGATTATAAAAGCGGCACAGGACGGGTTTTAGTTGATATTAGCTCCGATCAGTTCTTTAACAGTCCGGAACCTGCGGGCATATTTTTTAAGCAGGTGACGGACTTCTTTTATTTTCCCGCAAATATAAATACCTTCTCTTTGATTGTAAACCTTCACTTATAAATTCCCCTTTCACTGGCGGCAGGACTAATATATGTAGCTAAAGGCCAGATTATGCCGGTCTGCCGGAAAAGTATCAGTGTCGTGTCGTCATAATAATTTGCGCCCGCCCATAAAAATAAAGATGGACGGACAACCGGCAGTTTAAAAACTGCGGCAGCAGTTGAGTATAAATGATCACTGTGATGGGGGGAGTAAGGTTGTTTAAACAGTTGGGAGAGGGACTGGCTGCTTCCCTTAGGCAGAATTGGCCGGTCTATTTGACAATCCTTCTGGTGTTTGCAATGGGGATAGCCGCCGGAGTCTACGGTGTGCAAAAAATGCAGTCGGAGCAGGTCCTCGCACTAGGCGGTTACCTTGACAACTTCCTGCGGCAGGCTGGCGCGCTGGAAATGGACCCGGCAAAAGCGCTGCGGGACGTTTTATATAATGACCTTGTGGTGATCCTGGCTGTTTACCTGCTGGGGCTTACGGTTATAGGCATTCCGGTGATACTCGGGATTATCTTTACGCGCGGCTTTGTCCTGGGTTTCACCATTTACTTTCTGGCTAAAGAGAAGAGCATCCAGGGCATTGTTCTGGCGGTCGCGGCAGTGTTGCCGCAAAATATTTTACTGATCCCCGCGCTGTTAATGGGAGGGGTGGCCTCACTGTCTTTTGCGCTGCTCCTGGCCAGGCGGTTTAACAATTCAAAGGTCCTGGTCTGGTCCAGCTTTGTTGTATACAGCAGCCTGATGCTGGTGGTACTGATCTGCGCGGCGGGGGCGGGATTGGTGGAAGTTTATATCACTCCTTTTTTGGTTAAGATGGCGGCTAGTTATATGTTTTAGGCATCAAAAAGGAATCTTTTGGTCTGTGTGGAAGTAGAGTCTATCTGGACTCTGTTTTTTTGTTCCGATTTACTTTCTATTGCAAGTGGGGTTATTGATGGAAAAGTATCTGGAAGATTTCATCTACCACCTGGCCATGGAGCGAGGTTTGGCTGAAAACACCCTGGTTTCTTACAGGACAGATTTGACCGGGTATATATTATTCTGCCGCAAGCAGGGACTGGCTTCGTTGGCAGAGGCTGACCGTGACACGGTCCTGTCGTACCTGTACAAGCTCCAGATGGACGGGCGCTCCCCGGCCACGATCTCCCGCCAACTGGCGGCGCTGCGCTCTTTTTACAGGTACACGGTCAGAGAAGGAAGGCTGCAGGCGGATCCCACAGGGGAACTGGACTCTCCGAAATCGCCCCAAAAGCTGCCCAGGGTGCTAACAGTGGAAGAAGTGGACCTTCTGCTGGGGCAGCCAGAAATCAGCGAGTCAACAGGGATCAGGGACAAAGCCATGCTGGAAGTATTATACGCTACAGGGATTAGAGTATCCGAACTGGTGTCCCTGAATCTGGAGCAGGCTCATATTAAAAACGGTTTTATCCGCTGTTTCGGCAAGGGCGGCAAAGAGCGCCTGGTACCGCTGGGTGACGTGGCCGCCCGCTTTTTGCAGGAATACCTGGCGCGCGGCAGAAGCAAACTAATCAGGCCGGAAGGCGCGCAAGCTCTGTTTGTGAACCAGCATGGCAGGAGGCTGACCCGGCAGGGGTTTTGGAAGATAATTAAAAAATATGCCCGGAAAGCCATGATTACCAAGGAGATTACCCCGCACACACTGAGGCATTCATTTGCCACGCATTTGCTGGAAAACGGGGCTGATATCAGGTCTGTTCAAGAAATGCTGGGGCACGCCGATATCAGCACCACCCAGATATACACACACCTGACCAGGAATAAGCTGAAAGAGATTTATAACCGCAGCCACCCCCGGGCCTAGCAGCCATCTGGGACATGGGACGTGAGACGTGGGATATGAGAAAAATAGTAAGCCGTAAGTAGTAGGACGTAGGACGTAAGTGTGAATGCAATTCATACCGGGTAAAAACAGTATAGGAATGCATATATACCTACGGCCTACGACAAAAAAAGCATTTGGGGGAAGTCGCATGAAAATTAGACGGGTAGCTTTGTTGGTGCTGGACAGCGTCGGGGTGGGGGAACTGCCTGACGCGGCTGATTACGGGGATACCGGCAGCAACACCCTGGGCAATATAGCCCGCGCCGTGGGGGGGCTTAAAATGTCCAACCTAGGCAGCTTTGGCCTGGGAAATATTATTTCTGTTGAGGGTGTGCCGCCTGCTGTAAATCCCTTAGCTTCATACGGCCGCATGAAAGAAAAATCAGCCGGCAAAGACACCACCACCGGCCACTGGGAGATGGCCGGGATTATTCTGGAGCGCCCGTTTCCGGTTTATCCAAATGGTTTCCCGTCTGATTTAATAAAAGCCTATGAAGAGAAGATCGGCCGGACGGTTCTCGGCAATAAAGTTGCCTCCGGCACTGCCATTATAGACGAGCTTGGCGCCAGGCACATGGAAACAGGCAGCCCCATTGTTTACACTTCGGCGGACAGTGTTTTTCAGGTGGCTGCGCACCAAGAGATTATCCCGCTGGAAGAGCTGTACAGGATCTGCCGGATAGCCCGGGAGATGCTTACCGGAGAGCATGCCGTGGGGCGGGTGATAGCTAGACCCTTTGAGGGTAAGCCGGGAGATTTTCGCAGGACGGCCAACCGGCATGATTTTTCCCTTAAGCCGCCGGGCTGGACACTCTTGAACCTGTTAAAAGAAAATGGGGTAAAGGTTACCGCTGTCGGCAAGATCAAAGACATTTTTGACGGGGAAGGCATATCAGAAGCTGTCCCGACAAAAGGCAATACAGACGGTATGGGCAAGGCTTTAAAACTGATCCGGTCTGACACCGACGGGTTTATTTTTACCAACCTGGTTGATTTTGATATGCTGTACGGCCACCGCAACAATCCCAGGGGGTACGCCGACGCGCTGGAAGAGTTGGACCGCTGGCTGCCGGAACTTATAGTTTCGCTGGCAGATGATGATGTGCTGATTATTACCGCCGACCACGGCTGCGATCCCACCACCGTGTCAACCGACCACTCCAGGGAGTATGTGCCCCTGCTGGTATACGGCAGGCATATACAGGGGGGAGTGGACCTTGGAGTAAGGGAAACCTTTGCGGACATCGCCGCCACAGTGGCTGAAATCTTCGGTCTGAAATTTAATGTAGGTGAGAGCTTTTGGCCAAAAGTTTATAAACCATAACAAAGGATTAATGATTTCCCTGTAGGGAGGAAAAGTCACTATGCGCATGTATGACCTGATTTTAAAGAAGAGAGAAGGCCGGGAACTGACCACGGCTGAAATAAACTATTTTATCAGCGGCTATAACTGCGGGCAAATTCCCGACTACCAGGCCGCAGCCCTATTGATGGCAATTTTCTTTCGCGGCCTGAACGAACGGGAAACAGCAGAACTGACCATGGCCATCTGCGACTCTGGTGACCGGGCCGATCTTTCAGGCATACCCGGGATTAAGGTGGACAAGCACAGTACCGGCGGGGTAGGGGACAAAACCACCCTGGTGCTGGTCCCCCTGGTCGCTGCCGCAGGGGTGCCTGTGGCCAAAATGTCCGGCCGGGGGCTGGGCCATACTGGCGGCACTGTGGACAAATTGGAATCGATACCGGGCTTCAACGTGACGCTCCAACCGGCGCAGTTTATTGAACAGGTGCGCGGGGTCGGCGCCGCGGTTGTGGCACAGACGGGCAACCTGGCCCCGGCGGATAAAAAGTTATATGCCCTGCGGGATGTCACGGCTACCGTGGAAAGCGTGCCTCTCATCGCCAGCAGTGTAATGAGCAAAAAGATCGCTGCTGGCGCTGACGCCATTGTCCTTGATGTGAAGGTGGGCAGCGGGGCGTTTATGAAGGACACAGCAGGCGCTTTCAAGCTGGCCCGGACCATGGTGGAGATTGGCAGCCAGGTCGGCCGGCGAACCGTGGCGCTGATTACCGACATGGATCAGCCGCTGGGGCGCGCTGTTGGCAACGCACTGGAAGTTAAAGAGGCGATTGACACCTTAAAAGGCGCCGGCCCCCCGGACCTGCTGGAATTATGCCTGGTCCTGGGATCGACCATGCTCTTACTGGCCGGGAAGTCGGCCAGCCTGGAAGAAGGCAGGTCACAGCTGAAAAATCTGCTGGCGAGCGGCAAGGCACTGGAGAAATTTGAAGAATTAATCTCCGCTCAGGGCGGGGACCCGCTTGTAACCAGTGAGTTTAGTCGCCTGCCCGCGGCAAAATCAGTTCAGGAAATACCCGCGCCTTTATCCGGCTATGTCCAGTCAATCAACGCGGCGGAGGTGGGACACTCAGCCATGTTGCTGGGCGCCGGCAGGGAAAAGAAAGAAGCGCAGATCGACCTGTCTGTAGGCCTGGTACTAAACAAAAAAGTTGGCGACTCTGTACAGGCCGGGGAAAGCCTGGCGACAATACACGCCAACAACCTCGGACAATTGGATGTAGCGAGAGAAACCATCCTGCAGGCCTACACCATCGGGCAGAAGAAACCTGAACCAAGACCGCTGCTAATCGGCACCGTGCCCGAAAGAATTTAAAAATATGATTATTCCTTTTACTCAGTAACAACTTAAGATAGTCTTGTAAGTCTTCTGTCAACAAACAAATTGACAGGATTTACAAGATTATAAGGATTTACATGATTTTATAAACAAATGAAGACTTATAATATTTATTCCTTTAATATTGAAACCTTTTAAAGTTGTATTGAAAAACTTTTGCAAATAGGAATTCTAAATAAAAATTTGATTTTATAATCCTGTTAATCTTCTAAAATCCTGTTAATCCTGTCAATTTGTTTTATTTTTACATTGAGCTAGTAAAAGGTTCCTCTGCTGTTTTTTTGCCTGGCGTATAAGTTTACTCCCCTAAAAACATAATAAAAAAACGACAAAGATGATGAGGGGGAATATACTGTTGGGCAAGAGAGGATATATAAGTTTTTTAATTGGGCTGATAATTTTTAGTTTTACTCTGGCGCAGGCTGCCTGGGCGGCGACGGAAACAGACAAGGCTAAAAAAACTAAGGATAATACGCCGGCTGTTTTAGAAACAACGGCGCAGTCGGCGGTTGTGCTGGAGCCTGTAACTAATAGAATTATCTATGAAAAAGAGCCGCATAAACAGCTGCCCATGGCCAGTGTAACCAAACTGATGACCCTGCTTTTGGCCACGGAGGCCGTAGACCAGGGGAAGTTTAAACTTAACGATAAAGTTATAACGAGTGAGAATGCTTGGGAAATGGGTGGCTCGCAGATTTATCTCGAGCCCGGTGAAGAAATGAGCCTGTGGGAGCTGCTCCTGGCCGTAGGCCTGCAGTCCGCCAATGACGCCAGCGTGGCAGTCGCGGAGCATATCGCGGGCAGTGAGGAGGCGTTTGTCCAGGCTATGAATGATAAGGCCGCTTCTCTCGGCCTGGTGAACACCCATTTCGTTAATTGCCACGGGCTTACGGCAGATAACCATTACACCAGCGCTTACGACATGTCTATAATCCTGAAAGAAGGATTGAAGAGCCCGCTTTTCCGGCAGATTACCGCTACTAAGGAATATGACCTGCGGGGCGGCGCCTTTAAGCTTTGGAATACCAACAAAATGCTCTGGTGGTATGACGGAGCCGACGCGGGCAAGACCGGCTGGACCGAGGCGGCCAACTATTGCCTTGCCTCGTCCGCCGAGAGAAACGGCATGAGGTTAATCTGTACAGTGCTGGGAACAGCAGAGCCGAAAAGTCACTTCAGAGAGTCCACCAAGCTGCTTGACTACGGTTTTGCCAGGTTTAAAGCGGTAAACTTTGCCGAGCAGGGCGCCATTGTGGGCACGGTCAGGGTCAGCAAAGGCAAAACCACCAGTGTGGAGGCGCTGGCGGCGGAAAAGGTAGGTGTAGTGGTGCCTAAAGGAGAGGACAAGGGATATGAGTCCAAGGTGGAGCTGCCGGAGTATATCAGCGCGCCGGTACGCAAAGGACAGGAGATAGGATCGTATGTTGTAACCAAAAACGGGAAGGAAGCTTTAAGAGTTAAATTGGTGGCAAAGGAAGACGTGGCAAAAGCGTCGATTATGCAGCAAATGAGAAGAGTGATTGACAGTGTTTATTAAAAGGAGGCCCTAAACTAATTTAATTTATAAGTATAATTGCACATAAAAAAGATATTCAAGACTTTACTTGAATATCTTTTTTTAATATAATAAAAAGATATACATTATCATGGAATTTATTCTATTTTTCATAATAATTTTATCACAGATAATATATTATGTCAAGTATAAAATGGAGTGTGATTATTTGTGAGTTATGCTGAAGAATTGCGGGAAGAGACTGAGTATCTTGATAATACACTAGCTTTTCTTGAAAAACAATTGGAAAATGAAATTAACTCTTTACCCGGCGCCAGGCAAAAACTTATTAACCTGCGTAAGGATATGTGGGAGAATACAGTCCATTATACAAATGACTTTACCAGGCTCACAGAAATTAACCAGTATCTTGCGGAAGTAAATATTCAAACTGCATACTACGTAAATAACCGCAATAAGATCGAAAAGTATAAAAAGTTACTGGATTCACCTTATTTCGGAAGATTTGATTTTATCGAGGATGGTACGTTTGATAGAGAAAAAATATATATCGGTCTTGACAACGTTGCGGACCCCAAGACAAACAGGTTTTTTGTCTACGACTGGCGCGCACCTGTCTCCAGCATTTTCTACCGCTTTGAACTGGGCAGGGCGTACTATAAAGCGCCTGCCGCAACAATTTCAGGCGATGTGGTTTTGAAAAGACAGTATAAGATTCATAACGCCAATTTAAAATACTTCTTTGACTTCAGCATCAGGATTAATGATGAGATACTGCAGGAAGTTTTAATCCGCAACTCATCCGCCAAGATGAGAAATATAGTTGAGACTATTCAAAAAGAACAAGACTTGATTATCAGAGATAATAAGAGTGAACTGTTGATTGTGCAGGGTGTCGCGGGTAGCGGCAAAACCTCTGTGGCCCTGCACCGGATTGCCTTCCTGCTGTATGACGGCCTGAAGTCAAAAATAAACTCAAGTGATATTATCATCATTTCACCTAACGCAATTTTCAGCAAGTATATTTCAAGTGTCCTGCCTGAACTGGGTGAGGAAAACGTAAGGCAGGCAACCTGCGACGAAATTTTCTCAAAGACTGTGAATGGGCGGTTGAAAACCGAAACAAGGTCAGAGCAGCTGGAATATTTAATTTCTTCCCAAGGCACTGAAGAGGGAGATATAAAAACACAGAGCATCGCATTTAAAGGTTCAGAGGTTTTTAAAGAAATTCTCGACAGGCTGATCAGGCACTGGGAAAGGCACATGATTATTTTTGATGACATTTATTACGACGGCACAACCATTGAGACCAGGCAGCTGCTCAAAAACCGTTTTTTGAACAACAAAATTGGCATGCCTGTGGCTAAAAGGCTCAAGAGGATGGAGAATATGGTCTTGGAAAAAATACATCCCCTGCAGAAGAAGAGCCTGGGTAAGATTGAAAAAATAGTGCAGCAGTCTGATGGCCATGATTTTGAAATCAAACCATTCAGCCGGCTGCTATCAATTAAGAGATCCAAAATATTTTTAGAAAAGCTCCGCAAGGTCACCCGTGTTGATTATACAAACCTGTACAGGGAGCTTTTCAATAAACCGGGGCTTCTCTTGAAACTGGCGGGCGGCCTGGAATTGCCGGCTGAAATAGAAAAAATCACGGCCTTGACCAGGAAGACGCTAAACAGCGGCAAAGCCGCATATGAAGATTGCGCTCCGCTCCTCTATCTTAAGCTAAAGGTTGAAGGCGGAGATTTGTATGCTGTGGAGCAGGTGGTAATTGATGAGGCGCAGGATTATTACCCTCTGCAGTACGAGGTTTTCAAGCTCCTTTTTGGTAGCGCCGGTTATACACTGCTGGGGGACATCAACCAGTCCATAGAAAATAAGGAGCGGCCCGCACTGGATGTCTCTGTAACCGGTATTTTCGATAAAAGAAAAACGGTAAGATTCACTCTTAAAAAATGCTACAGGTCTTCATTTGAGATCAATAATTTTGCACAAAAGATTCTAGGTGAAGGAAACGACTCTATTTCCTTTGAGAGGCATGAAGCCGAACCAGAGGTCGTTTTTAGGGAAACCCAGGCGGAAATTGAACATGCTTTAACGGCAAAGGCGAGTGAGTACCTTAAACAAGGGTATGGTTCCATAGCGGTGATAACCAAGACCGCGCGGGATGCCCGCGACATTTATGAAAAGCTTAAAGATTCAAACAGGATCAAGCTTGTTGACGCCCCTGAGGCTGAGATAGAAAAAGGAATCCTGGTTATTCCCGCCTATCTGGCCAAGGGCTTGGAATTTGACGTGGTGCTGGTGCATGACGCTTCCAGTGCAAACTACTCAACCGGGCTGGACCGAAAACTGCTGTATATTGCCTGTACCAGGGCGCTGCACAGGCTGGCGCTATTTTACACGGGAACAAAAAGTCCTTTTATAATTTAAATCCAGATGGCTGCCGCATGTTTCCGGAGCTTGCCTTTTTAAAAAATATTTGGTAAGATTTAGCAAATGGGTTTCTTCAATCAACTGAAATGAAAGGGGAGTTTTAGTGTTACTGGATGTTGAAATAAAAAAAGACACCCTCGTGGTCCGGCCCAGTGGTGAACTGGATCTGGGCGTGGCCGACCGCTTCAGAAGAACCCTTGATGAGACGCTTGACAGGGGGCAGGCAAGAAATCTGGTGTTTAATATGGCCAAAGTGTCTTTTGTTGACAGTTCTGGATTGGGTGTGCTGCTGGGACGGTATAAGCGCATATCCAAAAATGGAGGAAAAGTTTTTATAGTTTCACTGCAGCCCCAGGTGCGGAAAGTTTTTGATCTTTCCGGGCTCCTGCGCATAATGTCTGAGTACCGCAGCGAGAATGAGGCGCTGGAGAAAATCGGCTAGGAGGGTGGTAAAGTGCAGTTTATCAATCATATGAAACTTGAGTTCCTGAGCATACCGGCCAATGTCGCTTTCGCCAGGGTTACGGTGGCGGCCTTTGCCTCCCAGCTTGATTTTACGCTTGCGGACCTGGAAGAAATAAAGGTTGCCGTATCTGAAGCAGTGGGCAATTCAATTGTCCATGGCTATGGAAAGGCGCCTGACTGTTTTGTCAGGATCTATGCTAATTTGACCCAAGATGCCCTGGAAATCAGAATCGAAGACGAGGGCAAGGGCATTGAAGATATAAAAATGGCCCTTCAGCCTGCTTTTTCGACCGATGCTGAGCGTTTGGGGCTGGGATTTGTGTTTATGCAGTCTTTTATGGAGAATTTCCGGGTTGAGTCAGCACCCGGCCGGGGCACTAAAGTAATGATGAGCAAAAGCGTCGGCGCCAGGATCGCCAGAGCCAGTTCGGGTCAATAGTCGGGAGATGGAAAAATGAGCAGCAGGTTGGTTGAAATGAACCTGCCCCGCTTTCCGCTGCTAAAAGACAAAGAAATGAAAGAGCTGCTTAAGAAAGCTAAAGCTGGTGAGGTTTATGCGAGGGACAAGTTGGTTAACTGCAACTTGAAACTGGTCTTTAACATTGTCAAACGTTTTCAAAACCGGGGCTATGAACTGGAAGATTTGTTTCAAATCGGCTGTATCGGCCTGATGAAAGCCATAGATAAATTTGATCTCAGTTATGATGTGAAGTTTTCCACCTACGCCGTTCCTATGATTGTTGGCGAGATCAGAAGGTTCTTAAGAGATGACAGCCCGGTCAAGGTCAGCCGCTCCCTGAAAGAAACGGCTTATAAAATACAGCAGGTCAGAAGCCTGCTCACATCCCGTTTGGGAAGGGAGCCTTCCGTGGGGGAGGTAGGCGCTGAAATGAGCTTATCGAGAGAGGAAGTTGTCAACGCGTTGGAAGCCACCCAGTCGCCCACATCGATTTATGAGACCCTGCACCAGGATGACGGCGATCCAATCTACCTGCTGGACCAGTTAAAAGGCGAAGAAAATGATGACGCTCTGGAAAGCATCTCAATTAAAGATCTGTTGGACAACCTGCCGGAAAGGGACCAGTATATCATAAAGATGAGGTTTTTTGAAGATAAGACCCAGTCGGAAATAGCCGGGAAGCTCGGCCTTTCCCAGGTCCAGGTCTCCCGCCTGGAAAGGCAGGCCCTGAAAAAGCTCAAGGAACTCATGGGGAGAAGTGAATAACAGAATACAGGAGACAGAAGTCAGAAGTCAGAATATAGAAATATCTAATAAAAAAATTCTGACTACTGACTACTGAATTCTGAATCCTAATTCTTAAACTTTAATACCGCCCTGCGGAAGGGTGGTTTTTCCATCTTTAAACAAAGTGTGGGGGAATTTGTATAAAACTAATAGGCTCAACGTATAATACCAATTGCTTATAAAAATTAAGGAGGCAAAAGTTATGCATGTTAAAGTATCTGAACTGGTGGGAGAATCACAGGACAGCTGGAAGGGCGCCGTTCAGTCGGCCATATCGGAAGCTTCAAGAACTATGAAAAATATTGTCGCCGTGGAAGTGGTTAACTTTACCGCTAATGTCGAGCACGGCCGGCTGGTTGAGTACAAGGCCAATGTAAAAATCGCCCATACTGAATAAAAAGCAGAGGACACCGGAAGGTGTCCTTCAGACTGTATAAGGATAAGTCTTCGGGGGAAAATGAAATAGAGGTGAACTAAGATGTCAGAGGCGATAGTTTCTGAAAAACAAAGAAAGGAATACGCGGCAATCGTCAGCCGGGTGAAGCCGAAACCCAGAGTGTGGCGGAATATGTTCTGGGCTTTCGTGGTGGGCGGTTTGATTTGCCTGATCGGTCAGGTCTTTTACAACTATTTTCTCAGTCTGGGTTTGAGCTTAAACCAGGCAGGCGCCGCAACCTCCTCGTCGCTTGTCTTTATAGCAGCGTTTTTAACCGGTCTGGGTCTTTATGACGAGGTAAGCAGGTTCGGCGGGGCAGGCGGTATCGTCCCGATCACCGGTTTTGCCAACTCTATGGTTGCCTCTGCCCTGGAATACCGCGCCGAAGGGCTGATCTTCGGAGTCGGCGCCAGGCTGTTTACTATTGCCGGCCCGGTGCTGGTCTGGGGCATTACCACGGCCTGGGTGGCGGGGATTTTATATTATTTCTTCAGATAGGGGTGGGATATTGGGGGTATTTAAAAAAAACGGCAGTCAGACAGTCTGGTTTGAGAACCCGCCTGTAATCATTTCCACCGCGTCTGTAGTAGGACCCCAGGAAGGGGAAGGTCCGCTGGGCAAGACCTTTGACAAGGTTTTTTATGATACTTACTGCGATGAGGAAACCTGGGAAAAGGCGGAGCAGCGGCTGATGCTCGAAGCTATGAAAAAGGCCCTGCAAAAAGCCAACCTGCAGGAAAAAGATATAGATTTTATGCTGGCCGGAGATTTGTTAAACCAGATTGTCAGCGCAAATTTTACAGCCAGTGCCTTGTCCATACCGTTTTTAGGATTATATGGCGCCTGTTCCACCATGTACGAAGGCATGGCGCTGGGAGCGATGCTGATTGACGGCGGTTTTGCCGCAAGGGTCCTGGTCGGCGCCTCCAGTCATTACAGTACAGCTGAGAGGCAGTTCCGCTTTCCCACGGAATTAGGCGTGCAGCGGCCGATGACCGCCCAGTGGACGGTTACCGGCGCCGGAGCGGTGGTACTGGCCGAAAAAGGAAGCGGTCCGGTGATCACTCACGCCACCATCGGCAGGGTTATCGATATGGGGCAGGCTGACCCGCAGGATATGGGCGCCGTTATGGCCCCCGCCGCGGCCGACACCATCGTACGGCATTTGCAGGACACCGGGCGGGCATACGATTACTACGATCTTATTTATACCGGTGACCTGGGGACTTATGGCAAAAAGCTGGCGGACCATCTGCTCAGGCAGCAAGGCTATGACATCTCAGATCGCTTTACTGACTGCGGCATTTTAATTTACAGCGGCGCACAGGATGTCCACGCCGGAGGCAGCGGCTGCGGCTGCTCGGCGGTAGTCACCTGCGGCTACCTGATCGAGAAGCTTAAAGATGGCAGTTATAAGCGGCTGCTCGGGATTGGCACAGGGTCGCTCCATAGTCCCTGCAGCGTACAACAGGGCTCAACGATACCCGGTATTGGGCACGCGCTTGTGATTGAAGCCCGTTAAGGAGGGAATATCAATGGCATTTTTTTGGGCTTTTGTAATCGGCGGAGCTTTATGCGTAATCGGCCAGCTGTTAATGGACCTGACCAGCTACAAATTTACCTCGGCTCATGTTTTAGTAACTTTTGTCACGGCCGGTGCAATTATCAGCGCGTTTGGCTTATACCAGCCGCTGGTGAAACTGGCCGGCGCCGGCGCCACGGTGCCGCTGACCGGGTTTGGTCACCTGCTTGCTCAGGGCGCGCTCAACGGGGTAAAAGAAAATGGCATTCTTGGCGCCTTCAGCGGGGGGGTAACGGCTGCTGCCGCCGGTATCACCGCGGCAGTGGTATTCGGTTACCTGGCGGCGCTTGCTTTTAAGCCAAGGGGGTAGGGGGTAGGTTGGGCGCAGCCAAAAGGAAGGTAATCCTGATTACGGATGGCGACAGTATAGCGAAAAAGGCGGTGGAAACAGCCGCGTGTAATGTGGGAGCGCGCTGTATATCCTGTTCGGCCGGCAACCCTACCACCAAGTCGGGCGAGGAACTTGTTAACTTAATTAAAACAACGCCGCATGATCCGGTAGTGGTAATGCTGGATGACCGCGGCTACAACGGCATGGGCCGGGGTGAAACGGCCATGGCCTATATTGCCGCTCACCCTGATATCGAGGTGCTGGGCGTTCTGGCTGTGGCCTCCAATACCGAAAACGTGAGCGGCTGCAATGTTGACCTCTCGATCAACAGGAACGGGGATCTGATTGCAGGCTCGGTGGATAAAATGGGTCAGCCCACGGAGAGAGTGCTGGAAGGCGATACGGTGGAGGTAATCAACAGCCTGAACATTCCGCTGGTGATCGGCATCGGTGATATCGGCAAAATGGATGGTTTGGATGAGGCGGACAGGGGGGCGCCTTTAACTACCAGGGCGTTAAAAACTATCTTGGACAGGAGTGGTTTCAATGTTATGGTCCAAAAACAGTATGAAAGAAAAAAAACCTGAAGAAAAGGAAAAAACCAGGATTAGCCAGAGTTTGGATGAAAACATTGAGCTGCTGGATGCTCAGATGGGTATTAAGAAAAACTTTGATGTTTTGACCCGGCAACTGGTCATAGGGGGTAAAAACGTCACTTTACTTTTTGTGGACGGACTGACCAACGACCAGATAGTGACGCTTGTTCTCCAAAACCTGACCAGGCTTGACCATGCGGACATGGTCCCCGACAGTATAAAAAAATTGTTCAGGGGCAGCCTGGGCTACACTGAAGTCGAAGAAGTTGAATACCTGGAGGACATCGTCACCAAGGTGCTGTCTGGTCCTCTGGCCATCCTGGTCGACGGATCCAGCAAGGCCCTGATCATGGACGCCCGGATTTATCCCATCCGCAGCCCGGAGGAGCCGGACCTGGAAAGAGTGGTGCGCGGTTCCAGGGACGGTTTTGTGGAAACGCTCGTGTTTAATACCGCTTTGATCAGAAGGCGGATCAGGGATCCCAAGCTGCGCATGGAGTATTTCCAGGTGGGAATTCGCTCCAAGTCAGACGTAATTGTCTGCTATATAGAGGACATTGCCAATCCCGACCTGGTCGACAGCATCAAGGAGAAGATAGAGTATATAAAGATAGACGGTATCCCTATGGGGGAAAAGTCGGTGGAGGAACTGATCTCACCAGGCTCATTCTGGAACCCCTTCCCCAAGGTGCGCTATACCGAGAGGCCGGACGTAGCCGCCATGCATTTGCTGGAAGGACACGTGCTGGTGCTGGTGGACACCTCACCCAGTGTGATCATCACACCTGCTACCTACTTTCATCATCTCCAGCACGCCGAGGAGTACCGCCAGAACCCGACAGTGGGTGTGTACCTGCGCTGGGTCCGTTTTTTAGGTGTGGCGGCGTCCCTGTTTTTACTGCCGCTCTGGTTTCTTTTTGCCAGCAGCCCCGGTTTGCTGCCCCCGCAGTTATCTTATATTGGAATCAGCCAGCCCTCCGAGATACCGCTGATAATTCAGTTTATTCTGGCTGAAATTTCGATAGACATGATCAGGCTGGCCACAATTCACACGCCTTCCGCCCTGGCCACCTCAACGGGTATTATCGCCGCTCTCTTAATCGGCGAGCTGGCCACCAGGGTCGGCCTGTTTGCCCAGGAAGTGATTTTATACACAGCCATTGTAGCGATAGGCACCTTTTTAACTCCAAGTATCGAAATCGCCAACGCCAACCGGCTGGTCCGCCTGTTTTTGTTGATCGTTACCGCCTTGTTCAGGGCGCCCGGCTTTATCTTCGGGGTAGCAGGGATACTGGTATTTCTTGCTCTGAATAAGTCCTTCGGCATCCCCTACCTATGGCCGCTGGCGCCGTTCAACTTGAAAGCGCTGGCCAGCATTGTGGTCCGCATGCCTGTCCCGGTGCGCAACACCAGACCAAGTATTTTAAAACCGATTGACCGCGACCGCCAGGTGCTGGCCGCTCCAGCCAGGAAACCTTCCGGCGGGGGAAAAAATAAATAGTGCGGAGGGGGGCTCTATATATCATTGAAAATCGGCATACCAAGGGTGCTTTTATACTATTACTATTACCCTATATGGCGGGTTTTTTTTGAAGAACTCGGCGCTGAGGTGGTCCTTTCGTCCCGCTCCAGCAAAGGAGTGCTGGTCAAAGGCCTGAAAAGCGCCGTGGATGAAGTATGCCTGCCTGTGAAACTGGCTTTCGGCCATGTTCTGGACCTGGCCGGCAAGGTTGACCTGATTTTTTTGCCGAGAATGGTGAGTGTGAAAAAACACGAGTACATCTGTCCGAAATTCCTTGGGCTGCCGGACATGATCCGCTGTCTGCGGGGGCTGCCGCCCCTGATTGATGTCAGCGTTAACTTGCATAAGAAGAAAAGCAACGCTTATGCCGCCGCTCAGGAGGTAGGAAAGATCTTTACCGGCAGCCATCTGAAAATATGGACGGCCTACCGGCGCGCTCTAACCGTACAGAAAAAATATTTCAGGCTATTGCATTTGGGGCTGATGCCGCCTGAAGCTATAGCGATCATAGAGGACCAGGTCAAAGAAGAGCCGCTGCCGGAGTCGGAGGATATGACCATAGCTTTAATCGGCCATCCATATAATATCTATGACTCCTATATCAGCATGGACCTGATCGGGCGCCTGCGCAACATGGGAGCAAAGGTGGCAACAGCGGAACACCTTAAGGGTCAGGTAGTAAGCAGAAACGCCACCCGACTGCCGAAAAAACTCTTCTGGACCCTGGGCCAGCGCATGATTGGGGCTGCTTGCCATTACCTCGAAAGGCCGGAGGTGTGCGGCATGATCCATGTGGCCGCCTTCGGCTGCGGCCCGGACTCTATGACGGGCGAACTGATTGAACGCTACGCCCGCGCCGCCGGCAAGCCCTTTTTAAACTTGACCCTGGACGAACACACCGGCGAGGCCGGAGTCATAACCCGGCTGGAAGCCTTTTGGGATATGGTGAACTGGAGAAAAACAACAGAGGCGTTCGGGACGTGAGAAGTGGGAAATGAGAAGTGAGAAGTGGGAAGTGAGCCGTGGGAAATGGGAAATGGGAAGTGGGAAGTTGTAGGTGCGGCTTCAGTCGGCTAAGGTCAGGGGACACTCCTCAATTTCAGGAATTCCTTTTACTGACGAGGAATGTCCCCACTGGAGTGTTCTGATAAATCTGAACCTACAAATTAAAAAACCAAAGGAATGCAGTATATAATCACGTCTCACGGCCCACGTCCAATATCCCACGACTCAAATGGAATGCAGAATATACTCACGTCCCACGTCCAACAGCCCACGACCAAATTTGGAGGTTAATCATGCGTGTAACTTTTCCTCATATGGGGAATTTATATATTCCTGTCAAAGCGATGCTAGATCACCTGGGTGTTGAAGTGGTAGTGCCGCCGCCTTCAAGCAAAAAAACGCTTAGTCTCGGCGCAAAGTACGGGCCGGAATTTGCCTGCCTGCCCATGAAGCTTAATTTGGGCAATTTTATAGAAGCCAGAGAACTGGGGGCTGACACCATTATTATGGCAGGCGGGCGCGGCCCCTGCCGTTTTGGCTACTACGCCCAGATCGAACATACAATTTTGCGGGATATTGGGTGTGATATGCAGCTGATCGTGTTTGAGCCGCCGGAGCGGCACTTTTCAGAGCTGCTGGTTAAAATCAAACAAATATCCGGCAGCCGTTCCTGGTGGCAGGTGATCCAGGCCGTCCGCTTCGGCTACCAGAAAGCCAGGGCCGTGGATGAAGTGGAGATGGCTGCCTTAAAGTCCCGGCCCAGAGAAGTGACACCTGGTTCAACCGATACCGCCCAGAAAGAGGCGCTACATTTAATTGAAGCGGCCTCTTCCCGCAGTGAGCTGACGGAAGCAATAAAAAAGGCCGGTGCCATTATGTCTGAGGTTAAAGTGGAGAAAAACAAGCCGGTTGTAAAAATAGGCGTGGTCGGAGAAATCTACACCCTGCTCGACCCTTTTTCCAACCAGTACCTGGAGAGGCGGCTCGGAAAACTTGGGGCTGAGGTCAACCGCTCCATTTACCTCAGTGAGTGGGTCAACGACCATATATTTATGGGATTGGTTAAAGGGATGAGGTCAAGGAAAGAAACTTGCGGGGCAGCCTTTCCCTACCTGCGGCATTTTGTGGGCGGGCACGGACAGGAAACCATCGGCAGTTCGGTGAGTTACGCCCGTTCGGGATACGACGGGCTGATTCAGGTTTTGCCCTTTACCTGTATGCCGGAGATTGTAGCTGAAAGCATACTGCCTGAAATGAGCGCTGACTACGGCATCCCGGCCATGACCCTGATTGTGGATGAACATACCGGTGAAGCGGGCACATTGACCCGACTGGAAGCTTTTGTGGACTTGCTGGAGCGAAAAAAAGAGACAAGGGAGGCTCTGTATTCATAAATAATGAATGGATATCTGGGGGTAGACGTTGGTTCAGTCAGCACCAATATCGTTTTCATGGATGAAGGCGGTGTGGTTTTCGAGGCTATCTACCTGAGAACACTGGGGCAGCCCATTGCCACCGTGCAGAAAGGCTTGCGTGAACTGGGCGGCCGCCTGCCCGCCGGTACAAAAATCAAAGGAGTCGGCGCCACCGGCAGCGGCAGGAACCTGATCGGTGTGATTATCGGAGCTGACGCGGTTAAAAATGAGATAACCTCCCATGCCGTCGCCACTTCCCAGGTGGTGCCTGGCGTGCAGACTATCCTGGAAATAGGCGGGCAAGACTCAAAGATCATCATTCTGCGCAACGGGGTAGTTTCGGATTTCGCCATGAATACTGTTTGCGCCGCAGGCACCGGCTCATTCCTGGATCAACAGGCGGCGCGCCTGAACATCAGCATCGAGGAGTTCGGGGAAATCGCCCTGCGGGCCGCGTCGCCGGTCAGAATTGCCGGGCGCTGCGCGGTTTTTGCGGAGTCAGATATGATCCACAAGCAGCAGATGGGCTGCAGCCTGGCTGATATATTGGCCGGGCTGTGCGAGGCACTGGTGCGCAATTACCTTAATAATGTGGGCAAGGGCAAAGAGATCTTGGCCCCGGTGGTGTTCCAGGGCGGTGTGGCCGCCAATGTCGGTATGATCAGGGCTTTTGAAAAGGAACTGGGGCTGCCCGTCAAGGTGCCTCCCTATTTTAACGTAATGGGGGCGGTCGGCGCGGCGCTGTTGTCCAGAGAGGCGGTGGCCAGAAAGGGGCCAAGCTGCTTTAAGGGCTTCAGGGTGTCCGAGATGGATTTTAGAACAGGGAGCTTCGAGTGCTCCGGGTGCTCCAACCTTTGCGAGGTAATTGAAATAAAAGAAGAAGGGGACACTATAGCCCGCTGGGGAGACCGCTGCGGCAAATGGAGCAGCGTGGTGCGAAGGGAAGAAAAAATCAGCTAATTTAAGACAATATATTGCTTTCGCCGGATTTTATTTGATAAAATGACTTTAACTATTTCCATAATTCCAGAGTGGAGAGGAGAAAAGAAGAGATGAGTGAAAAAACCAAGATTCTGCTGAAGGAAAAGCACATGCCCAAGGCCTGGTACAACATTATGGCGGATATGCCCAACCTGCCCAAGCCGCCACTGCACCCAGGCACCAAACAGCCTGTGGGCCCGGACGACCTGTCGCCTATTTTCCCAATGGGCCTGATCGGGCAGGAAGTGACTCAGGAGCGCTGGGTGGAGATCCCGGAGGAAGTCCAGGAGATCTACCGCCTCTGGCGGCCGACGCCACTGCACAGGGCCCATCGCCTGGAGAAAGCCCTGGATACACCCGCTAAGATTTACTACAAGTACGAAGGCGCCAGCCCGGCCGGCAGCCATAAACTGAACACTGCCGTGCCGCAGGTTTACTACAATAAAAAGGAAGGCATCAAACGGCTTGCCACCGAGACAGGCGCCGGCCAGTGGGGTGTGGCCCTGTCCCAGGCCTGTAACTTCTTTGGCCTGGAATGCACCGTATACATGGTTAAGGTCAGCTACCACCAAAAACCATACCGCCGGACCATGATGCAGATTTTTGGATCAGAGGTCTTTGCCAGCCCTAGTGAGCACACCAATTCGGGCAGGGCGATCCTGAAGGCCGATCCTGATTCCCTGGGCAGTCTCGGTATCGCCATCAGTGAAGCGGTGGAAGACGCCGCCGGACGCGGTGACACCAACTATGCCCTGGGCAGTGTTTTGAACCACGTAATCCTGCACCAGACTGTGATAGGGCTTGAAGCTAAAGAGCAGTTAGAAAAGGTGGATGCCTACCCGGATGTGGTAATAGCCTGCTGCGGCGGCGGCAGCAACTTTGGCGGGACAGCTTTCCCCTTTGCTTATGATAAAATCGTCAAAGGCGCCAAAGTGAAGCTGGTAGCTGCTGAGCCCAGCGCCTGCCCCACACTGACCAGGGGACACTTTGGCTACGACTTCGGGGACGTGGCTGGATTTACGCCGCTGCTCTGGATGTACACGCTGGGCAAGGAATTTATGCCTCCCGGCATTCATGCAGGCGGCCTGCGCTACCATGGCGACTCGCCCCTGCTAAGCCAGTTGGTGCACGACGGCATCGCCGAGGCCAGGGCTTTCGGCCAAACCGCTGTATTTGAATCAGCCCTTGTTTTCGCTAAAAGCGAGGGGATCATCCCTGCTCCCGAATCCTCCCACGCCATCCACGCCGCTGTGCAGGAAGCGCTGGCGGCCAAGGAGGCCGGTGAGGCCAGGACTATACTTTTCAACCTCTCAGGCCACGGTCTGCTCGACCTGCCATCCTATGACACTTATCTGGAGGGTAAACTGATAGATTACCCCCTGCCTGAGGAAAACCTGAAAGAAGCGCTTAAAAAGCTGCCTCAGGTTTAAGGAAAGCAAGTTGGTTAGCGGGGCGCCCCAGCCGGAGCGCCCCTTATTTATGGCATTTATTAACGTCCAAAAATTTAGCACAACAAATTGACAGGATTAACAGGATCTTATTGGATTAACAGGATTTATAAGTGCCATAATTAAGTGTTGGTTTTATAGTTTATAGTCTTTTATAGTTATAAGGGGTGAACCACCCTATTAATTTAAAAATTATTAAATCCTGTAAATCATCCTAATCCTGTTAATCCTGTCTACATGTTTTTTAGCGTTCCCCAGAGCTGACGCATGAATCTAAAGATTTATAACTGACAAGGTTTATAAGAGTTGGGGAGAAAAAGTTTTTCGCAAAATAGCACTGGACACCACAAAATAAATATGAGACAATAGTGTGGGAAATTTTAAAAAGGAGCCACACTATGACGATACATGAAGATTGGCCTGAGGAAGTTCTCTTGAACGGACGCATTTTTACAAGGGAAGAACTGGAACACATTAAGGAAGTGATCCGGTTGTTTCCCCGGTTGAGTCAAAAGGAATTGGCGCATACGCTATGTGAAACCCTGTCGTGGTATGGACCAAACGGGAAACCAAAGCTGGAATCTTGCCGCGAGTTACTGCGAAAGCTGGAGGCGAAGGAATGGATTCGCCTTCCGGAAAAAAGAAAGGCGACTTCTTCAGGGAAAGAAACAGTCATCATCGGAACTGCTACCGAACCAGAAGAGGAACTAAGAGGGAGTGTGTCGGCGTATGCTCCCATCCAACTAGAGCCGGTACGGGTTCAAAAAGAGATTCGTCTGTGGAATGAATATGTCGAACGTTATCATATGCTCGGATACAGGCGTC
>NZ_QFFZ01000034.1 GCF_004369225.1 Pelotomaculum propionicicum
GCGAGATGGAAGACATCGACACGTTAGAGCGTTTGTGCAGGGTAATTAAGAGCAGCGCGCTGTGCGGTCTGGGACAGACCTGCCCCAACCCGATTGCGACCACCCTGCGCTACTTCAAAGACGAGTATGTGGCGCACATTAAGAACCACCGGTGTCCGGCGGGAGTCTGCAGCGCCCTGCTGGTATACACCATTCTGGCCAACAAGTGCACCGGCTGCGGCGCCTGCGCCAGGACCTGCCCGGCGGGAGCCATCAGCGGCGAGAAGAAAGATCCTCATGTCATCGACACGGCAAAATGCATCAAGTGCGGCGCCTGCATCCAAAAATGTAAATTCGACGCCATTATTAAGGCGTAAAGGAGGGAAAAGGGATTGTCTAAAGTTACTCTAACCATAGACGGCATTCAAATCACAGTGCCGAAAGGGGCCACCGTTCTGGAAGCGGCAGAGCAGGCAGGTATCTTTATACCTACCTTCTGCCATGACCCCCAGCTCAGCAAGCCGGGCGCCTGCCGTATCTGTGTGGTTGAGATTCCGGGAGCCCGCAACCTGCCGGCATCATGTGTCACGGAAGCTACAGAGGGAATGGTTGTAAACACCGCATCACCGGCTGTAATTGAAGCCAGGAAAACAAACCTGGAGCTCTTGCTGGCCAATCACCCCACCGACTGCCTGACCTGTGAGAAGAGCGGCGACTGCCGCCTGCAGGAATACGCCTACTTCTACGGTGTAAAGCAGGGCGCCTTTAAAGGTGAAAAGCACAATTATCCCATAGAGGATGATAATCCATTCATTGTCAGGGATATGAACAAGTGTATTTTATGTGGCAAATGTATCAGGATGTGTGAAGAAGTCCAGGGCAACGACGTTATAAACTTTGCTTACAGAGGCTTCAATTCTATTGTCACGCCGGCCATGGGCGCCCATTACGCTGATACGGAAATATCCAACTGCGTCTTCTGCGGCGGCTGTGTTTCGGTTTGTCCTGTCGGTGCTCTCAGTGAAAAGGGCATGATAGGCAAGGGGCGCCGCTGGGAAGTTAAAAAAGTTACGACTACCTGTCCGTATTGCGGTGTCGGCTGCCAGTTTGACCTAAATGTCAAGAACGGCAAGGTGATCGGCGTCACCTCCACCGACGGTGAGGTAAACGGACGTGCCCTGTGCGTGAAGGGACGTTTCGGCTATGGCTTTATTCACCACCCCGACCGCCTGACAACACCGCTGATTAAAAAGGACGGAAAATTTGTCGAGGCTACCTGGGATGAGGCTGTTGATTTAATTGTGAAAAAAATTGGTTCCATAAAAGAAAAGTGCGGCCCGGATGCTTTGGGCCTCCTATCATCCGCCCGTGTTACAAACGAAGAAAACTATTTAATGAACAAACTGGCCCGCGCGGTAATCGGTACCAATAACATCGACCATTGTGCCCGTCTCTGCCACGCTCCGACTGTAGCAGGCATGGCGACAGCATACGGGAGCGGCGCCATGACCAACTCCTTTGCAGAGATACCAGGCGCAGATTTTATCCTTATATCCGGTACAAATACTACCGACACGCACCCGGTGGCTGGAGCGATGATTAAGCAGGCTGCCCGCAACGGATCAACTCTGGTTGTGGTCGATCCCCGCAAAACTGAATTAGCAAAACTGGCAAAATATCATCTTCAGATCAAGTCGGGCACAGATATCGCTCTGTTCAACGGACTGGCCAATGTGATCATTGCCGAAGGGCTTTGTGATAAGGAATTTGTTAATAACCGCACCGAAGATTTTGAGGCTTTCAAAGCAACCGTTGCGAAATATACCCCTGAATATGTAGAAGGTATAACCGGCATACGGGCAGAAACAATCAGAGAAGTGGCGCTTGGCTATGCCAAAGCCAAAAATGCAAGCATATTTTTCACTATGGGTATCACTCAGCACATCTGCGGCACGCACAACGTTTTTTCCATCGCCAACCTGTGTATGCTCTGCGGTCAAATAGGCAAAGAGTCCAGCGGCGTCAACCCGCTGCGCGGTCAGAACAACGTGCAGGGTTCATGCGACATGGGCGCGCTGCCTGTCGTTTACACCGGTTATCAGAGTATAACTGTTGAGGAAAATAGGAAGAAATTCGCGGCTGCCTGGAACGTGCAAGAGCTGCCCGCAAAAATCGGCCTGACAGTTGGCGAATTACTGGGTGAATGCGGTAAGAGTATCAAGGGTATGTATATTATGGGTGAAAACCCGGTAATATCCGACCCCGACGCCAACCAGGTAATGCACGAGCTGAAAAAACTCGACTTCCTGGTAGTGCAGGATATCTTCCTGACCGAGACGGCTCAGTTCGCTGATGTGGTACTGCCGGGCGCAAGCTTCGCTGAGAAAGACGGTACTTTTACCAATACCGAGCGCCACGTCCAGTTAGTGCGAAAGGCTATTGAGCCTATCGGAAACAGCAAGCCTGACTGGGAAATCATCTGCATGGTTGCCACTGCCATGGGTTACCCGATGAGCTACGGCTCCGCTGCAGAGATTATGGACGAGGTCGCAAGCCTCACACCATCCTATGCCGGTATTTCTTTCGCCCGTCTGGAGAAGGGAAGTCTTCAGTGGCCCTGCCTTTCTGCTGACCACCCCGGCACCAAGTTCCTGCACTCTGGCAAGTTTGCGCGTGGTTTAGGTAAATTTCACGCGGTTGAGCACATTCCGCCGGATGAATTGCCGGATAATGAATATCCGTTTATTCTGAGTACGGGTCGCAGGAGATACCACTACCATACCGGGACCATGACCCAGCGCACCGGCGCCCTGGAAGTGTTCTATCCGACGGAATACCTGGAAGTAAGTTGTCCCGACGCTGAAAAACTGGGTGTTTGTGACGGAGATAGGGTCAGGGTAGCTTCGCGCCGCGGTCAGGTGGAGGTTGCAGTTAAAATTACTGATACGGTAGTGCCGGGACTGGTGTTCACATCCTTCCAGTACCCGGACGTACCAATTAACAGACTAACCAATCCCGCACGTGATCCTATCTCCAAAATACCTGATTTGAAAGTTTGCGCTGTAAAGATTGACAAGGTGGGCTAAATCTTTATAATGACAAACATAACGCAATAACGTTGAAAATAAATTGAGTCTCTGGTGAAAAAGCGATAATATGTAGAAATAAATAAGATAATGTAAGATAAATATATAGATGCCTGGAAACTGAATCTAGTCTCCAGGCACATTTTTTTATGACATGCCGACACCGACAACACCGCCGAGCGCGCCCGCGCAGGAAGTCACCAGCAGTTTGTAGATTATGCCCAAAGCTTCTTGGCCCGGCAAAACCACACCGGCTAGAAACCAGGCAAAGAAAAAGAAGATAACTCCTACGGCTGCCCCGTGGTAGAGCCCTCTGCTGCCCGCTCCCCTGCCTGCTGCCAGGGAGCCGCAAAAAGAGCTTACAGCCAGTATGGTCACGGCGAACCAGGGCATGGATTGTTCAGTCAGCGAGGTGAAATGAAAAACAAAGCCGGCCCCGATGCTTAAGAAGAATGAGATGAAAATAGTTATTATGGTTCCTTTTAAAACAGCGCTTATTTGAATCCCTCCGGTAAAGCTGTCCTTATTTGGTAAAGGCATTGCAACACCCCCAAAAAATAATTATAATTATTTTTATGTAACTGGTTGTTATCTATGACTGTTTGCTTAAACTGACCTTGGAGCAGGGTGCTTTGTATTTAAGGTTTTATTATGACGTCAGGTCTTTTTTTGTCAGCTTTTGTTGATTTCATATTTTTGACGGCAGCAGTGGCTTGATCATCAGTAAAATCATGTTCCCATTTTCTATCCACATTAATCATAGTAGCTGAACCCGTTTTCTCACTAATAAAATTATCGCCTTGATCAAACTTGGCCACTTTAATTCCCTCCTTATGTTATTAGTATAAAAATCGTCTGTTGATTTATGTAAGTTTTCTACTGGAATATGGTTTTTTGCCGTGGGAAAATTAATGTCAGAAAGGGGGATCAGTATGGAAAAGATTACGCTTAAAGTAGAAGGTATGAGCTGTGGCCATTGCAAGGCCGCGGTTGAAAAAGCCTTGAAAGATACAGGCGGGGTCCTGGCCGCGGAGGTAGATCTGGATGCAAAATCTGTTCAAGTTGACTATGACCGGGACAGGGTAGACCGCGCAGGCCTGGTAAAAGCAATTGAGGACGCGGGCTACGATGTTCAGAATTGAGGAATGGTAAATGTTTGAGATTGCGGTAAAAACACGTTTTGCTGCAGCGCATTTTTTAAGTGGTTATAAAGGCCCCTGCGCCAGTTTGCACGGCCATACCTGGCAGGTTGAGGTCACCTTTAAAGGGCAGAACCTGGACCATTCGGGGATGCTGCTTGATTTTAAAGAGGTAAAGGAAAAGGTCAGAAATATTGTAGATGAACTTGACCATGTTAATCTTAACGATTTGACTCCTTTCCAAAAAGGCGGGGAGGATAACCCTACCGCTGAGAACCTGGCCCGGTACATTTACCGGCGCCTGAAACTGGAGTTTAGCGCGCATGAACCTTTTGTAAAAATAACAGCTGTAAGGGTCTGGGAATCACCTGACGCGTCCGCGTCATATCTGGAGGAGTAGATAACGGATGAAGAGTATTGTGCTCTTATCAGGAGGTCTGGATTCCTCAGTTGCTCTGGCGCAGGCGCTGCGGGAAACAGATGTGGCCTTATGCCTGACTTTTGACTATGGCCAGAAGTCCGCGGCTAAGGAAAAAAAGGCAGCGGCCGCTCTTGCGGCTTATTATAAAACTAACCACAGGGTACTTGAATTAAATTTTTTAAAAGAGATTACGACATCCGCGCTTGTTGCCGGGGAAAGCGTACCGGAACCTGGACTTTTCGACCTGGATGACCGTGCAAAATCCGGCGCTTCGGCGGTGATGGTTTGGGTGCCGAACAGAAACGGCCTGTTTGTTAATATCGCTGCTTCTTTTGCTGAAGCTTATCAGTGCGATATTATTGTAGCAGGCTTCAACCGTGAGGAGGCTGCTACTTTCCCGGACAACAGCAGGGAATATGTAAGCGCGGCTAACCTGGCGATGAGTTTTTCCACACTGCGCAGGGTAAGGCTGGTAAGCTATACACAGCAGCTTGACAAGGCGGAGATTGTTAAATTGGGGCTGGCCCTTGGCCTTCCTTTTCAGTATGTCTGGAGCTGCTACAGAGGCGGAGAGAAAATGTGCGGCCGCTGCGAGAGCTGTATGCGCCTGAAGAGGGCTGTTGAGGCCGCCGGCCTTGAATTGGAAAGATTGCAATCGAGGGATGACGGTGATAGAACATTTTATTAATGAAACAATTACATACGACGGGACTCAATTATCATCACTCTGGGCTTTCCGCAACTTTGGCTGGCAGGGTGACAGCATCGTGTCCTTTCGGGGGCCCTGCCGGGTAAACCTGACCGAAATGGTTGACCTGGAAGACGTCAGAAAAGACTCCCCTATTTACAGCACTGACATGCTCCATTTCATCGCGGAACATTTTGAACTTGATCTGGAAAAAACTATTTTTAGACAGAGGCTTTTAATAGCTATTATTAAAGATGTAATTGAAAATACAGCTGATATAAAATTACTGCGCAGCGGTGATGACCTTTATTATGGCGAAAAGAAATTATCGGTATCAATCGCCACGCTTTCACCGGTTTCAAGCATGATCCATACCGGGCTGAATATCACCAGCAAAGATGTACCTGTTGCCGCTGTTGGGCTGGTGGAACTGGGGATTGCTGAAAATCAGGTGGCGCACCTGGGTGAACACATATGCAGCCTGTACACCAGGGAATGCCGTGATATAAGGCTGGCCCGCTGTAAAGTCCGGGGGGTTAAATAAGTGGGCTATCCGGTAAGTGAGATTTTTTCCTCGGCGCAGGGAGAAGGCCCGCTGCTGGGATGCCGCCAGATTTTTATCAGGGTACACGGGTGTAATCTCAACTGTGCCTTCTGTGACACTTATTCAGGTGAGACGCCGGCCCACTGCCGTATAGAAACAGAACCCGGGACAGGCAGTTTTAAACTGCTGCCAAACCCATTACGGGCTGAAGATATTGCTTCTGCCGCTGCCGGCCTGGGGCTGGGCTGGCATGATTCGGTAAGTTTTACCGGTGGTGAACCGCTGCTTTACCCTGACTTGATTAAAGAGTCGGCCCCGCTTCTGAAAGGAACAAGGGGGGGCATATACCTTGAAACTAACGGGACACTGCCGGATAACCTGGCGCAGGTAATCAACCTGATTGATATAGTTGCCATGGACTTTAAACTGCCAAGTGTCACAGGTGAGAGGCAGTGCTGGGATCTTCACAGAAGTTTTTTGACTGTTGCCAAATCAAAAAGGACTTTTGTGAAGGTAGTGGTAAGCGCCGACACACCTTTTAATGAGATCGAAACAGCGGCTGAGATAATTAACAACACCGCCCCCGGCATACCTCTGATCATTCAGCCGGTAAGCGGCAGCGCCGGGATAAATCCTGTAAACGCCGGCTATGCCCTGGAATTGCAGCAGTCGGCGCTGAAAATTTTGAGTGATGTCAGGATTATTCCCCAGATGCATAAGGTCATGGGTTTTCTCTAAGGTAAAGCTTTGAGGATATCAACAGCTGTGCAGCTTGCAGACATTCAAGTGAAGGAATGTCCCCAAGTGGATCATAGAATTAGACACAGCGCTAAAGGGGAGATAGAAAGAGTGTTTGATGATGCCAAGATTGAGCATGCGGTTAGAATGATTTTAGAGGCAATAGGTGAAGACCCGGACCGTGAAGGTTTGCAGGAAACACCGGCAAGGGTCGCCCGTATGTATAGGGAAATATTTTATGGCCTGGCCGAAGATCCTGAGCTTCACCTGGCGAAAACATTTTCTGAAGACCACGATGAGATGGTTATCGTAAAGGACATACCTTTGTATTCAGTTTGTGAACACCACCTGCTGCCGTTTTACGGCAAAGCGCATGTAGCTTACATCCCGCGTAAAGGCAACGTTACCGGCCTGTCCAAGCTGGCCCGGGTGGTCGACGGTTTTGCGCGGCGGCCGCAGCTGCAGGAGCGGCTCACTTCGCAGATTGCAGACAGTATTATGAAAAGGCTGAAAGCGCACGGAGTTCTGGTCGTAATTGAGGCCGAACATATGTGCATGACCTTTAGAGGTGTAAAAAAACCTGGTTCAAAAACCGTAACATCAGCAGTAAGGGGAGTTTTGCATAAGCATCAGGCAACCAGGGCTGAAGCATTTGCCCTGATTAAAGATTAGCGGGATGGGGAGAAAATGAGTAAGCTTGAAATTATCGCAGTCAAGAGTTTTAAATCATATGATGAAATGTATAAAGTAGTAGATTTTCTAAACAAGACCCTAAAGGACAAAAATGTTATTTTCGGCCTGACCAAGGCCGCCGAAAACGATACAATGACTATATCTGTCTATGAAACATAACGGAGAGACTTTATGCGAATATTACTCAGTAATGACGACGGCATCGAGGCGGACGGCCTCAATGAATTAAGAGCTGCTCTGCAGGAAAAGCATGAGATTTATGTGGTGGCGCCGGACCGGGAGAGAAGCGCGACCGGGCATAAAATAACTGTTCACAGGCCCCTCAGGGTAAAGGAATGGACTTATCCCGGCTCGGCCGCAACAGGCTGGGCGGTGGACGGCACTCCAGCGGACTGCGTAAAACTTGGCCTGGAAGCATTGCTTCCCGAGCCTCCCGACCTGGTTATTTCAGGCATTAACTTCGGACCGAACCTGGGTACCGATGTGCTGTACTCCGGTACAGTTTCAGCGGCAGTGGAGGGTACAATAAACGGCATCCCTTCTCTTGCTGTGTCCCTGGCCAGCTACGAATTCAGGGACTTTTCATATGCAGGGGATTTCATCAAACAAATTATCGCAGCCATGGGCAAAGAACTACCGGCGCGCACGCTGCTGAACATCAACGCGCCGCCCGGCATGCCTCGGGGTACAAAGGTGACCCGCCTGGGCAACAGGCGCTATGTGAATATTTTTGACAAAAGGACTGATCCCAGGGGCAGGGTCTACTTCTGGATGGCAGGCGAACCTTTTGACCTGGATATAGATGATCCGGAAACTGATGTGTGGGCCGTTAAGGAAGGCTATATCTCAATAACACCTGTGCAGTTTGATTTAACAGACTACAGCTTCTTGGAAAATTTGAGAGAAAATATAAAAAAAATAAGGGCTTAACCCTTAATTTCAGGCGCCTGCAGTAAGACGGAGATCAGCTGTTGCCGCTGTTCGCGAGGTTTTCCTCCACTTGTCTAACCATCACCTTGACCATTTTGCCGCCGATTTTGCCGCCCACGCGGCCGCAATCCCGGGAGGACAGTCCGCCCCAGTCACCATCTTGTATTTTTGGCGTTATCCCCAGTTCGCCTGCTATCTCATACTTGAACTGATCTAGCACCTGGTCCGGTAAAAGCTTCGGTTTTTCAAAAAACTGCGCCATTTTAGATCCTCCTAAAAAGAGATTTTTGTTCGCCGTTTTTTTATTATGCCGACAAATTTATTAGAGTAAACCAGTTTAATTGTTTATTTAATGCCACAAAATGCTGACGTCAAATTCTAATAGCTGCCATTTTTGAATAGCTTTACGTCATTTTTATCTACACTGCCGTTCAGCAGTAAAAGAAAGAGATAAGTAATCATTCCTGCCAGTAAACACCCGGCTATATGCAAAAAACCGGCCTGAGCAGTAAGGCCGTAATAATTCTTGAATGTGTACACTGCCGCCGCCATGACTGCCGCTGCTGTCAATGGCTTCAATACAACTTTTGCCAGCTTGATTTTAAGGCCGGTCAGGCGGTATATATCGGATATGTTCAGGCAGGCCATGATCAGGTATCCTGAGGCAATAGCCGCCGCGCAGCCCTTAATGCCCAGGTGAGGCAGGCCGGTTAAATAAAAAATTCCGGTTATTTTGCAGGCTGACGCGATAACAAGATTGCGAAAGGGGCGTGAGGCTTCGCCCATACCCTGGAGGATGCCTGTGGTTGTTTGCTGCAGGTAAAGAAAGATGCCGCCCAGAGCAAGCACCTTCAGGCTGGCGCCTGCTTCCGCGTAACCAAAGATAAAACCGCAGAGCTCGTCTGCCAGCAGCAGGAAAATTACCACGCAGGGCAACCCGGCCAGTAATGTTACCCTGATCGAGGTTTCGCAGCGCGAGCGGACCAGACGGATGTTGTTCAAGGCCAGGGCATCGGATACCGCCGGGATCAAAGCAGTGGCGAGCGAGATGGTGACTATGCCCGGGACGAACAGAATGCTTTGGGCTATGCCCACAAACTGACCGTAGGCGGCTGTAGCGTCAGCAAGGCTGAGACCGCCGGCCTGCAGCCTCTGTGGAATAAGCACAGCGTCAATCGATAAAAAAAGGGTGGAAATAAAGCGGGTCAATGTTACAGGCACCGCCAGGCTTGAAACCCTGCCGCATATTTGTTTTAACGGCTGTGCCCTGTAAAGGCTTGTCTTTTTTGAAACACGCGGCCGGCGCCTGATAAAAATAAAAGCGATCAGTAAAAGACCTGACATTTCGCCGATAACAACGCCCAGCGAAGCTCCCACAGCAGCAAATTCAACACCTTTGGGCAGAAGCAGGCGCGCGAAAAAAAGCCCTGAAACAACTCTCAGCAGCTGCTCCAGAGATTGGGTCAAGGCACTCGGCGTCATCTGCTGCATTCCCTGGAAAAATCCTTTTAAAGCAGAACCAAGAGCCACTATCAGCACGCCTGGGATGAGGCTCAGAAAAATATAGTATACTTTGGGATTCGGGAACACATATTTTAGCAAAGCTGGGGTAATCAAAAAACAAAGGACACTTACCAGGGAACTGCTGATCACCAAACCTGCTAAGCAGGCCTTAAAAATACGGTAGGCGCCGCGCATGTTGCTGAGAGCGGCTTCTTCCGCCACCAGCTTGGATATGGCTACAGGAACGCCCGCTGTTGCCAGGACTAAGGCCAGGACGTATACAGGGTAGACCATGGCGAAGAGGCCAATCCCCTCCGGGTGGATCAGCCTGATCATAATAATCTGATAGACGAAACCCAGAACCCTGTTGAATAGTCCGGATAGTAAAAGGACCAGGGCACCGTATACAAAGGACTGCTTAATAGCGCATCTGCCTTTCCTGCTGGAATATTTTAGATATCCTAAATTTACCTATGTGTATGAAGCAGCTTTAAGAACGATTTTTTTTGAAAAAATATCTCATATTTTTTTTATAACAAGGAATTTAGAGACGCTCTGTAGAAATACTGTTTTGAAAAGGTTTGTGGTTTGTTGACTTGAGCAGTTTATTTAAATAAACCTTTGAACTCTCAGGGGTTCTTATTTTTTGTTTATAACCATAATTGTCCATTTATGGTTTTTAATAAGTATAGAAATAATTATTGTAGGGAACCATTATTTACAAAAGGAGGCAAGTATTTTGAAGAACTATCAGACAGCACAAATACGCAACCTAGGGGTGGTAGCGCACGGCGGGTCCGGTAAGACCTCCCTGGTTGAGGCAATGCTCTTTAATACCGGAATACTTTCACGACTGGGCAGAGTGGAGGACGGTACCACAACCTCGGATTACCATCCTGAGGAAATAGCAAGACAGATTACAGTTCATACCAGCCTTGTTCCGTGTGAGTGGAACGGTGTGAAAATCAACCTGCTGGATACACCCGGGTTTTCAGACTTTATAGGAGAAGTTAAGGGAGCCTTAAGGGTTGCCGACTCTTCCATGTTTGTGGTTTCCGCGGTGGACGGGGTTGAAGTGCAGCACGAGGTTATTTGGGATATAGCGGATGAATATGACCTGCCCAGGATCGTTTTTATCAATAAAATGGACCGTGAAAATGCCAACTTTGAAAGAGTGCTGGATGACCTTAAATCTAAGTTCAAGGCTAATTTTGTGCCGGTCCAGATCCCGATCGGCTCTTTCAACACCTTTAGCGGTGTGGTTGATATTATCAACAACAAGGCGTATACCGGTGTTGGAAAAGGAGAAGAAACAGCTGTTCCCGCCGAACTTGAGGACGAAATCGCCCAGTATCGTGAGCAGCTGCTGGAAGCTGCCGCCGAAGGTGACGATGATTTGACCATGAAGTACCTTGAAGGTGAAGAGCTTACCCCGGAAGAGATCAAAGACGGTCTTCGCAAAAGTATCGAACTGCGTAAGGTAGTACCGGTGCTGGCGGGATCGGCGACTAAAAACATAGGCGTCGCAAAGCTGAATGACTTTGTGACCGACTACCTGCCTGCTCCCAAAGAAGGAGATGGGCCGATGGCTGCCCTGGTGTTTAAGACCATTGCCGACCCTTATGTGGGCAAGATGAACTTCCTAAGAGTTTACAGCGGCACTTTTAAGAGTGATTCCACAGTCCTGAACAGCAAAAAGGGCAAGACTGAAAGAATCGGCAACGTGCTCTTTGTGCGCGGCAAAAACACCGTCACCACCGAGGCGGTCCACTCAGGAGACCTTGCTGTGGTGGTTAAGCTGCAGGATACCGGTACGGGCGATACCCTGTGTGAAAAGGATAAGCCGGTGACTCTGGAAGGGATCGAATTCCCCGTGCCAACCCTGACGGTTGCCATTAATCCCAAGAGCAAAAACGACGAAGATAAGCTGGGAGACGCCATCTCCAAGCTGCTCGAAGAAGACCCGACCATGCATGTTGAAAAGAATACTGAAACCAAGCAGACACTGCTTACAGGTATGGGTGAACTCCACATTAACACCATGGTCGAAAAGCTGAAGCGTAAATATGGTGTGGACGTGGTAATGACCGATCCCAAGGTGCCGTACAGGGAAACGATCAGGGCGAAAGTAGAAGTGGAAGGCAAACACAAAAAACAATCCGGCGGCAGGGGGCAGTACGGCCATGTCTGGATCCGTTTTGAGCCTTGCCCCGAGGAAGACTTTGTTTTTGAAGAAGATATATTCGGCGGTTCGGTTCCCAAACAGTATTTCCCGGCCGTTGAGAAAGGACTCCGTGAAGCCCTGACAGACGGTGTTCTGGCGGGTTACCCGACTACAGGCATAAAGGCAACCCTTTACGACGGTTCTTACCACAACGTGGACTCCTCGGAACTGGCCTTTAAAATCGCGGCCTCTCTGGCCTTTAAAAAAGGCGCGCTGCAGGCTAAACCGGTTCTTTTAGAGCCTATCATGAATGTGGAAGTGGTTGTGCCGGAAAACTTTATGGGGGATATCATCAGCGACTTTAATACCAAGCGCGGGCGCGTGCTCGGCACTGAGTCGGCGGGCAGGCTTACCAAAATCAAGGCGAACGTGCCCCTTTCGGAAATGTACCGCTACGCTATCGACCTCAAATCCATGACTCAGGGGCGGGGGGCTTTTACCATGGAGTTTTACAGCTATGAAGAAGTGCCTGGCCGCCAGTCCGAAGAGATAATTAAAAAAGCCAAGGCTGAAGCGGAAGCGGAAAAATAAAAAAAGCGGGGAAGGCCCCGCTTTTTTATCATATGCGCCGCATTCCCCGTATAGCTTTAATATTGTCAAACTTGAAGTAAGGGTGGTGATATAATTTTGAGGGAAATAATTAAAGAACTTCGTTTGAACTAGTTAGAGTAGTAAGTTCAATAAAAGGGGGGAAAACAATGGATATAAGTTATTTTTTAGAGAATGAAAGCAAGGGCGCCACCTATATTGGCAGGGCGATTAATGACTTACAGATCAGTGTTTCTGAAGAAACGACCATTTTAGAACTCTATAGTATGTTGAACGGTATTTATGCCAGGGCTATTGATATTATGCTGGAAGAAATGGAGTCAGGCTCAAAAATCATATAATTATGGCAAAACGCAACCATGTCTTATTATTTATGTTGAGAAGCTGATTGATTTAAACTTATACTTAACTTAAAACGTGTTTATTCGCGTAATATGTCGAAATATTTTTCAAGGATTATCTCTTTCAATGTTGAATTGTTGTGACAATATAAACATTGAAGGTGATTATCATGTCGGTCAAAAGGATCGAAAATGTAGTAATCAATAATATGAGTTATAAGTTTTGGGTTTGGGAAAGTAAAAATAAGTGGTACGGAGAATGTTTAACACCGGGTGCCAAGTTTTTTTGTTATGATGATACCGAAGACGGCTTGCTGTAAAAGATAAAGATTTTGATCCAAAAAGGCGGAAACAAAAGTTAGCTGCATTAGCATAATTTTTTAAAACAAGTTATAAGCTAACTGGTTGGGGGTATAACAAATGGATGAAGAACTGTTCAGACATCTTGTTTTTCTGGAGAAAGACAGCGGCATTGATATGGAGGAATTCATCAAGCTTGGTTATTTTATAAGGTGCAATGACACTGTTTACCGGACTGAAAAGTTAGAAGAGGAGCTCAAAGAATTTATCGAAGTTAAAAAAGAATCGCTATTCGCAGCCATCAAGGAACTTGGCAGTGCCAAAGATATTAATAAAGTTATGGAACTAGCAGGTATCCAACAGTTTATCACCTTCAGTATTCTAGCGGATGAACTGGTCCGGGAAGGCAGGATTGTCAAGGATAAGGAAAATATCTGCCTCCTTAAATAAATATAAAATAGAAGGGAACTGCAAGCTGCAGTTCCTAATTTTTTGGCAGGGGAGACAGGACTCGAACCTGCAGCACCTGGTTTTGGAGACCAGTGCTCTACCATTGAGCTACTCCCCTAAATATGTTGGCTTTTTGCCTGTTTTTTATTATAAAAAATAAACTGCTTTACGTCAAGGGAAAACACTGCCACCGAAGGATTTACACCTGACAAAAAGAATATAATATTATCGTCCTGAAAAATGATTGCAGCGGAGGTGAAAACTTTGGCGCCTAAAATTGGAGTCCTGATGGGCGGTACATCATCCGAACGGGATGTGTCACTTCGGACAGGCGACGCCGTCTACAAAGCGCTGGTAACTAAAGGTTATACCGCGGTGAAAATAGATGTTGGACCTGACCTGGTTGAAAGAATAAAGGAAGCGGGAATAGATCTGGCTTTTCTGGCGCTGCACGGCAAATACGGTGAAGATGGCTGCATCCAGGGCCTGCTGGAAGTACTTGGTTTGCCCTATACAGGGTCAGGGGTGCTGGCCAGCGCTCTCGCTATGAATAAAATTGCAACCAAGAAAATTATCCTCTTTGAAGGCCTGCCCACCCCTTTGTTTAAAACAATCAAACGCAGGGAGGCCCGGGAGGCGGGGCTGGAGCTAATGGCGGATCGAATATACCAGGAGATGGGATTGCCTCTGGTGGTTAAAGCTCCCACCCAGGGTTCCACCATAGGCATATCCTTTGTCCAACGCAGGGAGGCCCTTGCAGGCGCTTTAGAACTGGCTTTTAAATACGACCCGGAGGCTTTGGTGGAACAATTCATTGAGGGAATAGAAATTACGGCTGCGGTTTTAGGCAACGATAACCCCGTGGCCCTGCCCCTGATTGAGATAGTTACCGCCACAGGCGTTTACGATTACGAAACCAAATACACTGCCGGCCTGAGCGATCATATTATCCCGCCCCGTATTCCGGAAGAGCGGCAGGACTTTATTAAGGACCTGGCTGTCCGCACTTACAAGGCTCTCGGGTGCCGGGGGCTGGCCAGAGTTGATTTTATAATGGACCGCGGCGGGTCGCCCTATATTCTTGAAGTGAATACCATTCCAGGCATGACCGCGACCAGTCTTTTCCCTGACGCGGCAAAGGCTGCCGGCATTGAGTTCCCGGACCTGATAGAGAAGCTTCTTAATCTGTCTATGGAGAAAGATTGATTAAAATATGAACATCATTATTACTAAAGCGGAACTGGCCGGGCGTATCGACCATACTCTTTTAAAACCAGAGTCCACTCACCTTGATATTGCTGAATTATGCCGGCAGGCCCGGGAAAACAACTTCAAGACTGTTTGCGTGAACCCTTGTTTTGTTAGCGCCGCTGCGGCTCAACTGGCCGGTTCGCAGGTTGGGGTAGGCACTGTAATAGGGTTTCCTTTGGGAGCCAACGACCCGTCCATAAAAGCGGCAGAGGCAATCACAGCGGTGCGGGCAGGGGCTACTGAACTAGACGTAGTAATTAATATCGGATTTCTCAAAGGAGGCCAATTATCAGAGGCATATTCAGACTTGACGGGGGTGATCCGGGCGGCCAGGCAGGAGGAGTCCGGCATAGTTGTTAAAGTAATACTCGAAACTTGCCTTTTAAACGAAGCCGAAAAGGCAGAAGCCTGCAGGCTGGCAGTTTCGGCTGGGGCTGACTATGTTAAAACTTCAACTGGTTTTGCCAAAGGCGGGGCTACTGTCAGTGATGTGGCTTTGCTTAGAAAAACAGCAGGGCCGGGAATCGGGATTAAGGCCGCGGGCGGTATTCGCGATTTAAACAAAGCACTGCAAATGATCGAGGCTGGCGCCGACCGCATAGGGACCAGTTCCGGCCTGTCCATTATTAAAGAGCTGGCCGGATACCGGCTATAACCGCAGTGGCTGTATTTTAACTGATTATTATTACTAAATATTAACAAAAACGGGCAGACTAATCTTGCAGTATAATTCAAGATTGCTGCCCGTTATTTTTTTGGCCGGGCAGGAATAAGTCCGCACGACAGCGAAATAAACAGTGCTATTATATGTCTAAAATTATAGCGGGGGGTGCTGTTTGTGAAAGTTCGCTGCATGCTTTGCGGAATGCCTATTGATGAAGAAGTGATGGTCAAACAGGATTTTGTTGACGAAGACGAAGACGATGATATGCCGGTAAAGAAGCCGATGTCCGTTTGTTTGAGATGCCAGGCTAAACTCAAACACGAAGCGGACGGCGCGCAAAAGATTCCAAAGCCTATGTAGATTAAATCATTGCCGCTTTAGGAGGTAAGATATTGCAAAGTAGATTTCGCAGGGCATTTAACATTATTGCTGTTATTGCCGCTATTATTATTATTGCCCTTGCTGTCTCGGGCGCAAGATTATACACTGATTGGCTCTGGTTCCAGTCTCTCAATTACCAGCGGGTGTTCATGACCATAGTGGTTTCAGATATCGGGCTGCGGGTGGCTGTAGGGCTGACTTTCTTTCTGTTTCTTTTTATAAACCTCCTTCTGACCAGAGGCCCTTTGCTTAAAGCTGCGCAAAAAGCCTCGGTTGTAAAAGAAGATGACGTGCTTACCATTCAAAACCCCTTAATCAGCCAGTACATTACACCACGTTTGCTCCTGATCCTGTTTACGGTATTAAGCCTTTTTATGGCTTTTCTTTTCAACTTTACCGTATCAAAAGACTGGGTAGTGCTGCAAAAATTCTTGCATCCAACTTTATTTGGGATCATTGACCCTGTCTTTAAGTTGGATATAGGGTTTTATGTTTTCAGGCTGCCTTTTTACCTGTTTTTATATAAAGTAGCCAGCCTGGCCATTTTAATTACCGCTTTCTGGGTGGCTATAGCATACTTTTTAGTAAATATCGCACAGGGCAACCCCGGCAGGCTGCTGCAAAGCATATCCGCCCGTTATCATTTTTCCTTTTTGGCTGCAGTCTTCTTCATTATCAAAGCAGTTGGCTACCAGCTTGAGCAGTATACCCTGCTTTTTACCCACCACGGCGCCGTGTGGGGGCCAGGCTACACCGGGACCCACGCTACACTTTTGGCCTATAAGGTACTGGCTGTTATTGCTCTTGTGTGCGCCCTGGCCATCTTAATTAATCTTTTCTTGAGGCGGTTCAGGCTTATTGTATACAGCATCGGGGTGCTTCTGGTAGCCTCGGTGCTGCTGGGCGGCGTTTATCCCTACCTGATCCAGAAGTTTGTGGTGACGCCCAACGAAGCGGTTATCGAAAGGCCTTACCTGGAAAGAAACATCCAGTTTACCAGGATGGCCTACAACCTTGATAAAATTGAAAAAACTAATTTCCCCGCCGGCCGCATATTGTCAGCTGACGATATCCGCAATAACCAGGATACCATAGGAAACATCCGCCTTTGGGATTGGGAGCCGCTCAAGCAGACATACAGCCAGCTTCAGGAAATGAGGCTGTATTACGAATTCCCCGATATTGATATCGACCGCTACACCGTGGACGGTAAATACCGTCAGGTCATGCTTGCGGCCAGGGAGCTTAACCAGGAACACCTGCCGACCACGGCCAAGACCTGGGTCAACCAGAGACTCACCTATACGCACGGCTACGGTATAGCCATGAGCCCGGTCAACGAACTGTCAGGTGAAGGCCTGCCCTCATTTTTCCTCAAGGATATACCCCCGTCCGGTAATACCGACCTGCAGGTAAGCAGTCCGGAAATCTATTACGGGGAGAGGACAGACCAGTACGTTATAGTAAACACCAAATCTAAAGAATTCAACTACCCCAAGGGTGATGAAAACGTATATTCCACTTACGACAGCGACGGTGGAGTCAAGATACAGGATTTCATGCGCCGGATTATGTTCGCGCTTGCTTTGGGAGACTACAAGCTGCTCCTTTCCAGTGAGGTGGACAACAACAGCAGGATTTTGTACTACCGCAATATTAACCAAAGAATCCAAAAAATAGCCCCGTTTTTACAGTTTGATCAAGACCCCTATATTGTTGCCAGCGAAGGCAAGTTGTACTGGATGTGGGATGCTTACACCACGACAGACAGCTTTCCTTACTCGGAGCCATATAACAAAGTCAGCAATTATATTCGCAACTCGGTGAAAGTAATTATAGACGCTTACTCAGGCAAGGTCGATTTCTATATCAGCGATGAAAATGACCCGCTGGTAGTAACATACAGTAAGATTTTCCCCGGCATGTTCAAGTCTCTGGATGATATGCCGGGTGATTTAAGAAAACATATCCGTTACCCGGAAGACCTTTTCACCGCTCAGGCTCAGATGTACGCTGTTTATCACATGGAAGACCCGTTGATTTTCTATAACAAAGAGGATAAGTGGAACATCGCTACGGAAATGCTGGGCAAGGACGAGAGACCAATTGAGCCGTATTACACTATTATCAAACTGCCGGGGACTGAGAAGCCTGAATTTGTTTTGATTATGCCTTTCACGCCGCAAAACAAAAGAAATATGATTGCCTGGATGGCCGCCAGTTCTGACGGTGATGATTATGGAAGGGTTATATCATATAATTTCCCCAAACAGGAGCTTGTTTACGGGCCGGCTCTGATCGAAGCGCGGATCAACCAGGATACCACCATCTCGCAGCAATTAACACTTTGGAACCAGCGCGGTTCAACGGTAATCAGAGGCAACGTGCTGGCAATACCCGTTAAGGACGCGCTCCTGTATGTGGCGCCTATCTACCTGCAGGCTGAACAAAGCAAAATGCCTGAACTGCGCCGGGTTATAGTTGCACACGGAGAAATGGTGGTAATGGAGAGTACACTTGAGAAGGCTCTGGACCGGATATTTGGCACGGAAGGCGGCGCCAAGGTTCCCGTAAAGCAGCCGGAAACAAGCGCCCAACCAGGCACGCTTAATGTAGCCGACCTGGCTAAAACCGCCAACCAGCTGTACGATGAAGCGCAGAATAAATTAAAAGCCGGTGACTGGGCCGGGTACGGAGAAAGCTTAAACAAATTAAAGCAGACTTTAAATGAGCTGGTAGATAAAGCAGGGAAATAAAAACTTAATCGCTCATACTGCCGGAGACCTAATTAATACCACCCGATATTTAGATAAAAGCTGCAGGTCCGGCGCCGCAGCTTTTATTTTTTATTGTATGATTATTCCTTTTACTCAGTAACAACTTAAGATAGTCTTGTAAGTCTTCTGTCAACAAACAAATTGACAGGATTTACAAGATTATAAGGATTTACATGATTTTATAAACAAATGAAGACTTATAATGATTGTTCCTTTAATATTGAAATCTTTTAAAGTTGTCTTGAAAAACTTTTGTAAATAGGAATTCTTAATAAAAATTTGATTTTATAATCCTGTTAATCCTGTCAATTTGTTTTATCTTTACACTGCCCAGGCAAAAGGAGGTAGATAATTTTGGCTCTGCGTAAAAAGGTCAGACGTATAGGTGTTTTAACGGGAGGCGGTGATTGTCCGGGCTTGAACGCAGTCATCCGCGCGGTGGTAAAAACGGCCGTCAAGAACTACCGGCTTTCAGTTGTTGGTTTTGAAAACGGCTTTGGCGGTTTAATTCAAAACAGGTCCAGAGAATTAACATTAAACGAAGTGGCCGGTATACTGCCCAGGGGCGGCACTATTCTGGGCACTACCAACCGGGACAACCCTTTTCATTACTCAATGCTGATCAAGGGACAGAGAGTGTTCAGGGACGTGTCGGACCGGGTTATAGAAAACATTAATATCCAGGAGATCGACGCTTTGATCGTTATTGGCGGTGACGGAAGCCTCAGCATCGCCAGGGAGCTTTGTGAAACAAAGGGACTGCCTGTGGTCGGTGTCCCCAAGACCATTGACAATGACCTGTCCGCTACTGACCAGACTTTTGGCTTTGATACAGCACTCAATACAGCTACAGAAGCTCTTGACAAGCTGCATACGACCGCTGAATCGCATCACAGGGTAATGGTGCTGGAAGTGATGGGACGCTATGCGGGATGGATTGCCATTGAGGCCGGCATAGCAGGGGGAGCGGATGTTATTTTGATTCCGGAGATACCCTATTCGATAGAAAAAGTCTATGAGAAAATATATGAAAGAAGGGACCATGGAAAGCTGTTCAGCATAGTGGTAGTTGCTGAAGGCGCAAAGACAGCCGGCGGGGAACTGGTAGTACAGCGGACGGTCGAAGACAGTTTTGAGCCTATCCGCCTGGGCGGTATCGGCAACCTGGTCGCAAAACAAATAGAGGAGGAGACTGGTATGGAGTCAAGGGTAACTGTACTCGGTCACCTTCAGAGAGGCGGTACCCCGACCGCATTCGACCGTATCCTGGCAACTCGCTACGGGGCAGGCGCCGTTGAGCTGGTCATGGCCGGTAAGTATGGTGAAATGGTCTGCCTGCGTACGCCTAAGATTGAGTCAGTGCCCCTGGCGGAAGCTGTAGGTGAGATGCGCCTGGTCCCGGTAGACGGCGATCTGGTGCGAACAGCCAGACAGATCGGCATCAGCTTCGGTGACTAGGGCAGATAAGGAGATGAATAAATATATGCACAAAAAAACACCCTGGGAAACAGCAGTTGATTTTCATGGTCACAGTTGCCCCGGACTGGCCATAGGTTTCCGGGCAGCGGAACTTGCCATGGAAGCACTGGGGGCCAAGCGTGCTGTGGATGAGGAACTGCTGGCCATAGTCGAAAACAACGCCTGCGGTATTGACGCCGTGCAAACGCTGGCGGGCTGCAGTTTTGGCAAGGGGAACCTTTTGTTTAAAGATCTCGGAAAACAAGTGTATACATTTGTGCGCCGCAAAGATGGGTCCGCAGTCAGGGTAGCAGTTAAATACGGGTCAACTTTTGACCAGGGCTACAGCGACCTTAAAGAGCGGGTAAAATCAGGCGCGGCCAGTATGGAAGACAAGGCAAAGTATGCCGAGGCAATGAAAAAGCGGATTCAAAATATATTAAATGCGGGGCCTGAGGTGTTTGAGGTAAAGAAAGTAAACATAAAGCTGCCGCCCGCAGCCTCTATCTATGAGACTTTGCAGTGCGCCAAATGTGGTGAGGGGGTAATGGAGCCAAGAGCCAGATTAATGTCAGGGCAGGTGGTTTGCCTCCCATGCTTTGCAAGAGGTGAGGAAAATGCTGAATCTTGAAATACCAGGCAAAGAAAAGATTACCATAAAAAACATTGTCCTGGATTTTAACGGGACCATAGCCTTAGATGGAGTGCTTCTACCTGGTGTGCAGGAGAGGCTGAATGCCTTGGCAGCTGATTTAAACATCTATATCCTTACTGCTGACACCTTCGGCACGGCAAATACCGCTTGTGCCGGCATTAACGGTAAGGTGGTAATATTGCCAGGATTTCCGGTTGCAGTTGAAAAGCTTAAATTCATCAAAGAATTGGGGCAGCAGGTTACGGCTTCGGTAGGAAACGGCGCTAACGACTGCCTGATGCTTAAGGAGTGCGTCCTGGGTGTCTGTGTGACCGGACCTGAGGGCACATCAGCTGAAGCATTGTCAGCGGCCGATGTTGTAGTTCAGGATATAAACCATGGGCTGGAGCTTTTTCTCAGCCCTAAAAGGCTTGTAGCGACCCTGAGAGGGTAGTTTCAGTTGTCGGTAGTCGGTAGTCAGTAATCGGCACCAGATTGTTGGACATAGGAGTAAGACTTCCATCCCTAGGAACTCAGACAGAATAGAGTAATTTAATTAAATAATAGTAAATAACTGGAAGGTATTTTTTGTGGCACACCGTATTTATAAGATGAGAGGGGTGCCACAGATGTTTAAAACAGTACTGTCAGCCGTAATTTTAACTTTTTTTTGTCTGATCATACCAGTTGAGCCGGCACTTAAGCCTGCTCATTTTTCTAAAGAAACAGAGGTGGCCATTGTTCATTTAGTGAGAGAGGCTGTTGAAGATACAGCCTGGCTGCGGGCTTCATCCCGCGCCGAAATGGAATTAATCCTGAAAAGATTCTATACCGGCCAGCTTCTTCAGGAAATAAGTGATAAGGCCTGGGATTTTGTCAAGATACCAAATAGCTGGGACTATGTAGTTAAAGCCGGCAAGTTTAAGATAGATTATGTCTCAAATGATACTGCGGCAGTTAGTGTCGAGGTTGTTGAAACTGATGAAATTACAGGAATTAGTTATTACACCCAATTGGAATATATGCTGTTAAAAACGGACACAGGATGGAAAATAACAGCCAGAAAGGTGCTTTCAGTTTAATGCCGGTATAAGCCCGGTAACGGTGACGCCTCCTAAACTTGCTGACACATTATGATTTATGTTAAAATAAGCCTCAGAAATCAATAGGGAGGACAAAAGTTGAGAATCGGTATTTTCACCGACAGCTATTTACCTTATACCAGCGGCGTTGTACGCTCCATTCAAACTTTTACTGAAGAACTTACTACTCTTGGACATGAGGTTTATATTTTTGCGCCAAGCTACAGAAACTGCGATAATGAAAGCAGGGTATTCCGTTTTGCTTCTATTCCTTCACCCACCAACCCCGACTTTACTCTGGCGGTGCCATTTTCTCTTAAACTCAAACCTACTATTACAAGGCTGGAATTGGATTTGATACACGTTCACTCGCCTTTCCTGCTCGGGCGGGTTGGGGCGAGATACGCCAGAAAACTAGGTGTGCCGCTGGTATTTACTTACCATACCCTCTATGACAAGTATGTGCACTATCTGCCTTTCGCCCAGTCCTATACCAAGGAATTGGCCCAGAAAATCAGCCGCGATTTTTGCAACTTATGCGACCTGGTAATAGTGCCGACTGATATTATAGGCGATTACCTGCATGAAATCGGTGTGCTTACTGAAGTTAACCGGGTGCCAACCGGTATCAAAATTTCTGATTACCAGAAAGGCGACCCCGAGTGGCTGCAAAGCCAATATAAGATAAAAACGAAAGATAAAGTGCTCCTTTTCGTGGGAAGACTCGGCAAGGAAAAAAATATCTGCTTCTTATTGGAGAGCTTTAAGATTTTAAACAAAATTATGGAAAACACAGTCCTTGTCCTGGTCGGTGGCGGTCCCGAGGAAGAGGAACTTAAGGAAAAAGCTGTTGAATTGGGAATTGAAAACAGAGTTATTTTTACCGGAACTCTGCCCCCTGAGGTTGTTGTAAACTGTTACGCGGGCTCAAGTCTTTTTGTTTTTCCATCTGTGACAGAAACCCAGGGGATAGTAATTGCGGAGGCAAAAGCCGCCGGACTGCCGGTTGTGGCCATAAAAGCCTATGGTGTTTCCGAAATGGTAGAAGACGGAGTGGACGGTTATCTGACAGAACCTGTTCCGGAAGAATTCGCGGCTAAAATTCTTACTCTCCTGAAAAACGATAAATTAAAAGAAGAATTGGGCAAAAGAGCCAGGCAAAACGCCGAAAAACTTTCTTCCACCAATTGCACTGCCAGGCTAGTAGAAAGCTACCAGGAAGTACTTGATAAAAAAGATATTAGCGCTAATAATGCTGCAAAGGGAAATTAAGCGAAACACATCTGATTTCCGCATAAAAACCGGTGAAAGCCGGTTTTTTGTTTGACATATATTATCTCAAGGCTTAATATTAATATTATTAAATAGGAATATTCCTATTTGGAGGAAGACATGAATCAGCTTGAAATTATTGATATGGTAAAAGGCAAAGGGTTTAAAATTACACCGCAACGCAGGGCTATTATTGAAGCGCTATTCTTTTTTGAAAAACCACCAACAGCCAAAGAAGTGCTGGAAATAGTGCGGAAAAAGCACCCTGAGATCAGCCTGGACACGGTTTACAGGAATTTAAATCTACTTGCGGAAATCGACTGCCTGATCCAAATAAACCTGAAAAACAGCGAAACCAGCAGGTTTGAAATCATTAAAAACCATCACCACCACCTGATCTGTCTTGGTTGTGGCGAGGCTGTCTGTTTGGAAAGCTGTATCCTGGACAGACATATGGGTGTGCTGAGGGAGAAAGGGTACCAGATTGTTGGGCACGCCTTTGAAATATACGGATATTGCCCCGCCTGCCGTACAGCAGGATAAGAGCTTAAAGTTATTCATACAAATCTTATTAACGTTAATAGGAACTGTAATTCTAATCATAATTGGTGGTTGTTAAGCAATATTTATTCTCTAATTAATTAGCAGGAAGAAGATATAACAAATGCCCTGTTCCAATGCGATTGAAAAACAACAAACAAAAGCCTGTGGTTTGTGCTGTACCCTGCTGGAAGACTTCGGGGTTAAAATCGGCGGGACAGAAATCTTAAGGGATGTGAACCTGCACATCCACTGCGGCGAATTGTTAGCCCTGGTAGGCCCCAACGGTGCGGGCAAAACTACTTTATTGAAAGCTATCCTGGGCGAGATCCCTCATACAGGCTGGCTGAGGTTTCTTGACGCCAGTAATTGTCAGGCCAGGAAGCCTATTGTCGGCTATGTCCCGCAGAAAATCGATTTTGCCGCTGGTGCCCCTGTAAGCGTCCTCGACCTTTTCTCGGCCGCCCTGTCTGCCCGGCCTGTTTGCCTCGGACATTCCCGCCGCATGCAGGAGCGCACCGAGGCGTGCCTGCTTCGCGTAAGGGCAGACCACCTGCTAAAACGGCGCCTTAGCGACCTTTCAGGCGGGGAATTGCAGCGGGTCCTTCTGGCGCTTGCCCTTGAGCCAAAACCTGACCTGCTGTTGATGGATGAGCCGGTTTCAGGCATAGACGTGCAGGGCAGAGAAATGTTTTATGAAATTGTTTCTGACTTGCGGCGCAATTATGACCTTTCGATAATTCTGGTTTCCCACGACCTAGCCCTTGTTTCACAATATGCGGAAAGGGTTGTGCTGTTAAACAAGACAGTGATCTGTGACGGGACACCGGGAGATGTTTTTTCCGACGGGAGGATTAACCTGGTATACGGGCCTTTATATATGGAAAGAGCTGAAGGTAAACTTTCATATGCAAAAAGAGGTGGAGGTGCTATCGCCTGATGGAAGTCTGGTATTCGCTGGTTGATGGCCTTTTTCCCTTCACCTGGGCACAGCACATGTTTATGAAGAACGCCTTGATGGCAGTCCTGCTGGTCGGCCCGATGTTTGCCATTATCGGCACCATGGTAGTAAATAACAACATGGCATTCTATTCAGACACAATCGGCCATTCCGCCCTGACAGGCATCGCTATCGGGGTGCTCCTGGGTTTCGGCGACCCGTTATGGATTATGGTCATTTTCTCCACAATATTAGCATTGATCATATCCTCGCTCAAGTTTTTTACAACCGCTTCCACAGACACTATTATCGGGTCTGTCTCCGCCACCATGGTGGCGCTGGGCATTGTCATTCTATCCAGGGGAGGCGGCTTTGCCAAGTACTCCCGCTTTCTTATCGGTGATCTGCTGAGCATCACGCCAAATGAGCTCTTGATCTTAACCGTTGCCTTTGTAGGCGTGTTAATTCTGTGGGCAATCATGTTTAACAAGTTTCTGCTGGTAAGCGTCAACCTGTCTCTGGCGCGCAGCAGGGGGATTCCTGTACGTCTAATAGAGATAATATTTTGTGTGGCTACTGCTGTTATCGTTACGTTTTCCATCCAGTGGGTGGGTATCCTGATCATCAACTCTTTTTTGATCCTGCCGGCCGCGGCAGCGCGCAATATTACCAGAAACGTCAGGCAGTACCATTTGGTGGCTGTTTTAATTACTCTTGCCTCAGGTATAACCGGCCTGCTTTGCTCTTACTACCTGGCCACGGCCACCGGCGCCACAATCGTGCTGATTGCCGCCCTTTTTTACCTGCTGACTTTTGTCTTAAAACCGCGTTTCTCGTAAATAAAATAGATATTTCGGGTAGCAGGCAAGCCTTTGATGCTGCTTACGCGGCACAAGTTGACGATGAAAAAGTAGGTTCGATTTCAATCGAACAAGGCGCGTAAGCGCCGAATTGTTTGAGTTAAGTGAAACATTTGTGCGAATAAATTCGCACCTACATTAACACAGCAACCCCGAAGAGTATTTTCATGATTATATGAAAATGCCATTTATAACTGCCTTGCGGTGGTTTTTTTGTTTTCCGGCATAAAAGACGCTCAAAGATAAACAATATTATACAAGATCAATCCGGGAGATGTCGCAAATGGAGCAGGAAGTCCAGGTTAATGAGAGTTTAAGAGAAACGGCGCACACGCGGGCGGCTGCTGAGAAAGTTAAACCTGTTGAAGAAAACGAAAAAATTAATAAGTACAAAGAGTTGGACCAGGTGATCAGGCTTTATTCCAAAGAGCCCGGGCAGTTGATCAATATCCTGCAAAAAGCCCAGGATATATTCGGCTGCCTTTCTGAAGAAGTCCAGTCCTATATTGCTGAAAAAACTGAGAACCCTGTCAGTGAAATCAACGGAGTTGTAACCTTTTATTCACTTTTTTATACTGAGCCCAAAGGCAAACACACTTTTGACCTTTGTTTGGGTACAGCCTGTTATGTAAAGGGAGCTCAGGAACTGATGGACTCCTTAAAAGATCTGCTTAAGGTGGATGAGGGGGAAACCACAAAGGATCGACTATTTACTTTAAAAAGCACGCGGTGCATCGGAGCCTGCGGGCTGGCGCCGGTACTCGTGGTTGATGGTGATGTGCATGGAAAGGCCAGCGCCGGGGAGATCACAAAAATAATTCAAGCATACCGGAAAGGTGAAAAAATTGAAGGTACAAAGCATTGAAGATCTCAAGGCGGTAAAAGAGGAATACCTGCCTTTAATCAAGCAGCGGCTGGGGCACCGCAACGGGCTTGGCTCAACACAGGTGATGGTGTGCTCAGGCACAGCCTGTACCTCGGCGGCAAGCCAGGATCTGAGAAATGGCCTGCAATTGGAAATTGAAAGACACGGCCTTAAAGAAAATGTAAAAGTGTTCAAAACCGGTTGTTTTGGTTTTTGTCAAAACGGCCCTATTGTAATGGTCCACCCCGGTGAAGTTTTTTACTGTAATGTCAAGCCTGAGGACGCGAAGGAAATTGTGGAGACACATTTAATGGGCGGGCAGGTTGTTGAAAGGCTGTTATACAGGAATGTTGATAACCAGGTGGCTCAACGCATGGAGGATATACACTTTTTTCAGGCGCAAACGCGGATCGTGCTTCACAACTGCGGTGTCATTAACCCGGAGGAAATAGGAGAGTACATTGCCAGGGACGGCTATATGGCCCTGGCGGAAGTGATTCAAAAAAACAACCCGCGGGAGGTAATAGAAGCTATCAAAAGGTCAGGCCTCAGGGGCAGGGGCGGCGCGGGTTTTCCGACCGGCAGAAAGTGGGAAATGGCGGCAGCCCAGGATGTCAGGCCCAAGTACGTCCTTTGCAACGCTGATGAAGGCGACCCGGGCGCCTTTATGGACCGCAGCATCCTTGAAGGCGACCCGCACAGTGTTATAGAGGCCATGGCCGTGGCAGGCTATTGTATCGGAGCCAGCCAGGGCTACATTTATGTGCGGGCTGAGTATCCTATCGCTGTGAAAAGGTTGGAAATCGCCATTGAGCAGGCACGGGAGAAAGGACTGCTGGGTAAGAATCTTTTCGGGTCCTCATTCGACTTTGACCTGGGACTCAGGTTTGGCGCCGGGGCTTTTGTCTGCGGTGAGGAAACAGCGCTGATCCACTCAGTAATGGGCCAGCGCGGCGAACCGCGTCCCCGGCCGCCTTACCCGGCCCAGGAAGGGCTTTGGGGCAAGCCGACGTTAATTAATAATGTTGAAACTTACGCCAACATACCTGCAATCCTGAGAAACGGCTGGGAGTGGTACCAGGGGCAGGGGACCGCCGGCAGCAAGGGTTCCAAGGTGTTTTCCCTGGCTGGAAAAATTAACAACACCGGGCTGATCGAGGTGCCGATGGGAACCACCCTGCGGACCATTATCTTTGATATTGGCGGAGGTATTCCCGGCGGAAAGAAATTTAAAGCGGTACAGACAGGCGGCCCATCGGGGGGCTGTATTCCCGAAAAGTACCTGGACATGCCTATCGACTATGAATCTCTAAAAGAAATTGGCTCAATGATGGGCTCCGGCGGCATGATTGTCATGAATGAGGACAACTGCATGGTTGATATAGCCAGGTTTTACCTGGAGTTTACCCAGGATGAATCATGCGGCCGCTGTACTCCCTGCCGTGTGGGTACTAAAAGGCTGCTGGAAACACTTAAGAGAATTACCGAGGGAAATGGTGAAATTGAAGACCTTGAGCTGCTGGAAGAACTGTCCTTCGATATTCGTGACGCTTCCCTGTGCGGTCTTGGCCAGACGGCCCCCAATCCTGTCATTTCCACTATGCGTTACTTTAAAGATGAATACCTCGCTCACATCAAAGATAAAAACTGCCCAGCGGGAGTTTGTAAAGAACTGCTTAATTTTGTAGTGGATGAAGAAAAATGCGCGGCCTGCGGCATCTGCGCTAAAGACTGCGCGGCAGGGGCAATCACCGGCAAGCCGGGAGAGGCATACCGGATCGACCCTGACAAGTGCTCCAGGTGCGCGGCCTGCGCGGCAAAATGCCCCAAAAAGGCCATTACCAGAGGTCCCCGTAAGGAGGAGATAATTAATGGAAACCAGGGAATTCGCCCCGGGACCGTTAGTCCAGAAAACAGGGCAGCTTTATGACAACCCGGAAAAAAAGGTAGAAAAAATCAAGCTTACCATCGACGGCAGGGAGATTGAAGCCGACAAGGGCATGAGTGTGCTGGAAGCCGCCCGGCTGGCCGGTATAGAAATCCCCAGCCTGTGTTATCTCCGTCATATCAACGAGATCGGCTCCTGCCGGGTTTGTTTGGTTGAAGTTGAGATAAATGGCGCCAGGGTGCTCCAGGCTTCCTGCGTTTACCCAGCCACCGACGGGCTGGTGGTGCACGCCTCCTCTCCGCGGGTGCGCCGGGTCAGGCGGACAATGGTGGAACTGCTTCTCTCGGACCACCACCGGGAGTGCACCACCTGTATCAGAAACCTAAACTGCGAACTGCAAAATATCGCGGACAATTTAGGCATAAGGAACATTAAATTTACAGGTGAGATGAAGGCTCTGCAGGTCCAAAACGAAAACTCTTTTATCGTGCGTGACTACAATAAATGCATCAAGTGCCGCCGCTGTGAGGCAATCTGCAGCAAGGTGCAGGAGGTAAATGTTTATTCAGCTTTAAACCGGGGTTATGACACGGTAATTGCTCCCGCCTTCATGCAGGACCTGTCACAGGTTGCCTGTATCACCTGCGGCCAGTGTGTAATCGCCTGTCCCACAGCATCCCTGACCGAGAAAGAATGTATCGAGTCGGTTTGGGAGGCTCTGGAGGACCCTGATAAATACGTGGTGGTGCAGTCCGCCCCTTCCATCCAGGTAACCCTGGGCGAGGTTTTCGGTTACCCTGTGGGAACGGTAGTAACCGGAAAACTGGTGGCGGCATTGCGCCGCCTGGGCTTTGACAAAGTTTTCGCGACGGATTTTACCGCCGACCTGACCATTATGGAAGAAGCTAATGAACTGCTGGAAAGGCTGGAAGGGCGAGGCAAGCTGCCTCTGCTTTCTTCATGCAGCCCTGGCTGGGTCAAGTTTGCCGAACATTTTTACCCGGAGTTCCTTGAAAATCTCTCAACCTGCAAGTCGCCTCATGAAATGTTCGGCGCCCTCACCAAAACCTATTTTGCTGAAAAAGAGGGGATTGACCCCAAAAAGATAGTGGTAGTGGCAATTATGCCCTGCACGGCAAAAAAATTCGAGGCCAGCCGCCCGGAAATGGGCACTGGTGAGTTTAAAGATGTGGACTGGGTCCTCACCACCAGAGAACTGGCCAGAATGATCAGGCAGTCAGGTATAAATTTTCATGACCTGCCTCATGAGGACTATGACACACCGATGGGAATTGCCAGCGGCGCGGGGGCGATTTTTGGCTCAACGGGAGGGGTTATTGAGGCGGCGGTGAGGACGGCTTATTATTTAACCTCAGGACAAGAAATGGACTTGGTGGACTACGAAGAGCTGCGCGGCTTCAGCGGCTTGAAGGAAGTGTGGGTAGAGCTGAAGGGCCGGCGGATCAAGGTGGCCATAGCGCACGGGACAGGCAACGCCAGGGTGCTGATGGACCGGCTGAAAGCCGGTGAACAATTCGATTATGTGGAGATTATGGCCTGCCCCGGCGGTTGTGTGGGCGGCGGCGGCCAGCCTATATTCGGGACCAGGGAGCATAAAGAGATATCGCTGGACTACAGGCACAACCGGGCTGACGCCCTGGACCGCATAGATTATTCAAAAGAATTGAGGCGCGCCCATGAAAACCCGGCTGTCAAGAAAATCTATGAAGAATTCCTGGGGCGCCCCCTCAGCAATATATCAAGGAAACTGCTGCACACCTATTACACACCGCGGGGAAAACTGCCCGGGTTTAATTTTGGCGGGATTAAAGGAAGTCATGCCGGCCACGTGAAGGAAAATATTGTAAGATCTCACACAACTTAAGAAATGAAAGAGTGCGGGAAATCTCGGGGTTAAGAGGGAAAAAACGAGATGGGACAAGGGATGAGGGGGATCTGAATTGGGACATTTTGCGTGAGACGATATCTGACAATTTAGAGGTTTTCGGCGGGAGGCGGCTATAAATAGGTATATATGGTATTTTATTACTGGAAGATAAAATATAGTTGTTACCAGCCTGTTACTTACCGAAACAAATGAGTTGTAAAGCCGTTACTAAAAAGGTGGCGATTGTTACAAAGCAAGCCAGGCGCGTGTTACCTGGATTAACGATTCTGTTACCAGGCTGTTGGTAAATAAAGTGAAAGTAGGAAGTATAGAGTAAATAAAGGCGGCTGTGTATTGGTATAAATGGTAATTAATGCTAGCCGATTGCGGACATTTATTGCGGACACTATTATGATTGCGGACATCACTGGTTTTATTAGTGATATCAAGGGCTGCGGGAATTTAAGTCTTTCAGAAATAAGACTGATTGCGGACATTCCTGATCATACCCTAATCATGTATAATTATGCATTAAAATGTATATTTATGCATTTTAATAGTACCGCTAGCGGCGCTGGTCTGTGGTACAATGTTTGCTTCCCTATAAAAAAGATATAATTTTACTGAGAGGTGTTTTTTCATGATAAAAAGAAAGTTTCGAAAAAAGCCCATCGTGATTGAAGCCTACCAAACAGATAAAGAGTTAATTGTCGAGACACTGGAAGGACCGCTCCAGGCCTCCCCGGGCGACTGGATTATTACCGGAATTCGCGGAGAACAATACCCATGTAAGCCAGACGTTTTTGAGAAAACTTATGAGCCTGTGGATGATTGTGGTAAGTCAGTGCTACTACGGTGATTTTGTCTGTTTAAAGATTTATTAATTTGTTCCCAGTTAATGTTTTCACGTGAGATAATACTTTCGGCCCTTTCCACGAGTAATTGGAAAGGGTCTTGTGCTTCTGCTATTATATGTCAATCTGGTTTAGCTGGATGATCTCCAATAAACTGCTTACTATCCACAGCTAGAACTCCGTATAAGAGCAGCAAATTTTGGATTGTTAGAGCGAGGGCATATGTCGCGGCGGAAATAGACAACAAAAGTACTATATTAAAAAGGCTAATTAGGTAGCCTGGCGCAGACTTTGATAATACGAGATAAGCAATAGAGATAATAATCAAAAATATTTGGACGAGTACGGCCCATATAAAGCGGACAATAAGCTGTCTATACCATGATTTGTTTGTATGCTTAACAAGAATTTTACGCAAATGTTCAATTATAGGCGAATTTGCCGTTGCCAAGATAGCAATGCTTGTAATATTAAACCCAGCAAGTATGGCCAGAACAGTCAGGATTATTGTTATGGTATCTCTAGAAAAGTCGTAAAAGGAATCAGCGTTAACTCTAAAAAAGAAATGCCATATTGAAACAATAATGAGAGCAAGAAGTCCAACCGTTATTGGTACAAATTTTTCACGGCGCGTTGAAAGTTCCATATAATCATGAACAGCGATACCAAGCAAGCCCACGGTTGAAACCTCCATTTTTCATGCTAGCGAATTATCGGTATCTCATTAGCCATAGCTATCATTTTTTCCCGGATGGAGAGCGTTACTATCTGACCCAAGTCGTCTGCTTGTAGATTTACCTGACGACGTTCTTCACAACCTTTTAATTTTAATTCATGTTTTTGTCCGTCTGGTTTAAAGCCAATTAGTATTCCGTTTAGAAAAGTGGGATTTATTGTTTCTTTACCAAGGAATTTTGATATAAAACCTTTGATCTTGTTGTGGGACATCCCATCTTTCCGGTTTTCTCTGCCGGCTCTGGCTTCGAGCGTATAGTAAGATGCTCTGGCTTCCTGGAGACTAGTATGCAATGCTGCTGGAAGGTCTCCATAATCATTTGGCGGGCTTTCGATGGTAGAAACCTGAATCTTGGCAATTGATATTTTACCAAACTCGTTAATTCGTTCGAGAAAACCCCGGCTAATTAGGGTCTCAATATAAAAATTACGTAGGTGATTCAGTTCCGGAAAGTTGTTTATGCTTCGGAAAATGTATCGGCGGATGGCACCAATTCTGGCAACGGCTTCGTGGACATATTCGATTAACATCAGCCCGTCACCAGGGCGAAAATAAAAATGTGTTTTCAGGCAGTCTCCTTCATCTTCGTCACGCGGATTGTCTCTTTCAGTCAACCTGGTGCGGCTGATTACAGGTAGACGGTCACCGATGCGAGCCGATTTAAACCAGCCAAATCCTTCGTTACCTGTAAGTATAATATATTCATCCAGAAATATAAAGCCACGTTCGTCTTTGTCCATGACTTTGAGGCTTAAATCAAGGGCGCTGATTGCTTTAAAAAGCATGCCGAAATCGCTATATTTGAGCTTTCTTCCATGTTCGTCTTCGGCTCTAATTTGATAAGCATAAATGTTTCTTCTAACAGTTTTCATTTATAGCTTGTCCCTCTTTCATTAATTATTTGACTGATTGCGGATGGTAATAACTGTTAGGCTAACCTGCGGAGGCTTGCCCTTGGGTTTCTTTTTGTTTTTTTTGGGCTTCCTCAATAACGTCATCAGGAAAGGCGCGGTGGAATTGGATTTTGATCCAGCCTTTCATGGCTTCATCGCTAGTTGTCCATAGATCATAAAGTATATTGAAAAGTTGATTTAATTCAGTATCCTTAGTATCTGGCCTATGTAATTGTTGAAGAATTGGTAATCCTAAACTACATTCTTTCATTACATTTAAAAAAGCGTCTATTACAGCCTGCTGTCCATAGTGGGCTATTTGTCTTACTATTGCATCTTGAGGAGGAGCCATCATATCTCCTTGACCTGAATTAAGCCATTCTTTTGAGATGAAAAACCTACAGCAAATATGATTGAGTAATGTTTCTGAGGGCGATCCTTTACCTTTTTCTATTTTAGATATATGGGTAGGATCTAGCCCAAGAATAATAGCAAATCTTTCCTGGGTTAAATTAAGAGATTTTCTTACTTCGAATATTCTTGCGCCAACAGTCATTAAAATCTACCCTTTCGATTTTTATAAGTAGCAACATGAATGAGTCGTGTTTTGTTATTTAAATATCATGAATTATTCATATTTATTGATTGACAACATGAATCAGTCATATTATTATTATGTCCAAGAGCTACAATCTTATAGACATAACCCAGTCTAATCTTGAAAGGAGGACTGGACATGGGTAAAAGCGACAGCACGGGCAAGGGCATGAAGCCAGAGGAAATCCGGGCGGCAATGTATTTGAACCGCGTAAAACTTAAGGATATAGCTAATGATGCCGGTGTGTCCATTGGCCGAATACATCAGGTGATATACAAAATCGGTAGAAACAAGGGCTACCGGATCAGGCCATATATAGCGAAAGCCATTGGCAAGACTGTCGAAGAAGTCTGGCCGGACGAGACAAATAAAGAGAGCGGTGAGGCATGCCAACGGGCATGTCTATAATCATTTAGACAATTCTATCAAAGTTACAAGGGGGTGGCAATGACCAGGGGACTGAAACTTTTTGACTGCGGCATGGAAAACTTGGTGTTCGAACATGGATACCAGGGTGGAAATTGCTTGTTACAACCAGGGCGGAAAGGTAGGTAAAAATAATGAGTGATGAGTTATTGCCCGTACTGGCACAAGATGGCGAGCTTACGGTGGTGAGTGTGGACGGTCAGCCTGTAGTGACGGCGCGGGCGCTGGCCAGAGCATTGGGGTATGCAGATGACCGCTCTGTGCTTCGGATTTTCAATCGCAACAAGGATAGTTTTACAGAAAGGGATTCTTTTGTTGTAGATATGAGAGGGGTGGTCAATTTGACCACGAACCCCCAAGGCGGTGATCCCCATATCCGTTTATTCACCAAGCGCGGCGCTTTAAAAATCTGCATGAAGTCCAACCAGCCCAGGGCGGTGGCGGTGCAGGAGGCGCTGATCGACCTGTATGAGGCGGTGGAGAGCCGGCGCATGATTCCGGTGGAAGCCCTTCAAGGGGTACAGCAGCGGCTGGATGAATTGGCCACAGAGGTACGCCGTCTGGTGGTTGCCCAGGAGGCAAAGATCGTCTACCTGCCCAGGTCCTGCCGTCCACGGTCAACGGATAACGAAGCGGTGGAATTCTTCAAGCGGTTGTTTGAGGAAAACCCTGGCCGAAAGGTTTCGGACGCCATCCGTGTGGTCAAGAAGACCGCTAATGAATGCGGCTGGCGGGTAGGAAGCGATAAAGCATTCTACCGGATGGCCAGGAAATTGAGGTAAATTACACTATGGCAGGGTAAAGAGGTGATAATGCCGGTGCCTGACATAATGGCAATGTTATTAAACAAATGATAAAGGCGGTGAAAGTGGATATTGCCTGGTACGATCAGGGCGGAAAGGCAGGTAAAGATAATGAGCTTGGGATATTATGGGTTGTTCTTTTGGTAAGGAGGTTTGAGATATGGAAAACGTGCTGGAGAGGACTTTTGAGGGGCGACCTGTGCGTCTGGTGACACAGGACGAGGAAGTGCTAGTTCCGCTACCGGACATAGCCAGGGCGCTGGATTATGGTAAAGAAGTGCTTTGGCGAGTGATTGACCGGAATAAGAAAGTATTTGAGGAAGGTATTGTTGTAACAACATTACCTTCGGAGGGTGGGCCGCAGAAAACCACCTGCTTGACCCGTGACGGGGTGGTGGGCTTGTTGATGAAGCTAGCCACTAATCGGATAAAGGATCTTGAAAAGAGGCAACTGGTGGTTAATTTCCAGCGCTGGGCGATCCGGACTATTGGACAGATCACGCGGGGAGAGTTAGTGCCGGTGCGGCAGTTTACTGAGGATAGCGGGGATAAAACCAAGGTCTTTATGACTATGACGGGCCTGGCGCAGCAATACCTGAGCCTGTGCGAGGCGGCCATGAAGTCAAGCGGCATCGACGCCCAGGCAATGGGCGCGGCGGGCGAGCTTTTGCAAGGATGCCTCAACTTGGGCATGTCTTTACTGAAAGGAGATATGTATTCTCCCGCTACCGTCTCCCAGTGTAAAATTACGAAGCTCAAAGCTGAAGAGATGGTCATGTCAATGCGCCAAAATGGATATACACTGCGGCAAATAGCTGGAGAGGTAAGCGAGGCTACAGGTGTGCAGGTAACGCCGATGAGTGTCAGCCGCTTTCTCCGGCAGGCAAGAAAAGGTTAAAAATAATGCCCGGCTGGGCCGGGCGGGAAAAGGGGGTGTTTCCGATTATTTGTCCAGGTTCACCAAAAAGTCAATTCGGATGCTGGGATGGCGAATTCCCCTGGGATTTAAAAAGAGAAGAGTTGGAGGTAAAAGTAATTGAGATCATGGCCGTTCTGCAAGGGATGAGCGTTGCTTCTGCCAGGAGGATTTTGTTTAACGCGATACGGATTGTTGAAGGGATTAAGTTAGATCTTGTCAAGTTTCCGGAATAGGTCGGTTATTTCACGGTTTTGTATTACTCTACCATCTGTTATGCCTACCTTTGGTTCAGCAATGTTTCCAGGTGTGAATGGCAGCAACTGGCTACAGCTTGGGCAAACAAACAGCATTTTGGGAAGTATAGCCTGATAAGTTGCTCTAATCTCTTCTGGCTGTTCTTCTATGGCAGCAATCTGTAAAACATGGCCACAATTACATTTAAGTGAAGGACGCAGCATTTAATATCACCTCCTCCCTCTTTGGAATTGTTTGGTGGTTCTTGCAATATTCGACGCGGGAGGAGGAAAATCCTACAAAATTGGAGGGGCCGGAGATGGCGAAAAATAGAAAACCCAGCCCGGCCACGGATACAGGAGTCCAGGTATCAATATTTGACATCATTAAGGAGCAGCATATGAAGGCTCCTGAACAAGTGGAAGCGGGAAGCATGAATATAGCCAACAGGCTGCGGGAGGATCTCTCGCGGGGGCTAAAGCAGGCAAATAACATGTCGCGGTATGAAGTGGCGGCGAAGATGAGCGAATTGGTGGGCGTGGAGATATCAAAATGCCAGCTGGACAGCTGGACGGCGGAGTCCAAAGAGGCGCACCGGTTTCCGGCGGAATACCTGCCGGCGTTCTGCGCGGCGACTGGGTACAAACAGCCGCTGCGGATGATGGCGGAAATGATCCAGTGTTACCTGCTGGAAAGCGAGGAAGCGCTCATGGCTGAACTGGGCAAGATCGATCAGACAAAGCGGGAGCTTTCTAAAAAGGAAAAAGCAATCAGAGAGTTTTTAGGCCAGTTGACCAGGTAACAAATATTCTCACCTTATCCGGCTGGAAGGAGGTGGCGGGGACTGAAAACGTGGCTATCGACATCCGAAGCGGCGGCGGCGCTGGATACGACTGAACGAACTGTTCGGCGACAAGCCATGGCCGGCAAAATGGTTTGTAAGATTAATGATGGTCGTGGTGGTCTAAACGGCCAGGTATATCTGGTCGCGCTGGAGTCCCTGCCGCCAGAGGCGCAGCGGCGCTACCTGGAAAGAACGCTGGCCACGAGTCTGCCCATCACCGGGCCGGCCGAGGAAACCAAAGCTGTGGCGCCGGCTCCCTCCCCCGCCCCGGCCAGAATCCGGACGGTGGCGGAACTGGTGGCGAAGCACGGTCGGGAAAAGGCGGAGCAGATCCTGGCACAGGCGGAAAAATGGGAGCCAGTAGTCAAGGAAGCTTTAGCTATAATTGATGGCCGGGGAAAGGACAAAATGTCCCGGATAAACGCGCTGGCCATGAAGCGCAAGGTGAGCGCTAAAACACTGTACCGGAAAGCGGGCAGCTATAAGAAAGACGGGATTTTGGGCCTGGTAGATGACCGGTACCGGTCCTGCGGGGAGGGATTGGATGGGAAAGAGCGGCGGGCGGTGACGCCCGAGGTAAGAAACTTTATCAGGTCCATGGCGTTGCAATACCCGCCGCCGAAGGGCAGCAAGATTTACAAAGATCTGGAGAAGGCGGCGGAGATCAAGGACTGGCCGATGCCATCCAGGGCAACGGTGTACCGGGTAATCGAGGAGATTTTACATAGTGAAAAAGTGATGGGCCAGCGGGGAGACAAGGAATACGAGGCCACCTGCATGCCAAAGGTGAAGCGGGACTACTCTCACCTGCTTGCTATGGAGGAAATCGTGGGAGATGGCCACCCCTTCGACCTGTTTGTGGAATGGGCGGGCCGGGCGGTACGGCCGCAGCTGTCGGCCTGGGAGGACATGAGGTCACGGAAGATCGTTGGCTGGTGCGTAACGGTGCAGTGTAACAGTGAGACCATAGGCTTGGCCTTGCGTCACGCGATCCTGACTCACGGGTTGCCGGCCCGGATCTACACCGACAACGGCAAGGACTATCTCTCAAAATATATCAAGGACGTCTGCCAGCGGCTGGACATCAGGACGCGGGAATGCATACCCAAGACGCCCAGGGCAAAGATGATCGAGCGGCTGTTCCGGACGGTGCATGACCAGTTTACACTCTACTTGCCTGGGTACTGTGGTAATAAACCGGAGAACAGGCCACCCGGCTTTAACGAGAAAAAACTCTTAGAGCAAGGTAAGCTCCTTCCAATGGAAGAGTTTGTAGAGCGCTGGGCGGCCTACGTGGAGCAATACAACAGCCAGGTACACAGCGAAATCAAGGACACGCCGACCAACGCCTTCGCCAACACGCCGCATGTCCGGCCGGGCCGGGTGAATCAAGCGGACCTGGATATATTGATGATGAAGCGGGAGCAGGTAAAGGTAAACGCCGGCTACATCACTCTGCTGGGCCGGGAATACTGGTCGCATAACATTGAACTGGGGCGCCTGGTCGGTGAGTGGGTCCAGGTATGGTACGACTTCAACCGCATGGGCGAGGTGCTAATCTGGTACAAGGGCAAATGCCTCGGTACCGCAGTTAACCGTAAAGCTCTTGAACACGGTGAATCCAGGGCCGATCTGACAGCTGAACTGAGAGCCAACCGCCAGGTGGCGAAGGCCGTGAAACGGCAGATCGCGAGTTATACGGAGGGTCTGGAGGATGTGCTGCCTGAGAACGTGGTTAAACGGTCTCGCCGCGCGAAGCGGAACTTTGAGGGCCAGGCCGTGGCTGATACCAGTGAAGCAAAGGTAATGAGATTGACCGGTCATGAGAAGGAAACCCGCGAGGCCCAGAAGGTTATAGATAGCGAGGCCGCCGACGCCGGGGGTGATGCGCCGGTTAAAGTAAGCCGGGCGCAGCGTATGCTGATGAAAGCCGGCGCAAAGGTACTGGCGAGGTGAAATTTTAGCTGAATTTATTCTTTAATAAGATTTCGGGAGGTAATCTAAATGTCCGGAGCTGCGGAAGTGCTTGATTTCCAGGTAAATGATACTAATAAGGATGAACAGGAACTGCGCTTGTGGTTGACCAACCAGGTTAAGGAACAGGGGGTAATGATATCTTTCCTGGCCCGCGAGATCGGATATTCACATAGTATGTTGAGTCAGTTCATAGCCGGGAATAAATGCAGTAAAAACCTGTTGAAAAAGATTCGAAGACTGAAAGAAAAGGCGGACCAGGCGTCAGGCGGCGATATTCTGCAAAGGGCGGATTTACCGGTCTCTTTAGATGGCATTTCGGACAGTGATAAACCTTTCAAAGACCTGATTGAAACTGATGACCTGGCGAGCGTGCTGGGACTGTGCAGCTTATGCCGTGCTGACGGCGAGATCGGGGTTATAACGGGGGCGCCCGGCACCGGCAAAACAACGGCGCTGGAAGAGTTCCGGGGCAGGGAGCCTTTTACGGTCTACATCCGGGCGGATGTTACGATGTCAGGGCGTGAACTGGTAAAAGAACTGGGCGACAAGCTGGGTGTGGACATCCAGGAAGGCACCCAGAGAAGCAAGATCAAGCAGATCATTAAGCACCTGAGAGATGATCCGGTTCTGGTCATTGTGGACGAAGCGGATCTCCTGGTATCCAGGGACTCCGTAAAGAAACTGGAGATCCTGCGGACTATTTGGGACGAAGCGCATTGCGGGCTGATCCTGGCCGGCCTTCCCCGCCTGGCTACCTTCCTGGTAAAAGGTCCGGGCGGGCGTGAGAATTTGTCACAATTTTATTCCAGGGTGCGCCGGGCCTACGCAATGAAAGGGGTAAAACGCAGCGAGATACTGCCGGCGCTGGCCGGCTATAACATGACGGACGCGGCCAGAAACTACCTGGTGACGGCAGCCACCAGCAAGGCACAGGGTGGGCTGCGGCGTTACCATAGGCTCTTGCAAAACGCGCTGGACCTGGTTGAACAGGGAGAGACTATTACGCTTGAAGTAGTCCAAGAGGCGGACAGCATGTTGGTATCTCCAAAAACACTGGGGCTGGCGTTCTAATAATTAAAACAAAGGGCAGGTGATACGAGTGGATGCAAAACACCGGGCAAAGTTAGAGGAAGCTTTGCAATTGATCAATGAGGTCTGCGAAGAACTGTCAGTAGACAGCCCATTATTTGAGGCTCTAAGTGGTCCTATTTGTGAGCTTGATGAGATTGTTAATCCGCTTGAAGCGTAGATATGGATGTTTATAACAGGTTAACTTGTTAAGAGGTGAGTAAATATTACTCCGCAAGGTGTGATGGTTACGAGGTCACCCTTCGCCTTGGGCGTATCAGTCAGTTTAAGAATGCCATATTAGTCTATATAAACGGGGAAGTCAGAGGGGAATGGCTGCTTAAGGATTGCGAGGAGCGGCGCCGGTTCTTTCAGCCGGTTAAAAGGTCGGTTTTGTCCCGGAAAACGTGCTCCGGGCTAAGGAAAATCTCTAAGAAATTACGCCAGAAAGCCGGACTGCCTGATCCAGATGCTAAGTACACTTACTATTGCCCGTACTGGACTTCGTTTAAATCCCTAAAGCGGCACTTAATTAAGAATAACGATTCTATTGAACTGATTAAAAAATAAATGCCGAAATCCCCGGAGTGTGCCGGGGTTCGTGGGGGAATGGCCTACCCCACCTGATGACCGTGAAAGCGGGCCGGGTATAGCCCGGCGGCAGGCTGAAGAGAGGGGGTGAATAATGATACCACCAAATGGTGGAAGTCAAAAAGATACCCGGACCGATGATGTGTCAGCATCTTAATAGCCCGGGGCTAGTAAAAATCACTGAAATATTATAACACACAGAAAACCGGAGGTGATACCGGTGCCAAATTTCATGGACAACCAGTTTGAAAACCCTATCGTTAAAATTGATATCGCTACGGGCAGGGGTTTTTGTAAAATCTTCGAGGTATGGGATCGCGACGCGAGTTATAGAAGTCCCTGGACAAAAGCCCAGGAAAACATGACCGTAGAGGACGTACCGGCTAAAGCAGAGGAAGTAGTATCCACAACGACGGTGGCCACACCAATCGAGAGTGAAAAGTCGCCCGGCGGCGCCAAGAAAAAACAAAAAAGAGGTATTCGAGCCGAAAGGAATCTGAGAGGGTTATTCGGCGCAAGGAGGGTTGGATAAGATGGCGAGGGTTCGGATTGAAAACGAGCCGGCTTTAAAAAGCTGGGATGAGGTTGACCTCCATATGAAGGAGATCGGTGAGTGCGAACTGGCTATTGAGCGCATCGAGGCGGATATGAATGAAATAATTCAGGAGGTCAAGCTTGCAGCGGAGTTTAACGCCAAGCCAATAAAGGAACGAATTGAGAAATTAGGGGCGGAAGTAAAAGCCTTTGTAGAGTTAAACCGGGGTGACATAAAAGGGAAAACTAAGATCCTAAACTTCGGGAAGACCGGATTCCGGAAGAGCACGAAGATCATTATCCGCAGTGTCCAGGCGGTGCTTAAAGCGCTGCGGGCGCAGAAAATGGATGACTGCATAATCGTAAAGGAGTCGGTCAATAAAGAGCGGCTGGGAGAGTACCCGGATGAGGTCATAGCAGCAGTCGGCGCCGGCAAGAAGGTCGAAGATGTGTTCTGGTACGAGGTGGACCGGGAGCGTCTAAAGGGAGCTTAAAGGCGTGGCAAAGCGTAAGACGGTATTTACGGAAGATGAAAAAAGCCTGGTAGAATACCTCAAAGAAAAGCTGTCAGTCCGGGGGGTTAAAAAGCTCCCCCGTGACTGGCATCTTAAACAGCTCTCCACCGCCAGGGGCATGCTGGCCGGCGAGAACGCCCCCACCGTGGCCCAGTGGCAGGCATGTATGGATTGGGCCTTTGCGGATGAATTCTGGTGCGATAAGGTCGACCACCTGGCGCGGGTGGAAGGACTGTGGGCGAAAT
>NZ_QFFZ01000035.1 GCF_004369225.1 Pelotomaculum propionicicum
CGGTTGTACCACCACAGGGCCGTCGCGTCGCGCTCCACCAGTTCAAAAAAGCCCTGCAGCACCGCCTCTGCCGGGGTATTGCCCGAGGCGCTGCCGTTGGAACAGCCCACGGCGTAAAAGGTGTCGTCGCCTGCCCGGGCCGGGGCGCCGTAATAGACCAGTTGGGTGGGTACGTACTTGTGGCGCTCCTGGGTCAGGGACCAGAGCGGGGTCCAGTCCACTACCAGCTCCGGGGTGAAGGGTTCGGGCACCCGGTTGAAGCGGGAGCCCCGCTTGTTCCAGGCTTCCCGTTCCGCATACTGCTTTGCGCTGTAGAGCATAATGTCATTGGGGTGATAGGCCTGGCCGGGCGGCCAGTCCTTCAGCGCGCAGGTCACCCGCGCCTCGCCGCCGGACAGTTCGCCGCTGTAACGCTCGATGGCTTCGCAGAGGGCGCTGACCCGGGCTTGGATCCCGGAGACCCCCTTGCCGGAGCTGGCGCTGCGCAGGCTCCGCTTGAGAAAATCCAGCCGCTCCGTTTTCAGGGCGGAATTATGGCCGGCCACGAAAACATGGGCCACCTCTTCATCCCGCAGCGCCGGCTCCAGCAGCGTCACCACCCCGGTAATGGGGCTGATCAGGTGTCCGTACTTCTTCAGGGTCCGCTCCGGCGCCACCAGGCGGTGCCCCCCGTCGCTCGTAAAGGACGCTTTGCCCGGCTGCAGCGCCAATGGCTTTACGGCAGGGACTTCCGCCGTGCCGCAGGCCGGGCAGTGGGGGTGGCGCAGCAGCCGGTGGGTTTGCGGCGTCCAGCTTGCCCAGTCCAGGCTCAGCACCTTGCCCGCCAGGGCGCCGGGGGCGCCGGCCAGAAACTGCGCCGCCGCCGTCGCCGCCATCTGGTAGACGGCGGCCCGGGTGGAAGGAAGGCAGCCCGAAGCCGTCAGGGGCGGCGTGGAGAGCCCCCTTTTGGCGGCGACAAAGGTATGAGTTAGCCGGTTCCGCTTGAGTCTTAGGCACAGGCACTGCCAGCAGCCCGTCTCGCCGGGGATGAAGAGCGGCCCCAGCCACAACTGGGGGCCGGTTGCCCGTACCAGCAGCCAGGGGTGCGCCCCTTGCAGCGCCGTCTCGTTAATGGCGGCCAGTTCCTCCCGCTGGTAATCGTCGGTCAGGACCAGCCACAAATGGGCCGATTCCTGCGGCCCCGTCTGCACCCCGGCCGCTTCCAGGGCGGAGTGCATTCCGGCCGGGTCGAGCCCGCCCGCGGCGAGGACGGCCACCTTCCGGTCCCGCAACGCCGCCAGCGCCGTCCGGGGCTCTATGTCCGTGCCGTGCCAGAAAGCGGCCTCTACTGCGGGAATCTCTGGGGCGGCCCCGGTCAGGTACCCTTTGGACTCTAACAGGGTGAGGACGTAATAGACCGTGGCCGCGTCCACCCGCCCGGCCAGGGCGTCGACGATTTCACCGGCGCTGCGGCGGCCGTCAACCAGGGGGGCCACCAGTTCATAGGCCCGGCCGTGCAGCGCCCTGGAATCAGCTTCGGAGAGCAGCAGCACCCCTTCGCCGGGGAATACCTCCACATGAAAATGAGACTTGAAAGCGGGTATGTTCATTTTGGATCTCCTTTGTGTATGGGAAAACGTCTCTTAAATGTTCACCTCCGGCCGTTTTTCCGCATGGCCGGAGGTGAACGGCGCCGATTTGCTGCTTATTTTTTTCATGCGCTGACAATTAACTGACAGTGCAAAAATTACACTGGACGGAGCAAGGCCGCGAACCGCAATATCCACCCGCTACGGTATCCAACTTCTCATCGCTCAACTCGTCCGGTTTTTGCGGTATAACCAGATAAAACTGCTCACTGGTGTTTTCCACCGCCTTGACTTTTACCCCGGCCGGAAATTCGATCCCTTCAGCCCGCAGCGTCTCTGCCGGGTCGGCCAGCAGCCTGGCCTTGAAATCCGCGTCAGACCAGGCCCTGGCGATTACTTGACCCATCTTCTTGTTCATTTCTTCCCTGTCCATTATTTTGCCTCCTTATAGTAGGAACTCCTTGCAAACATTAAAATTGCTTTTAAAACATCTTCATCTTTTATCCGCATATGTAGAAAATTCTACTCCTTATTCATGGCTATTTAGATTATCTTAAAGAATGTTTTTAAACATCCCGGGGCCTCAAAAGCCTTCTCCCAATCTTCCAGCCTGTAAACCCCGCTAACCAAATTTTCTACGGAAACAAGCTTTCTCTCCAACAACCTTAGCGCTGCATCCATCGGACCACAACGGGAGCCCATCAGCGTGATTTCATTGACTACCCAATTAGCAGGTTCCGTTGTTACGCTGCCATGATAAGTGCTCTTCAAAATAATTGCTCCCGCCGGTTTTACAATTTGCTGAGCATACTTTAGACCTTCCGGATTCCCCGCGCACTCGACGACAAGATCAAACCTCCGATGGAAATTAGCCTCTGACAAGTTTGCTGTTATTGCCATATCTTTTAGCAATTGCAGCTTCTCCACATGTTTCCCAATGACCGTTAAATTACACCCAGTCAGGCTCAGTACCTGAGCAACCAGCTGGCCTAGCTTACCATCACCGACCACTGCTACTTTATCAGTTGGCTTTACATGGTATTTCTCCGTAATTTCCAGGGCCGCAGCCAATGGCTCCGCAAAGACCGCCTCAAAATCGGAAACATTGTCCGGAACCGTATGAAGATTTTGAACGGGCAAAGTTATGTACTCACCAAAAGCACCATCCTTACCAAGAATTCCAAGTACTCTACGGTTCCCACAGTGCTTATGATGGCCCCCAATGCAAAGAGCGCATTCACCGCAGCCGATGTTAATGTCGCCTACCACCCTCTTACCTATTAGCTCTGGTACCGGGGAATACTCAACGATTCCAACGAACTCGTGGCCTAAGATGCCCTTGAACCCCTTGTAACCTTTCATAATTTCGATGTCAGTATTACAGATGCCGGCAAGGGAAACTCTGATTAGGACTTCGTTGGCAGCAGAAATGGGTTTGGCGTAATCTTCTATGAGTTTTAGGTTGCCATCGTAAAAAAGGCATTTCAAGGGTTATCACCGTACTTTCCGTTTTATATTTTATAGATATAATTAACAAATGCTTACGCCCTTTCATTACACATTGTTTAAAAAAATTCATCAGAGCACGGGACAACAGGTGGAAAATTTCCTCAGCGGCCTGAGAGAGCGAATTCTCCCACCGAGCCTTCCGTATAGTAATCCAGCCCTGACGCCTGGGCAAAATGATCCGCATTGCCCCCGCCCAGCGCGCAGGGCGCCAGGTTCAGCGCCGTGGCCACCAGGTACATCTGCTGGTAGATGCACCCCACGTTCTTCATGACCAGGGCATAGGCAACTGACCGGTACTTCCAGGCGACCCGCTGGAAACGGGCGGCCAGGGTGATCAGCAGATCGCAGTCTTTGCCCCCCATGGCCATGCGGGCGTCGGCCAGCAGCTTTTCCTGCGGCGCGCCCAGGGGACCCAGGCATTCCAGTACGTGCTCCCGCGGGTCGTAGTGATAGAAGCCGGGCTCGATGCCCCGGCAGCGGGAAACGGTGAGGTAGTACTCCAGTTCGTGGATTGCGCCGCCGGCGGCGCAGGGGCGCAGGGAGGCTTCATAATGGTGACCCTGCGCCGGGCTGGCGGGCAGGTGCTGCTGGACCCTGCCGGTACAGTACAGGAAAATGCCCAGCTGCTCTGCGGAAAGGGGCTGCGTCCCCCGTTCCCGCAGGGAGCGGCGGGCGTTCAGCACTGAGAAGAAGTCGCGCCCCATGTCTTCCAGTTCGGCGGCAGCCGGCCGGTAAAGGGAGATCCGCTGATCGGACATGGGCGGTTTCAGCCCCGGCAGGGGAGGGATTTCCCCCAGGAAAGGGAATGCCCCTCCCTGGACGTTGTCGTGCCGCCCGGTCCTGCTGCGGCTGTGAAATAAAAGGTCGTGGAATTCCCACTGGCGCAGGGGCGGACTCCCGTCCTCGGCAATGCGGCCTTCCCCGTCGCAGGGGAAAAGGGCCCCGGCGCTTTGCAGCAGATTGATGAAGGCCTCGATATCCGGCAGCCCGGCAAAGGGCAGCGCGCCGGCCAAATCCGCCGCGCTCCGGGGTTCGGCCAAAAGCGCCGCCAGGGCCGCCGGCCCGTGGTGCAAAAAGATCCGCCCGTGCCCCAGGGGGCTTTCCAGTACCATTTCCCGGTCCAACCGCCGCAGGCAGGCAAAGCGGGAGAGGCGGTAGCACCCCTGAACCGGTGCACCGTGAAGAGTAAAGGCGCCCGAGACCGGCTCCAGGGTGGCCAACTTCCGTCCGCCCGGCGCCAGGGTATAACAGATCCATTTTTTCCGCTCCAGGGCGGCCAGGAGGTAGTAGAGCCGGGCCGGGTCGGCGTCCTGACCGGCGCGGCGCGCCGCCTCCACCAATTGCTCCGCAGTCAGGCCGCCGTCGGTCAGGTTGGCCAGGATATTTTTCTGGGCCGCCGACGGGCCTTTAAGACGCATCCCTTCAGCGTCACTGCCGGCCAGCAGCAGGTCCGGACCGTCCGTGCGGACGGCAATACTTTTTTTTAAGGAAAGGATGTATGGATAGGCCATTGTTTTTCTCCTTAATAATTTTCGCCATCATCTTAAGGACGCGCAGGGGGATAACCTCCCCCTTGCGGACCGTGAGAACCGAATTGGCACGGATCACATAGATCGCCTGGGTTATAGCCACCCGCGACATTGCTCAACTGCTCCTCGCTCAAATCGTCCGGCTTTTGCGGTATGACCAGATAGAACTGCTCGTTGGTGTTCTCCACCGCTTTGACCTTTACCCCGGCCGGAACTTCGACCCCTGCGGCCTGCAGTGTCTCTGCCGGGTTTGCCAGCAGCCTGGCTTTAAAATCCGCGTCAGACCAGGCCCTGGCAATGATTTGCCCCAGCTTTTTGCTCATCGCCTCTCTGCCCATTATGTCACCTCCCTTCACCATGAAAAGGTAAGCCAACCCACTCCGGAGCCTCCCCGGCGGCTTCAACCGTTAATACGTTGTTTGCGCCCTTTCATTACACATTGTTAAAAAAATTCGTCAGGGCACGTGACAACAGCTGAGAAAGATAAATATTTCGGACATACTGATTGTGGAAAAAAATGATGGTATAATAAAAAGAGAAAAAATCCCAATAGACTCATGCCGCTGTCACGGCGCCAGCAGAAGATGAAAATTTTATTTTCAGCGTTGATGGATCAAAGGGGAAGTGTCCGAATATGCCTACTTCTGAGCAGTTATCCAAATACCGGGCCGGTTGGCGTGAACATCAAAAACAGAAGGAACAGCATCTGGCCCGGCGATACAGTCAAGCCATGGAGCGGGTCAGGCGGGCAGCCGTCCACCTGAAAAAAAATTACGGATGTAAAGTCATTCTATTCGGCTCATTGCTCCGGGAAGACAGATTTATGGAACACTCCGATATAGATATTGCCCTATCGGGCTTAAGCGACAAGGTCAATTTCTGGAAGCTGTATTCCGAAGTGATGGACATTCTGGCGCCCTTCGACTTTGATCTGGTGGAACTGGAAAAGATAGAGCCGGAAATACGGGGGACTACATCCTCAAAGGAGGGGTGGAATTGTGACCCCGAACTTGAAGGACAGTATGGAAAGATTCCTGAAAATGATGGCTCAAATTGTGGAATAGGCATTTACATCAGAAAAGCCCAATTCCACCTGTAAAACCAACAAGGGATTCTCACTTTCAAACGTGAGAATCCCTGTGTATGTGCTGAAACATTTGCAAATTAGAGAAACGCCTCTTAAACGTTTATCTCCGGCCGTTCTCTGAATGGCCGGAGGTAAACGGCGCTGATTTGCCGCTTATTTTGATCCTGTTTAACAAACGCTTTTGCCTTGCCAGGAAGTATTCCTTTACCGACTGCCAGGATATATCCTTAAGCATGACCGGCATTACTTCCCGTTCGGCATCATCAAAATAAGACAGACTCTTAACCATGTGGTACGAATTGATATCTGCCCCCGGATACTTATGAGGCAAAACGGATAGCAGTTCTTCAAGGTCACAGCCGCTCCGGCAGATACTGTACAAATCAATGAAATCCTTACGCGCCCCGCGGCTGCTGACAGCTACCCATTTCATTACGGCAATATCCTTAAGTGAAGCCAGGAAAAAACCGGGAACATCTTCCGCTGCGATAAGCGGCTCCAACAACGGGTTGGGATAATGCAGCCAGGTAATTCTTATGTCGCGAACAAAGCCGTGAAATGTTCCTTGCCGTGTTTCCGCAATCCTGGTTCTGCCCAGCGACGATAAGCGATAATACAGTTGCTCCGGGTCAAATTGCTCAGGAGAAAACCAGTCAAAATCAATGGATTTTCGATGTCCAAGCATCAGTGCCAGAGCAGTGCCTCCAGCAAGGTAGCTGCCGGGTACCGGCATGTTTTTTACAATTCTGCAGAGTAAATCGTGGCGGGGCCGGTCGAGTGCATCCCAAAACACCGCATCTCTTCCTCTTTCAGGTTAAAATAGTTTTGCCAACACCTTGCTGTCTTTAAGGAAAGGGACCTGCTGTGCAATACAGCTTGCCTGATTTCATCTTCAGTGTATGTCCTGAACAACCAGTTCAGCGCCTTTTGGTCGCCTTCATTTAACAACCTTTCTACAACCAGGACACTATTCCGTGACAGATCCACTTCCTGCGGATTTACGTCCCAGAAAAGAGGATAAAGCCATACAGGAATTTTGCGTTTTTTATCCATTTAGATCTATCCTTTCTTGACCCGTATTTATTATAGCATATTTGACGCAATAATTCCATTATCTGGCTTAACAAATCCCGGCCAGGGCCTGCAGCAAGCTGATCTCGAGGACCGGCGCCTGGTTATTGTTTGATTCACTTTCGGAAGCAAGTTCTTTCACCAGGAGCGAAAGGGTCTTGGTCGCGCTGTCCCGCTCGAACTCCGCGCCGGTGGCTTCATCGTCCAATGGCTCCTTTTGGATTCTCGACCAATGCTTTCTTGAATTCCCGGTCCGGCTGCGCCTTCTTGATGATTTGTTCCTTCAACTCTTTAAATTTTAGCAGTTACAACCTTAAATCTAAGAGAAGATAATCTTAACTGAATCTTAAATTGATCTTAATTCGCAATTTTTTTATGATTTGACGGTTTAGCGGTTTCAGCGGATCAATTAGGAAAGCCCCCGGCCGGCAAAGCCGGTGGAGACCTCTTTCTTTCTCGTGCTGAAAAGCTTTATTGACATTGTAATGCGGTGTATTATAGTATAATATATAATAATACCCAATGAAAAGGTGAGGTGTAACTTTTGGTAACCAAATCAATAAAGCTTGATGGCAATGTTGTTAAAGCTCTGGAATTAGTTGCAAAGGGTTTAAATGAAAGAGCCGGCGCTGACGTTTATGATTTTTCCAACATTGTCAGAGTTGCAATAAATCAGTACCTGAACAGCGAAAATATCAAAGAAATAATTGAGTCATTCAGTCAAAAAGAATTTGGTAACAGAAAAGATTTACTCCTTGCGAGTGAAAGCAGTTTAAGCAAGGATTGGCAAAGACCGGAGGAAGACGAAGCATGGGCAAATTTGTAAAGGGTGATGTGGTTGTAATTCCGTTTCCGTTTTCCGATTTGTCCAGCAGTAAACGCAGGCCGGCTTTAGTTTTGGCTGGATTAAAAGGCGACGATATTATTCTTTGTCAAATAACAAGTAAAGAAGTAAAAGATGATTATGCAATACCTTTGTTAACCCGGGAATTTCAAGAAGGTAATTTGAACCAAGACAGCAATATAAGGCCGAATAGACTGTTTACGGCGGACGAAAATATTGTTGTTTATAAGGCTGGTAAAATAAACAACAACAAAATAGGTACCGTTATTGATAAAATTATTGAAATATTAACAAAATGAGTAGCAGGGGAGAGTCATTGTTTAGTCGGACTGTCCATATTCGCCCAGAAAAATTCGCAAATCCTCTTCGACCCGCCCGTATTCCTCCTCCACTTGCGAAAACAGTGCTTTTGCCCCCGCCAGATCACCTGATCCCGCCAGGTCCTCCAGATCCCGGCACAGGCCGGAGAAGCGGGCGGCGCCCACGATTGCGCCGCTGGACTTCATGCCGTGGGCCTGCAGGCGCGCCCCGGCGGCGTCCGCCCGGGCCAGGGCGTTATTCAGCCGGGCCAGTTTGGCCGGCATGTCCTGCAAAAAAGCTTCTATGATCTCAGCCGTCAGGCCGGCGTCACCGCCGGTTACCCGCGTCAGTTCCCTCAGCCCCCCGCAACCGGAGGACGTTTTCGCTGCCGCCGCAACCTCGCTCTCCCCGGCTGAGGCTGTTTCTTCCACGTTCGACGCAGAGGATGAGTCCGGCCCCTGCAGCCAGCGGGCCAGCGCCCGGTGCAGGTCGGCCAGCCGGACGGGTTTACTCAGGTAGTCGTCCATCCCGGCGGCCAGGCATTTCTCCCGCTCCCCCCGGGTGGCGCCGGCGGTGGTGGCCACGATGGGGGTATGCCGCCCCAGCCGCTCTTCCAGCCGGCGGATGGCCCTGGCGGCCTCGTAGCCGTCCATCAACGGCATCTGGCAGTCCATCAGGATCAAAGCGTAGGCGGTCCGGGACGCGGCTTCCACCGCCTCCCGGCCGCCGTCCGACACCTCGGCCTCCAGCCCCAGTTTCTTAAGCTGGGCGAGAATCAGCTTCCGGTTGACGGGGGAATCCTCGGCCACCAGGATGGGCCCGGGGTTTTGCGCCCACCCCGGCAAGCGCCCGGATGTGGCGGTGTCGTCTTCGTCCGGCGCTTCCACAGTTTCCCCCGCTATAAAAGGAACGGCGAACCAGAAGGTCGCGCCGCGACCCTCCTCACTCGCAAAGCCGATTTCCCCGTTCATCAGTTCCACCAACCGCCGGCAGATGGACAGTCCCAGGCCGGTGCCGCCGAATCTGCGGCTGGTGGAGGCGTCGGCCTGGGTAAAGGGTTCGAACAGACTGTCCTTGACGCTATCCGGGATGCCCGGGCCGGTGTCCCGCACCTCAAACCGTATTACGGCGGTATCGCCCTTCCGCTCTTCCACAAAGGCCCGCAGGGATACTTCGCCCCGTTCGGTGAATTTCACGGCGTTGCCGACCAGATTCAGCAACACCTGACCCAGGCGCAGGGGGTCGCCCCGCAGAACGGGAGGTACTGCCGGATCAACGGCCGAGGTAAAACGCAGGCCTTTCAGCCCGGCCCTCGGCGCGAACAGGCCGGCCACCTTTTTTTCCACCTGCCGGAGGTCAAAGTCAACCTCTTCCAGGGCCAGCCTGCTCTCCTCGATCTTGGAAAAATCCAGGATGTCGTCGATGACGGCCAGCAGCATGGCCGAGGATTCGTTGATCACAGCGGCGTACTCCCGCTGCTCCTCATTCAGGGGAGTCCCCGCCAGGAGTTCGGCCATACCTATGAGTCCGTGCATGGGGGTCCGGATCTCGTGGCTCATGACCGCCAGGAAGTCGCTCTTGGCCCGGTTGGCGGCGTCGGCGTCCTGCTTCGCCCGCTCCAGGTCGCTGGTCCTCTCCCGCACCTTTTGTTCCAGGGTGCGGCTGTACGCCTCCAGCTCCGTGGACAGTTTTTCCACCGTGACAAAGGCCCTGGAAAAACGCATGGACAGGACCAGGGCTTGAAAGAAGAGGAAGATGAAGAGGGCGAAGTCAATGACGTACGGGCCGTCCAGCACGTCGTTGGCCACGAGGGTGTCGTTGATCGCCCCCAGGACCAGGGCAACGGCGCCCAGGATAAAATACGCCGCGCCCTCCCTTTTTTGCAAGGCCGCCCGGACCAGCGCCACCAGCGCGATGTACAATAAAAACAGGATGGTGTAAAGCTCGTACCACAATATGAATTTAGAATAGACCTTAACCGGGGTGGCGACTACAGTCAGGCTGAACAGCGCCGCGACAGCCCAGGAAATCATAATAAACCTCCGGGAGGTTTCACCGGGATACAGCAAGTGGATAAATTGTCCGAAAACGGGCACGGCCAGGTAAAAGGCCAGGTACTGCAGCACATACAGCAGGCGCCAGCTCGTACCGGGAAAAAGGTCCAGGATGACAATCTCCCCGGTTACACTGGACCGCACGGCCACCAGCAGGCACAGCAGGGCGCAGAAAAGGGTGGAGCGATCTTTCCGGCGCAGCATGAACAGCCCCAGGTGGTAAACGGCCATAATCACCAGGGCGCCGCTAAGAAACAGTCCACTGGCGATTTGCCTTTCCCGCAGGGTCTGGATCTGGCCGGTGGGCCCCAGAGAAATCCCAGTCCAGATCCCCCCCTTGCTATGGGTGAAGTTGGCAACCTGCAGGACCAGTTCGATTTCCGGCCGGTCGTTTGCGAAATCAACCAGCATGGGAAAGGCCTGCGGGGCCGCCTCCTCTTCGCTTTTTCCCACCCGGCCGTTGGTCGCCAGCAGTTGCCCGTTCACCCACAGCCGGTAGGAAGTGGCAAAGTCCTGAATTTTCAACGCCAGCAATTCGTTTTGACCGGCCGTTTTGACAATCAGCCGGTAGGTGGCGTAGCCGTCGCCGGACAGACGCTTGGCAGCGCCCCCTTCGTTGACGGCGTACCCGTTCCACACGCCCGGCACTTTGATAAAACCGGTTTTTTGCGGCTCACTTTTAAAATCCGGGGGGGTCAGCAACTGCTCCCAGTAGAACGCCCACCAACCCTCCAGTTGCACGGCTCCCTGCCGTGCAAAGTCCCAGCCGGACAGATCCAGGACACCGTTCACGGCCTCCGGCGGCCGCGCTCTTTCCTCCGTCAACCGGCCCTGGAAATACAGAAAAGCCAGAAAAAGACCTGCCGCGCATAGGGCTGCAAGCGTTATTCTTTTGTTCAATTTGGACATAGAAACACCTCGCGGTAGAAAAGCAGACCAAAAGGCTTCCTTCCCGGTTGCAGTCCGGCCGCCGCAGGAACCGCGACGTTAGTGACGAGCCTTTGATATGCTTGCGCTTTCTCCGGAAAGAAAGGTTTCCATTAGGGGCGGCATTCGATATAATTATCGACATTTCATGCTTTTAGTGGAGCCCATCCAAAAATAAAGCCGAAGTCGAAAAAAATTACCCGTCGCTATCTTTCGGAGTGAGGAAGGAAATCGTTTTTTCGACATGATCAAACAGCATAACCAATGCCGTTTCAAATTTTACTTCTATATGGTAAAATATTTAACGAAAAAATGAACTGCACCTGTACCTGAAATAAATCTACCTGTTGGCGCATTGTCCGGCGCGGCCGGCTGAAATAATGATTAAAACCCTGAAGTTATCGAGCTGACTGAGGTAGAAGCGGCCAGGTGGAGTTTGTAATGCCGCCACGGAAACGGCAGGTGGAAGATTTGGCGGGGGAAAAAATACTGGTGGTCGACGATGAGGCCGTTGTTCAAAAACTGATTGCTCATTACCTGGCCAAAGAAGGATTTCAAGTTATTACCGCCGACACGGGCTATACCGCCCTGGAGATGATTCGCCGGGAAAAGCCCGACCTCATCCTCCTGGATATCCTGCTGCCGGAACTGGACGGGCTGGAAATTTGCCAGGAAATCCGCAGCGAAACAAACGTGCCGATCATCTTTATTACCTCCAAGGGCGAGACCATGGACGTCGCCCTGGGCCTGGGTGTGGGCGGCGATGATTACGTCAGAAAGCCCTTCGACCCACTTGAAGTGGTGGCCCGGGTGAAGGCCCACCTGCGCCGCCACCGGCAACTGCGCAAAGCCGGTGAAGTTGAGAAGCCCAAAAGAGTCCTCGATTTCCCGGACTTAAAGATAGACCTGACGAACCGCACCGTTGAAGTTAACGGCTTACCCGCCGTCCTGACCGCGCGGGAGTTCGATATTCTGGCCCTGCTGGCTGAAAACCCAAACCGCTTTTACAGCGCCGACAAGATAATGGAACTCGTTTGGAAAAGCAGGGAATCTGTGGATTACCGGTCGTTAATGGTGCATATCAGCAAGCTGCGCAAAAAAATCGAGGAGGACCCGGCCAACCCCAAATTTATCATTTCCGTAAGAGGCTTCGGTTACAAGTTCAGCGTTTTACAGTCACCTTAAAACCGTTCATTGTCAGTGAAGACAGGCTGTTACGAGGGATGGCGTTCCCGTAGGCGGCCGCAGAAGGGGCAGGTGCCGCCCGTTATCGTTTGGAAACTGAGCCCGCAGTCGCACAAAGAACAGGAATCCTTTCGGCTGTTTTCAGTCCCGCCGGCCACGTTCTTCAGTTCTTCATCGTCAAGTTCCGTGCCGTAGCCTTCAATCTCTCCGGCATGCTCTGCCCGGCGCGCTGCAAACATGTCCAGCAGCCGGATCCGCAAACCCTGCCGCCCCCGGCACTCGTCGTTGAAATCGGTCCCGGCCAATTCTTTGGCCATGTCTACGGCCTTCCTGTATTCCTCCGGCGCCGGGCCGGCCGGCGCCGGCTCCGCTCCCTGTAAAATTCCATCCACCTCGCGGCTGAAGCGTTCGGCCCATTTTTGCTCATCCATGTTTTTATCACCTCTCAAGCGTCAACTCCGCCCGCAGCCGCCGCAAGGCCCGGTACAGGATTACGGCCGCATTGCTTTGGGTCAGGCCGCCAACATAAACCACTCTCCATGAGGATCACTCAGACACTTTGATCTTTTTACCTGCAAAGCAACAGAATAGGCAGCGCCAACGATTCCAGCAACTGCTGCAATCCTGCCTTTAGCTTGCTGTATGTTAAATACGTTACAGCCGGGTTTTCATTACACGCTTTTATTAAATATTTCTTAAAGAATGGCGGCCCTTAAGCCATCTTTCCCGCAAGGACTTTAACGCCGCCGGCAACTCTATCCGGTAGAGGGAGTTTCCTGACCGTCGATTCCAGCAACTGCTGCAATCCTGCCTGACTGAATTTTATGAAGGATTATTATGGATCGTGTTGAATAAAGAAAAATGAACAGGTGTTATCACAATATTTCATATTCGACATCTATTTTCAGTGTCCTTTTATCATAAAAACCTCCTGCGGCGCCACAAGAATTAAATAGTATTACAGCATAATATTGCTTGTTTCGCATGTCCGCTAAGCCACGGGACGGGTTCCAGCTTCTTGCCGATTAAGGCATAGGGCCACACACCTTCGGACATGGGGGCATTCCTCTGAAAGAGTTGGTACCCCCAATACTTTAAATACCGTTCCTCTCTGGCTGGCGCCAACCTTTAAATTACGTCGCGGTACCGGCTGAAATCTTTAAATAATCCTGGATATTTAACACATCCACAGGAGAGAGTAAATTGGCAAGCCACACACCCATAAAACCCGTAAATTTGGTTTACGGTGTCGATGACCGGCCTCCGTTATTGATCACGGTCATGCTCGCAATTCAACATGTCTTGCTGATGTCCGCCGCGCTGATTTTCCCCGTGCTGGTGGTGCAGTCGGTAAACGGCACGTCGCAGGAGGTGCAGGGACTGGTGAGTTTATCAATGATCGCCGGGGGCGTTGGAACCATCCTGCAGGGTTTGAAGAAAGGTCCCGTCGGATCCGGTTATCTTGCCCCCGAGGGAGGCAGCGAGCCGTTTCTTCCCGCCGCCATACTGGCGGTGAAGACGGGCGGCTATCCCCTGATGTCCGGGATGACCGTCGTAGCCGGTTTATTTGAGGCATTGTTGTCGCAGATGATACGCCGTCTGCGGATCCTGTTTCCACCGGAGGTGGCCGGTGTTGTCGTGTTTATGGTCGGGGTGGCCATTATACCCGTCTCCGTTACCCTCTTTTTCGGCGTTGACAATGCGTCTGACGTCAAGCAAACCCCCAGCGTCATTGTTGCCGTCATCACCTTTGCGGTGATGGTGGGGATAAATATCTGGGGCAAGGGAAACATGCGGCAGTATTGCATGATCATCGGCATCATCATCGGTTATTTTTTCGCCTACATATTTGGTTTGTTTACCACTTCAGACTTTGAGCAACTGAGCCGGGCTTCCCTAATCGCTTTGCCCTACCTGGGGCACATCGGCTGGTCCTTTGATCCGGCAGTGCTTTTTCCCTTTCTGATTGCCGGGCTTTGCGCGTCACTTAAGTGCGTGGGCGATATCACCACCTGCCAGAAAATCAACGACGCCGGATGGAAGAGACCGGACCTGGATACCATTGGCGGGGGTATTCTGGCCGAGGCGACAAAAACGGTATTCGGCGGATTGATCGGCGGCATGGCCCATACCACTTCTTCGTCCAACATCGGACTTTCTTTGGCCACCGGGGCCACCAGCCGCGTAATCGCCTATGCCATCGGGGGCATATACGCTTTACTGGCCTTCTGTCCCAAAATTTCCGTGCTGTTTGCGATTATGCCGAAGCCGGTCATGGGGGCAACGCTGATATTTTGTGTAACCTTCATGCTGCTGTCCGGCATTCAAATTGTCACTTCCCGGATGATCGACACCAGAAAAATCATTGTCATCGGTTCAGCCATCATCTTCGGGGTCAGCGTGGACATGCTGCCGGGATTGTACAGCAACGTTCACCCCGTCCTGCAGCCTCTTTTTAATTCTTCACTTACGGTGGCGACGGTAACCGTGCTGCTCCTGAATTTGCTTTTCCGCCTCGGCATAGCCAAGCGGGAAAAGATTGACCTCGCTCCGGGGGAGGACAACTATAAAAAGATCGTTGATTTTATGGAGATCCAGGGCGGGGTCTGGGGCGCCCGCCGGGAAGTGGTGGGCCGCGCGGCTTCGGCTATGAATGAGTTTATGGAATCTGTGGCGACACTGGAACTGACCTCTGAGAAAGTAATAATGGAGGTCGGTTTCGACGAGTTCAACCTGGATGTAAATATCCGCTACCAGGGTGTATTAATGGAATTTCCCGATGCGCGCCCGACGGAGGAAGAACTGCTGCATGACGAAAACGCATTCATCAAGCTTTCCGGGTTTTTGATGCGCCATTACGCGGACCGGATTAAATCGGACAGCAAAGGCGGCGCCTGCTACGTACAGTTCCACTTTGATCATTAGCCAAACCCCTGATTCTTATCCCGAAGGCTGACACCGGCAGAGTGAGGATTCGAACAGGCTTTAACGTTTCCTTGAATGGTAAATTCAATGAACTATTCTATTTTACATGCGCCCCCAGGGGGCTACTCTGGGGGAAATTTACAGCGAACTGTTCCGGCTGGCGTCCGTCAGAAGTCCCGACTACAGGGTGGATAAAAGTTGTGATGGCCGAGTAACCGGGAAAGGAAAAGCTATTTCAACCCCTTAAAAACCGAGCCAAAACAAAAAAAGGCCCCACGGTTCGCCGGCGGGGGCTTTCTATTTTTTAGCATCCGGATCCACCAGCCAGTATTCCTTTACCCCGTGTTTAAAGGTACCGACCTCCCCCCTAAAAGCAAAATGGTCCCTACCGGCTTTGCCGGCGGGGGTTTTTCTTTTAAAAAATTGCAGAATTGAGGTAAATTTAAGGTTCAGTTAAGGTTACCTTCTCTTAGATTTAAGGTTGCAGTTGCTAGAATTTAAAAAAAGGGGCAACCAGGTCGTTATCGCCTGTCCGGAAGGAGGAGTGCGATTACACTGGCGGGGGAAGGAGGTCCGTCTTGGTTGAGGGTGTGAACGTCGATTTCCTTAGTATTGTCATCGAAGCCTTTCTACTTGAAATGCCGTCCAGGCTGGACTCTCTGCGGTCCGTCCTGGCCAGGGGGGACGACGCCGCCGTGCGCGCTCAGGCCCAGAGTATGAAGTCGGGCGGCGTTTTTATCGGCATCGGTCGCTTCGCCGGCCTGTGCCGGGAGTTGGAAGCGCTGGCTTTAACCGGCGACACTGCCGGGGCTGCCGGACTTGTTTCAGAAATTGAAGCGGAGTACGTCCGGGTCGAGCAGGACCTGCGGCGACGGCTGGGCATGTGAAAAAAACTGCCGGCTGGTAATCCTTGTGGAGTGTGTTTTATGCAAACGATTGCAATGTTATCGAATGAAGCGGAATTGGTTGCCCGCGCTGCAACCGAGCCGGCTGCTTTCGCCTCGGTCTACGAGCATTATTTTCAGCGAGTCTACAAATATATGCGCTACCGCGTCGGCGACATGACCGAGGCGGAAGAACTCACCAGCCGGGTCTTTGAGCGGGTCCTGACCAAAATCGGCAACTATTGCCCGGAGCGGGGGACCTTTGCCGGCTGGCTCTTTGCCATCGCTCACAACACCGTCGTCGACTACCTGCGCGCCCAAAAGCGCCACAGGCTGGTTCCGCTTGAAGTCCTGGGCGAAACGGCCTGCTCCGGAACCGGGCCGGAAGATACGGTAATTCATAACCAAAGCCGGGAACAACTCTTGACAGCCTTGTCCAGCCTGACTGACCGGGAGCGAAACCTGATCGCCCTGAAGTTTTCGGCGAGGCTGACCAACCATGCCATAGCCGAAATATCCGGCCTGACCGAAAGCAACGTGGCTGTAATCCTGTACCGGGCCATGCGGCGGCTGCGGGCGGAGCTGGACGGTTCCCGGAAGCACGGGAAGCACGGGGAGAAGCACGGGGACGGTTCTCTTGCTTTCCCCCCCTTGCAATAATCGAATACTTTCGGAAAGTCCTACCGTTTGTCATTGCGAGCGTTAAGCGAAGCAATCTCCGGCTCTTACCCCCGCTTTATACTGTGAGATCGCCACGTCGCTTTCGCTCCTCGCGATGACAGAACGGTCTTTGCAAACCGACTTTCCGAAATTACTCTAATCATGAAACCATCCATATACCAGTTTGCATGGGAGGCTGCAGCTGAGGCTTTATAGCAATAAGCATAGCGTTTATTAGATTCAGGCATAAGCTTAATAAATAATATTGAACCTTAAGCTGCCGGAAGACATGATATACAAGAAGAGTTGGAGACCGTAAACATTAATGTTTGGGGAGATCTTTAAAATTATGAATAACAAAGAGGTAAACAAAATGAGTGAAAACGAAAGAACAATGACCCGTTAGATTTCGGGAATGGATTCAATAAGGAGTTAAAAAAACTATTGTACGAGGAGTGATTGGGTATGGAAGTTGTCGCAACCAGGGAAGGGGGGCTGCTGATCCTGACGCTCGAAGGGAGGGTCGACGCTTTTGCGGCCAAAAACCTGCAGGACACAATAGAGCAACAATTGGCGCCCGACATCGCGGCAGTGGTGTTCGACCTTAAAGACGTCAGCTATATCAGCAGCGCCGGGCTGAGGATCATCATGTCGGTCAGCAAAAGGATGAGGCGTGACGAAGGCTCTGTCGCCTTGTGCCGTGTCGGCCGGTTTTGCCGGGACGTCATGGATACGGCGGGTTTCTTGCCTTTTTTGCCCGTCTTCGATACTTTGGAACAGGCCGTTGCCTGCGGTCGGCAGAGCATTCGGGAAAGAGAGTATCTGCAAAACTGGGAACAGCTCGAAAAAATAGACCTGTCCTGCGGCAAAGCGACAATAATTCCTGTTTCTTCCGAAAAGGGCGAAGCTTTAGTAACGGGCGATATCAAGGATGTGCTGTATTCCAGAGTCACTAAAGAAAGGCTGTTTTCCAAGACTTTTTCCGAAGCTGAATATTCCATCGGCTTGGGAGCGTTAGGGGACGCGGTAGATGATTATTATACCGTGATGGGCGAGATGATGACCATTGGCGGGACCATGGTCTGGCTGCCCACTGACGGCAACGACACCCCTGATTTTCTTATTCCGAAGGCTGATACCGGCAGAGTGAGGGTGCGAACGGGTTTTAACGTTTCACTGAACGGTAGATTTAACGAATTGTTTTATTTTGTGAGCGACGACCCCCAGGGTGCTTCGTTGGGAGACATATACAGCGAACTGTTCCGGTCGGCGGCGATCAGGCGTCCCGACTACAAAGGCGCGCTCGGCCTGGCTGTCTGCGCCCAGATGCCTGCCGTCTTCGGCTCGGGGATATTAAAATCACCAGTATGCGAATTTGCTTCGGCCAACGGCAGGATGATCACTGACAGCGAGAACGTGGAGCAGTGGTTCGAATCCGACAAAAAACAGAGGCATACCGGGGTAACCGGCCTTATTTGCGGGATAGGCATATCTTTACAGGCGGATTTATCGGCTTTTGACCAGGATATTCTTAACCGTGTATTTTACCTGCACCCGGCCAATACGGGAGGTAAAAACCAGATGTTGCACAACCACGGGGTCTTTTTCAGCCTGCTGCCCTTCCCTGACAGGGCAGTTAATTTGGAAAAGCAGATTAGCCAGGTAGTGGATCAAGGAGATTTTATAGATATGCGCCACCTGTTGGACGCTTCAACCATTAAGAGAGGGTTGATCGGCGTCAGCTATCTGCAGGGATTGAGACAAGATGGTAAATAAAAGTTCAGGCCGGCTGACGGAAGAGGTGAGAGAGTTGATGATATTACGCGCGGCCTGATGGGTATGCTTGTGATTATCAGCAGGGGACGTTCTTTTTGCTTCTTAAAACTACGTTTGATATAATCAGTAGTTAACCAGCCATGGAAGACCACCCGCTGACAGTCCGCAGCAGATAGGTTATGGTAAAAAACAAAGCTGCTCCAAATCCAACCGCCGCCAGGGTGACACAAATAACCAACAGTGCTGTTGCCAAATGCCTGCCCCCAGTCTCCGGCACAATAGAGGATATTATCATATCCATATTCTATTTCAACCCTGCGATTCCTGCCATTGCCAACCGGCTTGCAATGCCGAAAGGCAAGCCCTAGGTGAACTCCCGGGCTGCTTCCGCGGGCGCCGTTTGCTTTGGAAAACAAAAATAAAAAGTGGCGCCCTTGTCAACTTCACCGGTTATCCAGGCCTGGCCATGGTGCCTCTAGTCCGATAGACTCTAAGGTAAGAGCCGCTTTAACCGGGCGCTGAGCCAGCCGCAGACGGCACAGCCCTTATTAAGCAGCCTGACTGTGGGAGCGGGCGCCCCGCAAGCCGGACAGGTTTCCAGAATGTCGCGGCGGGCTTCCCTGAGCAGAAGTACCCATGGACGTAAAGCGTTCATATCACCGGCAAAGTAAGCTTTTTCCGGGTTGGTGCGGCCCAGATAATGCATTTCCAATACCGCTCTGCCGTCCGGGCCGCTCATAATATCTTCTTCGACAAACTCCAATGCCAGCACATCGGTGGCGAACACCCGGAACGACAGGCTTTGTCGGGAGTGTCCCAGCCAGCGCAGACCGCCATCCTGCACGCTGAAGGCTCCGGGCTGCCAGGCACAGTTGACCTTGCCGCCCGGCGTCAGGTGCCAGATCATCTCCCCAATATCCGGAGCCGGCAGGTTAATGTTTTTGGGGCCGGCCAGGGCATGTGCTTTTTTCAGGGTATCCAACAAGCGCTCACTGTCTATGCAATGCAGCCGGACCACATCGCCGGAAGTCATGGTGAGCCAAACCTCCTGCCTGTTCTGGTCGCTGAAGTGTTTAACCTGCCGGTTATCGATTCCGCTGATCAGCCATAAATTAATATCCAGCAGCGTCTCTGAGGGTTCCTGCCGGCAGAGCAGCAGGCGGCGGTCGGTCAGGTAAATAAGCCCCGGCCGCCATGCGGAGTAAATACCCTTGCTGTACCAGCAGGAACCAAACAGGGAAAGGAGCAGCTTCTCTCCATCTTCCAGGTGGAGACCTGCCTCAACCCGCTTTTTTTTAGCTGCGGAGCGGATGGCATCATCCCAGTCCGTCATAAAACCGTATCGCAGCATGGTTGACATGCCGCCCAAGGCCAGGCGCAAATTCAGTCCAAGCAGTGGAATGCCGGACACACTAACCACAACGTCGCTGTTTAACATTAACCCTTTAGTCAAAAGGCGGTCGAGAAGATCGTTGAGCGTTACTTCCCGGCGTTGCGAAGGATATAACTGTTTGCCCTTGCTCACCATATCTTCTACCTCTCAAATGTACCAACAATGATTTTTGATTGCAGATTACCAGCAAAAACAGAAATCGCTAACTTAACAAAATTCAATCGCATGTAATTAAGTTGGCATGGCTAGTTGGCCCACAAAGCTGTAAGGCGGCCAGGGACCGGTAAAATCAACTGTAAAACCATCTTGCTGTTGAATTTTTGCCAGAGCTCCACCTAATTCCGGCAACCGGTTTTTCTTTACCAGGCAGGAAAGGTTGGCGACCATGCGTACTCCGGACGATGCCTTTTTTGTTTTTTCCACCTGAATATCTGTGCATAAGGGGCGCAGCGCCTTGTAAACTTTTCTGAAATTAACCTCCACTACGTCTTCCAGGGCTTCCTTAACCGCTTGTTCCAGCTTTTCCCGATAAAGGTAGCGTGCTCCTTCCGGCTTGCCCTCCAAATCCCGCTGCAGTGTTTGCAGGCGGGTGTCTTCCCGCAAGGCTGCCTGTTTTAAAGCTTCTTCAGGCGCCATTATTTTAACCGCGTATTCTTCATTATCTCTCAGGCGTTCAAGCAGCGATTGCAGTTGCCTGCTTTCCTGTGACAGCCATGCCTGCAACACCTCTTGCGGAGGGCGGTCTGTAGCGCGAATTATGGTATTGAAACCAAATGGTAAGATTGTATCCAGCTTTTCTTTGGCCTGATCCAATACTTCCTGGTGCTCAAATATCCATTCTTTAGCCTGTTCATCGTTGTCCGGCCGGTAGGGTTCGGCGGCACAGTCGTGTACTACGGCGCATAAGCCTGCGGCGGCCAGGGCATATACCCGGCATCCGGTGATACCGTTAATCCCCAGTTCAATCCCTGCTTTTTCCGAAGCTACTCCGTAAATATACAGGCCTGCTGGCTCAGGTGCAATTGGTTGAGCCTGCTGCATGCACAGTTGCTCCTGTTGATCCGGCGTCTTTAAAATTTCAGCAAACGGCGCAGCGCCCACGGGTTCCTGCATCACCGGAGGCGCCTGGTTTAAGGCTGCCTCTATATCACTCTGCCGCACCTTCAAAGCAGGCTTAGCTATTTCGTTCAGCACGATCTGGACAGTGTCTTGTACGGTCAATTGTACAATCTCCCGCACTGCAATTCGTAATTCTTCTTCCAGTCCAATTCTTTTCAGCTCAGCCTTCACCAGCAGGTGTGCCAGTGCTTTCATCCTGGGCGCGTCCTGGTCCGCTGCCTCGTTTATGTTGTCGTTTGCCCGTAAATTCATGCTTCCACCCCTCAATCTAATTCTTCTTCCCACCGCCGGGGATTAAGGATCCGGTCAACCACATCGTCCACGATACGGTCCAGACCATCCCGGACACTTTTAACTGACTCGGTTACACCCTGCTCCAATTTCATCTCCTCAATCGCCCGGTCCAGATCAAGCATTGCCCGGCCCAATCGCTCAATTTCATTCTCTTCCAGGCTGCCGTCGTCCATGCGCGCCAGGGCCTGCAATTTTAGGGCATCCTTGATAATCTCCAGCAGGGCTATGACCAGTCCAAGTAAACCGTGTTTTAAGTTATCCGCGTCGATTTCCAGAGGCATGGCTGCACCTCGCTATTTATTTGGGGAATCAAAAAAGATTACCGGCTTCTTGAATGGTCGAATCTAATCATTACAATACCGTTCCGGCAGGTTACTTCCGGGTGGCAGGAGTCCACCTTGTTACCCAGATCAACAATCACTACCAGTTCGTTGCCGGTTTCAAATACGTCAACAAGGGGCTGGCCCTTGACAGGCTGCAACCAAAAGGCTGGCTTTAGCCACCAGTGGAAATATATTTTTTCACCGGTGTCCTGATCTACCCGGCAGGAGACAAATTCTATAACCGGTTCACCAAAGGTGTCCGTGGCAATGGGGTTGATTACCTGGCGTAGACAAAGTAAAACCTCCATGTCACTGTCCAGACCGGCTGCGCGTGCCAGGTCGCCGATGCTTGCATGTCCATGGCAGCACATGTGCCACCAGACAGCCCTGCTCCGGCAATCCAGTGCGGCCAGGAATTGCTTCATTTTAACTCATCCAAACCCATCATAATATCCCCTTCCTGTGGCGCTATTCAGGCAAAGAAGCGATTGCTTCATGGCGCTTTTTAGCTTTGGCCGAAATCCAGCCGCACCACGGGCATCCCTCTGTCAGAAGCTCTTCCTTGGGTATCCGCTTTTCACATTGCGGGCAATTTTCTTTTTCGATAATGGCGTCTTTCCAGGTAGCGGTCTCAATGTTTGTACCGGAGGGGAATTCCAGGCCATAACGGGCTGCTGTTTCAAAGGAAGCAAGTGCCGCCCTTATTTTTACTCCCAGCAGTTCCACCCCGGCTACGGACACTACTATATCGGCGTTAATAACTATGCCTTTGTCCAGCAGGCGGTCTACCAGAACCACCAATGTGTCTTCATCTCTTTGTTTTTTGGGTCGCAGCCCTGTTTCCATGCAAAAACCTCCAGCTTCCATTTGGCATGTTTGCCTTGCGTCCCTTTGACGTCTATTTACACTCCGGGTTACTGCAGCATAATTCTATTTATCATTCTTTAAAGGTTCGGAGCAAATTTTGTCCGGATCATCCTGTTTCGCCCACGCCCTGAGTTCTGCCAAGGCCAGGCAGAAATGCCTGTTACATATCTCTATGGAAGGAGGCGCCGGCAGGGGACTGGAATCTTGGGCTAAACACTCACGCACTGCGGCAAGTGACGCCCGGTTGCATAGATGGCGGATGTCTGCGCCGGAGAAACCTGCTGTTCCGGCAGCCAGCCCGTCCAGGTCCACATCTTCTGCCACAGGCCTTTTCCTGGTGTGTACAGCCAGGATCTGCCGGCGTGAAGCGCAGTCGGGAAGCCCCAACTGCAGTTGCAGGTCAAACCGGCCCGGGCGTAGCAGGGCAGGGTCGATAAGATCAAGCCGGTTGGTTGCCCCTAGCACTACGACCCGCCGCAGCTCTTCGATACCGTCCATTTCGGTCAATAACTGGCTCAACACCCGTTCAGCCACTGCGCCGCCACCCATTCCCCGGGAAGAAACCAGAGCGTCTATTTCATCAAAAAACACGATACAGGGCGCAGCTTGTCGCGCTTTGCGGAAAACCTCCCGTACCGCCTTTTCTGATTCTCCCACCCATTTTGATAAAAGGGAGGGGCCTTTGATCGAGATAAAATTAGCGTTTGCTTCGTTGGCCATCGCCCGTGCCAGCAGAGTTTTGCCTGTACCTGGCGGTCCGTATAAAATTATCCCCCGCGACGCTTGTGCTCCCGCCTGGTCGAAGAGATCCGCGTATTTCAAAGGCCATTCAACGGTTTCCCGCAGGTGCTGCTTGATCTCATCCAGTCCCCCCACGTCTTCCCAACCGGCGTTAGGCACCTCCACCAGAAATTCCCTGGTAGCCGACGGCTCAACTTCTTCCAGTGCCTGCAGAAAATCCTGCATGGATACTCGCAAACTTGTAACCATGTCAGAAGGAAGCCCATCCGGCAGCGGCTCCAGGTGAGGCAAATATTTTCTTAGGCGATGCATGGCTGATTCCCGGCATAGAGCCAGCAGGTCGGCTCCTACGAAGCCACCGGTTAATTCTGCCACCCGATCAAGGTCGACGTCTTCTTCCAGGGGCATACCCCGGGTATGGATCTGCAGAATCTCCAGTCTTCCCTTGTGATCGGGCACACCAATGTTTATTTCCCGGTCAAACCGGCCAGGACGGCGCAGGGCAGGGTCCAGTGAATCAGGGATGTTGGTGGCGCCGATGACGATCACCTGGCCGCGTGAGGCCAGCCCGTCCATTAGGGCAAGCAGTTGGGCCACTACCCGTTTTTCAACCTCACCGGTAACTTCTACCCGCTTTGGCGCAATAGCGTCGATCTCGTCCAGAAAAATAATGCTCCTGCTTTTTTGGGCAGCCTTTTCAAAAATTTCCCGCAATTTGGCTTCGCTTTCGCCGTAAAATTTGTGGATAACCTCCGGGCCGTTGACGGAAATAAAGTAGGCGTTGGCTTCATTGGCTACCGCCCGTGCAATCAATGTCTTGCCGGTACCCGGAGGGCCGCACAATAATACACCTTTTGGCGGTTCAACACCAAGATGCTGGAATATTGCCGGATATTTGAGGGGCAGTTCGATTATTTCCTGGATCCGGCTCAGTTCCTTGCCCATGCCGCCGATATCCTCATAGGTGATTTGATTGGCCTTTTTAATACCCGCCGCTTTGGTCTTTAAAACTTCCACCAGTGTGTCTTTTTTCAGCATCACAAACCCTTCGGGCAGTGTATCTTCCACCACGAATTCCTGGTTTCTTAAGCCCAGCACTGAAATTCGCACCTTGTCTCCTTTGCTCAGGGGCATACCCTGCAGCGAACGGTTGATGAAGGTGACGTCTATCTGGGCAGTAGCAGAGCCGATGGGTGTTAAGCTTATTTTTTTGGCGATCCGGCTGGTCGTACTGCTGACCGGAACCATATCACCAATGCTCACACCAGCGTTTTCCCGGATAATACCATCAATCTGCAGTAATTTTTTACCCCTGTACTCGGAGTGGGCGGGCAGAATCCGGGCAGCCGTCCGGCGCCCGGCGCCGATGGCCACAAGATCCCCGATTTCCAGCCCCAGCGCCTGGATGTCGTCGGGATCGAGGCGGGCGATACCCCTGCCGACATCCTTGCCCAAGGCCTTGGCCACCTTAAAAGTGAGCTGCTTATTCAATTTAAATACTTCACCTGCTTTTAATTACTTAGTCCTGCACGTCCAAAAGTACTTCAAGGATACCGTTTCGTATGAATTTTCGCATAGTGTCTGATTTTACCCGGTGAGGCAGAGCTATGGATTTGCTGAAAGGCTCATCCTTGGCCCAAACGGTTAAATAAAGAACATTTTCTTTAATGTGAAGGACTATGTCTTCATCTGATACAACAGGTGTTTCTACTACGACCCGGATAAAATGGCCTTCGTCAAATACGTCTATCACCGGCTCACTTTTTTTAATGGAAATATCCTGCCTGGCAGGCATAGTGTCACTGGTAAACGATGGCCTTTTTCCCGGCAAACCGGTCTTCAGAGTGAAACCATAGCAGCCGCTGATCCCCTTAGGATCCGTTAAATTACCAAAGGTCCCTGTGCTGTTGATTTCCGTCTTTCCTTCAGAGTCCATTTTTTTTACAAGGTCAACCATCTCTCCGATGCCCCGCAAAATATTTCCCAGAATACCACCATCACCATCTTTTTTCACTGAATACACCTCCGGCCGGCCGGATCACTCCGGGGTATCTCAAAGTTCTCAAACAAAAGCTTTTCCAAGCGTATAACAGTTTTCGTTTGTTTAAGTATATGGTATATCCTGATAAAAGTGACGGAGGAGTAGTAAATGACGGGCAGCAAAATCTGGTGGGGGATAGCTTGTTATTCAGAGCCTTCATCCGATTCTTCTTCCATTTCTTCTTTGTATGCTTCTATTTCCTGAAGGCGTTCTATCAGAGAATTTTCCATGCGTTCATACATTTTCTCGCTTATTTCTCCAATATCTAACAGGTACTGAAGCCTGCGGAGCTCTTCGTAAACTTTTTCTTCGTCACAAAACTCCTTCATAACCTCTTTATGAATTTCTTTGAATATAAACATGAGCCCCTTAAATGGAGATAAAAGTATGTCATCAATTAAAAACATAAACTACCTCCCGCGTCACCAGTTAACCTTCACGAAATTATAGGGGGTCCAGGGGCCGGAATACTTGAAAATAAATTTATCCTGGTACTTGTCATGAAAATCTTTTACAGCTTCATCGAAAACTGTAATATGCTCTTTTTTTATGAGAAAGACCGCGTTAAAAACCATTTTTTCTCCGGTAACGGGGTTGAGAATGGAATCATCTGCCAGATTACTCAGCGGCTTAAAAATGGTCCTAACATATTCATCTCTTTTATCCAAAACTTTTTCCTCAATAATTCTGCCTGCTTCAATAGCGATTGCGTACCGGTCTTTTTTCCTTGCCCCATATTCTTTTTTTAGTTTTTCGATCTTTTTGTTTCCAATCTCTTTAATAAAGGCGTCTTGTTTCCAAAATATTTTCAGCCCGAGCTCTATCCGGCCTTTTATTTTGTTTAACAAGCGGTTTATTTCGTCAAAATTGTTAGCCATTATTTTTTCCGCTTCGCTATTGTTCTTGAATACCGTGCCGAATCTCAAGGGCAGAAGGTCTATTATTTCTTGCAATTGCGTAATAACTTTTTGGTGATTGAGTATATTTTTTCTGTTGGGCTGCCAACTGGATTTTGATGCCTTTTTAACAATGATGGCAATACTTTGATATGGAATAAAAAAAAGATCAGTGGGGAGCTTGGCTCGTAAATCTGTTTCCTGCTCCAACTGAATAATGCAGTAAGCATAAAGTCCTTGGGAGATTTTCATCTATCCTCACCTATTTGCAGGTTTATTAAGGTCACCGGTTTATTTTTGCTCACAGAATATGCCTTATAAATGCTTTTCAATAAGTGAAAGGACTTGAGGATACATCTCCTTTCGATTTATAAGCGGGTGCCTGCTTTCAGAAAACAGAATTTCCGCTACCATATTTTTTATTGTGCTGCTTCTATATTCACTTAACTCTTCATAAGCCATAACCTTGGCGATTTTGATGCAGGTCCTGACGGTGCAGTTTTTTGATGATGGGACAATGACGCGATAATCCCTGACAATATCTACAACCTTTTCAGCATCTTTACCACTAAGGTTTGAATTGGCCATGGTAATAGCAACCTCAGTCTCACGGTCCATTTCGTTCAGCTCGATTGTGACCATACGATCTTCCAATGCAGCCTGTGTTTTGTGAACACCTGCGTATTCTAACGGATTACTGGTAAATATGATGCGAAATTCAGGGTGGACTGCTATTGTTTGCTTTTCAGCATCAGAACCTGGCAGGAATAAAACGCCCTCTTCCAATACTGACAGTAATATGTTATTTATGGTAGGGCGGGTTCTGGAAAACTCATCATAAATCAAAACATGCCCTTCCCGGCAGGCCTTGGTTAATTGTTTATCAAGCCATCTGAGTTGAAAATCTTCTTCAATTGTATAAACATTATGGATAAAATTGTCAATTGTTTTTTTGCGCCGGTAACCGTAGTTGCCTCCAATCAAATCTGCAGAGCTGAAGTCACTGTTTCCGTAAATGATACTGAAAGGTCTCCCAAGGCTCCTGGCGACCCTGAGAGCAAGTGATGTCTTTCCTGTCCCTGATGGTCCGCTAAAATGTATTGAAAGTCCTGCTTTGAGGTACCTTAGAGCCCTTTCGAAAATCTCTGTCAAGAATTCTGTTTCCACAAAGCTTTGATTCTTGTCAAAAAGCTTTTGTTCGAGCAGCTTATATCACTCCCTAAGTCAAAAAAATTTGTTTTCTTCTGAAAGAAGAAAACAGGGATCAAAAACATCTTTCATGAAGCGGCACAAAACGAACTCTATATAACTGTTTCGCAGTCTTTCAAGGTTATTTTATGTCTAGGCTTTTTCTTCTTCCTTGTTTGGTTCAACGGGATAAATTATCAGTGAGCCACGCTCCATAAGGGCTACCCTTTCAAAGCTGATTACTTCATAGCAATGATCTACAAGCACATCATATATAGCCATCAGATCGCCTTTAGCGCGTCTTCTCATGTATTCTACTTCCTCTGGCACTTCTATTTGTACTTTCCAACAATCTTCTCCCGGACTAACCCCAATAATCTTTCCCGGTTTGCCTAGTACTTCACAAAAAAAATGTTGCACAGCTTCTATTATTTTTTTTATGGCCATGCTTAACTCCTTAATATTTAAAACTATTTTCTCATGGTCGATAATGCGTCGGCAGCACCTTTACGGTCCTTGATGTACTCATTTATAATATGCGAGACTCTCTTTTGGTTCTCTGAATATTTAAGCTTTAATTGTTTTTTAGTTTCCGCGCCCATCCTGAGCCTGTTGTCATAGTACTTGCGGACAAGATCGCTTGTTTGTTTTATTACCTCATCAATATTGGCTGCCCTGTCTTTGCAACCGTTTTTAAATGTGTCACACCAGGATTGCATACTTGCCGTTAATGACATGGGACGACCTCCTCCAATAAGTGTTTATTTTTTGCCGGGACCATTTAATGGTCCCGGCAACCTTTCCACTATGCAGCGTGTGGGTGTGGTCCGGCAGTCAGCCCTACAGCTTCAGCGTACATCAACCAAGTCTCAACGGAAGCAATAACGACCCGCGCCTCAATAGCCAAAAGTTCAATACCTACGAGTGCCACCCTTACAAAGGCATCAATAACTATGCCTTTTGTTAAGATTCTGTCGACCACTTCGGCCAAACTGGAAGCTTGAATACTATGTCTCATGATGTTCTCCCCTCTTTGGATTTGTTATATTATATTAGAGCACTTTACGCCATGTTACAATTCCTGACAATAGTGGGAAATAAATAATTCGAACCGTTTTGGGCCTGAACTTGATATATTTGAAGCCTAACCTGTTTACTTATACCGCCCGTACCATTTTTCTGTCCGCATAATTCCCGCAGAATTTATCCTGTTCAACGGACCAGTCGGTTATATAATGGTTCATGTTCCACTCTACACAAACAGCTGCAGACGAGAGTATCAGGTTGGCATAAGTCCTGATCCAATCAGGGCTGATATGCTTAAAGGCGAAGGTTCTTTTATCGCAGATTAGAACGATCCAGTAATAGTTGCCGCAATGGCTGAAGGAAAAAATACTTTCGCTGGCATAACCGCTGCCCGGACAATGACGTGCTAACTCTGATTCTGGTTTTACCTTGCCGAGTATCTCCAATACTTCAGATAACTGAGTATCCTCATTGATAATTTCATCCATATAAAATCCTCCTTAAATATAATAGATTTGAATTGGTTGATCCATGATATGCCAGCCATACCCAATTGGTGACATAGCTCAACTCTCTCAAATGAAATATAGCCTTGAAGCTTTGATATAACTAGACTTTTCGCTTTATAGCTGTCAGGATCGGGGCGTTCGTTTTAAGTTAGCAACTAACCCGGAGTAGATTTCTTAATCGAACCATGGCTTGAATCTAAACTTATATATGGTTTAATGACAATCGGGCACTCGAGCGGCCCGACGTACAAGCGCAGGGAGGGGATAAGGGAATATGATAAGGGAAATCTAAGGCCCATGATTACCAAGATTACTGAAAGGAGATTTGACGATGAAAAATGAGAAGATAATGAAGTTAGTGGCTACAGGCATTCTGGTGGCGGGACTGATGGCTTCCTCTAGTGGTTTGTCCCTGGCCGCCGGCGACTCAACCAACGGCCCGGATGTTTCCCAGCGCGTGCTGTGGCAGACGGGAGACCCCGGCGCGGCAGGCGTCGCCACCGGTCAAGTTATAATTTCAACCAGCAAGATGTCAAAGTTCAACCAAAATATCCTGAAAGAGGCCCTGGCCGACCTGGTGACCGCGGGAACCATCACCCAGGCCCAATCTGACGCCGTGCTCACGGATTTCCAAAACAACACCCCCGAAAAACCGGTGATCAAGGTCACGCCGCCGTCCGAAGGGGCAAACAATTTGAGCGGGACAAACCCGATGATGACGTTCAAAGTGGTAAAGTTCAACGATCCCTTAAAGGACCTGGTGGACAAAGGGACCATCACCCAGGACCAAGCCCAGGCGATCAGGGATAAGATGCGCGAAATTACCGACCAGCAGATGCAGAAGCAATGGCAGACAAGCCTTGACACGCTGGTGGGCGAGGGGACCATCACCCGGGACCAGGCCGACAAGGTTCTCGCCTTCCTGACGGCCGACAAGCAAAAGATGCAAAGTGTTCTGGATCAAGCCAGAGAAAATACGCAGAATATGCGTAATCAAACCAAGGACATGAGCCCGCAGGAAAGGGCCCAGTATCTTGAGCAAAATATGCCCACAATCAAAGATCCTGTCACCCAGATGGTCGATCAGGGGATTATCACCCAGCAGCTCTGAAACAAACAATGCAGGAGCTGGCGCAGCAACAACTGCAGGCTAATCTGGACGCCCTCGCAGCCAAAGGGGCCATCACCCAGGACCAGGCCGGCAAGATCCTCGACTTCCTTTCGGCTGGTAAGCAGCGGATGCAAAGTGTTCTGGATCAAGCCAGAGAAGATATACAGAATATGCGTGATCAAACCAAGGACATGAGCCCGCAGGAAAGGGCCCAGTATCTTAAGCAAAATATGCCCGCAATCAAAGATCCTGTCAGCCGGATGGTCGATCAGGGGATTATCACCCAGCGGCAGGCTGACGCAGTGAGAGGGGTCCTGACGAGCGGCGGTCCGGTGGTCTTCTTTTCAACTTCAGGCGCCGCCTCGGGCGACAGCCAGAACTGAAACTTCTGAATGTAGGGCTGGCTGGAGGAAACTCCAACCAGCCTTTCTTTTTCAAGCAGTTCAAAGAAAAAAGGTTTGGGTCTTGGCTTGACGATCAGCCGTTTGCTGGCGGGTGCACGGGGGAGAATTAATCCTGCCCGCGCCTGCGCCGACGGTACGACATTTCGTTTGAGTCTGCCGCAGTCTGCCGCTGGCGTGGAAAATTAAAAGACAGGAGGAGACATATTTGCCTAACGCTCTGAGTGTTGCTGCTAAAAAATTGAAGACACTTTCACGAACAACTTTGAAATATCCATAAACGGCCTGAAGGCAAACAAGCTGAGGTCCGCCCTGACAATGCTCGGCGTTATCATAGGCGTTTCGGCGGTGATAATTATGGTCGCCGTGGGACAGGGCGCCAGCAAGAGGATAACCAGCCAGATATCCAGCATGGGTTCAAACTTACTCATGGTTTTTCCCGGCGCCGGCCAGGGGGCGGTACGGGGAGCGGGGGGGGATGTGAATACCCTTACTTTAGAGGACGCCGAAGCAATTTCCGAACCGGTTATGGTAACTCATGTGGCGCCGGAGTTAAGTTCAAACGCCACCATCGAATACGCGGGTCAAACCTGGACCGCCCAGTTTGACGGGACAACTCAGGAAATGCAGGCTGTTAAAGATTTAACCGCCGTCTCAGGTTCCTTCTTTACCGATGACGATGTGACAGGCGCTAATCTGGTGGCTGTTCTGGGTAAAACTGTAGCTGATAATTTATACCTGTCTGGTGAGGACCCGGTTGGCACGGTAATCAGGATCAATAAATTAGCCTTTACAGTAGTGGGTGTTCTTGCCTCTAAAGGGGCTTCCATAGGCGGACAGGATCAGGATAATATGGTATATATACCGGTGAGTACAGCTCAAAAAAGAATGCTTGGCGTGAAATATGTCCGGCTGATCAATGTGCAGACCGAAACGCCGGAAAGCATGTCCTACGTCCAGAGCAGCATCGAGAATCTTTTAAGGGAAAGACACCGCCTGTCCGGCACGAACAATGACGATTTCAACGTGCGAATCTGACTTCGGTGCTTGAAACGGCTGAAAGCGCCACAGCCGTCATGACATTGCTTCTGGCCAGCATAGCCGCTGTGTCACTGCTGGTGGGCGGCATCGGGATTATGAATATTATGCTGGTTTCTGTGACGGAGCGAAAACTGCGGGCCCGCTTACGGGTGCTCCTGCGGCGTGCCCATAAGCAACCAGAGGAGGAAAAACGCATTCGGGTACACGACCTGCTCATTCTGCCGGAGCGGCATTTCGTCTACCGGGGTAAGGAACGAATCCCCCTGACTGCCAGCGAGTATCAGGTGCTCCTTAATCTGGCTCAGCGCCCGGGGATGGTTTTTACCCGGGAGATGTTGATGGACGTTCTCTGGCTGACCGACCGCAACACCGGCAGCCCGCTGACGGTCAATGTCCATGTCCGCAACCTGCGGGCCAAGCTGGGCGATGATCCGGATAACCCCCGGTACATTGTCAGCGTGCGCGGCGTCGGGTACAAACTACGGGAGGAAGAGCAATGAAAGCCTGGCGAAGCCTGCGTGTGCGGCTGATATTCAGTTATGTGGCCCTGGCCTTGCTGTTGCTCACCTTTTCCGGCTACATATTTTCCAACGCCCTGTCCATGTACGCAATTTCGGTACAGCGTTCCCAACAGGCCCTCTATCTCAAGCAGGCCTTGAGCGCACTGGCGGAAGCCAGATCACGGAACCTTTCCGGTGATGAAACTCTTGATCTTCTACGGAGAGACTTGCCTGGCGTGCGTATTGAACTGGAGACAGTAGCGCCGGAAAAAGAAGGTGTTCCGGACGGGCCTAATATCTCTTTTTCGACCGGGATAACAGCGCTTCCCGACGGCGATGCCCTGCCGCCGCTATCTTCCACGGGCGAAGCACCCAATCTTCTGCCCGGGAGAATAGGGATTCTGTATACATCAAAGCCGGGCGAAAGTTCGTTTATCCTGCCAACGGTGATCGTCACGAAAGGGGTTCCCTCAAACACCGCCTACCGGTTTACGTTGAGCCCCTCGGCATTTGCAGTTTTGTCCAACCTTTACCGCCAGGTGCTGGAAGTACTGGTCCTGGCCCTGGCGCTGGCCGTACTCATCGGCTGGCTGCTGAGCTACTGGCTCGCCCGGCCGCTGTCCCGTCTGGTCGCGGCAACGGAAGCGGTAGCCGGGGGCAACTTATTTTATTTAAAAACGATAAACTGCTAAGGTTACTTAGGCGGGGCCATATTTCCGCCCCGGCCCCCCGGACCGCCCATGCCGCCCATGCCGCCGGTGACTGCTGAACCATTGTCAGCGATGCGGGTGACCGTGCCGGAGATGGTAACGGTGGTTAGTTTTGCGCCCCCGGAACAGGCGCCGCCGGTGAACAGCCCGCCGGTGAGCTGGCCGCTGCACGAGCCGCCGGAGATCAGGGTATAGGTTTTTCCCTGCTCCAGCAGGGGACTGCTGAACACGATGGACTGATATGCTTTGTCCGGCGCAAAGGCCAGGACGGTTTTTCCACTTTCATCCGTCAGGGCTGCCAGTGTCCCGGCTGCCTGCACTGTGCTATAGATGACCGTGATGGAATTCTGCGAGGAGGAGGTCCCGGGGGACTGGGCCATGCCGGAGCTGCCGGCTATGGCTAAAGTTCCGCCTGTTACCTCACAGGCGCCATCGTAGTCCATAGACCCGTTGCCATTGTTGGTAGGCCCGCTTACAAGCACGGTGCCGCCGTTGAAATAAAGGGACCCGTTAGCGTCGATGCCGTCGCCGCCAGAGTTGATAGTTATATACCCCCCCTTAATGCGGATAAAATAGGGGCTATCAAACTTTCCCGGGTAAGGGATTGTTGGAACAAAAAATTATAATAGCAACGCCGTATGTTTAGTTTATCAGTATTAGCACGGCCTTCGCCTCACTAAAAGTGCAGAAACTGTTGACAGCTAAAAAAAACTGCCCGCTCACCTAAAATGTGCGGACAGCACATCAAGCGCCTGGCGGGCCTATGTCTTAGAGAGGAATTTAGCATGCACCATTTAATACTTGGCTAAATACTCCTCGGTCTCCCAAGGATGCACCTGGATTCGGTAACGGTCCCATTCAATCTTTTTGGCTTCAATAAACCTGTGAAACACATGATCGCCTAAAGCTTCTTTAATCACCTGATCTTTTTCTAGTTCCTTAATAGCCTCCTGAAGGCTCTCGGGCAAGCTTCCGATGCCCAGCCGCTCTCTTTCAATCATCGTCATCTCATAGATATTACGGTCACAAGGAGCCGGTGGCTCAATTTTGTTTTTTATTCCGTCAATACCTGCCTTCAGACATACAGCCAGGGCCAGGTAGGGGTTGCAGGAGGGATCCGGGCTCCTGAACTCGATCCGGGTGGACATACCTCTTTTAGCGGGGATCCGGATCAGCGGGCTCCTGTTTTGCCCGGACCAGGCAATGTACACCGGCGCCTCAAAACCGGATACCAGGCGTTTATATGAGTTTACGGCAGGGTTGGTTATCGCCGTGATGGCTTTTGCATGACTCATCAACCCTCCCACGTAATACTTGCATTCCCGGCTTAACCCGTCAGGCGAGGTAGGGTCATAAAAAGCGTTTTCATCATTTTTCATTAAAGACTGGTTTGTGTGCATACCGGAACCAGCCATCCCATAGATAGGTTTAGGCATAAAAGTTGCGTGCAGGCCGTGCCGCTGGGCTGTGGTCCGCACCACAAACTTGAAGGTGACAATTTTGTCGGCAATATCAAGAGCGTCCGAATATTTGAAGTCAATTTCATGCTGTCCGCTGCCCACTTCGTGGTGGGAAGCCTCTATCTCAAAGCCCATCTGTTCCAGGATCAGCACCATATCCCGGCGGGCGCCTTCGCCCAGGTCAACAGGCGCGAGGTCGAAGTAACCAGCGCGGTCGTGAGTGGTGGTGCTGGGCTTACCCTGGCTATCCATATGGAAAAGAAAGAATTCCATTTCAGGCCCCACATTCATAGTGTAACCCATTTCGCCAGCTTCCTGAATAGCCCTGCGTAAAACATTACGGGGGTCTCCTGTAAAGGGGCTGCCATCAGATTTGTAGATGTCACAGATCAACCTCGCCACCATACCGCCTTCCCTTGGCCGCCAGGGGAAAACCGTAAATGTCGCGGGGTCGGGCCGCAGGTACATATCCGACTCCTCGATACGTACAAATCCGTCAATCGAGGAACCGTCAAACATCAATTCGCCCTCGAGGGCTTTACCCAACTGTTCAACTGTAATGGCAACATTCTTGAGTATGCCAAAAATATCCGTAAACTGCAGGCGGATAAATTTGACGCCCAATTCTTTGGCCAGACTACGCACGTCGTCGGCGGTAAGCTTAGCCATAAATTCACACCTTTCTTTTTCTGTCATAGCTAGACTTAACTAAGATATCACTACCACGTCCATGAGGCCTCATCGCCTGTTATTTGCCGCGCTGCACATAATCACATAGACGGTTTTACTTGCTCGCCCATTAGCCTTTTTAAAACTTCCGCATACGTTTCTCCTACATTCCCCAGGTCTTGACGGAAGTATGTATAGTCCGGCATCGCTTGTCCGATATATTCGCTTGGCTTTTCCTTCATAAAGCAGTCCGGGCTTTTCAGGCACATTTCACACCCCTACCTACTTAAAGGCAAAAATATAAGCCCCTACCTTTTGGTAGGAGCTATTAGCCATAATGGCATTTGCGCGGCGGGCTCCATCACCGCTTGTTTTTGTTATTTTACAATAAGCGATGCCGGGAGTCAATAAAGCTAACCCGTTTATTTGGAACAAAATTGATGATTATTGTGATATTGCATGTATGTGAATTTCTTGACACTGGATTATTAATTATGCTAAGCTAATTTATAACAATAGTTAGAAAAATGGTGTAATTAAAATGAATGAATGGCTGATCTTAATCTACAAAGTGCCTTCAGAACCAACCCGCTACAGAGCTTCTATTTGGCGCAAGATTAAAGCTATAGGAGCCATATATTTACAAAGTTCTGTCTGCATTCTCCCGTTAACCCACAAAACAGAAAAAAACTTGCGGTTGTTAAGACGTGAAATAGAAGGTTACGGCGGAGAAGCTCACCTGGTGAAAGCCAGTTTCCTGTTGCAGGAGCAGTCTGTAATCGATCAGTTTAACCAGGCCCGCAATGAAGAATACGAAGAAATCATCGGCCGTTGCAAAGATTTTTTTAAAGAAATAGAGAATGAAACTTCAAATGAACACTTTACATACGGAGAATTGGAAGAAAACGAAGAGGATTTTGAAAAACTAAAAAAATGGTTTAAAAAAATTCAGGAACGGGACTTTTTTCATGCCAGCGCTTCAAATACCGCATTAGAGCTGTTAAAAAAGTGCGAGGAAATGATGGAAAAGTTCGGTGAACAAGTTTTCGAGCGGGAAGAAATTATTGATGACCAGACGGAAGACGCGCTAATGGCAAAAACAAACACATAAAAAAATAAACCGGCTCTCACAATTATAGTGGGCGCCGGTTCGCTTTGAATTTGAGAGGAAGTCAGGTTTCTTAAGTCAACGGATGATCATGGCCACATAACTGACAATAAGAAGAGCAACAATATTAACAACTTTAATCATCGGGTTGATCGCGGGACCTGCTGTGTCTTTACAAGGATCGCCCACAGTGTCGCCGGTAACAGCAGCCGCGTGGGCCGAAGTGCCCTTGCCGCCGTACTGGCCCTCCTCGATGTACTTCTTGGCGTTGTCCCAGGCGCCGCCGCCGGCTGTCAGCATGACCGCCAGGAAGAGCCCGGTGATGATCACGCCCATCAGCAGGCCGCCCAGCGCCTTCGCTCCCAGCAAAAAGCCCACTAACAGGGGAGCAACAACCGGAATCAAACCGGGGACCATCATTTCTTTAATCGCCCGCTTTGTTACGATATCGACGCAGCGGCCGTATTCTGGGCGCGCCTTTCCTTCCATCAGGCCTTTTATTTCCTTGAACTGGCGGCGCACCTCGTTAACAACCTCGTAAGCCGCCCGGCCTACGGCGCCCATAGCCAGTGAAGAGAAGATGAAAGGCAGCGCGCCGCCAATCAAAAGTCCTGCCAGCACCCAGGGGTCTTCAACCAGGAAGCTTATCTTATCAAGGATCCCGGCTTCTGCACGCACCCGGGCAATTTCCTGGGTATAAGCCGCAAACAGGACTATAGCCGCCAGACCTGCCGAGCCGATGGCGTAGCCCTTGGTCACAGCTTTTGTAGTATTCCCCACCGCGTCAAGCGGGTCAGTAATGTTTCTGATCTCCGGAGGAAGCTCGGACATTTCCGCAATGCCGCCGGCATTATCGGTGATCGGCCCGTAAGAGTCAATTGCAACTATAATACCTGTCATCGAGAGCAAGAGCGGCAAAAAACGGTATTTCAAAATTCTTAAGGGTAAAGCATTCTAACGAGTGGTCTGATTAAAATTACCAAAAAAACATATTGACAAGGTCGCGCTTTTGTATTATAAATTTTTTGTAACCATTGTTAATTATAAACATGTATAATGGTATATTTGTAATTTAACAAAGTATAAGTTCAAATTGAACGGCGGTGGGGTTCGCCTATGCTACTGAAGCTAATGACTCCTGTTCCTCAGGATAGGAGTCTTTTTTTTGTGAAAAATAATTTTGGGGAGGTGGTTGATGAGCATGAATTATTAGGATTTTAAACGGAGGTAGATCATGAATATTTGGTTAGACGCCGCTTTTTGGATCGGTCTGGCGCTCACAGCCTCGATATTGTCAGTATGGTCCGGGATTTCAGTCGCCATGATTGAGATTATTATAGGTGTTATCGCAGGCAACTATCTAGGTTTAATCACAACACAATGGGTTGATTTTCTAGCCGGCTTCGGCAGCATCTTTTTAACTTTTCTGGCAGGAGCTGAAGTGGATCCCGCTGTGCTCCGGTCTAAGTTTAAGGAAAGCGTATCTATGGGGGTTGTTTCTTTTCTAATTCCATTTCTGGTTTGTTTCGCCTACGCCTATTATAAGGCGGGATGGACCCTGGAAGCCTCCGAAATAGCCGGTATAGCACTTTCCACCACGTCAGTGGCCATAGTGTATTCTGTCATGGTCGAGACTGGCCTCAATACAACCGAGCTCGGTAAAATAATCCTGGCCGCGTGCTTTATTACCGACCTGGGCACAGTCCTGGCTCTAGGCGTTATCTTTGCTCAATATAATGTTTGGCTTTATGTTTTCATAGCAGTAATGGTCTTGGCGCTTTTCCTTGTCAATAAAATTGCAGGCCCCTTTACAAGCGCTCTAGGGGGACGTGTCAGCCAGGTTGAAGTCAAGCTTATCTATTTCTTTCTGTTCTTGTTGGGCGGGCTGGCGTTAAAGGCCAATAGTGAGGCTGTTCTCCCAGCTTATCTGTTAGGACTGGCGCTGGCAAAATTGTTAGCCAGGGAAAAAGAGATGCTCGCCAGGATGAGGACAACCGCTTTTGCGACTCTTACTCCTTTTTTCTTCCTGAAGGCGGGCCTGCTCCTTTCTGTTAAGGCGCTCTGGGCGGGGTTAGCCGTAATTCTGATCCTTCTTGGAGTGAAAATGATGGCGAAGTTCATCGGGGTCATGCCCCTTTCACTGCTTTTTAAGTTTGGCAAAAACAACTCTATTTACACGACCTTGCTTATGTCAACCGGGCTGACGTTCGGCAGCATTTCAGCGATGTTCGGCCTTACGCATAATATCATCAACCAGCAGCAATATTCGGTACTGGTGACGGCTGTGGTTTTAAGCGGGATAGTGCCGACCCTGATAGCTCAGACTTATTTCCGGCCGGATCGCTCAAAAAAAGTAAAACCTGTTGCTTTACCGGAAAGGAGTAATTAACGGTGTTCGAGCACATCATGGTTGCTTTCGACAATTCCAACCAGGCGCAAAAAGCATTGGATAAAGCTTTTCAAATTGCTGAATTTCACCACTCGTTTGTAGAATTAATTTCCGTGGTCCTGATACCGGACTACGCCGCCACAATCGACGAAGTGGAAGAAATGATCGGAGACGGTAAAAGATTTTATCAGGCCATCCATGAACGCTACGCCGCTGAGGCTAAAGCGAGGGACATTAAATTTGCGTCTAAGGTACTGCAGGGACACATTGGCGAGTCTATTGTGAATTACGCCAATGACAACGCGTTAGACCTGATCGTCATGGGCTCTTACGGCCGTAGCGCCATATCCAGGCTGTTGATGGGCAGTGTTTCAAATTATGTTGTTAGGCATGCGAGGTGCCCTGTAATGGTTGTTAAAGAATAATAAAATAATCCCCGCAAATCAAAAAAAACAAATAAAAGTAAATCCCCAAAAAACAAAAAGTGTTACCAGAAGTTCCGGCGTTCTTTTTGAGTACAAAATAGGCCGTGGTTTATATGAAAATTTAGCGAATAGACGAGCTAAAAGCTACTTTGGAAAGGAGGTGGTTATTATGAATTATAAAGCGACAGTCCTCGTAGAATCTGATAGAAGATACAAAACGGAATGCGAACTGCCTTTTGTTCCGCAAGTTGGCATGCTTTTCTCAGATAGCAGTCAATCAATTGACCTTTTAAGGATAGTTGATGTTGTGTGGAATAATACAGAAAAACGTTTTTATGTTTATCTGGGTTTATAATTTCACCTAATAGAATTAACCGGGCAACCGGTTTTTTCTTGTTTTTTGTTTATAAGCTTATAAAATAAACTCTTTTCGCACCAGAAGGAATAAGGGTATGGAGGCAAGCTGCATTAAAACCGAAAAGGCAACTAAATATGGTACTGAAATATCATAAAGAACTCCCATCAATACGCTGCCCGCAAACCAGAGCAGCCCGTATCCCGTGTTGAAAACTCCATACGCGGTGCCGCGCCTGTCCACTGGAACCATCCCGGCTACTGCCGCCCTCATTATGGACTCCTGCGCCCCTACGCCAACACCCCACAGGGCTGTTCCGGCCAGGGCCGGAAAATGGCCTCCTAAAAAGACCAGTGGCGCAAAAAGCGAGGACAGCAATGATACAAAAACTAGTACAGAGATTCCGATTTTGTCAAATAACCGCCCGAAAATAAGAGCGGCAAGAGCGTCCATTCCCATAGCAACAGCATAAAAAATTGGAATCCAGGTGTCGGAAGCGATTGAAACCTTTTTGAAATGGTAGGCAATGAGCGGATAGTCGGCATAACCGACCGCAACCAACCCCACCGCCGCGAGATACAGCCAAAACACACGTCGTAACCCCTGGGTTTCAATTTTAGGTGTGTTGACTTCAAGATCCCTTGGGCGGGGATATAGCAATTTTGCCGTTATTAGCACACCTAACGCAAATAGCGCCGGCACCAGCAGGATACCGAATCCGGTTTGATAACTTTCCTTAAAATAGAGAACCGCCGCTACAATGAGTGGACCGGAAACCGCCCCTACCTGGTCCATTGCCTCATGAAAACCAAATCCCCAGCCCCGGCCGAGCGTATGAGTGGCATGTGACAGCATCGCGTCGCGGGCGGGAGTGCGAATCGCTTTTCCCATACGCTCTCCCACTATGAGGATTGCGGCGATTTCCCAGCTGCCGGCCAGCGCCAGAAGTGGAACTACAAATAGATTAAGGCCATACCCAAGGAGAGTAATAGTCCAATACTTTCCAGTCCGGTCGCTAAAATAACCCGATACAAGACGCAACCCGTACCCTATCAACTCGCCGAATCCTGCAACAATACCAACCACGGTGGCGCTGGCGCCCAGGACGGCCAGATACGGTCCGGTAATACTGCGGGCGCCTTCATAAGTCATATCCGCAAAAAGACTGACCAGACCGAGCAGGATAACCAGTCTCCAGGCGGTCCTCCCTAACAGCGCCTTGTCATTCCCGTATGGTCCCGATTTGTTTTCCATCATAATTAAGAAATTCCTTTCCTCTAGAAAAGTTGAAATAAAAAAGTATCCCTATCTCTTGTGCTTAATATTTTGAGAGAACTGGCGCAGACCCCCATCGCTGATATTAATATTAACAATTGTTGACTTTTTTATCAATGTACTTTATCATTTATTTATAACCGCCGCTATATTTCAAAACGTGACAAACACGCAAAAATCCCATTTGCCTCCAGTATTTCTGGGATTTAATAAAAAGGGCGATGGAGCTCGCATAACGCCCCGCGGCTAATAGCTCCTGTAAATTATTTACAGGAGTTTTTGTGTTGTAAAGGGGGCAGTAAGATGAATGATGGTGAAAATAACTTGGAAAAATTAATTGGCGCTCTTCGTCACCCCGAACCGCAAACCAGGCTCAGAGCCGCGTGGCTGCTGGGGGTAAAAAAAGATGCCGGGGCTGTTGCTCCCCTGGTCAAGTCCCTTGGTGAAAACCGGGACGATCCTTATATTTTGGCTACAATAGCCACAGCACTGGGGATGATTGGCGATATCAGAGCGCTTGATGAAGTTATGGCGCTCTTAAAACACTCGTATCCAGTAGTTCGCACAGCGGCCGCTGAAGCTATTGGATTGCTCGGGAACGTCGGTTGCGCAGAACCCTTGAAGAGCGCGTTGAAAGACCGCAACATGTCTGTCCGGAGGGCTGCTGCCAAAGCGTTAAAAAATTTGACCCGCCAGAGTTAGTCAACCTTACATTGGCAGGAACTATGTTTTTGTAACAATTTCAAGTGAAAGGAACTGTCATGCTGGACCAGTATGTTTTACATAAAAACCTCCATCTCGCGCCGCCGGTGCGGGCGACACAAATAGTAATGAAAACGGGTGCGCACCCCCCCCTGGTTGCTGTACAATTTGTCTGAGGAGAAGACACACTACAAAGCACGGTGAGGC
>NZ_QFFZ01000036.1 GCF_004369225.1 Pelotomaculum propionicicum
CTGGCCGATGACTATTTTCTCATGCTGCAGGAAGGCCGACACCAGGTGAACCGGTTTACCATCCGTTCCGGAGGAGCCACGCAGCGTCTTGCCGTCAACAGCCACCGCCCGGTCCTGTGATTGGGACCGCAGCCACTGGCCGATGATGTCATCAACTTCATCGCCATCCACCCTTTTAAGCGTCAGGCGCAGGGTCTTTTCGCTGGGAGGGACGAATTTTTCCAGTCTCTCGTTGTACCGGCATCCCAGGCGTTTGAGCATTTCCTGGTTCAGACTGGCCGCCCATTCACCGATGGCGATAAAACACTTCGCTCCGGAAAGGAGGGCACAGATGGCCACCGCCAGGATGGAAATCTGGGAGTGCCGGATACCACGCTTTTTTCGGGAGTCTTTCAGCAATGCCAGGTAATCCAGCAAACCACCCTTGCTCTCAATGGAAACCGTGTTCAGATCGACCATCGCCCGTTCCCCTCCCGTTAGTTCTGGAGGAAGAAACGGGGCGGATAGAATTGTGGCAGCCTTTTTGAGCAGCGGTTTGACCAGGACGGTTTTTGTCTGTCCGTGGTAGTAATAAATGCCGCCTGTACGACCATAACCGGTGGTCATACCCAAGGGAACCCAGCCGGCAGCCCGGTAGCAGGCACCTTTAAAGCGGCTGTGATCCACGAATGTTTCCACCATGAGGATCGGGTGTCCATAGACGGTTTCCCAGTCGGCGGACAGCCGCTTGATATTCAGCGCCAGCGCCCTTGATGCCAGGTTCTTGATGGAGACACCCGGTAGGATGAGAAAACGCTGATTGTTGGTAATGTACTGCAGCCGTTCGTACTTCCGCTCCTCCGACCAGTTGATCCACCGGTCCCGGGGGCTGCATTTCAAGGCTGCGGCGCCCCAGCCGATCAGCGCCACCCACCGGCCATCGAGCAGGGCCACGTATTTTAGGCTCCTGCCTGACAGGCAGTGAAAGCCCAAGTAGTGGTGCTTGGCCATCAGGGTGTTCCAGTCATTCTCCTCTCCGGGAGTGATGGGCCGTACGATCAGGTCTTTGAGGTTAGTGCCCCGGTTGATGATATTGTCTGGCTCTGCTCCGTTTCTGTCCATAAGATTATTTTACATCAACGGGAGAGATTTGATCATACCCATCCTGAAAATTAGGCGGCTTTTGGATAGTTTCTGACTTTGCCGTAACCCTGGCATAAACCTTTTTCAACTAGAAAAAAACCGGATCAAAAGTCCGGTTTTTTGTATTTGGGGGCGTATTAGTATTACAAATAAACTAAACTCAAACTCTTTAGCGGGATTATTACAACATTTGGTGAAGAATGCTTTTTAAAATACTAATAAATGAATCCATTTCTTGATCGGATCCGATAGATACCCTTAGAAAGTTATCGATTCTTGGCTCTTTAAAGTAACGGACAAGCACGCCGTTTTCTCTTAACTTTTGGAACAGCTCACCAGCAGGGATGAGCGGGTGTGTGACAAAGATGAAATTTGCCTTGGAAGGAAGGACCTTAAAGCCTATTTCCCCCATTGTATTGGACACCCTTTCCCGGGTCATGATTATTCTCCGCCTGACCTCTTGAAAATAAGCGTCATCTTTGATTGCCGCGTTCGCTCCCGCCAGGGCTAACCGGTCAAGGGTGTAGGAGTTTATGGAATTTTTGATGCGGTCGATCCCTTCGATTAATTCTTTTTGGCCCAGGGCGTATCCCACCCGCAGCCCGGCCAAAGAGCGCGACTTGGAGAGAGTTTTGATAACCAGGAGGTTGGGGTAGTCCCCGATTAGCTTTACCGCGGAAATGCCGCCGAAGTCTATATAAGCCTCGTCGACGATTACCACCTGGTCAGGATTATGCTCCAGGATGCCAGTGATGTCTTCAAGCGGCAAGAACATGCCGGTAGGCGCGTTGGGGTTGGCAATTACCACGCCGCCGTTCTTTTTATAAAACAGTTCCGGGCGGATTGAGAAATCGTCCTCTAGAGGTATCTTCTCGCAGTTAATTTTAAAGAGGGAAGTGTAAACCTTATAAAAACTGTAGGTAATGTCAGGCATTAGTATGGGCAGGCCGTTGGGATTGAAAAAGGCCAGAAAAGAGAATGCTAGTAATTCGTCCGATCCGTTGCCGACATGTACCTGTTCTTTTTTTAGATCGTAATATTCTGCTATGGCCAACCGGAGATCTTCACAGGTCGGGTCCGGGTACAGCCTCAGGCTGTCGTTGAGAACCTTCTCGATAGCTTTTACCACCTGCGGGGAAGGAGGATAAGGGTTTTCATTGGTATTCAGCTTTATGTATTTTTCATTCTTTGGTTGTTCCCCTGGTATATACGGGCTTATAACTCTGTTGATGTCACTCCAAAACCTGCTCATCAGAATAACCTCCCAAAAGTGTTAACGATAGAATAGCGGTTCAAACCCCTAATTTTAGAGTCTACTCCCTTATTCTCTTGTTTACATAGAATTAAAGATATTTTTGACCACAGTAAATTCCTCCACTTTAACCTGTTGCCACGACCTGTCCGGCAAGCCTTGACTCGCCGTGGAATAGTTGAATACAGGGGACACGGGCGAAGGTGATGGTAGACGGTATCATTAATTGTATCGCCAGTCCCCTCCAACACATTTTACCACGGCGGTCAAGGCCGGGCCGCTGTGCGGTTGCCGGCCAGGTCTTAGCCAGGTGGCAGGCCGAACTCCCAAATAAGGGGGGGAACAAGCTCGGGCTCCGGCATCCGGTATCTTAAAAGGATTATAACGAACGCTAAACCTTTACAATGAAGGGCTTAAGTTGGCCCGCAGCCAGCCGCTGCCGGAACTCACAAGGCGCAAAATCATACAGACTGCCGTGGATACGCCGTTCATTATAAAACCGGATGTATTCGTCAACTAACTTATAGGCTTCCTGGTAGGATACGAATTCGTGCCGGCTTAAGCATTCCGCTTCCAACAAGGCGTGGAAAGACTCAATGTGAGCATTTTTATTCGGTGTTTTCGGGGGAATCCGCTCATGCTCAACGCTGAATTTCTCACAAGCCTCCTCAAACGCATGGCTGTCCAATGGTAAATGCTAGATAGTATTATAAACCCAGTAAAAATAAGGCTTTCTTAACCCATCTATTCAAAGTGGTCATTGGTTCCGGCGCACCTATATGGATACTGGGTTATTTATTTTTCCATGCAAAAAGAGCCGTCAAAAGGCTCTTTTTAAACACTCATATTTTATATTCATTTCTTTATTTGTAGGCATTTACACCAAGTCTTTCTCTTAAAGCTTCCTGCAGGGTGTGTGAAAAATTAATTTGTTTTTCTTCAGCCAGGTCATTAAGCCACTTGGGGATAGTAAGGGTTTTTTTGACTGCCCTGTTCTCGATTGCATCCCTGATTAAAGGCATCCATACTTCAACCAGGACAATAACTTGGTTAGGTTCCAATTTTATCTTTTCTATATGTGTTGGCTCGGGGATATAATCTTTATCTTTTTCCATACTGTAGAGATGCAAGCCAAGCGCTTCTTTTGCGTTTTTAACAGCTTCTTCCGTAGTATGAGCACAGGGAAGGCAGCCCGGCAGGTCGGGAAACTCAATAGATATGCCATCATCAGCATAATCAAAGATTGCCGGATATATATACCTGTCTTGAAGCATTTTTATCTCCTTTCCCGCAGGAATTACTCTAGGTTAATTCCTGCCTGCTTAAATATACTTTTAACAGTTTTTATAGGGATATCTTTCATTGGGTGGGTTACTTTTAGATGGGTGCTTAAAGTGGTGGTGGTCACCAACCGTTTCAACGTGATACCACCCATCTCTTGTTATGGTTCTTATGATTTCTCTAGATGAGTAGCTTTTCATTACGGTACCCTCCCCTTGACAGCATTATAACGCGTATGATAATACGTGTCAACGGGGAGTGTAAAAAACATTTACTTCTTCAGATTCAAATATAAATTACTTATATACGAACTTGTGTATTGCTTCCCCATGCGGAGAATTAAAGGCTATCTTCGTTACTTTGCCTTCGACTACCTCTACATAGTTAATAACGTCCTGCAGGAAGTCCTGGACAACTTGCTTGTCCAGGGCCGGAAGAGTGTCGCGTATATTGCCAGCGTTATAAAGGTTATGCAGCAAAAGAAAGCGGGAGACAACATCCAGGTCCATAGACGTTTTACGCGTGCTATCTGCAGGTAGCACGGAGATGTCACTGTCTACTTTGGCCAGGCGTTGTTGGAATTCGGATTTCTTCACAAGGTATTCTGCTTTTGTTATACCGGTATTACCTTCGGGAAAATAATAAGCATCGTCTAAACGGAAGAGCGCAGTTTCGATCTTTTGCTTTTGCTTTTTAAGGGATTTTAATTTATCATCAGCGATTTCAGTCGGCTGTGTTGCGGCGATTTCGTTCATTCCGCCTAAAATACTGATCAAACCGGGATCCGAATAAGGCAAGTCAATATATTCTATTTCGGGCCGGTTGAATGATACAAGCAATTGTTTTTGAATATCTTTCCCGGAGCCGGCAGATCGGGCAGCTTTAACATACGCACATAAATATTCAAGTATGAACGGCTCCAGGTAAAGACCGCTTAGCGACTTATTACGGCACTGCATATTCCGGACATATGTACCGCACCGGTAATAAGAAGGGTGGTAAATTTTTTTGTGGGGCTTGGATTGCCTGGAAGCTAAGTATGTCTTGCCACAGTACCCGCAACGGATTATTCCTGATAGTATATGTATGTGTTTTGCGTGCCGCTTCAGGTCACGGCTGCCCTTGTAATTTGCATCTAATAGTTTTTGTACACGTTCCCATTGCTCCCTTGATATTATAGCTGGCAAAGCGTTTTCCACAGTAATAACTTCATCCTCCGGTTTTAGGTTGCCGCGTCCTGATTGACGGTAATTCCACCTGTAAACACCGATATATATAGGGTTGCGAAGTATATCGATAACACCTTTGGATCCCCATGCCCCGCCTCGTTTAGTACTCTTGAAGTTTTCCTGCAGCCATTGCGCTACAGCTTGGGCTGACAGTAATTCTTCATATATATCGTAGATTTGCTGGACCAATTCCGCTTCATCTGAGTTAACCGCAACAGTTTTATTTTCCTGATCCCAATCAAACCCAAGGGCTACCGGCGCGCCATTCCAGAGGGCTTTTTCCGCTCTGGACAGCATGATACCATATACCCGTTCCTGGCGTACACGCGACATCATTTCTTGGTACTTGGGACGGTCTCTTAGCCGAATAGCCGGCATCCTCAAAAATCTCATATTCTGTTATGTTTAAAGCATACTGGCAGTAATTTTCAAGCTCCTGGCGTTGGAACGGCAGGGATTCACGGTCTATTTGGTGGTGAGTAGATACCCTTACATAAATTGTTACCTTGGGTTTTCTTTTAGAGGGAGGAATATATTTTATATTGCTTTTGGGGAGCCTTATTACTTTGTGTCTGAGGGCTAAATTTTTTCTTTCTTTGGAGTTGTTGTTCCATTTATAAATTCCTCCCTTAAAAATTTGTTTATTTTAATTTTTAATTGTTTTTCTGCTTCATTCGTTGTATATATTTCTCCCCACTTGTATTCAGTAAGTTCTGCAAGTTCATCAGCTATAAGAAAGAGCAGGTTGTATTTATCTGCATGTTTTTCTTGTAAATGGAACATTATTTCAAGCAGGTAAAAAATATTATTGTGAAAATCATAATTACTTAATTTCTTTAGTATCTCCGCTTTTTCTGGTGTGCCATTTATTAACATATCATCGATAAGATTTTTACCTATATTTTCAGCTATTTCATCTACATATTGAATGTCTGCTAGTTTTTTTTTGTGATTCTTCCATCTCCTTCCAGCGTTTTTGGATTAATTCTTCAGGTTCAATATTGAAATTGTCGATCAATAATTCTACTGCATTAATTTGAGGATTTAGTGTTTCTACGATTGCTAAAGCAGTTTTAAATTCGATTGTTTGAATTTTACCTAGAAGAATAGAACTTATATAGTTTGCTGATTTGTTTACCCGTTTACTCAGTTCTCTTGTGGATATGCCGGTTTTACCCATATAGAATTTTATGTACGATACAAAGCTATCTGGTATATTCTGTTTCAATTGACACCACCTCCTTCTATGAGTATAATATGTAATGTGACAGTTCTTGTAACTATTGATTTTACTGAATTCTTATTTTTATAAATAACCCTCAAGTTGATAAATCTTATTTACAACAAAAAGGCTTGTAAGATTTCAATCTTATCATTGAAACCCTACAAGCCTTGATATTACTGGCTATTTTAATTTGTATTTTGGAGGAATTGAACTTAGTGAACCTGAATCTTGCGCGTCTGCCAATTCCGCCACTGCCGCAAATATTTGGTTTTGACCTCCAAACCGCATAGATTAATATAGCACAATGAAACACACCTGTCAATAATCAGGGGGATGGAAAAAGGAAACAGAAATGATTCAACACCGACCGGGGAATAAATATTTAAAAATGAAAGAGGAATTGTTGAAAATGAAAAAGGAGATCAAGAATAAAGAGGATTTAAAATCATGTGCTCAACCTGAAACAAATAAAACAGGCTACCAGGAAGTTTGGGACACAGGCCGGGTTTCTGCCAAAAAGAAGAAAGGGAAGGTTACAGGCATTAACAGGCCTAGTGTCTGAAGATTTCTTTTGTTGATGTGTTTGAAAATATGTCGTTGAAAATGTTTTTGTAAAAAAATCTTTATTGGTAACGCCTGGGTTATAAAAATATTATATCATAACCATGAAGGGTATTTATTTATGAATGTCGAACTTTCACCCTGTGATAAGGGGGTGAATTTTTTTATAGTCAAACAATCGTAGAAAGGAGATTTTTGTTTGAAAAAAAACGTTTTTATTGCTGTTGCCGGTGCGGTTATCGCAGTGATGGCACTGGCGCTGGTTAAACTGGGCAACCCGCCAAACATGGGATTTTGCATCGCTTGTTTTTTGCGCGATATTACCGGTGGTCTGGGTCTGCACCGGGTAAATACCTTGCAGTACATCCGCCCGGAAATTATTGGGCTGGTGCTGGGAGCTTTTGCAACTTCTTTATTTACAAGGGAGTATAGATCTCTGGGAGGTTCCAATTCATTCACCAGATTCATTCTGGCATTTTTTGTAATGATCGGCATGATGGTTTTTCTTGGCTGCCCGCTGCGTATGGTTTTGAGGATCGCGGGGGGAGACCTTAACGCGATAGTTGCATTGGTTGGACTTGTGGCGGGAGTTTTATTAGGAGTTGCCTTTTTGCGCAAAGGATTTTCACTCGGCAGGGCCATACCGCAGAACAGAACCAACGGTTATATTTTTCCACTGCTTTTTGTAGCTATGCTAGTTCTTCTTTTAGCCAGGCCGGCTTATATATTCTTCAGCGAGCAAGGTCCAGGTTCCATGCACGCACCCATTATCGCAGCACTGGTTGCGGGTCTAATTATGGGTATATTGGCGCAGCGCACCCGTTTTTGCTTTGTCGGCGGAATACGCGATTCTATTCTGTTTGGAGAATTTTACCTTCTTTACGGCTTCCTTACCCTTTTAGTAGTAGCTTTAATTGGCAACCTGGTGTTGGGCAGCTTTAACCTGGGCTTTGTCAACCAGCCGATTGCGCATAACGATGGCGTATGGAACTTCCTGGGCATGGCCCTGGGCGGTTTTGGCTCAGTCCTACTGGGAGGGTGTCCTCTAAGGCAGTTGGTTTCTGCTTCCGAGGGAAACACTGATTCGGCTTTAACAGTTCTGGGACTTATTGCCGGGGCGGCATTTGCCCATAACTTTGGTTTGGCCGCAAGTACGAAGGGCGTTGCCGTTAATGGTCAGATCGCTGTAATTATTGGCTTTGCCATAATTCTTTTGATAGCGTTTTTAAACACTAAAGGAATACCGGTAAGGCAGGGGGTGTCCGCAGGTGGAAGTAAGGGATGCTAGGGGGCTTTTATGTCCCGAGCCGGTTTTAATTGCTAAAAGAGAAATAGAACAGCTGGGCCGGGGCGCCTTTCAGGTTATTGTTGATACGGTCGCTGCCAGAGATAATATAACCAGGCTGGCTAAAAGCAAAAAGTGGGAGATAACAGTGGAGCCCAGCGGCGATGAGTTTTTATTAACCTTAAAGAAAGCATAGCTTCACATGAGGAGTGATTGCAACCTGGAAAATATATTCGAAGACTTGAGAGCTGGATTTTCCAGCTTATTTTTTAACGGCAGTAAATAATCCTGGCTAAAACAATAAAGGCAAGAACCTCACTGCCGGAAGCCTTGCCTTTTTTAACTCTGGTGGGCCATCAGGGACTCGAACCCGGAACCTGACGATTAAGAGTCGCCTGCTCTACCAATTGAGCTAATGGCCCAATGGTGACCCCACCGGGATTCGAACCCGGGTTACCGCCGTGAAAGGGCGGTGTCTTAGACCGCTTGACCATGGGGCCTGGTCGGGATGGAGGGATTTGAACCCCCGGCCTCTTGCTCCCAAGGCAAGCGCGCTAGCCAAACTGCGCTACATCCCGTAAATCATGCAGATAAAATTATAACTTAAGCTGGAAAGCCCGTCAAGATTAAATTTATGACTATTAAGAAAGCCAAAAAAAAGTCCAGCTTGCGCTGGACGGGGAGAGATAGAACTCACCAAAGCGGAGTATTCCTATTATGTGCAGGATGGAAAAATAGTATACTAAATATTTTTAATATTTTTTCGGACAGTAAGTTTAGAAACCACATTTGCCTATATAAGCGATCAGGTCCACAATCCTGTTGGAGTAACCCCATTCGTTGTCGTACCAGGCCACTACTTTGGCCATACTGCCTTCAACAACCATGGTGGAAAGACTGTCGACAATGGAGGAATGCGGGTTGCCGTTAAAGTCCTTTGAGACCAGGGGCAGCTCACAATACTCGAGTATCCCTTTCAGATAGCCGGATGCCGCTGTCTTGAGCGCGGCGTTTATGTCTTCCGCGTGGACAGGCTTGGCCAGTTCCGCAACAAGGTCCACCACGGAGACATTGGGAGTGGGTACCCGCATGGAAAGACCGTTAAGTTTGCCTTTCAATTCTGGGATAACCAGGGCTACAGCCTTGGCTGCCCCCGTCGTCGTCGGTATGATCGACATGGCTGCGGCCCGCGCCCGCCTAAGGTCCTTATGTGGCAGGTCCAATATCTGCTGGTCGTTGGTATAGGAGTGGACGGTTGTCATTAGGCCGCGCACAATACCAAACTCACTGTGCAGCACTTTCACGACCGGCGCCAGCCCGTTGGTGGTACAGGACGCGTTGGAAATGATCTGGTGCGCCGCCGGGTCATACTTGTCTTCATTAACACCCATGACAATTGTAATATCCTCGTTTTTGGCCGGCGCGCTTATAATCACTTTGCGGGCGCCGCCGGTCAGGTGCTTGGCGGCGCCGGCACGGTCTGTGAAGCGCCCGCTGGACTCTATCACTACCTCGACCCCAAATTCTCCCCAGGGAATCGCTGCAGGGTCAGGTATGGCGAAAGCCTTGATGTACCTGCCATTTACTTTTAGTTCTCTTTCCTCATTAGCATAAATATCCGCCTGCAGTATACCGTGCACTGAGTCATATTTGAGCAAATGGGCCAGGGTACAGGCGTTGGTAAGGTCGTTCACGGCGACGACCTCCAAATCCTCCCGCTGCATAGCTGCCCGGAAAACGTTGCGTCCAATCCGGCCGAAACCGTTGATTCCCACCTTTAATGCCATTTTGGCCAGACCTCCTAATAAAAGTTGGTTTATCTAGAAAAGGTTTAATCATAGCCTGCCCACAGCAATTGGTATATACTCATTAAGATCATTGCCGGCCGGATTAATTTGGGGACATAGCTCGTCCTCAGAGACAGACTACAAATAGAGATGTGTCCCCATTCCTTTGAGCGCATCAGAAATAATATAATGCATTGTATTACTTTGCTTTTCGGTTTTTCCCCAAAGTTACTGAACAGTATAGCTTATAAATGAAAAAAGATTTTTTAATTACTGCAAAAATCACCTTTTTGACATACTGTCTGGGCTTGGTCACCCGGAATGGGCAAAATTAGCTAGTGAAAAGATTATTTTGGAGGTTGAACGGTATTGTAAATTATTAAATATGTTGTATACTGAATCCATAATGCTGAACATTTTATTATAGAGGGGGACAATTCAAATTGCATCCGTTTATACAACCAGTCCAAGCTGCAAGCTTGATGACTAACCCGTCAATACAACAGCTTAGGGAATGGGCCCGCCCTGAAGAAAAAACCACACAGTACGGCAGCGCCAGTTTTATTTCCAAGGTGAGAAACAGAAGCGCCAAGAACACCTTCATCCTGGCCGGGGATTATCTTGGCGTAGACCAAAACGGCATACCCCTTGCCAAGGAAAAGGAAGTTGCCGCAAAAGTACATGAATACTTAAAAAGTAAAGAAGTGATCAGCCTGGAACGACAGCTTGGCAATCACCCCAACTTCAGATATAACTGCAGATTGTACATAACCAAAGAATATGCCCGCATCCCCTTTATGTGGTACAATATGCTGTTTGATCCGGCAGAATATAAAGAAGAGCCTGATCTAACCAGCATCTATGTTCCCGAATGGCCGGAGCGGCTTATTTTTGTCCACCCGGAAGCGGGCATTACCTATATACTCGGGACAGACTATTTCGGTGAGGTTAAAAAATCTTTCTTGAGAATGGCCCTCTATATGTGGAAAAAACGCTGCGGGATAGGTTTCCATGCCGGCAGCAAGGTTTTGCGGGTACGCACGGCGCAAGGCGAGCTTAAGGATGTAGGCTTTATCATGTTCGGCCTCAGCGGTACGGGCAAATCAACTCTAACCATTCACGACCACGGCCTGCAGGGTGAGGAAAAGGTTATCATCAGGCAGGATGACATGGTCATGATGGACAACAAAGGATACTGCTACGGTACTGAAAACGGTTTCTATATTAAAACCGAGGGACTGGACCAATCACAAAAAGTCCTTTATGATGCTGCCACTTCTCGTAACGCCATTCTTGAAAACGTTAAAGTAACTGATGACGGCACAGTGCTTTTTGATAATAATGAGCTCACTTCAAACGGCAGGTGTGTAATCCTGCGCAGTGAAGTAGCAAAAACAGATGACAGGGTAGACCTGGATAAAGCCAACAGGATCATCTTTATTACCAGAAGGGACGATATTATCCCGGCTGTGGCAAAATTAAGCGCCGAGCAGGCCGCCGCCTACTTTATGCTGGGTGAATCTATTGAGACATCAGCGGGAGACCCGACCCACGCCGGCGAGTCGAAGCGGGAGGTCGGCACCAATCCTTTTATTATAGGCAGAGAGTATTACGAAGGAAACAAACTGCTGGAAGTGCTGAGGGACAACCCGGATATGGAGTGCTACCTGTTAAACACCGGCAGTGTCGGCATTGAGGGGAATAAGCCGGGGAAAAAGATTTCCATAAAAATATCCACCACGATTATGAAACACCTGGCCAAGGGAACAATTAAATGGACCCGTGATCCGGACTGGGGCTACGAGGTGCCGGTAGAAGTGCCTGAAATTGATATTTCCGAATATAATCCAGTTAGCTATTTCAGCGCGGCAGATTACCAGGAACGTGTGGCTAAGCTGCGCCGGGAAAGGCTGCAATGGCTGGCTAAATACGAAGGCCTGAAAGAAGAGATTATCCAGGCTATCAAGTAGAGCATTTTACCAAAGCCCTGTTCTGGGTGAACAGGGCTGTTTTTTTTGGACGCGGCAGGAACAGGAGCGTTGCAAGTTGAATTAATTTGTTGAAAAGGAGGGGATTTAAGTGGGAAACAAAAAATGTTTATTTTTTGTACTGGCTCTGATATTAATCCTTCTAACCGGCTGTAATGCTAAAAAAGAGGAAAAAATGAAAATAGGCCTGTTGCCCATATCTGATGCGCTGCCGTTCTATGTTGCGGCGGAGAAAGGATATTTTAAGGCTGAAGGCGTTAATGTCGAGCTGATCAGGTTTGAAAGCGCGGTTGAAAGGGACAGCGCTATAGGTGCAGGTGAAATTGACGGAGCCGTGGGTGATATTTTGGCGGTGGCCGCCCTTTACAACAGCGGCGCCCCGGCCAAGATAGTATCAATAAGTCTTGGGGAAACCGGCAAGGAGGGCAGGTTCGCCATTTTGTCCTCGCCGGGCTCCGGCATTGCCAGGCCGGAGCAGTTGAAGAACGTGCCGGTGGCTATCTCAACCAACTCTATTATTGAATACATGACTGACAACCTGCTGCTGGGGCAAGGCCTGCAGCAGGGAGAAATTATAAAGGAAGCCATACCAAAAATTCCGGTGCGTTTCAATCTCCTGCTGGAAGACAAGATTAAAGCCGCCTGCCTGCCTGATCCCATGGCGGCTATGGCCGAAAGCAAAGGGGCCAGGCTGGTTATTGACGACACAGCAACAAACCTGTCCCAAACGGTAATATATTTCCGCACAGGGTATATCGACAGCAACAGCCAGTCCATTACCAAGTGCCTCAAAGCCTACGCCAGGGCCGCCAGGGAGATCAATGAAAACCCGTCGGCCTACGTTGACTTGCTGGTGGAAAAAGCCGGAGTACCGAGGGAAGCGTTAACCGTATTCACAATGGATCATTACCCTGTACCTCAAATGCCTACCAAAGAACAGGTGGATAAAGTTGTGGAATGGATGTTTGAGAAGAATCTTATCAAGAAACAATTCAGCTATGGGGAGCTGACCAGGTCGGACCTTATACCTGCCAAATAAAATGTTAAAAATAGAGGATCTTGAAGTAACCTACAAAAACAAAATTTCCTTTCTGGCCCTGCAGGGAGTGAGTTTCACACTTGAAGAGGGACACACCTGCGCTATTATCGGGCCTTCCGGCTGCGGTAAAAGCACGCTTTTATACGTGCTCGCGGGATTATTGGAACACAGCGGCGGGCAGGTGCTGATTAACGGTGAAACGGTGCGCCCCAAAAGAAGAGAGACTGCCTTAATTCTTCAGGATTACGGCCTTTTGCCCTGGAAAACGGCGCAGGAGAATACTTCCCTGGGCCTGGAAATTAGGGGTGTTCCCAGTGAAGAAAAACGTGCCCTTGTGGAAGAGGCTATGCAGGAACTTGGTATCTGGGAGTTCAGGGATAACTACCCGGCGCAACTGAGCGGCGGGCAGCGCCAGCGGGTTGCTATTGCCCGCTCACTTACTTTAAAGCCGGACTTGTTTCTCATGGATGAACCATTCTCTTCTCTCGACGCGTTAACAAGGGAGGGTCTCCAGAACACTCTGCTTGAGTTCTGGCAGAAAAGGCGGGCGTCCATGGTGCTGGTAACCCATAATATTGAAGAGGCTGTATTTCTGGGGCAGAGGATATTGATCTTCTCCGGCAGCCCGGGCAGGATCCTGCACGTTATCGAGAATAAAGAGATGGGGGAACAAGGTTACCGCAATCAACAGCTATTCTACCAGCGTTGTTCCAGAGTGCGCGAGGTAATTGAGAAGGGAGTATAAATAATGCCGCTGAGCAAGTTTAAAAAAACATTATCAGATTACTCTATTGCGGTGTTGATTCTCCTGGTGCTCTGGGAAGCAGCATCCATGTGGCTGAATAAGTCTTATCTTCCCGGCCCTTATCTTTCCTTCCTGACCTTCGGGCAAGAACTTGGCAGAAAACTTGGTCCTCATCTCCTGGTCAGCACCGGCAGGGTTGTAATCAGCCTGGTTACTGCCCTGATACCGGCGGTACTACTGGGGATGGTCCTGGGAAGGGTTGAGAAATACGACCGCATAGCCGCGCCGCTCATATATTTAACCTACCCTGTGCCAAAAATTATTTTTCTGCCCCTGGTGGTTACATTAATGGGTTTGGGCAACCTCTCCAAAATATTTTTAATCTGGATCATAGTATTCTTTCAGATTCTTGTTACAGCCAGGGATGCGGCACGCCAGGTCAACAAAAGCATGGTCGACTCGGTTCTTTCACTGGGAGCCGGTGAAATGCAAATATACAGGCATGTGATCTTTCCTTCCTGTCTGCCTAAAATACTTACCGCGCTGCGCATCAGCCTGGGCACAGCTATTGCTGTACTGTTTTTCTCTGAGACAGTCGCCAACCTGGGCGGATACGGGGGTATAGGCTACTATGTAATGGAAGCCTGGGCCAGGCTGGAATGGAACGTAATGTTCGCAGGAATTATTGCGATGGGTATTATGGGCTTCGTGCTGTACCTGTTTTTAGACTGGCTGGAGAAAAAAATCTGCCCGTGGGAATTCCTGTGAGAGAAGGGAGGACGGTCCTTTGCGCTGTGGTTTGCTGTTTGATTTTGACGATACCCTGGTGGAAACAACAGTATATTTCAACCAGGCCAAACAACGTTTTGCGCAGATCATGTCTTCTCTGGGCTTTCCGGCCGCGGAAGCCCTGGCCACACTCAACAGTTTTGATATCAGGAATGTAAAGCAGGCGGGAGGCTTTTTAAAAGAATGCTTTCCGCGCGCACTGGGAGAAACATACGAATACTACTGCCAGGCGCACGGAAAAAAAATCAGCCTGACTCTCAAAAAAGAGATTGAAGAACTTGGCTGGCAGGTTTTCAGCCAGCCGGTTGAGCCGGTTGAAAACGCGGCAGATGTACTGGAAAAACTCTCCGGCAGGTTCCCGCTCTATCTTACCACCAGGGGAGATCCGGAACTGCAGATGGACCGTATCAAGCAAAGCGGGCTGTCGTGCTGGTTCAGCAAAATATATGTCCTGGCCGAAAAGAATGAAAATGCCTATCGCAGGATTGCTTTTGAACAAAAAATTTCACCACCCGTTTCCTGGGTGGTTGGCAACAGCATGAAATCAGATATAAATCCAGCCCTCAGGGCTGGCTTCAAAAGTATTTATATCCATCATCCACATACCTGGGACTACGAGGATGAAGCGCCGCTTGGCGGGCACGTCAGCGTTGAGAGCGTCAAGGACATTTTGGGTGTGTTGGAGCAGGGTGATCAACTAGTGGACAAACTTCCTGCTCTGCCATAAAATAATAGTAAGCCGCACAGGGGAGTTTTATTAAGTGACAACGTTCAGGAACGGCAAGATTGTGAAATGCGACCAAAAAGTTAATATTACAGCCACCTTCGGGTCAGATTTGGTGCTCGAAGGTTTTACTTCTGTCCCGAACATTTTGCTGAAAGTATACAGGCGGATAGGTATTTCTGATTTTCAGGCAATGGTTTTAATCCATTTGATCAGGCTCAGAGTAGAAGAAAGGAATTATTACCCGGCGCCGGAAATAATTGCGCAGTACATGGACGCCGAAGCGGCTCTTGTGCAGAATACACTTGAAGAACTGCAGGGAAAAGAAATAATTGCTGTCAGCGAGTATTACGACAATGAAAACAATGTGGTTTTTGACGGCTATGACTTTGAGCCGCTGTTTTTAAAAGTCTCAGATGTCTGGGCCGCTATCCGGGCCAAAGAGATTGAAGACTCCGAGAAGAATATCAAGGCTGCCGGTTTAGCTGACGGAATCAAAAGTTTTAAATACAGTGACAGCATATCTGAGCTAATCATAACTTTTGAAAAAGAGTTCGGCAGGCCGCTGTCTCCCATCGAAGTTGAACAGATTGAAAAGTGGGCCGGCGAATCCAGTGCTGCGCTTGTGGTGGAAGCCCTGAGGAGGGCGGTTTTGGGCGGTAAGCACAACTTCAAGTATATCAACAGTATCCTGCTTGAATGGAAGAAGAATAACCTGAAAACTCTGGAGGAAGTCTCGGAATATGATCAGGACTTCCAGAAACGGCGCGCGCGCAGCCTTCGTAAAGTCAACGAAACTGCAAACGCCGGCACAAAGGCAAATAAAAATGACTCCAAAGAAAAAGCGTTTATCAGGTCACTGTACATAAAGGGTTAAAATCAGCTGAAAGGCAGGTAGTTGTTTTGACCTGCAGTATTTGCGGGGATCGCGGCATTGTGGTAAAAGATGACGTGGCCTATCCCTGCGGGTGTGTGAAACAGAATTTTATTAACAACCTGCTTAAGGTATCGTGTATTCCCCGAAATTTTTCCAACTGCACCCTGGATAACTTTGTTTTCAAGTATTATGCCAGGGATTTTTTTGATCCTGAAACGGGGCTGTCCTGCTTTGAGCTGGCCAAACACGCCCATAAGGCGGCCAGGGATTTTATAGACAGATTTTTGCAGGACGACAGGACAGACGGGCTGTTGTTTTCAGGCAAAGTAGGCAGCGGCAAAACTTTTCTGGCCTGCTGTATCGCCAATGCCTTGCTGAAAAAGGAAAAAACACTGTTATTTACAGTGGTGCCGGACCTGCTTGACCAGCTAAAAGCCACTTACGATTACGGCAGGGGAGCCGGAGAGATTACCGAGTCGGACCTGCTGGAGCGGGCCAGGCAGGTTCCCCTGCTCATCCTTGACGATTTGGGCGCCCACAATTATACCGAGTGGACAAGGAACAAAATCTACTCGATTATCAACTATAGGTTGAATCAGCGCCTGCCTGTTATTGTTACAACCAATATAAAGCTGGATGATATTAAAGAATACCTGGGAGAAAGGACAACATCCCGCCTGCTCGAGATGTGCAGCCCATACAGGCTCATGGTCGATATCGATATCAGGGCGGTCCGCAGGAAAGAAAAGGACTCCCGCTGAGCGGCAATAAAAATTAATTAAATGTAGGTTCGATTTCAATCGAACAAGACGCATTAGTGCCTAACTAGCTTGAGACCCTGGGGACATACCTCATCAACTAAGGAATACCTGAAACAGAATGTGTCCGCTCATCCAATTTCGCAACCTCAGCTATGCTAAGTTTACTGACGACGCTCCGCAATGGAGCAGCTTGTTTTAATACCACGGACTTAGTGTTATCTATATTTATCGACAGTCTGGCCACTTTAACTAAAGTGGTATTTTTTTTCTTAAAATGAGAATAATTATATGCGATGGTTATAAATGTATGCATACTAAACGTTTTAGCTGTACAAAATACCATCTTGAATCGGGAAAGGAGGATAAAATGAGTAAATATGTTCTAAAGTTGATCTTTAAACTGGCTGCGTTTACTATTATTTCTCTAGTGTATGCAAGTGCCTGCGCGCCGGTTGGATCGTGCTCCCAGGGCTTAGATACTCAGCTTATAAGCTCCGATTCAAAAGTTATTAACTATACTGTCAGGGAAGGGGACACCCTGTCCGGTATCGCCAGCGAGTACCAAGTCGCGCTGGATGAGCTTATGAGAGTAAACAAACTGGCTAACAGCCTGATTTTCCCGGGAGCAACACTGGCGCTGCCTGAAAAAAACTCTGCAGAAGGAAGTATGTCCCGCGGGAATATCCCCAGGGAGGAGTTAATGCTGCTGGCCAGGCTAATCCATGCTGAAGCAAGGGGTGAAAGTTTTGAGGGGCAGGTGGCGGTCGGTGCCGTAATCTTAAACAGGCTGGCCAACCCTCATTTTCCAAAAACAATTACTGAGGTTGTTTTTCAGAAAAACAACCGTGTCTACCAGTTTTCACCGGTAGGCGACGGTTCGATAAACCTTGAACCTGATGAAATAGCAATTGAAGCTGCCCTGCAGGCACTGTCCGGCAAAGACCCGACCAAAGGCGCCCTGTTTTTCTATAACCCGGAAATAAGCAGGGACCAGTGGATAAAATCCTTGCCGGTGGTTACAAGGATAGGAAACCACGTATTTGCCACCAGCCTGTAAAAATGGACGTGGGAAATGGGATATGAGACGTGAGACAAGGGGATGGTTCTCTTGTCTCACTCTATATCAGACAGGAGATTATAACACCATGGACGACTCTGGCTACAAACTGAAGGCGGCCTAGACGGTCGCCTCGATTGTTTCTTCTGCGAAACTCAATCCTTTAACCTGTACGTTGACCATCTTGACCTGGAGGCCAGTCATCTCCTCGACAGCCTGTTTTACTTTGTACTGAATTTCTGCGGCTACTACATGCAGAGGATAGCCGAAGGTGAGTGTGGGTGCTATGTCAATAATCACAATGCCTTCCTGTTCAACGGTGACATTAATTTTTCCGGAGTGGCTAACCCCCTTTACCAGCGCGGCGGCGTGACCGGCGATGGCGCCAAGGGCGCTGTTGGAAATCGACAGCTTGCCGTGATAAGTAAATGTCGGGCGGACCACTGACTGTTCAAGCCAGTCTTTTTTGCCCGCGACACCTTTCTTGCGTAAAAAAACCTGCAGCGGGTCGACCAGTGTACCCGGAAAACTCCTTTTTACTTCAAGAGTAGGAGCCGGTATCACGTGTTTGCTGAACTGAGACCGGAGAAAGCGGGCCTTCCGGATTTCCTTTTCACTGGCCACATCTTCAATGTTGAGTACTTTTGTCAGAGCAGGCAGGCCCAGCCTGGCCGTGATCTTGCGGGCCATTTCCTCTGAAGTTCCTAAAATTAAAACCCTGTGGGGATCCAGGTTTACAAGCGCTTCTTTAATTTCCTGAACCTGCTTTTCGTCCATAAAAAGAGCAGATTTAATTGCGCCAATCCTGGTAGGCTGGCGTTTGGCGGAAGTTCCCGCCAGGATGCGGTTGCCCTGGATCAGCAAACCGTCATCTATGATCACTTGAGCCTCAAGCTGGTGGGCAATGTTGGTGGCGCGGTGGCTTTTGCCGGTGCCGCTGGGTCCAACCAGAGCAAATGTTTCCAAAAAAGACACCTACTTTTTTGTGTGGCTATTCTTTATCATAACATATTCACGGGCGCCCGAATAGTCAAGCGGCATAGGGACCGAAATAGAGGAGATAATAATACCAATAATTACTTAAACCATACGCGGAGAGGCGTTAAATGAGCCATCCCAAAAAAGTTCTGACAATACTGTTTCTTTCCCTGGCAGTTTTATGCACAGGGTGTTCTGCAAATCCACAGCTGAATCTTGAAATACCCGTGTCATCAAAAATATTGGATGTCAATGGTGATCTGATCACCGTCATCAGTGAGGAAAACCGCATACCAGTGCCGCTGGAGAGTGTTTCCCCATATTTGCAGAAGGCAATAATAGCCATTGAAGATGCCAGGTTTTACTCACACCACGGGATTGATCCCATAGGAATAGGCAGGGCGGTCTACCATAACATCAAAGCCGGCGCTGTTGTGGAAGGAGGCAGCACTATTACCCAGCAGCTGGCCAAAAACTTGTATCTCGATCCCCGCCGCACCCTCGGGAGAAAACTTGAAGAACTGGCTATAACAATTCAACTGGAGAGAAAATATACAAAAAATGAAATACTGAGCATGTATTTAAACCAGATTTACTTTGGTCAGGGGGCCTACGGTATTGAAGCTGCCGCCAAAACCTATTTCAACAAAAGCGCCCGTGACCTTGACCTGGCTGAAAGCGCAATGCTGGCGGGGGTCCCCAGAGCACCAAGTGTTTACAACCCTTCAACGGATTTCAAGGCAGCCAAGTCCAGGCAGGCCGCGGTACTGGACAGGATGGTTGAGTTGGGCATGCTCCAGGAGGAACAAGCGGCAAAGGCTAAAAACGAGTACCTTCAGCCGGCGAAAACGAGTGTAACATTTAAGAAAGCGCCTTATTTTACAGGTGAAATTATCAACTACTTTAAACAAAACTACCCGGATGGACTAGAACTATTATATTCAGGTGGACTAACAATATATACCACATTAGACATTAATATGCAAGACGCGGCAGAAAAAGTTCTTAAAGAGAGTTTAGCCGGCAGCGATCCCCAGCTTAACGGGGCGTTGGTGGCCATAGAACCAAAAACAGGACAGGTCAGGGCTATGGTTGGCGGAAAAGACTACAATGCGTCACAGTTCAACCGTGCTTTAGCCAGGGTGCAGCCCGGCTCAACTTTCAAGGCCTTTGTATACACCGCGGCCATTGAGCACGGGTATACGCCGGCGTCTATGTTAAGCTGCGAACCGGTAAGCTACCCTCTGACAGGAGGAGAGGTGTACCAGCCAAAGGATTTTCAGGGCGGCTATCACAACCGGCAGTTTACTTTAAAGGAGGCGCTTTACACTTCAGATAACGTGGTTGCGGTCAGGTTGAATGAAAGGGTAGGCCCGTCACTGGCTGCGGCTTATGCCAGGCGGATGGGCATCGATTCGGAAATAAAGCCAGTCCTTTCACTCCCGCTCGGCACGTCTGAGGTTACACCGCTGGAATTGGCCAGTGCATATGGCTGCCTGGCCAACAGCGGAATAAAGTCAAAACCCTATTTTATAACCAAGGTGACAGACAATTACGGGAGGGTCCTTGATGCACAGCGCCCTGAACTGGAACAGGCTGTAGATGAAAAGACAGCATATATCATGACTGATATGTTGTCAGGCGTTATAAAACAAGGCGGGACAGCGTCAAATATAGCCGGTATGATCCAAAGACCTGCAGCGGGCAAGACAGGGACTACTGAGAACTATAAGGACGCCTGGTTCGTCGGGTACACTCCTGATCTTGCGGCAGCCGTATATATAGGTTTTGACGATAAGAACAAAAGCACCGGCCGTACCGGTTCTCAGATAGCCGCGCCGGCCTGGGCCTCGTTTATTAAAGAGGCACTAAAAGATGTGCCGCCCAGGGACTACCCGGTCCCGGCGGGCGTGGTCAGGACGAAAATTTGCCTGGATGACGGGCTGCTGGCGGGTGGTTTAAACACAAAGGCAGTCGAAGCGGCGTTTGTGCAGGGAACTGAGCCGACCCAGTTATGTTCCGGGGCGGGCTCAGGCATTATTATAGATAAAAGCGAGGTGCCGGCTCAGAGGCTGCCCGGACAGAGGAAATACTTCTTTGACAGAGACAGAATACTGCCGGATCTGAAGCGCCTGATGCCAAAAAGGAAGGGCGTACACTAATCGAAAAAATTCTTTCTGCGGAAGTACAGGTATGTTACTATGGCCAGCGGGAATAAAGGCGGAGTCATGAAAAGCGCCCAGGCCAGCGATTCGGAAAGGGGCCTGCCGAGTTTGCGGGTGTTGAAAAAAACCCAGATGGTGGCACTGATTGAAATAATAAGATATAGAATAAGAATTATATTAGATACTGTACTGGACAGAATTCTTCCCCCTTTACATTAATTTGCTTGTAAGCTCCAGCTCATTATGTTTTACGTTTTAGCGGTATTTTTGCACCTTGGCGGGTGAACCATAAGCTACAGAAAAAGGGGGGATGTCGCCGGTTACAACGCTGTTGGCGCCTATTACAGCGCCATCGCCGATGGTAACCCCTTTAAGCAGGGCGCACCCCCGCCCGACCCACACGTCGCCGCCGATATGCACCGGGGCGGGATTAAGCCCCTGGTCCCTTATTGGTATCCCGTTTCTTTTGATCACATGGTCAGCGTCTATAACACTGACATATTCCGCCAGCATGGTATTGTCACCAATTGTAACACTCAGGTCGCTGGCCAGGATGCTGCCTCTCCCGATGAACACTCTGTTGCCGATAGTCAATTTGCCGCTTTTGGTTACCACAAAAGAAACACCGGCGGATATATAGCATTCATCACCAATTATAACCTTATTAGACAGAGGTACGTCAACATATCCTTCGAATGTGGTGTCTCGTCCCACCGAATTGAGCAGGCGTTTCATCAGGAATGTGTAATAGCTGGATTTTAGAGAACGTGATAAGCAGTAAATCCACCTGATCATTATAACACCCGGCAAAAAAATTTATATTCTTTTTCTTCGAGCTTTTTCTATTAAACCCTGCAATTTTGAATTACACTTTTTGTACTTGACATTTAATGATGACTATGACAAAATTATTTTTGTCATTGGAGAGGATCCACAAACGGGATGTAGCTCAGTTTGGTAGAGCGCACGGTTCGGGACCGTGAGGTCGCACGTTCAAGTCGTGTCATCCCGACCAGTTATAAAATTAAACCTGCAAAACATGTAGTATGTTATGCGGGTTAATTTTTTTCCTGCCGGCTTTGCTTTCGGAGCTGCGGTTTACGTGTTATAATAAGCTTGTTTGGGTATTAAAAAAATAGAAAATTTTGTGAGGGATAGCTTGTGAATCTTTTAATCATGGGGCCTCCGGGCGCGGGCAAAGGAACCCAGGCGGAAGAACTGGTTAAGAAACTGCAGATCCCGCATATATCCACCGGTGATATGTTCCGCACCGCCATTAGTGAAGGAACGGAAATGGGCAGAAAAGCCAAGGAGTACATGGATAAGGGAGAGCTTGTGCCCGATTCCGTGGTTGTGGGAATGGTAAAGGAAAGGCTTTCCCGGCCTGACTGCGACAATGGTTTCCTGCTTGACGGATTTCCACGCAATGTGGTACAGGCTGAAGCATTGGATGAAAAGCTTAAGGGTATGGGAAGGCTGCTTGATGGCGTTATCAATATAATAGTGCCGCGTGAGAAAATAATTGAGCGGCTTACCGGAAGGCGTGTCTGCCGTTCCTGCGGTTCCAGTTACCATATGGTTTTCAAAAAGCCCCGGGTTGATGAAGTTTGCGATAACTGCGGCGGAGAAATCTATCAGCGCAGTGATGACAACGAAACCGCGGTAAATAACCGCCTGTATGTATATGAGGCCAGTACCCAGCCGCTTATAAATTACTACGCCAAGAAGAATCTTTTGAAGAATATTAATGGAGACCAGGAAATTAAAAAGGTGATGGATGACATTATGAATAGTTTGGGTAAATAATCACCAAATATTGTCCACATCAATTAATGTTTTCCTGTATAAGAAAATTGTTTGTGTAATGGGGTGGCTTAAAAAAGCCCCCCTTATTTATGCTTAGTATAACAAATGCTTTATTGACTAGTATAATCTCAATAAGTTAAGATTATTTATACAACTTTAGCTGTATTATATCCGGAGGTGCGTGTTTTGGATAAGAGGGAACTGGTTGTTATCGGAGGAGGCCCTGCCGGCCTTACAGCGGGAATTTATGCCTCAAGAGCCGATGTTGACACCTTGCTGCTTGAGCGGGGGGTCCCGGGCGGGCTGGTGATAAGCACACATTTTATTGAGAACTATCCAGGCTTTAGTGAAGGAATAGGCGGGCCGGAATTGATGACCCAGATGGAAAAGCAGGCGCGCCGCTTTGGCCTTGAGATAAGGTCTGCTAATGTTGACAGTCTTAGTATTAATAAAAATGGTATCTTGCTAAAAACTGACGCCGGAGAAATCGCTGCAGGCGCGGTGATTTTGGCCACCGGCGCTAATCCGCAGCTGTTGGGGGTAAAGGGAGAAAAGGAATTTACCGGCCTTGGTGTATCATACTGCGCCACCTGTGACGGCGCTTTTTTCCGGGACAGGACAGTTGCTGTGGTTGGCGGCGGAGACGCGGCGGTTGAAGAAGCCATGTTTTTGACCAGGTTTGTCAAAAAAGTCCTGCTTATCCACAGGCGGGGTGAGTTAAGGGCAACCAAGATTGTCCAGAAAAGAGCTTTTGATAATCCTAAGATTGAATTTCTCTGGCATAGTGTGGTTGATGAAATATATGGCAACATCATTGTTGAGGGGATTAAAGTCAGAGATGTGCGCAGTAACGAAATAAAGGATATAAATGTTGACGGTGTATTTTTATATGTTGGCAACAGGCCTAATTCCCAGTTAGTTAAAGATATGATAACGCTTGATGACAAGGGATATATTATCACTGACGAAAACATGCTTACTTCTCAGGCCGGCATTTATGCGGCTGGTGATGTGCGCAGCAAACTGCTGAGGCAGGTGGTAACAGCTGTTGGGGATGGCGCCATTGCAGCTGTTGCCGCGGAAAAATACCTGACCGAGCGCAAGGCCTTATAGTTATCCAAAATTTAATATTCAGACTCCCTGTCAGAGCCATAAACGTGTTAATATTATTAAAATAATGTTTTTCTTATGAAACAAGCAATAAACTTAAAGGAAATTAATATTTTACGAAGAAGTAATATTTAAAAAAGATTTACTTTTCTGACCTTTTGTTTCTTTTTAAATGGTTGGGAAAGGCTCTGCTCTTATTTTATGGCATGGGGGGTGTACTTTTGGCAGATTTACCACAAGGTTTTTGGTCCGGGGAACAGCGGTCACTGGCCAGAGTTATTTCGCTGGTAGAAAATGAAATGCCTGAAAAGGATGAGATTCTTCGAAAGTTATATCAACATACCGGGCGAAGCTATATACTGGGATTTACCGGATCGCCGGGCGCCGGAAAAAGTTCATTGGTTGACAGCATTATTCGTGAGATTAGGAGAAGAAAACAAACCGTGGGTGTTATTGCAGTTGACCCTTCTAGTCCCTTCACCGGAGGGGCTTTTCTGGGGGACCGTATCCGCATGAACGAACATGCCCTGGATGACGGGGTGTTTGTACGCAGCATGGCTACCAGAGGCAGTCTGGGCGGGTTGGCCAAGACCACCAAGGAAGTAGTCAAGGTAATGGACGCTTTCGGTATGGACTGGATTATTATAGAAACAGTCGGTGTAGGCCAATCGGAGCTCGACATCATGTATATCGCCGACTCCACCATAGTGGTCCTGACACCTGGAGCAGGTGACAGTATCCAGTCAATGAAAGCAGGCATAATGGAAATAGCTGACGTGTTCGCTATCAACAAATGCGACATGCCAGGCGCTGACACGCTGGCACTCGAAGTGAATTTAATGCTGGATATGCAGGATGACCATATAAAATGGCGCCCGCCGGTTTTAAAAACCGCGACGATCAACAGGGGTGAAGGTATAGAAGAACTGCTGGGGGCCATAGAAACGCACCGCGATTATCTGAAAGAAAAAGGTTTCTTTGAGGCCAGGCGCAAGGAGAGGACAAAGAACGAGACTCTGGATATAGTAAATTATCAGTGGCAGCGGCTGGTGCGAAAGCAGGTTGACAGCCCCGGACGGGTAAAAGATCTGCTGGATAAGGTTGCCTCTATGGAAGTTGATCCATATACGGCTTCATCTAAAATTATTGAATGGGTTATTGCAGATTTAAAATAATTCAAGTAAGCATGGGGGTCAGGCCTATAAAAAGGCCTGGCTCTATTTTGTTTTTTATTTTGGAAAAGAAGTGAAATATAACAGGATTTTGGTTATAATCTAATATGAAAATACAAACAGGGAGGAGTTGACAGAATGAAGATAACTTTTTTGGGACATGCCGGTTTTGTAATTGAAGGCAGTAAAAAGATTGTCATTGACCCCTTTTTGACGGGAAACCCGCTGGCTAAAACCAAGGCTAAAGATGTCAAGGCGGATCTGCTACTGGTCAGCCATGGTCATGGTGACCACTTCGGCGATACTTTAACCATCGCCAAACAGTCCGGAGCAACCGTGGCGTCGGTGTTTGAACTGGCCACTTTCTGCGCCAATAAAGGTGTCCAGGCGCACGGTCTGCACATCGGCGGCAGTTATACCTTTGACGGGGTAAAAATCAAACTGACACCAGCCTGGCATGGCTCCGGCTACGGCGCCGGAGACGGGCCGCTGGAATACCTGGGAACCCCCTGTGGCTTTATAATTAATTTGGATGGGAAAGTCATTTATCACTCTGGAGACACTGGTCTTTTTGGCGATATGGAACTGTTGGGCAGGCTCAATAAAATCGATTTGGCCATGCTGCCGATTGGCGACAATTTTACCATGGGCCCCGATGACGCTCTGGAGGCTGTTAAAATGCTTAAACCGAAAATGATGATTCCGATGCACTACAACACCTTCCCGCTGATAGAACAGGACGCCCAGAAGTTTAAATCCGAAGTGGAGGCAAACACCGGGAGCAAAGTTACTGTATTAGCCCCGGGTGAAAGCTTTGACTTTTAATATTTGTGAGGTGCTTACTTGAAAAAGGCAGTCATTGACACGGAAAAAGGGAAAATCGTAATCGAGTTGTTTGAAAAAGACGCTCCCAATACAGTTGCTAATTTTGAATCATTAATCAAAAAGGGATTTTACAACGGGCTTACTTTCCACAGGGTTATCCCCGGCTTTGTCATCCAGGGCGGATGTCCCCACGGCACCGGTACAGGCGGCCCGGGCTACAAAATCAAGTGTGAAATAAACCCGAACAAACACCTGCGCGGCTCGCTTTCTATGGCCCACGCCGGCAGGGACACCGGAGGCAGCCAGTTTTTTATCTGCCACGACGCCTTCCCGCACCTGGACGGTGTACATACCGTTTTTGGCAAAGTGATCGAAGGGATGGAAGTGGTGGACGCAATAAAGCAGGGCGATAAGATGAAGGAAGTTACCATATCAGACGAAGAATGAATAAAACATAAGAAACTTAAGTCCTGGCTTTCCGCCGGGGCTTTTTATTTTTCTGCGGCAGACTGAACAGATCTTACAGACAAAAAGGATTTGCCGGGTTTTTAGCGAAAAGTTGTATTCATTTCAGTTGCAGAGGCTAGAAAAAATGATTAAAGATTTTGTTGTGTGCGACCTGGAGACAACTGGGTTGAATCCCGTAAACGATAAAATTATCGAAGTAGGCCTGGTGAGGCTGGCGCAGGGTGAGATTGCCGGGGAATATCATACCCTGGTCAATCCGGGTGTGAAGCTGCCCTTAAAGATAAAGAGACTGACAGGAATCAACGACAGTGATTTGGCTGGTGCGCCGCACATTGAGAGTGTTTTGCCGGAAATACTGGATTTTATAGGAGAAAATGCAATAGCCGGCCATAATATTCAGTTTGATTTGAGTTTTCTGAGCGCGGCACGGGGCGTCCCTTTGCCCAACCCTGTTTTTGATACGCTTGAACTGGCCAGAATTGTGGCGCCTGACGCGGCCAACTTCCGGCTGGACTCACTTTGTGACACATTCAAGATTAACCAGGCGGAAAAACACAGGGCGCTGGGTGACGCTAAGGCCGCAGCCTTTCTTTTGAAGGAATTGACAGGCAAATTATGTGAGATCAACCTTAATACCTTAATGCAGCTGAACAGCCTGCTGGCTGAGGCCCGTTCAGACTGGTCAGGTTTTACAAGCGAGTTGATTAAAAACAGGTTAAAAAGCTTTCCCGACCAAAAAATATCTCCAGTATCTTACTGGAAGAGAGACGGGGAAAAGATTTTTTCCAAAGCCAGATCTCACTGTGAATACAGCGGAGATAGTGAAAAACACCTGCTTAAAGAGGAGGAAGTCGTCTCATTTTTCAGCCAGGACGGCCCCCTGGCCGCGGTGCTGCCGGCATACGAACACCGTCCCCAGCAGGTAGCAATGGTAAGCAAAGTTACACAGGCACTGAATGAAGAAAAGTACCTGCTGATGGAGGCCGGCACCGGTGTCGGCAAATCTATGGCTTACCTGGTTCCCGCCGTTATGTGGAGCCTGCTGAGCGGTGAAAGGTCGCTCATAGCCACTCATACCATAAACCTGCAGGAGCAGCTTTGGATTAAAGATATTCCTCTTTTGACAGAGGTGATCAAAGCACCTTTCCGGGCGGCTCTGGCCAAAGGGCGGCAGAATTACATCTGCCTGCGTAGGTGGGTCAGTGTTTTGGAAGGTTTCCACCTGCCGGAAGAAGCGGCTTTTTACGCCAGGCTGTTAACGTGGCTCACAGCTACGAATACAGGCGATAAAAGCGAGCTGAACATTTCTCCCGTGGAGAGTGAGCTCTGGCTGAATGTCTGCGGTGAGACAGACGGGTGTCTGGGCTCACGCTGCCTGTACCAGAGAGACTGTTTTGTAAACAGGGCCAGGAAATTAGCCGAAGAAGCCGATTTAATCATTACCAATCACTCGCTGCTTTTTTCAGACATTAAAGTTGAAAACAAGGCGCTGCCCGCTTACGGCCCCTTAATTATTGACGAGGCGCACCACCTCGAAGAATCGGCGACAACTCACCTGGGCAGGCAGTTTTCACAGAGCGCCGCCTGCCGCTGGTTGGGGGTGGCCGGCAAAACACTCAGCAAACTGGCTGAAAAAGCTCCGCCAGCCGACGGGCTCAAGTGGGTGCAGGCCTTAAAAAAAGCGCAGGAAACCAGGTTGGAAGCGGTAGAGGCCGTGCGGCTGTTTTTTATGGTTGTATGGGACGCGGCAGTAGATAATTTATCTGACATTGAAAAAGAATATAACCGTTTTTCTTTGAGGTTGTCCCGGCTGGAGCAGGTCTATGAAGAGCTTCTGGCATCCGGTCAAAAATGTCTGAGGACTTTGCGCGAGTTTATCGATGATTTAAAAACATGCGCCAATTTCATGGAAGTATGGTCTTTGTCAGAAGATGCCTGGGTGGGAGGAGCGCGTGACGCCGCTCAAATCTGCAGCGGCGGTGAGGTCCTGGCAGCTGATTTTCAGTTTATTCTGGAAGGCTCGGACCCTGAATTCGTCTACTGGGCGGATTTCGAGCATTCACCCAGGAGTCAGAACAGGAATTGTGCCCTGATCGCCGCGCCGATTAACGCCGGGGCAATTTTGTATGATCGGCTGTTTAAAAACAAAAAGACGGTGATCCTTACTTCCGCCACGCTTGCAGTAAGCGGCAATTTCCTGCACTTCATGGAGCGCAATGGGTTGGACTATATTCCAGAGGAGAGGTTAGTTACAGCACTCCACGACTCGCCTTTTGTCTACGACCAACAGGCCCTGCTTTGCATAAGCCGTGACCTGCCGGTTCAGGGAAGCGTAAATGAAGAGGTTTATTATGACAAGCTGGAAAAAGCTTTGTTTAAGCTCCTTGAAACTGCCGGAGGCAGGACGCTGGTGCTTTTCACCTCTCACCGGACCCTGCGGGAAATCTACGGGCGTCTGAAACCAGGATTGGAAAATATTGATATTTGCCTTTTGGGTCATGGTATTGACGGCAGCAGGACGAGGCTACTGGATGAGTTTAAAAAAGACGGCAGGACAGTGTTGTTCGGTGCTTCGAGCTTTTGGGAAGGGGTTGATGTGCCAGGCGACGCGCTGGCCTGTGTGGTTATAGTTAAACTGCCTTTTATGTCGCCCTCCGTGCCGGTTATAGAAGCGCGCCTGGAAGATCTGGCCAGGCGGGCAAAGGACGGTTTCCGGGCATTAAGCGTGCCGCAGGCGGTTATCCGCCTGAAACAGGGCTTCGGCAGGCTGATCCGCAGCAGCAAGGACCGCGGCTGCGTGGTAATCCTTGACCGGCGTATTCTGGACAGAAGTTACGGCAGGCAGTTTTTATTGTCACTCCCCTTAAAAAGCCATATCAGGGGCGATCTTGACTTAATCTCCAAAAAGGTATTGGATTGGCTGGGCGCAGGTAAAAACAATTGAGCATTTCCTGTAAATACAGGTATAAATTATTACAAAAAAAGTAGCACATTCAGGCCTGGTCTGAAATAAGATATTAACAGCTAATCTAATGAAGGGAAGTGATTAGTTTGCGCGTATACTTTGTGAGACTCCCGTCATTTCTTAGAACATGGCTGATGAAAATTTGGAAGTAATACTTACGGGCAGGCGGAGCGTCTGCCTTTTTGGTATTAAGTATATGAAAATGCAATATTTTTGTAGGCCAAAATAATTTACTTTTATTATGAGGAGCAGTATAATTTAAACGATTTGTAGCATAAGTGTTTTGCATAATGCCACCATATAATATAATATTATCCATAGACCTATTGTTCGGTTCAGAGCTATAGACACAATCGTCTAAACATTCTATAATATCAACAGGCCTTTGACATTCCCGCATTTAAGCAAGCTTCAAGCTTTTTTTGCTACCTGTAAGCACAACTTTTCCTACCAATATTTAACTTTGTGAACGTTGAATTGCCTGTTTATAATTATGGTTTTGGTGAAATGGCAGGTGAATGATATAACGTAACAAAAAATATTTTCCAAATAGTTTGACGGCGCTAGGAGGTAGTTTGTGATGTATTGCCCTTTCGAACAAGATTTTTCTGCAAAGAGGGGTCTGTTATGGAGTCAATAAACATTAATCAGTCAATTGCTAAGAACGCACAATTTATTGAAGAGATCGGCATTGAGAGCGGACAACCTGTGCAGAAGTGTTACCAGTGCGGCAAATGTACCGCCGGCTGCCCGGTGGCCTTTGCCATGGATTACACTCCCAACCAGGTTATCCGCATGGTGCAGCTCGGCATGAAAGAAGAGCTGCTGAAAAGCGAGACGATTTGGATCTGCGCCTCCTGCTCCACCTGTTCCACCCGCTGCCCGTGTGAAGTGGAAATTGCCCATGTGATGGAAACTCTCAGGATTATGGCGGGGAGAAGCGGCACAGCGCCTGCGGGAAAAGCTAAATACGTGGAGGTAATGTACGACGCCTTGCTGGGGACTGTTGAAAAATACGGTCGGACCTATGAAGTCGGTCTGGTGCTAAACAACAACTTAAAAAGCGGGAAACTTTTCAATGGCGCGGACATGGGATTGCCCATGTTCCAGAAAGGCAAGCTTCAGCTTATGCCGTCCAAGGTACAGGGCGCGGCTGAAATTGCCCGTATATTTGCCGAAGTGCGCAAAATGGAAGGTGGTGTGAAATGAGATACGCTTACTTTCCGGGATGCAGCTACCATGGTACCGGCAAGGAATATGAGGCTTCGACCCATGCAGTAGCCAAAAAGCTCGGCATGGAACTGGTTACCATACCGGACTGGAGCTGCTGCGGGGCCACGGCGGCACACGGCAAAAGCCACCTGTTGAACGTGGCGCTGCCGGCGCGCAACCTGGCCATAGCCGAGGGCATGGGCATAGGAGAAGTCACGACAGGGTGCGCGGCCTGCTACCAGCAGCTGGCGAATGCCAACAAAAGAATGACTGAGAATCAGGAAATTAGAGATAAAGTAAACAAGGTTACGGGGAAAGAGTATAAGGGAACTCTTAAGGTTAAATCTCTTGTTGAGGCGATAGGATCAATTGATCCGGAGCAGATCAAAGCCCAGGTGGTTAAGCCGCTGAGCGGGCTGAAAGTCGCCGCCTATTACGGCTGCCTGCTGGTCAGGCCGCCCGAGATAACCGGCTTTGATGATCCGGAAAACCCCATGTTTATGGATAATATGATGAAGCTGGCCGGTGCTGAGGCGTTGGACTGGGCACATAAGACCGAGTGCTGCGGGGCGTCTCTGGGTGTTTCCAATCTGGGTATCGCGGTAAAAATGATTAACAAGATCCTTAAAGCCGCGGTAGAGAAGGGCGCTGACTGTATGGTCGTGGCCTGCCCGTTCTGCCATCTCAATCTCGACTGGCACCAGAAGAGTGTGAATAAACAACTGGGAACCACCTATGATATGCCGGTATTTTATTTTACCGAGCTCTTGGGTTTGGCAATGGGCGTAAGCCCGGACGAACTTGGGCTTAAAACGCACTTTACCGATACCCAGAAAGTATTGAGCCTGGTTGGTTAATTATTTCCTTACGGGAGCGATGTAATATGGCAAAGAGGATTGGTCTTTTCGTTTGCTGGTGCGGCTCCAATATCGGAGGTGTTATCGACGTCCCGAAAGTCGTTGAAGAGACGAAAAAATTTCCGGGAGTTGTTTATGCCACCGATTACAAGTACATGTGCTCGGAGCCCGGCCAGGACACGATAATAAAAGCTATCAAGGAACACAATCTGGACAGGGTGGTCGTGGCCTCTTGTACACCGAGGCTGCATGAACCGACATTCCGCAAGACAATCGCCAAGGCCGGATTGAATCCATACATGTTTGAGATGGCCAATATCCGTGAACAGTGCACCTGGGTCCACTCTGATGATAAAGAAGGGGCCACCAAGAAAGCAGTCGCCCTTATCAAAAGAGCTCTTTCAAAGGTTTCCAAGGTGGAACCCTTGTTTGAATCGTATATCCCGGTCACCAAAAAGGCGCTTGTTATCGGCGGCGGTATCGCCGGCATGCAGGTCGCCATAGATATTGCCGACGCAGGACACCAGGTAATCCTGGTAGAAAGGGAGCCAACCATAGGCGGGAAAATGGCCATGCTGGACAAGACTTTTCCCACCCTTGACTGCTCCGCCTGAATAAGCACGCCAAAGATGGTTGCTGCGGCGCAGCATCCTAACATTCAGTTAATGACTTATTCTGAAGTAACTGAGGTAAGCGGTTATATCGGCAACTTTGAGGTTACCATCAAGCAGAAGCCGCGCTATGTAGACCACAAAGTATGCACAGGCTGCGGCACCTGCTGGGAAAAATGCCCCACCAAGGTGCCTAGCGAATACGACCTCGGGATCGGCAACAGGAAATGCATTTATATCAACTTCCCTCAGGCGGTTCCCAACAAGCCGGTGATAGACGCGGAAAACTGCCGTTATTTCAAAACTGGAAAATGCGGTGTCTGCAAGAAAGTCTGCCCCACCGGAGCAGTTGATTTTGAGCAGAAAGAAGAGTTCATAACGGAAAAAGTGGGAGCCATAGTGATGGCTACCGGGTTTGACCTCTTCAACTGGGAGGAAGTATACGGTGAGTACGGTTACGGACGATTTAAAAATGTTATAACCGGCCTGCACTTTGAGCGCATGTCAAACGCTTCCGGTCTGACAGGGGGTAAAATTATACGTCCCTCAGACGGGAAAGAGCCTAAATCGGTTGTATTTATCAAGTGCGTCGGTTCAAGGGACGAGGCCAAAGGCAAGGAATACTGTTCCCGCGCCTGCTGTATGTACACGGCCAAGCACGCCCACCAGGTTCTTGATAAAATCGAGGGTTCAAGCGCGTATGTATTTTACATGGACGTGCGCACACCAGGTAAGGCCTATGATGAATTTTACCGGCGCACGGTAGAGGAAGGCGCGCAGTATATCAGGGGCAGGGTTTCCAAGATATACGAATCAGGCGACAAGCTGATAGTTATGGGAACAGACACACTGCTGGGAAGACCGGTTACAGTGGAGGCTGACCTGGTGGTACTGGCCACGGCCATGGTTCCAAGCGAAGGATCGGACAAAATTGCTCAACTGGTCAGCTGCCCGACAGATAAAGACGGCTTCTTCGCGGAAGCCCACCCGAAACTAAGGCCTGTTGAAACGATGACCGGCGGCTTGTTCCTGGCCGGCGCCTGCCAGGGCCCGAGAGACATACCTGACACGGTGTCACAGGCCAGCGGCGCGGCGGTCAAAGTGGTCGCCCTGCTGAACAATGATCAGCTCGCCACTGACCCGATGATCTGCCAGATTGATGAAAAGATGTGCTCAGGCTGCCTTGTTTGTAAAGGAGTATGTCCTTATAAGGCAATTTCTGAAAAAACCATTACCGAACGGATTGCTGGCAAACCTGTAGAGCGTGTGGTCGCCAGTGTCAATACCGGTCTTTGTCAGGGTTGTGGCTGCTGCACTGTTGCATGCAGGGCCGGCGCCGCAAACCTGAAGGGATTCACTAACCAACAAGTGCTTGCGGAGGTGGACGCCCTGTGTCGATAGCGACTGAAACAAAAGAATTTAATCCGATAATAGTTGGTTTTAACTGTAACTGGTGCAGTTACGCAGGCGCCGACCTGGCCGGGGTCAGCCGGATGAAATATCCTTCTAATGTACGGGTCATACGGGTTCCATGTTCCGGCCGGGTTAATCCTATGTTTGTTATTAGGGCTTTTCAAAAGGGCGCTGACGGTGTGCTGGTCTCAGGGTGACACCCGGGGGACTGCCACTATTCTAGTGGCAATTATTTCACGCGGAGACGCTACCTGTTGTTAAAGCGGCTGCTTGAATATGTCGGCTTTGAGCCGGGCCGCTTCCAGGCGCGCTGGATATCCGGTTCTGAAGGGGCTAAATTTACAACTACGATCAAGGATATGACAGAAAAAATCAAATCCCTGGGTCCTAATAAAAAGATGAGGGATGATATCGTATGATGGATGTTATTCAGCAGCTGAGGGAGCAGGCAAAAAAGCTCCTGGAAGAGAAAAAAGTTACTTTGGTAATCGGTTTTGGCCAAGGGACGGAGTTAGCCCGGACCACGCCTGTCTTTATCGACAGCCCCGAAGGCGTGTCCGCACTGACCTGGGGACCGTTCTGCGCCAACAACCTTGCTAAATATTTGACTGATTACAAAAACGCGGAGGGCAATGTCGCTGTTGTGGTTAAAGGCTGCGATGCCAGGTCTGTGATCAGGCTGCTGGACGACAACCAGATCAGCAGGGACAAGGTAGTGGTAATCGGCGTTCCCTGCCCGGGCCAGCTTGAATGGCAGAAAGTCGCGGCTGAAGTCAAACCGGGCGCAAGCCTGAAAGAAACAGCCGATAACGGAGAAAGTTTCTCCGTTAAAACCGACGCGGGCGATTACAGCTTCAACAAGAAAGACTACATGCTGCACAGGTGTTTGGTCTGCGAAAATCCAAACCCTGTGATTTCAGACATTACCATCGGCAAAGAGCTGCCGGTCAAGACCTACGAGGAAAGGTTCGCTGAAGTGTCGGAATTGGAGCAGAAGAGCACTGAGGATAAAAGCGCATACTGGGACAAGCAGTTCAGCCGTTGCCTGCGCTGTTACGCCTGCCGCAATGTATGCAGCGTCTGCACCTGTCAGATCTGTGTGTTTGACCAGATGCTGCCCATGTGGGTCTCGAAGAGGACCAATCTCTCCGAGAACACCATGTTCCATATTACCAGAGCCTTTCACGTGGCCGGGCGCTGCGTTGACTGCGGGGAATGCGACCGTGTCTGCCCGATGGACATCCCGCTGCGCAAGCTGAACCAAAAGATCCACAAAGATCTTGGAGATTTATTCGATTCTCCGACGCCGGGATCAAAACCGGGAATACCTTCGGCGCTGGGCGAATTCTCGCCTGGTGATCCTGAGGAGTTTATGTAAAAGGAGGTGCTGAGCATGGAAGCAAGAGTTGTAAATAAAGGACAACTGCCTGAATTGCTGGATAAGCTGGCGAAGGACTATGACCTGATCGCGCCGGTACAGGAAGAAACAGTAGTGCTTTTCAGAAAGATATCGGGCGCCGCAGACGCATTCCTGGAATACACCAATTCAGACGTATCTCCCAAAGGGTGTTTTCTGCCGCAGAACGAGAAGACATTCAATTACACCTATACGGGAGACTCAATAGAGATCAACAAGCCTGAAGGTGCGCAGAAAGCGGTACTCTTCGGAGCGCGCCCCTGCGACATCAAGGCTATAACGACGCTTGACCCTGTTTTCGAGGGAGAAAAGTTCGGTGACGAATATTACTCCGGCAAGCGGGAGAATACAGTAATAATTGGTTTGAGCTGTACAAAGGTTCTCAGCACCTGCTTCTGCTATGCTTTCGAAGGCGGGCCGTGTGACGGGACCGGTTCAGATCTTCTGTTTACTGAAATCGGCGACAAGTATTATGTCGAGGTTAATACAGAAAAAGGCAAGGCCCTGGCGGACGCTTACAGCCAGATTTTCAGCAGCCAGGGTGCGGAGCAGTTGGCCAAGGACAAGGAAGAGCTGGCCAAGAAGCTGGCCGGCGAGTTTGTGCGGAAAGTTGACCTGACAGGCGTAAAGGAACTGCTGGACAACAATTTCGAACTGCCGTACTGGAACGGGGACGACCAGAAGAAGTGCCTCGGCTGCGGGACATGCACCTACGTATGCCCGACCTGCCACTGCTTTGACATTTTCGACTACCCCACCGGTGACTTCACAGGCGCCCGCCTTCGCTGCTGGGACTCCTGCATGTATCCGGAATACACCCTTATGGCCGGCGGGCACAACCCGCGCCCGACCAGGAAGGAAAGGGTGCGCAACCGCTTCATGCATAAGCTGAAATACCACCTGGACCGCTACAACATGGTCGGCTGCGTGGGCTGCGGACGCTGTGTCAGAAAGTGTCCGGTCAATATCGACATCACCAAGATTATCAACGACTTGAAGGAGGTGGCGCAGAATGCCTAATAATCCTACTGCTCTGACGCCATATCCCGTGACAATTACCAAAATCGTCGACGAGACCAGCGACGTTAAAACCTTTACTGTGGAGTTCGATGACCCGGAAGTAATGGAAAACTTCGGCAACAAACCGGGCCAGGTATGCATGCTCTCTATATTTGGCGAGGGCGAGTCCACCATTTCCATCACATCCGCGCCGACCAGGGGTAAATTCCTCGAGTTTACCGTTAAAAGAGTCGGCAGGCTGACCAATGTCATGCATCAGATGGAAGTGGGCCAAAAGTTTGGCGTGCGCGGGCCGTACGGGAACTGGTTCCCCTATGAAATTATGAAGGGCAAGGACCTGTTTTTCGTGGGCGGCGGTTTCGCCCTGGCGCCCATCCGCTCATTGATTGACTATGCCCTGTCAGACCAGTACCGCAGTGACTATGGAAAGGTTGAGGTGCTCTACGGAGCGCGTTCCGTGGACGACCTGTGCTTCAAGAGTGACCTGGCCGAGCGCTGGCCGAAGCTGCACAATACTGCAATCTATACTACAATTGACCGCCCTGAAGAGGCTTGGAAGGGACATGTGGGCTTTGTGCCTAGCTACGTGGAAGAAGTAGCCCCTTCCCCGGAAAACAAATTCGCCATCATTGCCGGGCCGCCGATTATGATCAAATTCACCCTGCCGGTTTTTGCGAAACTAGGCTTTAAGGATGATCAGATCATAACCACCCTGGAAATGAGGATGAAATGCTGTCTCGGCAAATGCGGCCGCTGCAACATCGGTTCAAAGTTTGTCTGTGTGGACGGGCCGGTTTTCAGCCTGGCGCAGCTTAAAGGTATGCCTCAGGAGTATTAAAACAGGAAATAATAAACTAAAACTCAGTTGCCTCCGTGTTTAAAACGGAGGTAATTTTTTTATTAAGGTATATTCGAGAATGAGATAGTGATATTAAATCAATCAGGTTGCTTAATTACATGAGGCCAATGTTCGGTTGGGTGTTAAATAATTCTTAAAACATAACATTGTCCTTTGTATGAGGACAGAGTTTTTTTGTCTGCAAGGTTAATATTACCGTAACCAAATCTTTTAAATGATAAAGTCGGGAAATCATTATAAGGTAACTTTTATAAATAAAATAAATTTATTTGAATTATGTAATTCGTTTATGTTAATATTCTAGTTGGAAGAGAAAGCTTAATTATTGAGGGAAAACAATTGCATATTTTGAAAATACAAATTAAGTGGTTTATTAATTAAAATATTTTTTAAGAAAGGAGGGAAAAGAGGAGACTTGGAAAGAACAAACCGCTTTTTTAACTAAAGCGGGGTAAAAAACAAGTTAATATTTTTTTCTATCCAAAATCTCCGAACCTGGCGATCTAAGGCTTTAAAGCTATGATTTCCAGGTCGTTAGGGTATATGGGGAAACCGGTATGCCTCCCGGGCTTGGAAAGGAGATAAACGAGATGACTGAGAACGCACTTTTATGTCAAAGGAGGTTAGATTTATGAAGCAAAGAATCAGTCGTCGCAATTTCTTGAAGTATCTGGGTCTGGGCACTGCCGGAACAGCTTTGCTGGAAGGCGCAACCGCTATACCCGCGTTTGCCGGCACAGCTGAAGATAAACTTCCCACTTTTGAAATGGGCCCCCTGAAGATTAAAAAAGCCAAGGAAACTGCTTCGGTTTGCGCTTTTTGCGGAGTCGGCTGCGGTCTTATTGTCTATTCCGAAGGCGACAGGGTTATCCACATTGAAGGCGACCCGGACAATCCTAACAATGAAGGTACCATGTGTTCTAAAGGCATCGCCCTTGGCGACGCCAATACCATCGTTGACAAAAACCGCAAGAGAGTTGTCAATGACCGGCGGATTATGGATGTGCTTTACCGTGCTCCCTATAGCACGAAATGGGAGAAAAAAGACTGGGATTGGGCCCTTGCTGAAATCGCAAAAAGGGTAAAGAAAACACGAGATGAAAGTTTCGAGGAAAAAGACGCCAAAGGTGTGACCGTAAACCGCACCCAGGCCATTGCCCATATCGGCAGCGCTTCCTGTGACAACGAGGAAAACTATCTTTTTCAGAAAATGATGCGTTCGTTGGGGGTAATAAATTTTGATCACCACGCCCGGCTGTGTCACTCCTCAACCGTGACCGGTCTGGCCCAATCATTTGGCAGGGGGGTGATGACCAACAGTTTTACGGATTATAAAAACACCGACGTGTTTTTAATTATCGGCGCCAACCCGGCGGAAAACCACCCGCAGATCATGCGCCACCTGGGTATGGCCGTGACGCAAAGAGGAGCCAAGGTTATAGTTGTCGACCCCAGGTTTACCAAAACTGCGGCTAAAGCTGATATCTACGCTCAGCACCGCCCCGGCACCGACATCGCCTTCCTTTACGGCATGATGAACTACGCCATTCAGAACGGACTGTATTTCTATGATTATGTCCTTAACTATACCAACGCCTCCTACCTGGTCAGCCCCGACTACGCCCTGAATGAAGGAGTCTTCACCGGTCTGACGGAAAAGGACGGGAAGCTTTCATATGATAACAAGAGCTGGCAGTACCAGAAGGATGGGGATACGATCAAGAAAGACCCGACCTTGCAGGATCCCATGTGCGTGTTCCAGATTTTGAAGAAGCACGTCGCCCGTTATGACATTAAAACTGTTTCCCGGATCACAGGCACACCGGAAGACACATTCAAAAAAGTATGCGACCTGTATTGTTCCACCGGCAAGCCCGACAAGGCCGGCAACCTGATTTACGCCATGGGTATGACCCAGCACACCTACGGCGCCCAGAACGTGCGTGCTACCGCCATGCTGCAGTTGCTGCTGGGCAACATCGGCATCGCCGGCGGCGGCGTCAACGCCCAGCGGGGCGAGTCAAACGTGCAGGGCTCTTCCGACCAGGGTATTCTGTACGCAAACCTTACCGGATACGTAGGCGCCCCCAGCGCGGCAGCGCATGCCAACTTAAAAGAATACCTCGAAAAGGAAACTCCCAAGACCAGCTTCTGGTCCAACAAACCCAAGTTCTTGATCAGCATGTTAAAAGCATGGTACGGGGACAAGGCGACTCAAGAAAACGATTTTTGTTTCGACTACCTGCCCAAGCACACCGGCAGTGACCACTCCCACATGGCTATTTTTGAAAAGATGGCCGAGGGGAGTATCAAGGGCTACTTCGCCTGGGGCCAGAACCCGGCGGTAGGTGGGCCCAATGTCATTGCAGCCCGCAAAGCGATGGAAAATCTGGACTGGATGGTAGCCGTCGACCTGTTTGAAACCGAAACGGCGGCCTTCTGGCATCGCCCCGGCGCCAACCCCGCAGATATTAAGACCGAGGTCTTCCTGTTGCCGACTGCTTTTTCTTACGAGAAGGAAGGAACCGTGGCCAACAGCTCGCGCTGGATCCAGTGGCGCTGGAAAGCGGTTGAACCGCCCGGGCAGGCCAAGAGCGATCTCTGGATCGCTTATGAAATATTTAAGGCTGTCCGCAAGGAATATCAGGCCGGCGGCAAGTTCCCCGCCCCGTTTTGTTTTTAGGATAAAATTATAAATATTGTTTATTTATTAAGTATATATTATTAATATTTATAATTATATTAGTTATTATATTTAATTATTTTACATTTTCTGATTATGCTGCACCCGTTAAGAAATCTCTAGCTGCGCTTGTTTCTACAGTGTCACGGTTTGACTATCCAGTACTAAAAGTGAATATTTTTATGGTTTTCTTCACACATCCTGATGCATTTGCCGCACAGATGCTTTGGATAAAAACTTGCTTACTGTCTGCGAGAGTCAGCCATGGCACTGTAGAAACAAGCGTGTACTTAATTTTAATTTAGCTTTCACTTTAAAGTTTTTTACTTCATAAAAGGGTTGGATTGCCATAAAATTGAAAAACAGAGCTCTCCGAGCTGAGTAACCTAAACAGGAATGCATGGTTTCTGGCCGATAGGGTGCAATGGGAAACTACTGTGCCTCCCAATGTGGAAAGGAGGAAAAGGCTATATACTGTCTTTTTCTTTTTTGTTTTGAGAGACATTTATTACCTGTTTATTCGATCTTAAGAATGAAATGAGATTTGTTAGATTAAAATTGCCTCAAAAAGGAGAGGCGATAGCCGGCGCCCTGGATTTTGCATTAATGGAAGAGAGGTGGTAACACAGCTATTACGGACTTGCAACAGAGGTAGAAAGACAAATAGAGGGACGAAAGAGAGGGGGAGTAGTAATTGGCATCCTGTACATGCGGCGAACAAGCTGACCAAACCAAGGAAGCTGCAATGCAAAAGCTTTTTGACCAGTACCGCGATTACAAAGGAGGA
>NZ_QFFZ01000037.1 GCF_004369225.1 Pelotomaculum propionicicum
TTTTGCAATACCACAAATAAGGTCTGAATATACAACATTAATATACCAAAAAGTTAAGCTCTGAAGTCCGCATAAATGCTGTACTTGCAGAGCTTTATAACTTGTTTTTACTGCAAAACTCAGGTTAAATTGCCGAGGATTTATGGAAATAAGGTTTTGTTACGTGAATATTGTAAAGAGGACCTTCCGTATGAAGATACCTCACATTATCAGGCCTGAGCAATCCGACAATACATTTTATCAGCGTGCTTTTCCCGGCGCCGTTGGGACCGAGAAGCCCTACTGTTTCTCCTGTTTTGAGAGAAAAATTTAAATCGTCTATAGCTATTTTCTTGCTGAATTTTTTAGTGAGATGCCGAATTTCTAAAATAAATTTATCCATTACAAACCTTCTCTCCGGACTCTTAACTCTTAATTATACACCTGGTTCATTCTTTTGGAAGAGTATCTCCATGACCAGAGCAGTTCGTGCCAATATTACTCAAGTATAAAAACCATTTCGACAGGCTTATTCAGCAGTCTGGCAATTTTAATTGCGAGCACCAGTGTAGGGTTGTGTTTATTATTTTCAATGGCAATCACAGTTTGTCTTGTCACACCTAAGCTTTTGGCAAATTCTTCTTGTGTTAAATTTAGTTGTTTTCGTAATTCACGCACTCTATTTTTCATGCTTATCTCATCTTATTCCTATAATAAATGGTTGACAGCCAATAGAAGATACCTCCAACTGTGCCAATATAAAAAGCAAAATTTAATTTACTATATTTTGAAAAATCATACCATGCCCAGACTAGTAAAGCTAATAGCATGAAAACCCATGCGAGCCTCATCGATAAAAATGAGATATGAATTTCCATTTCATCGGCTTTTTTGAATATTTTCATTCTAATACCCCCCCGCATATTCAATGTAAAGGACTCTTTACATCAAATATATATTATTAGCTAAAAAATGTAAAGACCTTTTTACATAATGACTGGAAACCAATATTGTCAATGCCTCGACCAAAATAGACTCTGCGCAAAGTTGGGATCCAGAAGGTTTTTTCCGCCCGTGCTAGAATCTTTGAAGTGAGAGACATATACTCACTGTTCAGGGAGTTTTTCGGTTATTATCTATACCTCCTGTTGAATTAGAGAGTTAATGTCCTTTGTTTATTACGTTATCGGAATTTGACGCTATTGGTATGAATAATGGAGTCGAATTTATTGACCCGAAGTCCGCTATAATTACGGATCAAGCGTTAATGGGAAAGCGAGAATACGGAGATGTTAAGGCTCTGGTAGTTTTACTCATCACCACTAAAATCATAGGGACATTATTAGGACAGTTACTATTTTTACCGGCTGCTAAAATTATAGCAAGTTTCTATAGTTAATACGTAACTTGTTAAGATGAATGCGATGACGCCGCTAAAAATAAAGATACGTTTGGCGGCATCCATAGAAAGCTAGGAGCATGTATATCGTCACAGGACTTAAGCTCATATAATGAATTTATAATGAGGGAGAGATAATTCTATGATAAATAAAGATTTGAAATGCAATTATCCTTGTGATGATACAAACAAAGACAGAATCTATCCAAGAATAAATATCGATCCAAAGGCAATCAAAATGGTAATGATCTCAGAAGCTCCTCCAACAGAGCACGTAAACTATTTTTATCAAAAACTGGATGGCTCGTTCTTTCAGACCACAAAAACAGCATTTCAAGATGCCGGTGTTGAAATTAATTCTTATGATGACTTAACAGCCATGGGAGTCTATCTTACAACTGCAATAAAATGCAGCAAAATTAATTATCTTGTATCTGCGCAAACGATAAAAGAATGTGCAAAGCTGCTTGAAAATGAATTAGCTCAATTCCCCAATATTAAGGTAATCATGTGCATGGGTGATTTTGCGATCAAGGCTATTAATTATATCTATAAAAACAAGTACAAAACTGCTCCAATAAAACCTGGTTCAACATATAAAACCAGGAAAGAGGAGCATGTTTTTAATAATATAAGATTTTTCCCTTCTTATACACAAACTGGGGATAGTTTCAATATAGAAAAAAGTAAAAGGGAAATGATTGCGGAGGATTTAAAAAAAGCCTTGGAGTACGTAAAAGACTAACAACGGCGTTTAATCGATGAAAGAAGTTGGGGATACTTAGACGAAGGAGTAATAACAATGCAATGTTTCCAGGCTGTAAAAGACGAGTTGGAAAAACACAAGGATGTTGAAAAGGCTGAGTTCTTACCTAAATTTTTTAAAGTCGGCCCGGGCGAATACGGCGAGGGAGACCGGTTTATCGGTATTACCGTTCCCCTGCAGCGGAAGGTGGCCCGTAAGTATTTCAAGGATATTTCGCTGGGTGAAACAGAAAAACTGCTGCAGGAGCCCATTCATGAATACCGCCTGACCGCTCTCTTTTTGCTGGTTCTCAAGTATGAGCATGCAAAAAAAGAAGAAGATAAGAAAGAAATCGTTGACTTGTACCTTGGCAACCTGTCTTATGTAAATAATTGGGATTTGGTGGACTCTTCCGCAGAAAAGATACTTGGCCCGTATTTATGGGATAAGGATAAAGACTTGCTGTACAAGTTGGCCGGCTCAGACAACCTCTGGGAGCAAAGAATCGCCATTATTACGACATATCATTTCATACGAAAACGGCAGTTCAGCGATACTCTGAATATCGCCAGGATCCTGCTTGGCCATAAACATGACCTGATCCATAAAGCTGTAGGCTGGATGCTTAGAGAGGTAGGTAACCGGGATTTTGAAACTGAGTATAACTTTCTTGTGGAACACTATAAGATAATGCCGAGGACAATGCTGCGCTACGCCATAGAAAAGTTTGATGAAGATTTGCGGCAGCAGTTCTTGAAAGGGATGATTTGAAACTTGCCTGACTGATGCCGGGACTTATTAAAATTTTTTTGGGGGTAATAAATGATTGGAAAAATCTATCTACACAGAATACTATGGTTTTTGGCAGGTTCTTTATCCTTTGCGGCGGCACTGACCGGAGTGCTGAATCCCGGTATTTACAGCATGGTGATTAGTGCTGAGATTATGCCTGGAGTTCTTTCCCAGGATATAATTACCATAGCGGCATCCATAACCATCCTGGCTGTTGCTGTTCGCATCAAGGAGGAAGATACGGCCAGGCAGATAGTAATCCTTGGTATGCTCGGCTACTTGTTCTATGCTTATGGGATTTATGTCATCGAGCGTGTCTATAATGTCCTGTATTTACTTTATCTGGCTATATTTACGCTGTCTTTTTACACCATCATTTACGGTGTCGCAAGCATTCGCCGGGAGATCCCGCCAAAAACCGAACTGCCGGGAATCATGCGAAACACAGCGGTGGTGTTTTTGGCTGCTATTCCTTTAATCTTCATCAATCTCTGGATCGGCCAATTGCTGCCGCTGCTCCAGACCGGGCGGAAAATAGAATTTTATTACTCCATCTATATTTTGGACCTTTGTTTCGTGATGCCGGCTTTTTTAATCCTGGCGTATATGACTGCCAAAAAAGAAGGCCTGGGCTTGCTGCTGGCCCCGGCATTGTTTATCAAGGGATTCACCCTGTTTTTTGCACTGTCCCTGGGAGAAACACTTAAGCCGCTCTATGGCCTGACAACAGATATGTCATGGATGTGGTTTTCCTTAGTATTTTCATTGCTTTTTTTGGCGCTGACTTTTTCCTATTTGCGCAACCTTAGAATAAACACGTGAAACAACGTGAGGCTTATGATATATTTAAGCTTAATTAGTTTCAGCCAGCTCGTTGGACATTGTTTCTGAGCTGATTTTGGAAGTAAGTGGATTTAAAAAGAGGAGAAAAAACTGGCTTTATTATTAGACTGTGATATTATATTTAAAAACAACCGGAGGCTGGAAATGACCAAGACACTACCATACACAAAAGCGGAGATGGAAAAAATTATTGAAAAACATCCCACACCTTTTCACCTTTATAATGAGCAAGCGATAAGGGAAAACGCCCGGAAGCTCCTGGCGGCATTCGCCTGGGCGCCCGGCTTTAAAGAATATTTCGCTGTAAAAGCCACCCCGAACCCTTATATCCTGAAAATACTCATGGAAGAAGGATTTGGGGCGGACTGCAGCTCGCTGGCCGAGTTGGTCCTGGCGGAGAAAGTGGGGATTACCGGGGAAAACATCATGTTTTCTTCCAATAACACACCGGCCCATGAGTTTGTCAAGGCGAAAGAATTAGGAGCTATTATTAACCTTGACGATATCAGCCATATTGAATACCTGGAAAAACACGCGGGTATGCCTGAGATGATTTCTTTCCGTTATAATCCCGGGCCTCTACGCAGCGGCAACGCGATTATTGGCTTGCCCCAGGAGGCCAAATATGGTTTTACCAGGAAACAGCTCATTGAAGGTTACAGTATGGTACAGGAATTAGGTGTCAAAAGGTTCGGCCTGCATACCATGGTGGTTTCCAATGAGTTGGACCCCTATAGTTACATTGCCACGGCGGAAATGCTCTTTGACTTAATCTTAGAAATTTACCAGGCTACCGGGGTAAGGATTGGGTTTGTCAATTTTGGCGGGGGGATCGGTATTCCCTACCGGCCGGGTGAAGAGAGTGTGGATTTGAACCTCCTTTCCAGAGAAATCAAAAGAGCATATGAGGAAAAAATAATAAGGCAAGGCCTAGGTCCTTTAAGGATTACTATGGAACTGGGCCGTATGATTACAGGGCCATACGGGTGTTTAGTGAGTAAGGTCCTTCACAAGAAAGAAATCTACAAAAACTATGTCGGCCTGGACGCCTGCATGGCCAACCTGATGCGTCCCGCCTTATATGGAGCATATCATCACATCACTGTTTTGGGGAAAGAAGATTGGCCGCTAGACCATATGTATGATGTAACCGGTTCACTGTGCGAGAACAATGACAAGTTCGCCATTGACCGCCATCTGCCGGAGATTGTGCCGGGTGATATTGTGGTTATCCATGACGCCGGCGCCCACGGTCATGCGATGGGCTTTAACTATAACGGCAAACTGAGGTCCGCGGAGTTGTTGCTTAGACCAAACGGTGAAGTGAAACTTATCCGCAGGGCGGAAACGCTGGATGACTATTTTGCAACCCTTGATTTTGATTCGTTAGATGAGTAATTTGCCTGAATTACTTAAATTATGTTATAGAATGAAACTGCGAGAGGTTATAGAATGAAAGTTAATTTGTCAAACGTTCAAAAGACATTATTGCTTCCTTTGTGGGGCAGGGCTAAGCTAACAAAGGTAGGGAACCCGCTGTTAAGCGATCCTAAAGCAGTGGAGATAGTTGAGCAAATCGATTATGATTTTGCAGGTATAGAAAAGATCTTCACTGATTTTTTCAATATCGGCTGGATAACCAGGGCGAAAATGTTTGATGAAACGATCAAATGCTTTTTAGCTAAAGACCCCGGGGCAACCGTTGTCAATATAGGGGCAGGCCTGGACACAACCTTTTTCCGGGTTGACAACGGCCAGCTGCGGTGGTATGACCTGGACCTGCCAGATGTTATTGAAATAAGGAAAAAGATATTCCCGGAAAGTAACCGTTCAAGGTGCCTGGCAAAGTCTTTATTTGACCCGGACTGGGTAAAGGAAATCACAACCGGCGCACATAATGTTTTGTTCCTTGCCGGAGGAGTGCTGTTTTATTTTAAGGAAGCTGAAATAAAAAAATTATTTAAACTGCTGGCTGACAGCTTTCCTGGAGGAGAGATAGTATTCGACACGGTAGCGGAATTCAGTATCCCTATCATCAACAAAGGCATGCAAGAAGCAGGTCATGAAACAGCTCTGGTCAAATGGGGAGTAAATGATGCTGAAACCTTGTCCCAATGGGACCAAAGGATCATAGTATTAGAGGACTACCCACTGTTTTCGCGTATAGAGAACCGTGACTATTGGGGCGAGAAAATCGCTCTGTACATGAACCAGAGCGATAACTATAAAGCGTCTAGTATTTTCCACCTGAAATTCGCCGGTTAAAATAGTTCGTAAAGATTCTTGTCGTAGACAGAGCCGTCCATGGTGTGGAACTTCAACACCATGGACTTTTGTGATGTCTGGATATGTCAGCTTAAAGCCTGTCGCAGTAAAGGTGCATGGCTTCGCTCATGAATTTGGCCAGGCCGGGCTTTACCTTGTCGATACTGGCGGTAAAGCGCTCATCCTGGACGTACAGGTCGCCGAGTCGTCTGAAAATTACAAAGGCCTCAAACTAATTCGGCGCGCCAGCGCCGGAGGCGTTTGAGGCAATTGCATCGTTGTGCGACTGAAGTCACATCTACATTTGGGTGTATTTAACCGCATTCAACCTGGAGGCCGCCTTCTGTCAGCATCGAAGCCTAAGTAGGGTTGGGCCTTTCAGCATTTACCATTTACATTAGGCTTTTGTCGTGTTTAAACAAAGCTTTTCCTCCTTATTCCTTGGTACATTGCAAGTCCGGAACTTATTGCATGGGCGCGTGGAAGCCCTGTGACTGCTGCTGGATTATTTCTTGTTTTCCTTTTTCCACATACTGCTGTTCATTGGGGGCCAGCAAGAAGATTAACTGCTGCAGTTCTCCAACGTGCTGCCGTTCCTCATCGGCGATGTGATAAAGAACTTTTTTTACCCTCTCATCAGTTGTAGCCATGGCGTGAGCCTCATACCCGATAATCGCTTCCAGTTCACCAGCCAGGTCAACACGCAGAGCCTGGACAATTTCTGCCGCGGATAATTGGCGCGGGACATTGGCCACAAAAGGGTTGCCTAATAACGCCATTTTTAATCACCTCGTTGCTTTTCAGGTAGTATTTGTTGAGACATTAAAATTATTCACTGTAATCCAACTGCCTCAGTTTGTCGAAATGGTAAGATTTGTTGAATTGGCATGAGGATTATGGTAGTATTTGGAGGTTGCTGTAAAATAACTGTGGGTGATCACCAGTAATCTCCAGGCGAAAGAACAAGGATTTTTCTCTGGAGAAAAGAAGGAAACCTCCAATGCAAATCAGCCAAATCCACAAAGGAGGTTTCTTCGATGAATACAGCCCTTCAACTCCATACAGTCGCCGACCACCTTAAAGAAAGTCCCTGGCTGCAAGAGAAAAGAGTGAGTACTTTACTTAAAAGTGTACTTGCTGGGAAGACAAATTTCAATACTGTAGAGAAAGAACTATTTACCATCTCCAGAGAATACTTGATCCAGATGCTGGCTGCATTTTTAGAACACCTTGATCGCCTCATACTTAACTCGGCCCAACGGGAAGGTTGGGAAGTAGTTGAAATAAGGGAACGTACCCTCGAAACCACCTTGGGTGTGCTCAGATACCCAAGACGGTATTACAAAAAGCGCACTTTAAGCGGAGCATACGCTTACACCTTTTTGCTGGACGAACTGCTCGGTATACCACCAAGAGTCCATGTCTCTCCCCGGTTGAGCGAAATAGCGGTAATGCTTGCCGCCGAACAAACCTACAGGAAGGCAAAAGAAACCTTAGAAACCGCTTTGGGGGTGAGGGTCAGCCACGAGACCATTCATCAGGATGTTCAGGTAGCCGGTGAACACCTTAAGAAATGGGATGGGGAAACTGGTTTAGACGGCGCTGGTACCCGCGTTGTCCCTTTGTTGATTGTCGAAGTGGACGGAGCGATGATTAAACGCCAGCGCCGGCACAAAAGTGAGCAGAGGCGCTTTGAGTTGAAGACAGCCGTAATTTACGAAGGGTGGGAAGAAGGTCCAAATGGCAGAGCAAAACTGATCAACCCCACTTACTTCATTTACCACGGAAAAGGAGAAGAATTTTGGGGCGCCTTAGAACGGCATTTGAGTCGGCTCTACGATCTTGACGGCTGCTCAAGAAAAATTATTGCCGGGGACGGATCCGACTGGGTCCGGGAGGGTGCCGATCTTTTAGGGGCCGAATATCAATACTGCCGGTTCCACTTAAAAAGAGATCTTGTTAGATTGTTTGGTCAAAACCCGCAGATAAGACAAAAATTACAGAGAATATTTAAAGCAGACGACCGGGTAGCTTTCAACATATTTTTAAGGACACTGCTAATAGAAGAAAAAGATGATGCCAGAAAAGAAAAACTAAGAGCTTTCCAAAGTCTAATCAACAGTGTTTGGGAAGGGATTATCGACTGGCGGGAGAGGAACCGTCCCTGCCCTTCCCCGGCCCGGGGATTGGGAGTTATCGAACCTAATGTGGGGCATACCATTGCCCGGCGGTTTAAACACCAGGGGTCTTCCTGGTCGGTAAGCGGAGCTGATAATCTCGGCCATGTTCGTTGCGCAAAAAGAAACGGCAATCTTATAGATATACTTCGCCTGCCGGGGCCGCCTGCTCCAGAGAAAGAACCGGTACGAGTCCAGGATAGTTATTGGGCCAGGAGACAAACAGACGGCATGGCTGCAAAAGATCCTGGGGATTGGGTGCGGGCATCCTTGCCGGCAGCTTATGGTCCCAATCAAAAAAGCCGCGAACTGGCATTACTAATTAGCCGTCTCACTTCAGATTGGATTTTTTAGACATGTTTTTGGTGAACCCCTGAGGTTTTTTTGGGCGGCGCCGTCAGGGTAGCCTTGACGGCCGGGGACCCCACGCATGGTATAATGGGAGAAGCGACGGGTTTGCTACCTGTAGACATGTTCCCGGAGCCACCCCGTCGGCGTGTTTATAAGACCATGCGTGGGGGTGGCAGTCAGGGCCGCCGCCACCCATGTTTTAAAACTTTTGGAATCCATATGGTGTCAAACTTATAACTTGGTTGAGTTGCATTGGAAATTATCGGGAACGACCCACTTTAACTTGACAGCATCTATTTGGAGAAAGAGATTGCAAAAAAAGTTATTTCGTAAACTAATGGCTGAAGTATTACAGCAGTTGGTCACAGGAAATATGGAAGAGAGGTTGAATGTTTTATCCTGAATTTCTAAGGCGAGGTGATTTTAGCTGCGTAATTACTATGGTAATAATTCGAGAAAGGCAGGTCTAGCTCCCGGAACCCTGGTTCATACCGGTGAGAAAAAAAGAGAAAAGACAAAAATTACATTATTCTGTTATGATGAAGTGAGTTACCAGGAACAACAGTTGGAGAATATTGATGAATATCTTTTATATAAAGACAAGCCCGGAGTTAAGTGGATAAATGTTGAAGGCCTGCATCAGGTGGAAGTAATAGCGAAAATAGGTGAAATTTATGGATTTCATCCACTGGTACAGGAAGATATCTTAAATACCGGCCACCGTCCTAAATTGGAAGACTATGGTAACTTTGTTTATATAATTTTAAAAGTATTGAGCTTTGACAGAAAAACCGGCAAGGTAATTACCGAGCAGGCAAGTTTGGTGCTTGGACCAAACTATGTGCTTTCTTTTCTGGAGAATGATGTTGACATCTTTGACCCACTTAAGGAACGTATCAGGAGCGGACTGGGACGTATCAGAAGAATGGGAGTTGATTATCTTTTTTACGCTTTGATTGACGCGATAGTCGACAACTATTTTATAGTGCTGGAGAACCTGGGTGAAAGAATAGAATTCCTGGAAGAAAGGCTGGTGACAAATCCATCGCCGGTTACTTTGAATTCTATTCATAGGTTAAAAACAGGTATGCTTTTTCTGGCCAAGTCGGTCTGGCCTTTAAGAGAGATTATAGGCGGGCTTGAAAGAGGTGATTCTCCATTAATTAAGGAATCAACAGGTATTTATCTCAGGGATGTTTATGATCATGCGATTCAGGCGAGTGATACAATTGAAACATACCGGGATATGATTACCGGGATGCTGGATATCTACCTTTCCAGTATAAATAACAGAATCGGCGAAGTTATGAAAGTCCTGACAGTAATTGCGACTATATTTATTCCTCTCACTTTCATAGTCGGCATATACGGCATGAATTTTGAGTACATGCCGGAGTTGAAGTGGCGATGGGGTTATCCCATGGTCTGGTTGATCATGATTACTGTCGGAGTGTTTATGGGCGTCTATTTTAGAAAGCGGAAATGGCTGTAAAGGGAGGGGCAGTTCATATATTGATTGATTGAGATAGTTTTCCGGCCGAGCCGGAGGCCTTCCAGTAATACTTTCAGAAGATGATCAGAAATGGAAATAAGGAGAGATGGTTGTTATGGAAATGCAGAACTCGGAAAACCCTGTGCCGCAGCCTGAAGCAAAAAGTTACGCGATGGGGCTCTGGCAAAGGATAAGCGGAGTGCTCTGGGGAGGACCAAAGATAGCATTTGAAAATATTGTTGCTTTGCCAAATACATCTGGAATAGTTATTTTACTGCTGGTACTAAACCTGGCACTGGTCATCCCAATACTTCCCAAAATAAAGGAGTACACAATCTGGACTATTCAAAATACACCCGGCGCAGTAGATCTCCCTGCCGCCGCTGTGAACATGGCGGCCACCTGGGCGGCGGCAGTCTCACTGGCGGGTTCGGTAGCGGGGCCGCTATTAATGTGGCTGGTAATAGCCGGGCTCTTAAAACTGTTTAATACCTTCAGCGGCGAGAAGGCCCCATTTAACTGTCTGTTTGCGGTAACTGCGTACTCCTATCTGCCTGTAATGCTGGCAGGTTTGATCAGGACAGCCCTGATTATGACCACGCCAGCTCAGAATTTTGCACGGGTCAGCACCAGCCTGGCCTTACTCCTGCCGGGGGACAAGATAGACAGGCTTTATTTGATTTTATCCCAAGTGGATCCTTTCTTTATCTGGAGCCTGGCGCTGTTGGTTATCGGCGGTTCGGTGGCCATGAAGACTGCTTACAAAAACACCGCTATGTTTATCGGTGTTCTCTGGATAGTATACGTGCTGGCTCTGGGATTCCTGACCCCTATAAACAAAATTGGCGGGCTATAAAAGTGTCATAAAAAAGGGTTTAGAAATGTTTTATTATAGGAGTATTGAAGTAAAAAGTTCACTTTTAACGTCTGAATATTTAAGAGCAGTTTATGTGGTGAAAGGGGCGTAAAGTTTTGATTTTGCAGCGGCTTCGGCTTGTTTCCAGAAAGAAATTGATTGCCGGGGTGCTTATCCTCGGCCTTATTGTGTCGGTGGTTGCGCTGAACATGGCGAGGAATAAACAGCAGGCAGGCATTCCGGTTAAGACCGTGAAGGCTGAGATCAAGCCGATCCAGGATAACGTTTTTGCTTCCGGCCGGGTGAGGTTGTGCGCCAAGCAGGAGTTTTATACTTTTACCGGCACTACGGTGCAGGAATTGAATGTGTCGCCGGGCGACCGGGTGAGCAAGGGGCAGGTGCTGGGCAGGCTTAATGCTGAGGAGATCGAGGACGACTATAATGAGGCAAAAGCAAATTTTATTGCCCAGGAGGCCAGCCTGAACAAGGCCATCTACCCGCGGGAAGAGGAAGTAGAGCAGGAGAGGGCAAATTACCTGATGGCACAGGCGGATTACCGGAACGCACAAAAGAATTATGAGCGCAACAAGCTTATGTACGAGCAGGGGGCGCTAAGCGCGAAGGATTTTGACGAGGCTGAGCTGGACCTGGCCGTGAAGGAAGCTGCATACAAAATAGCGGAAGAGAAGCTGCGCATGAAAGAAACCGGCCCTGTAGGGCACGAGCTGACCTCGCTGCAGGCCCAGATTGAACAAGCCCGTTACCAGCTGGAGCAGGAGGAAAACAAGCTCAGCAAGACAGTGCTCCGGGCTGAAATGGACGGTGTGGTTACCGCAGTGGAAGTGGCTTTAGGTGATTATGTCCAGCCGGGCACAAGGCTGATTACCATCGGCGATACCGGGCAGTTGGAGGTAACCGCCGGAGTGAGCGAGGCTGACAGCGGCAGGCTGCGGCCAGGCCAAAAGGTGAAAGTGACTACTGCGGTCCAGCCGGGCCGGGAGTATACAGGCATACTTCAGAGTGTTTCCCCCGGCGCGGTGGTGGCGAAGACCTCCGAGCGGGGCAGCCAGGTGGAAGTGCCGGTGATAGTGAAAATTGAGGGTGACACAGAGGGGCTACGGCCAGGTTATACAGTCGACTTGAGCATAACCACATTAGACAAGGACAGTGCTCTGGTAGTGCCGTATGAAGCTGTTGTGGAAAAAGAAGGTGCCAAAAAAGTTTTTGTGGTGGAAAATGGGACAGCAAAATTAAGAAATGTTACTATAGGTGTTGACTCAGCCCTAGCCACGGAAATTATAACAGGTCTTTCAGAGGGTGAAACAGTTATAGTCAGCCCCGGGGAGGAAGTAGCCGACGGCAGCCGGGTAAATGAAGTAAAGAACCTGCCAGCGGCCAAAGGGGGCGCCGGCACCACATGATCAGGGTAGAAAACCTCGGGAAAACTTACATGGCCGGCGCCCATCCTGTAGTTGCCCTGGCAGGTGTCAACCTGGAGGTAAAGCCGGGCGAGTTCGTGGCCATAATGGGCCCCTCCGGGTCGGGCAAATCAACCCTGATGAACCTGTTGGGCTGCCTGGACACGCCGACATCGGGCTGCTATTTTTTGGACGGAACAAAAGTCAGCGGTATGAATGACACAGAACTGGCGCGAACCCGCAACCGCAAAATAGGCTTTGTCTTTCAGACCTTTAACCTGCTGCCGCGAATGAGCGCCATGCGCAATGTCGAACAGCCCATGATCTATGCCGGGGTGTCGCCCCGAGAAAGGGTAAGGCGGGCCGCGCAGGCGCTGGAAAGGGTGGGACTGGCCCAAAGATTACACCACAAGCCGAGTGAACTTTCCGGCGGGCAGGTCCAGAGAGTATCCATTGCCCGGGCGCTGGTCAACAACCCAAGTGTAATCCTGGCGGACGAGCCGACTGGCAACCTGGACACCCGTGCTGGGGAAGAAATCATGGCTATTTTTCAGGAACTTAACCGCAGTGGGGTGACTATCGTCCTGGTCACGCACGAGCCTGATATAGCGCTGCACACATCAAGGATCGTCCATTTTCGCGACGGGCGACTGGTAGGCGATGAACCTGTGGCCGACCCGCTGGACGCCAGACAGTTGGTGAGCGTGGAACCAGCGGCAAATCAATCCGGCAGCAGCGATCAAGGCGGGGAGGCGGGCCTGCCATGAACCTTCTGGAAAGCATCAGAGTAGCCCTGGAAGGGATCATGGCCAGCAAGCTGCGCTCGCTGCTGACCACCCTGGGCATTGTCATAGGGATTGCGGCCGTAATTGCGGTTGTGGCTATCGGCCAGGGCGGCAGGGCTGTTTTAATGTCCGAGATGGAAAAGATAGGCACCAATATATTTGCCATTTATGTAGACTGGCGCACCAACAAGCAGGTGACGGGACGGGAGTTTGACCTGAGTGATGTGGCGGTGATTAAGGACAAGGTACCTGATATTACACGCCTTTCTCCGGTCAACCAGGTTTCGGGTGAGGCCAGGGGGACCAAAGACAAGAAATCTACGCAGATATTAGGGGTTTCTTCCGATTATGCCTATATCCGCAAGTTCAACATGAAGGAAGGACGTTTCTTCTCGGAGGAGGACGATACGGGCAAGCGCCGGGTGGCCGTACTTGACGAAGAACTGGGCGGGCAAATTTTCGGCCGGGTAGACCCGCTGGGAAGCAAGGTTACACTCGGCAGCACACCTTTCCTGGTTGTGGGTGTTGTGGCCAAGGGGGAATCAGCCCTGGGGTTTGAGGAAAACCCGAAAGTGTACATACCCATCCAGGTATGGCAGGTAATGTTTAACACCCAGGTGCAGGAGTTGGAGGGCAGCGCCGTCTCTAAGGAAAAAGTGGACGAGGCTATGGGCCAGGCCGTGAAAGTTTTGGAGCGTCGGCACCGGGAGCCCGGCAAGTATGCCAGTGTTAGTATGGAGCAGGAAATGAAAACGGCCAATAAAATAACCGGCATCATGACCCTGGTGATTGGGGCCATCGCGGGAATTTCACTTTTTGTGGGCGGCATCGGGGTGATGAACATCATGCTGGTGTCGGTGACTGAGCGCACAAGGGAAATCGGTATCCGTATGGCCTTGGGCGCCAGACGCAGGGACATATTGGTGCAGTTCCTGATCGAGGCTGTGATGCTGTGCCTGCTGGGAGGTGTTATCGGCATGGCCCTTGGTGCCGGAGGGGCTTACCTGATCGCTAAACTGGCCAAGTGGCCGCCTCTGGTATCCTGGTATACTGCTTTGCTGGCTTTTGCCTTCTCAGCGGCCATAGGTGTGGTGTTCGGGATCCTGCCCGCCAATAAGGCTGCTAGACTGAATCCGATTGAGGCGCTGCGCAGAGAATAGTAATATTTGTAACATTGTGCGACAAAGTCGCACCAATTTGAGGCCGGCGGAACCCCGCCGGTCTTAATTTGGCTTTGTCTTTTTTAAATGCCCGCAGCAGAGTAATTTATAACCTGGTTCGCCTGGCAGGGGAGCAGGGTGAAACCGGTGCGTCTAATACGGCAATTATACCGCGTTTATCTCAGTTAGAAATAGCTAATCTTTGCGGGGTTTCCAGACAAGTGGCAAATAAGATTTTAAATGAGCTCTGCTCAAGTAAATTGATTGAAACAACCCAAAAGCGCATTCATATCCTTGACCTGGATGGTCTGGGCAAGCTGCTGCTAATATAAATCCAATGTTCATTAAGTACAAGAAACCGGAAGGGAGAACCTCAGCCGGTTTCTTTCTTTGGGTGATGAAATCTGGCTTTGTTGCTATTCTGGGTGTAATTAATTTCTGTTTTTGTCACCCCGGTGACAGAATCATGCAAGTAAGTTGTTTTATAATATAGGCAAAGGTAGGATCAGACTGATAATTTGCCCTTAATATTTGACTACCAGCACATTTGGGGGTGAGTTGCAGCATGTCAGAATCAGAACAAAGGAAAGCTTTGAAACAATTCAGACAGATTCCCGGTGTGGGACGGTCGATAGCCTGGGATTTCGGTCGGTGCAGGAACTCAAAGGCCAGGACCCGGTTAAAATGTACTTCCAGCATTGCATTCAAAAGGGCATGAAGGTAGACCGCTGCATGCTTTATGTTTTTCGCTGCGCTGTATATTATGCTTCCAACAGCACACATAATCCGGAACTGCTGAAGTGGTGGAACTGGAAGGACATTAATGCTTGAGAAAATTTAAAATATATATTATTCTCTTGTAAGTTTAACAGACCAGGACGATATTTTACCGGCAGGGCTGTATAAAACACCTTTCCCTGTATACTCCGACTCGTTGATCATAGTTAAGACCTCTGTGCCGAAATACTCTCCTTTTTGAGAGCTGAACAGAGAGATAATCGAGTCTTCCACGACGGCAAAACTGCCCAACAGTGTTCCCAGGGCCGGGTTTACCGATTTCCACGAAGTAACGTCCTTCGCAAAGGGGACTATTTCATAATCATTTTTCAATTCCGTCGGGCTTTCTCCCGGCAGGATCATGCTGCTGTTCAGAAACCACGTTTTCTTGAGATGGGTTATAAAGGACTCCCCGGTGACTTCCACGGGGTTGTTTTTTTCATCATAGTAAGTCCCTTTCGCAATCCAGGTGCTTTCTGTAAACAAAAAAGTGTGTTTCATAAATCCTCCTGTATTTTTGATAATAGTCGCTAAACATTTTTTAACACGTAACCGGTAAAAAGGCAAATACACTTTTTATTGACACGGATAATTTTTGGGATAAAAGTTTATACAGTCCTTGACAAAAGATGTACAGCGTGATATTTTGTGATCAGTATATTTCGCGTCACGAAATAAATCGGTGGGGTGTAATGTTGTACAGTAACGATGAATTATACGAATATGTACTGGATAACATTCAGAAAGTGGTTTTCCCTGAGGAACTCATCAGGCTCAAATTATCTCTGTCTGTGTTCGAGCTTATAGCTCTAATGATGTCTGAAAAGTACCAGACCGTTACCATGAGCAGCCTGGCCCAGGGTATGTCTGTCCCTATGAGTACAGCCACCGGCATAGTCGACCGTATGGTTAAAAAAGGACTGTTGGAGAGGGGCAGGAGTGAAGAAGACCGCAGGGTTGTGACAATATCCCTTTCTGCAAGCGGCAAAGAATTGATTGATGAATTTAAAGGGCATATTTATTCTGTCCTGGACAGGGTGCGGAGTCTGCTTACTGTTGAAGAGTTTGAAACAGCACTGGAACTGCTGCGCAAATTAGTCCTGGGATTCCAGCAGGAAGAACGGGCCACTGAGAAAACAGTTATGGAGAGACGAATTATTGAAATAGAATAAGCAGGAAGGCTGATAAAAATTTTTATGGTAATATTTCGACATGCGAAATGTTGGTAGATAGTATTTTATGCAAGTCGTAATAATCACAGAAAGACCTGAAGGGAGAATCAAAATGAGGGTTATACTCTATACCGGCAAGGGAGGCGTCGGTAAGACCAGTCTTGCGGCCGCAACCGCTGTGGTTTCAGCGGCGGCGGGGAAAAAAACCATTGTGGTAAGCACGGACGCCGCGCACAGCCTGGGAGATTCCTTTGACCTGAGACTGCAAAACGAACCTGTGAAAATACGTGAAAACCTGTGGGCACAGGAGATAAGCACATTGCTCAGCGCCGAAAAGAGGTGGGGGAAGGTTCAGGAGTACCTGTCCGCCCTGCTCATATCGCAGAACATTAAAGACATCACCGCCGAAGAACTGGTCGTATTTCCGGGGCTGGAGGAGCTTTTCAGCATGCTGGAAATCCTTAACCACTGCAAAAAGGGCGATTATGATGTCGTAATCGTAGACTGCGCCCCTACGGGCGAGACCCTCCGGCTGCTCAGCTTTCCCGCTGTCCTCAGCTGGTGGCTGGACAAAATATTTCCCGTGCAAAAAACGCTGATCAAGATTGCCAGGCCGATATCCAAACCGCTGTTAGGAGTGCCCCTGCCGGGTGATGACACCCTCGACAGTATAGCTGAGCTGTTCCAAAAACTCGGTGAGATGCACGCCCTTTTGACCGATCAGGAGATCACTTCAGTCAGGATAGTGGTAAACCCCGAAAAAATGGTAATCCGGGAAGCAGAAAGGAGCTTCATGTATTTAAACCTGTATGGTTTTAATACAGACGCCGTGATTGTTAACCGGCTGCTGCCGGCTGTGGACCTGGGGCAGTATTTTGAAAAATGGGGGGAACTGCAGCATTCCTACCTGCGGTATATTAAAGACCAGTTCAGCCCGATACCTGTTTTTACAGTCCCGTTATTCCGGCAGGAAGTTGTAGGTTTTGCTGCCCTTGAAAAAATGGGAGGTGATTGTTTTGGTGACAATCCTCCCGAGCAATTCTTCTTTAGCGGGCAGTCACAGACAATCAGCCAGGCCGGTGACGGGTATGTTTTGGAAATGTCCCTGCCCTTTGCGGAAAAAGGAGATATTTCGCTTTCCCAGCGAGGCGACGAGCTGACCGTTAGAGTAGGAGACTATAAGCGTAATATCTTTCTGCCCCGTATACTTCTGGGGCGGGACGCGCTGGGCGCAAAAATGGAGGCTGGAGTATTAAAAATTAAGTTCGGAGGTGTGAAAGAATGACAAACAGAGCATGTGATGAATGCCCGGTCAAAGACTTGCAAAGAGTCCACCGTTTACTGGAGAAAAGAGCGCTTGCTAAAATGCCGCAAGAAGTACGTGAGCCGCTGCTGGAAGCAAAGAAACAAATGAGATTGGCGCTGCGGAGGTTGATCGGCCATGCGCTGGGAGGGGAAGAAACCGGCGAGTCAAAGTGCCGGAACAAGTCACGCCAGATAAGACTGGATTAAGGCGGAGGCAGAGGGAACTAAAATGGAAGTGAAAGGCAGTCAGGTAAAAGAAAAGCTGCTGTTAATATTATTTGCTCTTGCCGCGGGCTTTATCTTTGATTACCTGTTTTATGGGAAGGAACTGGGTATATCTTATCCTATTTATGTCCTTGTCTTACTGAGCCTCTTCTGGTGGAGCCAGCGTCAATTCATTTCAGTTGAAAAGAGTTTTGGCTGGTTTGTCCTCATCCCTGTACTGCTGCTGGCCGCAACGTTTGCCATTTATGCCAACCCGGTGCTGCTGGCCATTAATTTCTTATTGATACCAGTGCTGCTTGTCGTGCATACTATTTCAGCCGCGAACAGTCGTGTGTCCTGGTCGGACTTGAGCATTATAGGCCAGATTGTAAAACGGGTTATCCCCCTGACTATCGAAAACATTCCCAAACCTTTTCTATTTATAGTGGAACAATTAACTCCGAAGGAAAGCGGCAGCGGTTTTTTAACTGTAAAGAAGATTGTCACAGGCTTATTAATTTGCGTACCGGTATTGTTCGTTGTGCTGCCATTGCTGTCATCCGCAGATATGGTTTTCAATCACTACCTGAGCCATGTCGCAAGGTTCTGGGAACTGGTTGAGCTGGGGCCTGCCGCCAGGCAGGGGTTAATCATACTGTTTGTTTTTGTTTGCCTGTCCGGCTACATCTGGAGTTTCCACAGCAAGCCTCCCAAGGTTGAAACTGAGAAGCCGACAAAACATGGTTCACTTGATCCTGTCACCCTGCTGACTGTTTTATTTGTAATTAATCTTGTTTACCTGCTTTTTTCAATAATCCAGTTCTCTTATTTGTACGGCGTCCAGGGCCACTTGCTTCCCGCCGGTTTCACCTATGCAGAATATGCCCGCAGAGGCTTTTTTGAACTGGTTGCCGTAACCATAATAAATTTGGGTATCCTTTTAGGCAGCTTTCATTATGTCGACAAGAAGAACCAGCGTGTTAACACCATAGTCCGCTATTGCCTGAGTCTCCTGGTGCTTTTTTCCCTCAACATGCTGTTTTCAGCTCACTTCAAGATGTCTTTGTATGAGGAAGCCTGCGGCCTGACCTACCTGCGCGTCTTTGTTCATTACTTTATGCTCTTGCTGTTAACCTTAATTTTGCTAGCACTGGGCCACGTCTGGCACAATAAAATACCTCTGGCCAAAGCCTATATTGTCATTGCCCTCGCCTTTTATACCGTCCTAAATTTTATTAATATAGACAAAATTATCGTCCGCAGCAGCATCGACAGGTATGTTAAGACCGGCGAGATTGACATCAACTACTTAAAGACCCTGTCCTGTGACGCGATACCGGATCTGCTGACTTTAACCCAGGATGCTGACCAGGAAACCGTTCAGCAGATTAAAGCTTACTTGTTAAAAGAAAAACAGTACCTTGCTGAAGATAAACCATGGCAGTCTTTTAATTATTCGCGCTACAAAGCAAATTCGGCTCTGAAGAATGTAGGAGGTGAGAATAGATGAGACTGGATTATTATCTGCCCCAGTATAATTTTGTTGAAAGACACAGTATTACTGTCAATTCAACACCGGAGAAAGTTTTTGAAGCGTTCTGGCAGCTTGATATGGCTGAATCAAAGATAATTAAAACCCTGTTAAAAATACGCGGTACATACGGTCTAATATTCCCCGGGAAGTCAAATAAGCAGTCATCACTTGGATTATCAATTAAAGACATGATAGATAAGTCAGGCTTTATCCTTCTCGAAGAAATGAAAAATAAAGAGGTTGTAATGGGATTTGTGGGCAGGTTCTGGCGGCCATCCGGCGGCATAGACCGTAGTGTAAAAGCAGAAGACTTTGTCGGGTTTAATAAAAACGGATATTGTAAGAGCGCCTGGAATTTTTATATAGAACAAGAACTAGGTGATAAGCTGAGGTTGCCCACGGAGACCAGGATTTTATGTTGCGGGGGCAGCGCCAAAATACTGTTTTCCCTTTATTGGGCAGTGATAAGGCCTTTCAGCGGCTGGATACGTCTCGAAATGTTAAGGATAATAAAAAAAACAGGCGCTAATGAGTTTAATTAATTTTAATTAATTTTAATCAAACAGGTAATGCTAAAACCGCCTGGAATCTTTATATAGAACAAAACCCCGATGATACTGTAACATTATCGACGGAAACAAGGATTTTATGCCTGGGAGGTCAGGCAAAATCATCGTTCCGTCTTTATTGGACGGTTATAAGACCTTACAGTGGCTGGATACGGCTTGAAATGTTAAAGATGATTAAAGAGCAGGCGGAAGGAGGTGGCGCCTGCCCTTAAAATGAAGTTTTTAAATGTGATATATATTGATTGAAGGCCTGCATCTTCTCCTTAGTCAAATAAAAAACCTTCACCTTTATACTAAAGATGAAGGATGTTCTGTGCATCCTACCCGGGATATATTTTTATCTATCTTAAGTCATGCGACTTTAGTCCTACTGTAAAATAAGGAAGCAAGTCCTATTTCCACTAACTTTGAAAACAGCTAAAATGTAGGAAATGTGTCATATTTTATCGAAAAAGAGGCGATTCTAATTGAATAAGACCGAACTTGTCAACAGTGTACGCGAAAAAGCAAACCTGTCCCTGAAAAACTTTGAGGAGGCTCTTAAAGCGGTTTTGAGCACTATCACCCAGACACTTGCCAAGGGAGACAAAATTCAATTATTAGGTTTTGGGGCTTTTGAAACAAAAGAACGTGGAGCCAGAAAAGGCCGCAATCCTCAAAACGGGGCTGAGATTAAAATTAGTGCGAAGAGAGTTGTCGTTTTTAAGCCTAGTAATGCTCTTAAGAGCCGGGTGAAATAAAAGAAGCCTTCACTGAACCGACCCCAAGAGGTTTGGACGACAGTTAAACTGCTCTCTGGGACTGATTCCTGTATTGAACAGGGCTCAGTCCTTTAAATTTTCTCTTTAAGTCAAAATTTCTGGGCCAGGATCGCCAGCTGTGTCCTGTCCCTGGCCCCAAGTTTGGCCAACAGGCTGCTCACATGATTTTTTACTGTCCCTTCGGTTATAAACAACGCTGTGGCAATTTCAGCATTGGATAAACCCCTGCCAATAAATCTAAGCACTTCCTTTTCGCGGTTTGTCAGTTGGGCCAGGCTGTTTTCAGGCAAATCATTAAAAGAGGCCCCTGCTCCCTGCATTGCTATCCTTTCCATAACTTTCAGCGTCACGTCCGGATGCAGGCAGGCGCCGCCGGAATGTACCGCCCTGATGCACTTGCATAACTCGTCAGGCGGCATGTCTTTAAGCAAAAATCCTTTTGCTCCGCTTTGGATACCTTCAAAAATCAACCTTTCCTCATTAAAGGTTGTTAAAATCAGCACCTTCGTATCCGGAAACAGTCTGCTTATTTCTTTAGTTGCCGCAATACCGTTTATCACAGGCATACGCGCGTCCATCAGCACAATATCAGGCTTTGCCAGCCCGCAAATTTCCAGAGCCTCCCGCCCATTGTGACAAATACCCGTAACTTCAAAATCATCTTCAAGCTGAAGAATAGTTTTTAATCCTTCACAGACTATTGGCTGGTCGTCAACAATCAGAATTCTTATCTTTTTCATTGCCCTTTACCCCGCCTATCTATACAACCTTCGATTTTAAAGCCCCCGCCGGCCCAGGAGTGAAAGCTGATTATGCCGCCGATATCCGCGACTCTTTCGGCCATTCCCTTGAGACCGTTCCCTTGTATAACCTGATTAGTTCCGGCGCCATTATCCAAATAGAAAAAGTATAAGAAGTTATTGTCACCGTAAATGAATATATGCGCATGATCGGCATGAGCGTGCCGTAAGGTATTGGTAAGCGCTTCCTGAAAAACCCGGTAAATAGTGAACTGCTCTTTCCCGGAAAGCCCTAAATCCCCGGATGTAACGTCAATGCTGACCTTTAGGCCGGTTAAATCCTGAATCCCCTGAACCATTTTCCTTAGACGGGAAATCAGTTCGAATTCGGGATTTGACTCCTTCATAACTGTAACCAGTTCCCTGACAGAATCGATGGCGGCGCGGGAAATCTGTAAGGCTTTATCCCAATAAGCCTTCCCGGCTTCAACATCATGGCTCATCAACCTTTTTCCCGCCTCCAGAGTTAAAATCAAGCCGGTAAGATTATGACCCAGGCTGTCATGGATTTCCCCGGCTATGCGCCGCCGTTCCGCTTCGGAAGCCAGGCTTTCGCTCCAGGCCATACTCTCTTTAAGTTGAAGGTTTACGTATCCAAGTTCTTTAGCCTGTTTTTCATAGGCGAGCCTTTGTTCCCTCTGCCTTCTCTCACTGAAAACCAGAACAAAGATAAGTCCTAAGAGAAGTACTTCGGCAATATTAGGCATCTGCACCTGTCCCATCTCTCTTAAATCAAATAAGGCGGTGGATCCTAAATTTCCCGCCAGGGTAAGTATCACGTAAGCAATCCAATAGGGCTGTGGTAGTGCTGCTATTCCCTCCATCATATATACAATAAATAATTTATCAACGCCCTTTAGTGAGAATAGAGAGAAAATGAAGGCCAGGAGTAAATCCAAATGTAAAGTTAGAAAATTTACTTTAGGTCTCTCATAACCATGGATGTTGCGCCAAAAACCGCTGATTACCAGGGCGAGCGCCAGCAATACCAGTGGGAAGCTCAGCGGGGTTGCCCCGAAAACCCTGATAAAAACCATGGCATATATAATGATTTTGATTAACAAAAGCAATATGAACATTTCTGCTCCACATAATTCTTTTTTTCTACAATTTTTATCCTTTTTTGAATAAATTCCTGCTAAATATTGAAAAACCAAATTATTTGGCGAAAGATGGAAGGGAAAAACGGGTCAGTTGTGGAAGAAAACAAATGCTTAATTCCAAATGCCCGCATGGGATAATCTCAGTTATTTATGGCACCCTAAAAATGAAATATGAGATCAGTGCAAAAAGTGAGGAACAGTAAATGAAAAATGAAAAAAATGACCTGGAATTGCTTTGTATCAATACTCTGCGGATGCTGGCCGTGGACATGGTGGAAAAAGCTAAGTCAGGCCACCCGGGCATGCCCATGGGCGCGGCCCCTATGGCTTTCACCCTCTGGACCAGATTTATGCGCCACAATCCCCAAAGACCGTCCTGGCCCAACCGGGACCGGTTTGTACTTTCCGCCGGTCACGGCTCCGCGCTCTTATACGCTTTACTACATTTAAACGGTTATGAACTGACTTTAGATGACCTCAAAAATTTTCGCCAGTGGGACAGCAAAACCCCAGGCCATCCGGAGTACGGCCACACACCAGGGGTGGAGGTTACCACAGGCCCGCTGGGCCAGGGCATCGCCAACGCGGTCGGCATAGCTGCCGCGGAGCGTTTCATGGCGGCTTACTTCAACCGCCCAGGTTATGAGGTTGTTGACTATTATACTTATGTTATTGCCGGTGACGGTGACCTTATGGAGGGTGTTTCACACGAAGCCGCCTCCCTGGCCGGGCATTTGAAGCTGGGCAAGCTGATCTGCCTTTATGACGATAACCGCATTAGTATTGAAGGGTCAACCGAACTGGCCTTTACCGAGGACCGGGCGGGCCGTTTCGCGGCCTATGGCTGGCATGTGCAGCAGGTTTCAGACGGGAACGATACAGAGTCAGTGGCGGCAGCCATTCAGGCGGCTCAGGCGGTAAATGACAAACCTTCGATGATCATGGTACGCACTCATATTGGCTACGGCAGCCCGAATAAACAGGATTCACCCTCGGCGCACGGTGAGCCGCTTGGCGTGGAAGAAGTTAAGAATACTAAAGAGAAACTGGGCTGGCCTCAGGAGCCTGACTTCTTTGTCCCCGAACAGGTGTGGTCCTATTTCCGCAATGCAGTTGCCGGGCGCAGCAAACATGAACAAGAATGGCAATCCCTGTTCAGCTCCTTTGCACAAGCATACCCTGAATTGGCCGTGCAGTACCGGCAGTGGGTCAGCGGCAGGCTGCCGGAAGGCTGGGACAAGGACCTGGTTACATTCCCCGCCGACCAGAAAGGGGTGGCCAGCCGGGCCGCCTCAGGCACTGTACTGAACGATCTGGCCGCCAGGCTGCCCAACCTGGTGGGCGGCTCAGCCGACCTGGCGCCTTCAAACAAAACAATCATCAAAGGGGCGGGCGATTTCTCCCCGGCCGATTACAGCGGGCGCAATTTTCATTTCGGGGTGAGGGAGCACGGCATGGGCTCCATCCTTAACGGGATGGCGCTGGACACGGGGCTGATCCCTTACGGCGGCACCTTCCTGGTCTTTGCTGAATACATGAGGCCGGCCATACGCATGGCCGCCATGATGCAGCTCAAGGTAATTTATGTTTTCACCCACGACAGCATCGGGTTGGGTGAGGACGGTCCCACTCACCAGCCTGTTGAGCAGTTGGTCTCGCTCAGGGCGATCCCCGGCCTGACGGTAATCAGGCCGGCTGACGCCAATGAAACCGCCATAGCCTGGCGCTGTGCCCTGGGACGGAAAAAGGGGCCTACGGCCTTGATCCTGTCGAGGCAAAACCTGCCTACCCTGGACAGGCAGCAGTTTTCGCCCGCGGACGGCTTGGTCCACGGCGCCTACCAACTAAACCGTATTGAAGACAAAAAACCGGACCTGATCCTGATCGCAAGCGGCTCGGAAGTGCACCTGGCACTCCAGGCCGCGGCAAAGATTAAAGAAAAGGACGTATTGGCAAGCGTCGTCAGCATGCCGAGCTGGGAGCTGTTTGAAGAGCAAACGGAGGAATACCGCCGCAGGGTATTGCCGCCTGAAATTACAGCGCGTGTGGCCATAGAGGCCGGAAGTACGCTGGGGTGGCGCCGCTACACCGGTGATAAAGGCGAGATCATCGGGATTGACCACTTTGGCGCCTCCGCTCCGGCCGGGAAGCTGTTTGAAAAATTCGGCTTTACCGCCGACAACATTGTTAAGAAAGCTCTAAGCGTGCTTGACCGCTAGCCCCGTGAGTGTAGGTGCGGCTTCAGTCGCACTAAGGTTTAGGACGAGAATTGTTAGAAGTCATTGCAGCATTGTGCGAATAAATTCGCACCTACACTTAAACAGCCATAGCATTGTTCAGAAATTGTAGGTGCGGCTTCAGCCGCACTGTTTGAGTGTTGGTCGTTAAAAATGATGTTTAAGCTAATGGCTCCCTTTTATGACTGGTTTGTTAGGGCCACCCGTATTGACCATTCAGAGCATGTTCCAGTCTGGCTGGCGCCTGTCAAGGATATGGAACTGCTTGATCTGGGAGGCGGCACCGGTATCAACGCCGAGGTTTTAAGCAATGCTGGAGCAAAGGTGACTATAGTAGACTATTCCAAGGCGATGCTGAAACGGGCGGCCGCTAAAAAAATGCCGATCCGGCTGGTACATGCCGCCGCGCAGGCGCTGCCGCTGCCGGACTGTTCATTTGACATTGTGCTCATATCCGACGCCTGGCACCACTTCCGCGACCAGGCCGGTGTTATTTATGAAGTAAGACGTGTCCTGCGCCCGGGCGGCAGGTTATATATAATTGATTTCGCCCCCGGGCATTCAGTAACAAAATATATCTCTTTTTTTGAAAAGCTGCTGGCTGAGCCCTCAACTTTCACCATGCCGGACGACTTAGTCGAATTGTTTGGTGCTGCCGGGATCGCGGGAGACTACTGCCGCCTCAGGATTGGCCAGTATATTTACACCGGAGTGAAAGAAAAGCCCTGATACCGGGGCTTTTTCTTTTTTGTTAAAGGTAAAAATTAATCAGGATTTAATGAATTTCTTATTAATTATTAATAATTTTACTTTAAGCTTGGGGTATATTACCAAGCAACGTGGGAATAATTAATTATTCCTAATGACATTGAGGAGGTTTGAGCTATGGGAAAAACTGTAGGCATTGACCTAGGGACCACCAACTCCGTTATTGCGGTTATGGAAGGGGGCAAGCCGACTGTAATAGTCAATACCGAAGGTGATCGCACAACTCCTTCGGTTGTGGCTTTTAAAGATGACGGAGAAAGACTGGCAGGTAAAGTTGCCCGGCGCCAGTCTGTTTTAAATCCTGAAAATACACTGTACTCAGTGAAGCGCTTTATCGGCCGGCGCTATTCAGAGGTGACCGATGAGAGAAAGCTTGTTCCTTATAAGGTAACATCAGGCCCCAATGACGCTGTGCGCTTTGATATCCGCGGCAAAAAGATGGCGCCGGAGGAAATCTCGGCGCTGGTCCTGCGCAAGCTGGTGGATGACGCGGCCAAGTACCTGGGTGAAAAGGTTACTGACGCGGTGATTACCGTACCGGCTTACTTTAACGACGCCCAGCGTAGCGCCACCAAAGACGCCGGTAAAATTGCCGGCCTTAACGTGCTGCGCATTATCAACGAGCCTACCGCGGCAGCCCTGGCCTATGGGCTGGATAAAAAGTCCAATGAAACAATCATGGTTTTCGACCTGGGCGGCGGGACTTTTGATGTGTCAATCCTGGAAGTAGGGGACGGAGTTTTTGAAGTAAAGTCAACCAATGGTGATACCCACCTGGGGGGCGACAATTTTGACAAAGAAATTGTTGACTGGCTCGCCAATGAGTTTAAGAAGGACCACGGCATTGACCTGCGCAATGACAAGCAGGCCCTGCAGCGATTGATCGAGGCCGCGGAAAAAGCTAAAATGGAGCTGTCCACGACCCTGGAGACTCAGATCAACCTGCCTTTTATCACTGCCGACGCCAACGGGCCAAAACACCTTGACACAAAATTAACCCGGGCGAAATTTGACGACCTGACGGCCCACCTGGTGGAGCGCTGCCGCGGTCCGGTAAAAGCAGCCCTGGCTGACGCGAAGCTGTCGGAGAAGGACATTGACGAGGTCATTCTGGTCGGCGGGTCAACCCGTATCCCTGCTGTGCAAAAACTGGTCCGCCAGCTGACCGGCGGCAAAGACCCGCATATGGGAGTCAACCCTGATGAAGTGGTAGCTGTGGGCGCCGCCATTCAAGGGGGTGTGCTGGCAGGGGAAGTGAAAGACGTCCTCCTGCTGGACGTCACACCTCTTTCTCTGGGCGTGGAAACTTTAGGCGGTGTCATGTCCAGGATTATCGAGCGCAATACCACTATTCCCGTACGGCGCAGCCAGATCTTCAGCACTGCCGAAGACAGCCAGCCGGCGGTGGATATCAACGTCCTGCAGGGTGAGCGGGAAATGGCCAGGGATAACCGCTCCCTGGGACAGTTCAAACTTGACGGTATTCCCGCGGCGCCCAGAGGCATACCGCAAATTGAGGTAACCTTCGATATTGACGCCAACGGCATCCTGAAAGTCAGCGCCAGGGACAAGGGCACAGGCAAGGAGCAGACTATTACCATCAGCGGTTCCACCAACCTGAACAAGTCTGAGATCGACCGCATGGTGCATGAAGCGGAGATTCACGCGGCCGAAGACAAAAAGCATAAAGAAGAAATAGAAGCGCGCAATGAGGCTGATTCTCTGGCCTATCAGGTCGAACGCCAGCTCAAAGACCTGGGCGACAAAGTGCCGGTGCACGAAAAGGCACGTGTGGAACAGCTGCTGGGCGATCTGAAAACGGCTTTAAAAGAAAACGCTCCTATTGACCGCATTCGTACCCTGCAGGGCGACCTGCAGCAGGCAGCCTACTCACTTTCCCAGTCCGCTTACCAGCAGGCTGGCGGGGGGCCTGCCGGGGGAAGCGCCGGGCCGCCGCACGGTGAAGACGTGGTGGACGCCGAGTTTGAGGAAAAATAGAGCTAAACTGTCAGGAGGGCAACGATGAGCAGACAGGAAAGCGATACGCCGCAGGATGAAATTTTAAGCCTGCGCAAGGAACTGCAGGAGGAAAAAAACCGCCACCTGCGGACCCTGGCTGATTTCGACAACTACCGCAAGCGGGTGGAGCGGGACATAGAGGCCAACTCCACCCGCGGCAAAAAGGAATTAATAAAGGAACTTATCGCCGTCCTGGACAATTTTGAAAGGGCTTTTGCACAAATCGAGGATGAACAGGTGAAGCAGGGCTTGCAAATGGTCTACCAGCAGCTTTTCAGCCTGCTCCAGCGTCACGGGCTGGAAGTAATCGAGAGCCTGGGCAAGCCATTTGACCCCTGCGAGCATGAGGGTATCGGTTATTTGGAAAATCTGAATATCCTGCCGGGCCACGTAGCCGGGGAACTGTCCCGCGGCTACCGTTTTGGCGGCAGCCTGCTGCGGCCGGCCCGGGTTATGGTAGCGAAAAGGCCGGTGAGAATTGAATGAGTGTCGCATTTCGTGACTACTATGAAATTTTAGGCGTCAGCCGCGGCGCCACGGAAAAAGAGATAAAAACAGCATACCGCAAGCTGGCCCGCAAATGGCACCCGGACCTGCACACCGGTAAGGATAAAGAGGCAGCGGAAGAAAAAATCAAGCAGATCAATGAAGCTTACGAGGTTTTAAGCGATAAAGAAAAACGGGAGAAGTACGACAGGCTGGGAGCCAACTGGCGGGACGGCCAGGATTTCCAGCCGCCTCCCGATATGGACGGTTTTCACTTTTATACCAGCCAAGGTGGCGGGGCAGGAGGTTTCAGCGACTTTTTTGAAACCCTTTTTGGCGGCGGTTCACCTTTCGGGCGCTCGGCCAGAACAACCCGGCGCGCCGGGCCCGTGCGCGGCGGGGATGTGGAAAGTGAACTGGAACTGACACTGGAAGAAGCTTACAGGGGCGGGGAGAAATCACTGCGGATTTCTACCAGGGAAACATGTCAGGTTTGTGGCGGAACAGGGATAAACAATAACACCTTTTGCCGCAGGTGCGGCGGGACCGGGGAAACGGCAGGCTATAAAACCCTGACGGTAAAGATCCCGCATGGTGTCCACGAAGGCAGCCGGATCCGCCTGAAAGGACAGGGAAGCGAGGGCTTAAGCGGGGGGGCGGCAGGCGACCTTTATCTCAAGGTAAAACTCCTGCCCCACTCTGTCTTCAAGGTGAAAGATGAAGACCTGGAAACCGAGGTTGTTTTGCGGCCGGAACAGGCCGTGCTGGGCGATCAGGTATCTGTACCCACTCTGGACGGGCCGGTTCTGATGAAAGTGCCGCCGGGTGTCCGGGCTGGTAAAAAACTGCGCCTGCGCGGCAAAGGTTTGCCTCATCATAAGGGGCGCGGCGATGAATATGTAATAATAAGAATCGATATCCCTGAGCGCCTCACAGAAGAAGAAGAGAAACTATACCGGCAGTTGGCAGTACTGCGGAAAGGGGTGTGACGGTGGTGAAAAAATATTATCTTCAGATTTACCGCCACACTCTTAATACAGGCGAAGAAGAAGCCTGGGTTGATCTGAACAGCCTGTCCATACATCCGGAACTGGCCCTGCGCCTGGCTGAATACGGTGTGGTGGAGATAAAACAAGGCCGCGTAAGGTTAAGTCACGCCGCACGTCTCATAAAGCTGCAGCGGCTGCGCTCCAATCTCAGTGTGAATTTAAGCGGTGCGGCAATAATCCTGGATTTGCTGGAGAGAATCGAGGCGCTCCAGGAGGAAGTGGACCGTCTAAAAAGGAGATAGCTGACAGCATATTTGATCAAAATAGTCGTGGGCCTAAATGGCCCGCGACCGTTTTTTATCTAAAAATTTTTTATTTTAGACATAATTCGACAGCATTCCCGAAGGATATATGTCAGGTAATGTATAAATAAAGCCTTTTAGATAATAAATTAACTTTTATGGAGGGAATTGCCGGTGCAGCGGCTTCACAGCTTATTAAGACGCCAGATAGCGCGGTTTTTTGGTGATTCCTTTGCTATCCCCGAGGGTTGGCAAGGATTCTTCGACGCAGTCAACAGCGCTTACTGTGAATCGGACGCTGACCGGGACATGCTGACCATGGCAATTGAGCTCAGCTCCCAGGAACTGATGCAGGCCAACTACGAATTAAGAAAAAGCGAGCTGCGCTTCCGCCTTCTCTATGAAAGCTCTCCCGTACCCTACCAGTCGCTGGACAGTAACGGCTGTTTTATCGAAGTAAACCAGGCTTTACTCGATATCCTCGGCTACAAGCGCCATGAGATCATCGGCCGTCAGTTCAGCGACATCATGACCCCGGCCAGCAATGATTTGTTTCAGCGACTTTTCCCTCGTTATAAGGAATGCGGCACCCTGCGCGACGCGGAATATGAATTAGTTTGTAAGAACGGCGCCCTGATCAATGTGCTGCTGGACGGCAAGGTGAGCTACAACCCGGATGGGTCTTTCAAACAAACCAACTGTATTTGGAGAGACATCACTGAACAAAAAAAGATGGAGGACGAGCTTTGGAAATACCGTGAACACCTGGAAGATATGGTAAAAGAGCGGACCGCCGAGCTGAAAACGGCTAACGAGCAACTTCAGAGGGAAATGAAAGAGCGCAAGCAAATGGAAAAGGAAATGGCCCGGCTGGACCGGCTCAACCTGGTAGGAGAAATGGCAGCCGGTATCGGGCATGAAATCAGAAACCCGATGACTACCGTCAAGGGCTTGCTGCAGCTGCTCAGTGACAAGGAAGAGTGCGCCGGGTATAAAGAATATTTCAATTTAATGATAGATGAGCTGAACAGGGCTAATTCCATAATTACAGAGTACCTTTCTCTGGCCAAAAACAGAATGGTTGAACTAAAAAACCGGAACCTCAACCATATAGTTACGGCCATATCGCCTTTGATTGAGGCTGAGGGCAGGGTTACCGACAAACATATCTCAATTGAACTGCAGGATATTCCTGACCTTCCTCTAGACGAAAAGGAGATTCGCCAGTTAATCTTCAACCTTGCTCTCAACGGCCTGGAAGCAATGGTGCCGGGCGGGATACTGCTGATAAGGACTTTTCAGGAGGACGGCGCAGTGGTTTTGGCGGTACGGGATCTTGGCAAGGGTATAGAACCGGCTGTGCTGGAAAAGATCGGCACACCTTTCTTCACTACTAAAGATAACGGCACAGGACTGGGCCTGGCTGTCTGCTACAGTATCGCGGCCAGCCATAATGCGAAAATTGACGTAGAGACCGGCACCACGGGAACTACATTCTACGTTAGGTTTCTAACGCCGTCCCCACTGCTTGACTGTCCCCGAATTACTTCCTGAACAACCATCGTTTAGCAGCTATGCCAAAAAAGGATATCAGAAAACTCCGGCGAAGATCAGCAACAAGAACTGTCAATTTTATTTAATAGCCCCAGGAAGGGAGGTAAATGGCTTGAAAGTGGTAATTGTCGGCAACAGCGCGGCAGGCATCGCGGCGGCGGAAAACCTTCGCAGCCTGGAGCCGCTGGCTGAAATCACAGTGCTGTCGCAGGAAAATCACCCCTCCTACTCCCGCTGCCTGATTGCCGAAATTGTGGCGGGCGCCGTCTTTGACTCCATCCGCTACCGCCCGGACTCATTTTTTGAAGAAAGGAATATCAATTTGATCCGGGGTGTGCGGGTGCATTCAGTCAATCACGCCAGTAGCACGGTTTCTTTCGGGGAGGAGAAAGAAGCCTCTTACGACAAGCTGCTTGTGGCAACCGGGTCGCGGCCGGTCAGACTTGGAGTCGCTGGCGAGGAACTGGACGGCGTTTTTGTCCTGCGAAGTTATGACCAGGCTGAGTTGATCAGCAGGTGTGCGGCGGCGGCAAATGATGCTGTTGTGATAGGCGGCGGGCTGGTTGGACTGAAAGCAGCCTATGCTCTGCGCAGGCGGGGCTTGCCAGTGACGGTACTGGTTAAAAGCAGTCACCTGTTAACTCGTCAGTTGGATGCCTTAAGCGCCGCGATGGTGGAAAAGGAACTGCGGGAGGCGGGGATTAGTTTTATCTACGGCCAGAATCCAGTTGGATTCAAATGTGGAGCCGACCCAAAAGCGTTGGGGTTTGTGGTTTTGGAAGACGGGCGGGAAATACCGGCCGGCCTGGCCCTGGTAGCCAAAGGAGTCAGCCCCAACGCCGAACTGGTGCGTGAGGCCGGGGGCGAAATCTCCTCAGGAATAAAAGTAAACGCATTTATGGAAACAAGCCTGCCAAATGTTTACGCGGCGGGAGACTGCATTGAAGTCACAGACTGCGTTACCGGGCGGCAGACGCCTTCAGCGTTGTGGACACTGGCCGTGGAGCAGGGCCGCTATGCCGCCATTAATATGGCCGGCAGGCAGAAAGCCTACCCGGACCCTCTGACCCGGTTGAACGCCGCCCAGTTTGGCAGGCTTCCCTTTGTTTCTGTAGGCGCCATGGAGGAAGGCGAAGAGTTTTTGACCTGGCAAAAAGAAGGCAGGGTTTACCAAAAGCTGGCCATCCGGGAAGACAGGCTGGTTGGTTTTATTATGGTCGGTTTGATCGAACAGGCTGGTGTTTTTACTTCTTTAATCAAAAGCAAGCGGCCCCTGGGCAACTTAAGGGGCGACTTTTTGCAGGGCAAGGTTTCTGCGGCAAATTTAATTTGATTATTTAACTTATTTTGGGGAGGGATATTTATGAGGTCCAGAGACAGCGCTGTTAGCCTGATGCTGGAAGCTGCGCAAAAGGAAGCGATAGAAACCACCTGGGACCGGTTGGATGCCCAACTGCCTCAGTGCGGTTTTGGTGAGCTGGGTGTTTGCTGCCGCCACTGTATGCAGGGACCCTGCCGGATCAGTCCCTTTGAGGACGGGCCCCAGCGGGGTATTTGCGGCGCCACTGCGGACACCATGGTGGCCAGGGGGCTGGTCAGGGCCATAGCCGCGGGTGCGGCGGCTCATTCGGGCCACGCCAAACACCTGGCGCATACCCTGCATAAGTGGGTAAAGGGCCAGGCGCCGGACTACAATGTGAAAAATGAGGCCAAGCTCCGGGCGGTTGCCGCCAGGCAGGGGATTTCCGCCGACGGGCTGAGTGTTCGTGAACTGGCGGCTAAAGTAGTGGCGTCGGTATTCAGCCAGTTTGCCGAGGGAGAGGAGCCTCTGGCCTGGGCGGGCGCCACCGTCACCACCGGGAGGGTCGAAGCCCTGGCTAAACTAGGTGCGCTGCCTGTCGGCATAGACAGCAGCATCGCGGAAATGATGCACCGTACCCACCTTGGCGTGGACGCCGACCCGGTCAATTTGCTGCTGGGCGGGATCAGCTGCGCCATTGCCGACTACACCGGCTGCCATATCGGCACCGACCTTGCCGATATCCTCTTCGGCACCCCGGTGCCTGTAGTGAGCGAGGCCAACATGGGTGTGCTGAAGGAGAACTCGGTCAATATCGCCGTGCACGGGCACAATCCGGTACTCTCAGAAGTAATTGTGCGCATTGCCGGGGAAATGCAGGATGAGGCCAAAGCGGCCGGGGCAGACGGCATCGTCCTGGTCGGCATCTGCTGCACCGGTAATGAGGTGTTAATGAGGCACGGCATACCTCCCGTGACGCACGGAGTTTCCCAGGAACTGCCGATCCTGACCGGCGCCCTGGATGCTATTGTCGTCGATTACCAGTGTGTTTATCCATCTATTGTAGAAGTGGCCCGCTGTTACGGCACCAAGGTGATTACCACCATGAGCATTGCCAAAATCCAGGGCTCCACACATCTGGAATTCGTAGAAGAAGACGCGGCAGGGAAAGCCAAAGAAATTATCGGAGTCGCCATTGAAGCATTCAAGGCCCGTAAAGGCAGGCCGGTCAACATTCCGCAGGTTAAAAGCAAGGTTGTGGCTGGATTTTCAGTGGAGGCCATAGTTGCCGCGCTGGCCAAGCTGGATGCGGCAGATCCTCTGAAACCGGTTATCGATAATATCGTGAACGGTAATATCCAGGGCGTCGTACTTTTTGCCGGCTGCAATAATGTCAAAGTGCCCCAGGATCACAACTACCTGGTGATGGCGGAGGAACTGGCCAAAAGGGACGTGCTCCTGCTGGCTACCGGGTGCGGCGCCGGAGCTTACGCCCGGCAGGGCTTGATGACACCGGAGGCTACAGAAAAGTACGCCGGGCCGGGACTCAAAATTGTTTTAACCGCCATTGGCGAAGCCAACGGGCTGGGCGGCCCGCTGCCGCTGGTGCTCCATATGGGCTCCTGTGTGGACAATACCAGGGCGGTTGACCTTACAGTGGCCATAGCCAATAAGCTTGGCGTTGATATCGATAAGCTTCCGGTAGCGGCGTCAGCGCCGGAATTCAAGACCGAAAAAGCGGTGGCCATCGGAACCTGGGCTGTCGCGTCCGGGCTCCCGGTCCACCTGGGCCTGGTGCCGCCGGTTCTGGGCGGCCCACAGGTTACCTCCATCCTGACTGCTGGAATTAAGGACTTGTTGGGCGGTTACTTTATCGTGGAGACAGACCCGCAAAAAGCCGCGGAAAAACTGTTTGCGGCCATCCAGGAGCGCCGGGCCGGTTTGGGCCTGGGCACTCGCCAGTGGTAGCGGAAAGGGGATGAGCAGATGACCAGGGAAGTACTGATCCGATACGATCGCTGCACCGGCTGCCGGTCCTGCGAACTGGCCTGCGCTGTAGCCCACTCCGCAAGCAAAACTCTTTTGGGGGCTATCGGCGAAGCCAAGCGGCCGCTGAAAAGGATCTTTGTCCACCAGGCCGGGGCCAAAAAAGTTCCGCTTAACTGCCGGCACTGCGGGGAAGCGCCCTGCCTGGACGCCTGCATAGCCGGGTCCATGTACCGTACGACGGAAGGCATCGTAACCAACGAAGGTGGGGAGCGCCCCTGCGTTGGCTGCTGGATGTGCGTGATGGTCTGCCCCTACGGCGTCATCCGCAGTGAGCTGAAGGAAAAACTGGCGGTAAAATGCGACCGGAACTGCCTTGATGACGGGAAAGTGCCCGCCTGTGTGCGTGCCTGCCCCACCGGCGCCCTGGTATACGAGTCCATTGACCAGTTTGGCGAGGACAGGCGCAAGGAGTTTTTGGCTAAAGCAGTAGGCGGCCAATAAAACAGATTTGACATGTAAAACATGTTTTCGGGGAGAGTCAGGGGGGACCTTGACTCTCTTTTGTGCAAATAGCAATGCCTAAAAAAATACCCGGTTTGACCGGGTATGGTCGACAGTTATTTGCCGCGATGCCGCTGCTTGGCTTTTTCTTTTTTCAAAAGCCGTTTCTTTTCGGCGAGCTCTTCCTTCTGCTGACGTGAAATTGCTTTTCTTTCAGTTTTGTTTTTCTCCCTTTCCAACTGGAGCGCCTGTTGAGCCTTGGTGGAGATACCAACCTCTTTCATGGCCCGGTTAACTTCTCTTGGCAACCTCTTGGGGTTGATTTTTCTTTGGACCGGCTCTTTAGCTTCCACGAATTGCGAGGACCAATCCGTAAGAGCAAGCATCTTCTTGTTGATTAACTCCAGGATCTCTTCATCTTTTGGCTCTGCTCCGAAAACCTGGCGAAAAACCTTAAGCTTTTGGTCAACAATTTCTTCAAATACACCAACCCAGAATTGCCCGTCATGATACACTGTCAATTTCATTAACAGTCCCCCTCTGGTAATTTAACTGGAATGACGGACATCCCGAGGGGGGAAGGTTACTGACGTTTACCCTGCCGGGTAAGCGCGCCGGGACTACCAACCCGGCCGTGTTTTTTCATTCCGAAAATATTATAAAATGCCTGCAGGTATAATTCAATTAGAGAAATAAGTGTTTGCTTTAAGTGCAGTATGACGGAGTAATGTTTTTTAAAGGAGGGAATTTTGCAGATTTAATGTTTCGGTGTTTATTTTACTTTCGTACATTCTTCGATCAGCAAGGTTCAAGAGATAGTCTACATTATCACTGTCGTCAGGATATGTAACCACTCCCACGCTGATACTGAACCGGGGCGCGTTAATCCTTATGCAGTTAATCTCCCCAATCAGGCGCTCCGCCAATTTTTGCGCGGTAATGTGGTCCGTTTGCGGTAAGAGGATAACGAACTCATCGCCACCCCACCTGGTAACGACATCTGTAATTCTAACTTTGCTTTTTAGCTCCTGGGCTACGTTACGCAGAACAACATCACCCAGTGCATGCCCCAGTTTGTCGTTGACCTGTTTAAAGTTATCTAAATCAATAAATAAGAGAGAAAATGGAAAGTTGTAACGTTTGGAACGCTCTACTTCAGCGTCAAGTTTTTCTTTAAAAGAGCGCCTGTTAAGTAACCCTGTCAGGGAATCTATTTTAGCTAATTCAAATAAATGCTTCATTGCCAACGTTACACCAAAGGCTGAGAGGACAGCGCCCGATATATTAATGATGTTCAACAGCACGTTAAATATAACCCATGGCGTCTGAAAAATATCGCAGATAACAAAAAGGATGGCGCCCAAGGTCAGCAGAAAAAGGCCCAGCAGCATAGTTCTCATAATAGGGGGCCTGCCATAAAAAGCATACAGTCTAAGAATACAGACCAAAAAGGTGCCGGCGACCAGCAGTATTGATGAATCGGCAATTATATAGGTTAATTGAAATTCATCTGCAAATTCCCAAACCATAGCCTTCCCCAAACAACTATTTTCTCTAAGTAAAATATCTTTTCTTTGTTAATTAATCCATATCCTTCATAATTAGATGTTTGAATAAAATCTTTTTTGTTTTATGCTCTGAATAAGATTGATTTTTGGCATGCAAAAAGCCCCGATCCCTAGGGGCCTTGATTTTACTGGTGGACCTAAGGGGACTCGAACCCCTGACCTCCTGAATGCGAACCAGGCGCTCTCCCAGCTGAGCTATAGGCCCAAAATATATTTGATTTCAGAGCATTACCATCTTACCATAACAACGACTTAGATGCAACGTTAGTATTTGAAAGACAGAGCTGACGCATGAAAATGTTTTTTAAATCTTGCGGGGTCTGGAATTGACGTTTTCGCAACTATTGCCTATTCGGTTATTCCAAAAATCACCGGTTTATCCGTATCAACACATCCTTAACTAAACCGTTTCTGCTCGTTTTAGCATGCCGGACATCTTCAACGGAAAGACGAGTAGCGCCGCGCAACCGCTGCCTAAGCTGTCTGTATCAGTTCAATTCGCTATGCCGCCAAACGGCTTGTTTTCCAATTTTCTTCGCGCACTAGTCGCAATTGACCGGGAGATTCGGTCAGCCGGCGAAGCCGCCCTGTATCCAACTCACTATAGGTCATAGCTTCATAAAACTTCTTGATGAAAGACTGAACCCCGACTGTTTTGACATGTTC
>NZ_QFFZ01000038.1 GCF_004369225.1 Pelotomaculum propionicicum
TCTTCCTGGACTTTGACAATCTCAGTGATGGTTTGATGTTTTAAGTCCTGCGGCAGGGTGTCCGGGCAGACCACACCCAGTCTCGACATGCCCGAGCGGACCATGGTTTCAGCGGCCCGCAGCGCCTGTTCAAAATCTCCGGAAGAGCCTGTGCTCCGGTTGCCCAGTATGATTTCCTCCGCTACCGACCCGGCCAGCATTACCGAGATCTGATTTTCCAGATAGTCTTTGGTATATAAGTAGGTGTCGTCTTCCGGTGTCTGCCTCATATAGCCCAGCGCGTCACCGCGGGGGGTTACGGTCAAAGTTGAAACCGAACCGCTGCGGACAATTTCACTTAGCAGGGCGTGTCCAGTCTCATGCACGGCTACCCTTCTCATGTCGGCCTCAGACGGCCTTCTGTCGAGCCTGCCGCCCAGCATTACCTTATCAATAGATTCGTTAAAGTGACGCTGGCAAATTTCCTTGCACCCCTCGCGCATCGCCAGGATTGCCGCCTCGTTGGCCAGGCTTTCCAGGTGAGCGCCGGAAAAGCCAAAAGACTCCCTGGCTATTGTCTCAAGCTTTACATCTTCAGCCAGGGGTTTGTTTCTGGTATGCAGCTTTAAGATTTCTATCCTTCCTTCTTTATCAGGCAGGTCAACCTTAACCCTGCGGTCAAACCGGCCCGGCCTCAGCAGTGCCGGGTCGAGCATATCCGCCCTGTTGGTTGCCGCAATAAGCAGCACTCTGACCTTGTCATCTACTTTAAGCCCGTCCATTTCCACCAGTAGTTGATTTAAAGTCTGATCATACTCCAGATGGCTTGTCGTTTGCCCTCTTTTCCCGCCCAATATTTCAATCTCATCAATGAAAATCAGAGCGTTGCTTTTATTCTGGCGGGAGGCGCTTTCCCTGGCAGACTGAAAAAGCCTTCTTACCCTCTGCGCGCCGACACCGGCGTACATTTCTATGAATTCTGACCCTGACGCGGCTACAAAGGCAGCGTCAGTATAACCGGCCGCGGCTCTGGCCATAAGAGTCTTGCCAGTTCCCGGTGGTCCGGTCAGCAGTATGCCTTTTAAAGGGCGAATGCCCAGTTTGCGTATGCTGAAATGATTTTTAATAAAATCCAGGGCTTCCTTAAGCTCCTGAATAGCGGAATCCTGGCCGCCGATATCGCTGAAGGTAACTTCCTGGCGGCCTGTATTGCCGGTGTTCTCGAAGTTTTTCACATTTATCAGCCCGCGCATCCTGGCAAAGTAATACAGGCCGCCTCCAGCGGCAGCCAAAAACAGCAGCGGGGTAATATCGTAACCTGCAATAAGCAGGTATATTACCGCAGCCAGGCTCAGCCCTATACTAATTTCCTTGAGCATTTGTGCCACCTCCACTGCCGGATGTGCGTAAATTGCCGGCAACCTGCCCCTCGCCGCGGGGAATAACTTCATCGAGTGTGTGCCCCTGGTGCAGCAGGCGCAGGTAAATGTTTTCCTGGTCAACATAAATTTTGGCCTCAGCGCCGCGCGCCTGAGCCTCTCTGTTAACCACCGACGCCATTTCCTGAAAACTGCCCTGCGTCTGGGCCTGGTAAACGGCATACTGGCTCTGGTACCATACCTGTTCCAGTACGTCATCGCGGCTGTCGCTCAGTGACAGGGTATAAGCCTTCCGGCCGATGACCCGGACCAGTTCTTTCCGCACTTCCTTATAAGCCTGCATCAGGTTGGCGTCATAGCGTATCTTTACGCTCACCAGCAGCTGGTTATTTTCATTTTTCAGCTGATACGATTCAACAGTTTGGCTGTTATTCAGTGCGGTGTTTAAAGGCCCCTGAGTGCTGTATTTCTGGTAAAAATACTGAGCGCTGAAAATAAGAGCAATTCCGGCGAGCAGAGAAAAAACAATCACATTTATTTTTAAGCCCTTCCACTGCATGAAAATCCCCTTTCCAACTGCAAATAGCGCCGTATCGCCCCATTATTATAGCATAATGAGCTGTGACATTTCCCTAGTAAATGGCTGGGTAAAAAGCGCAAAAAGAGGACACCTATTCTTTAGAGGTGTCCAGGTTGTTGACAGAGTAGTCCACATTATTATGCAGCACCAAATATGTAGGTTCGATTTCAAATCGAACAAGGTGCGTTAGCGCCGACCTTGTCGGTCGGGTTTGCCAGTAGATTCTGGGGACATATCTCGTCAACTAAGAAATTCCTGAAACAGAGATGTGTCCCCATTCCGCTGACGACTAAAGTCGCACCTGCAATTTTTGGCAGTCCAATGTTGTTACATTTTATGAACCGGATTTTAGAATTTTAGGTGACCAGTTCCCCTTCAAGGTCATAGGGACTTGCGCTTTTAATCAGCACTCTTACAAAGCTGCCAGGTTCTAAGTCCTTACTTGATTTAAAAATAACCTTGCCGTCAATGTCCGGCGCGTCACCCTCGCTTCTGCCCTCATAGACGCGGAGCTTTTTATTTCTGCGCCTTTCCACCAATACAGAGATTTCCTCACCGATTTTACCCTGGTTAATCTCCATGGAAATATTTTTTTGGAGCGCCATGGCTTTGTCCCGCCTGGCCAGTTTAACTTCCTCCGGCACCTGGCCGGGCATTGCCGCCGCGGGTGTGCCCTCTTCGCGGGAATAGGCAAAAATGCCGACCCGCTCAAACTTAATTTTAGTCATGAAGTCAAGCAGTTCCTGAAACTCATCTTCTGTTTCACCGGGAAAGCCAACTATGAAAGAAGTGCGCAGGGTCAGCCCTGGTATGGCACCGCGCAGTTTCTCCAGCAAACGGGTAATCTCCTGAATGCCGACCCGCCGGTTCATCCGCCTGAGAACCGTATCGGCTGCGTGTTGGAGGGGCAGGTCAAGGTAGCGGCACAGTTTGCCGGTGCTGGCCAAAGCCTGGATCAGTTTATCTGAAAAAAGAGTTGGGTAGGTGTAAAGGAGTCTGAGCCAGACCAGCTCTTCAACTCGATCAAGCCCGAGCAGGAGGTCGTCCAGCGCCGGTTCCCCGTAAAGGTCAATTCCGTAACGGGTAGTGTCCTGGGCTACCAGGATCAGCTCTTTCACCCCCTGCCGGGCCAAGCCTGCCGCCTCGCTTATAACATCTTCTATGGTCCTGCTCTTGTAAGGTCCCCTGACTTGCGGAATGGTGCAGTACGAGCAGCGGTTGTCGCAGCCTTCCGCTATTTTAAGGTACGCCGAATAGGCGGGAGTGGCCAGCAGCCTTGGGTTAGCACCGGTATTGAGATGTCCCGGCTCGTTAACCATTAAAACCCTCTCACCGGCCAGTGCCTGCCTGATGGCCGCGGTGATACCCGGCAGCGCGCCTGTGCCAATAAGACCGTCTATTTCCGGTATTTCATTTAAAAGCTGTCTCGGGTAACGCTGGGCCAGGCATCCCGTTACCAGAAGGACACGGCAGCTGCCTTCATCCTTGTGCCGCGCCATTTCAAAAATTGTTTTAATGGATTCTTCTTTGGCATCATTAATAAAGGAGCAGGTGTTCACAACCAGAATATCGGCTTCCTGCTCACTGCCGGTAACTTCATAGCCTGCATCTTTGATTAAACCCAGCATGACTTCTGAATCCACCAGGTTTTTTGGACAGCCCAAACTTACCAGCCCAACTTTTAAGACCATATAAATTCCTTTCAATAATTGCTAATATGTACGGTAGTTGACAAACTGCAGGGGTATATCAAAATCATGGTCCTTAATAATCTGGATTATTGCCTGCAGGTCATCCCGGTTTTTACCGCTGATCCTGACCTGGTCCCCCTGTATTGAGACCTGTACTTTCAGTTTGCTGTCTTTAACCAGCTTGGTAATCACTTTAGCCCTGTCTTTATCCAGACCCTGGACCAGGCTTACTTTCTGACGGACCGTATCCTTGGCGCCCGGCTCGATTTTACCGTACCTCAGCGCTTTCAGATTTATCTCCCGCTTCACCATTTTTGTTTCCAGAATATCAATCACGTTTTTCAGTTTAAACTCATCATCACCAACCAGTAAGATTTCTTCACCATCAAAAATTATGTCACTTTTACTTCCCTTAAAATCAAAACGGGTGCGCAGTTCCCTGATCGACTGATCGACTGCGTTTCTAACCTCCTGCATGTCCACCCGCGATACAATATCGAAAGTGTTTTCCTTTGCCACCCCAACACACCTGCCTTATGGATTTTCTATTAAATGTACAACCTGGAACGGAAAATGTCAAAGGTTACCGTGTTTTTTGCGACAAAGCTTCCGGAGGAAATAAAGATAAAATGTCGAAATGTAAAAAGTGTACTAAGGAAGGAGACCCTGGCATGGCAGTATATACCTTTAACGGAGACGACCTGAAAATAATGCTGCGGGGGGCCGTAGACCTGCTGGAGCAGACAAAAGACGAGATTGATTCTTTAAATGTTTTTCCGGTGCCGGACGGGGATACCGGAACAAACATGTGTCAGACCCTGGCGTCCTCGTTAAAGGAAGCCCTTAACGTAGAATCACATCATATAGGACTGGTGGCGGAGGCAAGCGCCCGCGGCGGGCTGTTAGGCGCCAGGGGTAATTCCGGGGTGATTCTTTCCCAGGTCCTCCAGGGCTTTGCCCATTCATTGAGTTCAAAAGAACAGGCTTCCGCCGCCGACCTGGCAGAGGCTCTGGAAAAGGGCGCCCAGATGGCCTACAGGGCTGTACTGACTCCTGTGGAGGGCACTATTTTGACAGTGGTCAAAAAAACCGCCGAGGGCGCGGCCAACCAGCGCAGCAATGACCTGCTAAGAGTGATGGTGGCTGTTATGAAAAGCGCCTTTACCGCTTTGCAGAAAACACCCGACCTGCTGCCCGTGCTTAAGCAGGCCGGGGTTGTTGACGCGGGAGGCAAAGGTTTTGTGACAATATTGGAAGGCGCCCTGCAGGCTTTGAAATCTGCATCTCCCATGGCAAAGACAACTGCTCCGAAAACAGAAACCCTTAAAACCAGCCAGGCACAGAACCTGTCAGATTTTGAAAGAAGCCTCCAGTCGCTGAATTTTATCTATTGCACTGAACTTATGATTAAAGGCAAACATCTTGCCATAGATAAGATCAAGAGTGAACTTCTGCCCTATGGTGACAGTTTGCTGGTAGTTGGGGACAGCTGCACAGTAAAGGTGCATATTCACTCAAACCACCCCGGTCTTATCCTGGAATGCTGTCTGAAGCACGGGCAGTTAAGTGATTTAAAGATTAACAACATGTCTGAACAATACAAAGATTTTATCAGTTATGACAAAAACAACAAACCTTTTGCGGTTATTGCGGTGGGCGCCGGCGAGGGCATATCTTCAATTTTAAAGAACCTCGGCGCGGACGCGGTGCTTGCCGGAGGCCAGACCCTAAATCCCAGCACGGGTGAACTCCTGGAAATGGCCGCCCAGGCCCCTTCTGTAAAAGTGATCATTCTTCCCAACAACAAGAATATCATCCTGGCCGCTGAACAGGCCAGAGGACTTTCCAGCAAAGAGATCACCGTCATCCCTTCCACAAGCATCCCTCAAGGCATCAGCGCCCTGCTTTCTTTGAACCCGGAAGATACTCTTGAAAACAATGTCAACAGAATGAAGGAAGCACTTTCATCAGTCAGCAGCGCTGAGGTAACCAGGGCAGTAAGGGATACGACTTATAAAGACATAGTCATAAAAAAAGGACAATTAATTGGCCTGGTTGATGATGACCTGATCACCGCCGGCGATGACATGTCCAAGGTGCTGAATGATATTCTGGGAAAACTGGTGGAAGGCAGTGGTAAACTGGTTACCCTGTACTACGGTGAGAACGTGAATGCTGGTGAAATAGAAACACTGCTTGACGCTGCTCGGGAGAAATATGAAGGAAATGAATTCGAGCTGCAGCAAGGCGGGCAGCCGGTTTATGACCTGATCATATCTGTTGAGTAAAATATAAACCAAAGGTGAATTTATGAATGAAATAAGAATCGTGACTGACAGCACAGCCGACCTGCCTGAAGAGCTTATCGAAAAACACAGGATTACAGTAGTACCGTTGAAGGTTATTTTTAACGATGAAGAGCCGCTGCTGGACGGTGTTGACATAAAAACCGAACAATTTTACCGCCGCCAGGTTGAAAAGAAGGAATACTCCAAAACCTCCCAACCTGCCCCGGCCGAATTTCATAAAGTTTTCAGCGGGCTGGCCGCGAGCGGCGCCAGCGTCATTTCCATTCATCTTTCTTCCGCTTTGAGCGGCACCTGTCAGTCTGCCAGGATGGCCAGAGAGATGCTGCCGGACTCAGACATTGATGTGATCGATTCAAGATCAGCCAGCATGGGTTTAGGGTTGATCGTACTGGAAGCGGCGCGCGCGGCAGCCAGCGGTAAAACAAAAATTGAGGTTCTGGATATGATTGGCAAAATGATCTCAAAAGTAAAACTTTATTTTTTTGTTGATACTCTGGAATACCTGGCCAGAGGCGGGCGGATCGGCAGGGCACAGGCTTTGCTGGGCACTATTCTCAGCATCAAGCCTCTCCTGTACTTAAATGACGGGGTGGTTGAACCGCTGGAAAAGGTCAGGGGAAAGTCCAGGGCTATTGAAAGGCTGGCTCAAATAATTGAAGAAAAGGCTGGCGGGCGGCAGGTAATATGTTCCATAGTACACGGGCTGGACCAGGAAGGCGCGGACCAAATTTACAGCAGGCTGATACCGCGTTTGCATTGTGGTGAACCGGTTTTATCAACCCTTGGCGCCGTAATCGGCACTCATGTAGGCCCCCGCGCACTGGGAGTCATAATCATACCAAATTACACCTGCATTCAGCCGGAATATAGGCAGTGACATTATTTTTTGGGCAGCCCCCGGTCATATTATGTTCCGGAAACCTTGAATTCACGGTCTATTACCTGGCCAAAGGCGCCCAGAAAGCCCATGTTTTGCCCGTTTACAATTACTTCAACCACACCTGCGTTGCCCAGGGTAAAGGCTATTTTTTCTTTGCCCTCAAACTCCTTTGTCTGGTTGGCGGACAACTCACCCTGAAAAGAAGGAGCGCCGTCAACTACTACTCTGACCCAGCATCTGTCGCTTTTCACATTTAGCGCAACTTTAACTGTCGAGGGCTTGGCAGCGTCAACCTGTCCCGGCTGAGGCTGCTGCGGTGCTGGAACCTGAGTCTGCTCACCAGCCTGCAATTGGCTGTTTCCGCCGGCAGCCGGCCGTTTTGGCCACATGTCTTTCGTGGCGAATAATACAGAAATAACCACTCCGATGATTATTATTGCGGAAACAATATAGAGCCAGTAGCGAGGCTTTACCTGAGGCACTTGAGGCTTATTTTTAACTCTTTGAGCTGTTGGGGCTGTACTTTCCTCCGTTGCGGTCTGTTCAGGAAACTGCTGCCTGTATTCTTCCATGATCTCTTCTACTTTGACACCCAGAAATTTAGCGTAGTTCTTCAAGAAAGCCTTGGCGTAAATAGGGCCGGGCAGGACTTGAAACTGCTCCTGCTCTAAAGCCTGGATATACTTGCGGCGAATCTTGGTTTCCTCTTCCACCGCTTCCAGGCTGAGCCCCATCGCTTCTCTGGCCTCTTTTAAAGTTTTGCCAATCTCCACTGTTCCGCCCCCCATTAGATTAATCTTTTAATTTGCCGCCAAACCCCTGCTGCTTCTGATATTCGGGCAGGTTTGTCGTAAAATTGAAGACAATTTCAGACGCTCTTTCAATATCTGTCGTGTCCACACAAATACTGTAATCAGGACTGGGACCTTCAGGGTATTTGTACAAAGGATCATAATAATACTTTAAAAGAAATGAAAAAACCGGATCGAAGTTCCTTTCTTCTAGCATCCTGTTAAGCTCCTCTACTTTAACCCGACCAATTCTCTTTACTAAAGAAGAAGTCGCTTCCTGCAGTTGCTTGACATTGTCACCCGGACCGCTGGTATAAATCTCGCGGATCCGCCTGACCCGTTCGGCCAGGGGCGCGTACAACAAAACCCTGATGCCGTTTCTTATGGCGTTCATCATAGGCGGCGGGACCAGCAGGTTGCCAACCCGCCTGCTCTCGCACTCGACAATAAAAACACCTTTATCGCCTATGGAAGTCAAAAACAAAATGATGGAACTTTCAAATGACTTTTGGCTGGGGGAAGGCGGCAGGCCGATTTTTCCGAACACCGATCCCCTGTGCCGGGCCAACCCCTCCAGGTCCAGTACGGGCAGCCCTTTGCGGCCCAGCTGCAAAAGCACTTCCGTCTTGCCCACCCCGGTGAGTCCGTGCAGGACAACAGCCCGCTGGGTTAATTCTTCTTGTTCAAGAAATTCATTGACATAGCGCCGGTAGGATTTGTAACCGCCGATCACACGGTAAACGCGGTAGCCCATGGTATCCAGCACTGAGGCCATAAACCGGCTGCGCTCACCGCCGCGCCAGCAGAAGACAACCAGGTTTTTCTCGCCCGCCAGACTGTCCAACTTTCTTATCTTCGCGGGCAGCTTGGGCGCCGCCAGCTGCAGGGCCAATCTTCTGGAGGCATCCGGGCCGTCATGGTGGTATGATGCGCCGACCAGTGCCCTTTCCTCATTGTTTAAAACAGGCAGGTTTACAGATCCCGGAATAGTATCCTCCGCATATTCATTCTCGGAACGAACGTCAACCCACAGCGTATTACTCAACCGCGCAGCTTCATTAATCGTAATGTCTTCAAACATTTATGTTTGACCTCAATGTTTCCGTTCAAACCTGTTTAAATATCTCATGGCTTAGGGTTTCCTTTTTGTTTTAAAAATATCAACCAGCCGCAGCACAGTCCAGGCACTTATTTTTTTCTGAAGACCTGGTTGTACTGGTCCAGGGTCATTAGAATCGCCCTGGGTTTGCTTCCCTCATAGCCGCCGACAATACCCCTCTGTTCCATAATGTCAATCAGTCGGGCGGCCCTGGCGTACCCTATGTGCAGCCTGCGCTGCAGCATGGAAATTGAGGCATGGCCGCTCTCAATCAATATTTTTACGGCCTGTGCCAGCAGTTCATCCTCAACATCCGGCACAGCTTCATCCTCATACTCCTGGGTAAGTATTTTTTCATCATATACCGGTTCAGCCTGCTTCTTCAGGTAGCTGACCAGGTCCTCCACTTCCCTGTCCGACAGGTAGGCGCCCTGGATGCGCACGGGCTTGGAGGTGCCCACCGGGAAGAAGAGCATGTCGCCTTTCCCCAGCAGTTTTTCCGCCCCGGCCATGTCAAGAATGGTGCGGGAATCTATCTGTGAAGAAACGGCGAAAGAGATCCTCGAAGTAATGTTAGCTTTGATCAACCCGGTAATAACATCCACCGAAGGGCGCTGGGTCGCCACCACCAGGTGGATGCCCGCGGCCCTGGCCATCTGCGCCAGCCTGCAGACCGCATCCTCAACATCGGCCGGCGCCACCATCATCAGGTCAGCCAGCTCATCTATGATCACCACGATCAGGGGCAGCGGCTGTCCCGTGCCGGGGTCCTTGCTTTTAAACAGCTTGTTATATCTGGTTATATCCCGCACACCGGCCAGGGCAAACAGCTCATAGCGGCGCTCCATTTCCCTGACCGCCCAGCGCAATGCCGTGGCCGCCTTTTTAGGGTCCGTCACCACAGGGTTGACCAGGTGAGGAATACCGTTATATGTGGCCAGCTCAACCATTTTGGGATCGATCATCAAGAGTTTTACTTCGTCCGGTGTGGCCTTGAAAAGAATACTTGTAATCAGCGTGTTCAGACAGACACTTTTACCCGACCCTGTAGCGCCCGCGATTAATAAATGAGGCATTTTGGCCAGGTCGGTAACAATGGGGTTTCCTGCAATATCCTTTCCCAGGGCTATACTGAGCCTGGAGCCGGCCTGGGTAAACTCCTGTGTTTCCAGGATATCTCTGACGTGGACCATGGAGATTTCTTTATTAGGCACTTCTATCCCAACAGCGGCCTTGCCCGGAATTGGCGCTTCGATGCGTACGCCGGGAGCAGCCATGGAAAGGGCGATATCATCAGCCAGGCTTACGATCCGGCTGACTTTCACCCCGGCGGGAGGCTGGATCTCGTAACGGGTAATGGCCGGCCCTTTCGAAACCTGGATTACCTTGGCCTTCACTCCGAAGCTCTCCAGGGTTTCTTCCAGAATGCGGATATTTTCGTTGATATCCTTGTTCATTCTGATATTTTTCACTCTGTGCGGGCGTGACAGGATAGAGAGTGAAGGCAGTCTGAAGGATAAAGTGTCAGCCTGGGATCCAATGGGATAAAATTCCTCAATGTCGTCTATTTCTTTAGCGGCAGGAGGACTTGCCTCAGTATTTGCCTCAACCGGGACGTCCGCTTTCTTTTTGGCGGCAGCGGAAAAATCTAAAACCCTCTCTTTTTGATTATTTTCTTTACTGCCCGTCGGGCTTTCGATTATGGAAAACTGCTCTCCCTCGTGGTTAATTATCACCGGCGCGGCATGCTCTGCCTCCTTTTCATCCTCAACCTCGGTGAAAAGAAAATTGGTCATGCCCTCAGTCCCTTTTTTTAAAGCATCCCTGGTCCTCAGCGAAAAACCTTTAGCCATAGCCGCCGCTGACAGGTTGGTTAACAGAAGCAGCCCGATCAGACCGAGCGTAATCAGTATAATGTAGGTCCCCACAATGCCAAAAGATTTACGGCAAACATAACTTATCAGCGCCCCGATAATCCCTCCTCCGTCACCCGACACACCGGCTTTAAAGGAATCCTCAAGCGGGATAATGAGGTGGAAAAAGGACAGGATCACTAAAAATAAAAGGACAATACCGTACATCCTCTCGGAAACACTGGTGCGGCTCCTTTTATGCACCAGCCTGGCCCCAAGCAGCAGCAGCAGCAGCGGGAACAGGTAACGACCCTCGCCGGCAATGCTTTTCAGGATCTTGTCGATCACACCGCTCACCAGCCCGGACGCTGGTGAAAGCAGGCAGACGATGCTTAATACGCCAAGCGCGATCAGGGCGATCCCGAATATTTCATATTTAAGCTCTTCCTTAAGCTGGCCCAGCGCTCCCATGCGTCACCCTCCAGAAATAATATACCACAGATTGGGCAAAAATCCTTTAAATACACATAAAATAGCCTTCCCGCAACAGGGGAAGGCTAATTAAACCAACTAAAACCCCTAAAACGTCCTGACTATAACCAAACCTATGATCGCCAGCCCCAGCGCGAAACGATACCAGACAAACATGGTAAAACTGCGCTCAGTCAGGTACCTCAGCAGGAAGCCGATGGACAGGAAACCGACCACGGCGGAAGAAACAATGCCGATGATAAAAGGCAGGGTAAAATCGCCTGCTGATATATCCTTTAACTTCATGACGCCCGCCCCGAAAATGATTGGCGTGGACAGCAGGAACGAAAACCTGGCTGCGGTTTCACGGGTAAACCCGAGCGACCTGCCGGCGGTCATGGTAACTCCGGAACGGGAAACGCCCGGGATGATGGCAAATGCCTGTGACAGGCCGATCAGCAGGCTGTCCGCCAAAGACATCTCCATAAGGCCTTTTCTTTTGGCCGCCCGCCGGTCCACCAGGTAGAGGATTACGCCCATGGCAATCAGCATGACAGCTATAAGCAGCGGGTTCCGGAAGGTAGTCTCAGCCTGGTCCTCCAAGAGGTACCCTGCCAGCGCGCCGGGTATGGTCGCCGCCACCAGGTACCAAAATAAAGATGCCCTCTTAGTGCCACTGCGCCTTATTATCGCCTCACTGAACAGCTCCAGCCAGTCCCTCCAGAAAAAAGCCACCACGGCCAGGAGCGTGCCCATGTGCAGCGCCACGTCAAAAGACAGGCCTGGGTCCTGCCAGCCAAAAGCCCATGGCGCCAGGACCAGGTGAGCGGAGCTTGATATGGGCAAAAACTCCCCCAACCCCTGAACGACTCCCAGCACCAGCGCCTGAAATACCGTCAAACCAAACACCTCGTTCCATCTAAACTACAGCACCTATTATACCATGGCAGCCCTGTCCAAAAAAACAAATTAATCTCTTTTCATATTGAATATTGCTCACCCGGAACTGGACAATGCACCAATATACGTTTATTTTGGATTCAATATATCGCAATTATTGTGGTTATTATCGCTATAACACTCTCATTTAGTACAAGAATTATTATCGCGCCTAAAAGAGATTACATTATGACAAAAAAGAAAAATCCCGGCAGAGCCGGGATTTTGTTTTCAGCATTCGATCAGGCTGCCGGGGGTCATTTCAGGCCGCAGGTAGTCGTAAGGGTTGGTGCTTAGAAGTTTTACGATCCTCCTCCTGCCGTAGCCAGCTCCTTCGACCAGCATCCGGACTCCTTTATAGTCGATTTCTTTATATTCCGGGTACTCTGTTTTGTCGAAGCCTTCCAGCACCAGTTCCAACTGCATGGGTGTGTATAAAATCACTGCAGCGGCACCTCTCTCCGGTTCATTTTCCAGGCTTCGATCAGGCTGTTCAGTTTCTTAACGGCGTCTCCTATACCCCCGACCTCGTCGATCAGCCCCACTTCCACCGCGTCCTTGCCGATTAACACCGTTCCGATGTCCCTGGCCAGCTCTCCGGTCCGGAACATCAGTTCACGAAATTTCTCCTCTGTGATCTTGGAGTGCTCTATGGTAAACCGCACAACCCGGTCCTGCATCTTATCGAGGTATTCGTAGGTCTGCGGCACACCGATGACCAGGCCGTTCAGCCGGATCGGGTGGATGGTCATGCTTGCGGTATTGGCGATATAAGAATAAGCAGTGCTGACCGCAATCGGCACACCAATCGAATGCCCGCCTCCTAGAACTACAGAAACGGTCGGCTTTGACATGCCGGCGATCATCTCCGCTATGGCCAGCCCAGCCTCGACGTCACCGCCTACCGTGTTTAAAACAATTAAAATGCCCTCTATTTCCTGCGCCTGTTCAAGCGCCACCAACTGCGGGATCATATGCTCATACTTGGTGGTTTTATTCTGGGGCGGCAGTACCAGGTGACCCTCAATCTGGCCGATGATGGTCAGGCAGTGGATGTTGCTTTTAATTTCAGGGATTTGGGTAGCGCCGACTTCCTTTACCACCTCCAGGGTACTTTTGGCCTTGCCTGATACCCTTTTATTGTGTCTTGGCTCCTCTCCCGGCTCATCATCTTCTTTGCGTTCGGGCGCCGGTTCTCTGTCCGGTGCATGGTCAGGCTCGGGAGTATAAGGGAATAAACCTGGTTCAGGTTCAAATCCTTGCATTTTCATTGCTTTCACTCCAGACAATTTTTAATATAAAACTCTCTCTGTCAGCACCTTTAGTATGCTTTTATAACAAAAAAAATACACGGGCATACACCAGTGTATTTTAGTTCAGAAGAGTTTTTTCAGCTGCCGCACCTGACATTACCGGGTTTGCAGGAAAGAAATAATATCATCGAAGCTTGCAAAATACCTGGCGCTGACACCATTTTCCCTGCAGTATTTATAAAGGGTGCTCCTGGCAAAAATAATGTCAGCCTTCATGGCCGGGCAGGTGTCGGAATACCCGTCCCCAACATATATGACCAGGTCTCCTTCACCCTTCAGCCGCTCCATCAGCTTTGTTTTACAGGTGCCGCAAATACCGCAGTCAGGGTTGGCATTGAGACACTTTATTTCAAAACCCTGCTTATAGATCATCCTGTTGGCGAAATACGGCACCTCTATCTTATACTTTTTAAATACGGTTTCAAGACAAAAATCGTACCCGTCGCTCAGCACATAAACCTGATAACCCTTGTCCCTGCAGTAACTAAGAAAGTCCTTGAAGTAGTCATCTATTTCCATGGTTTCGATCAGTTTTTTCACTTCACTGAGGCCTGCCCGGAACAGCTTAAAGGTCATATTGGCGCATTCTTCAGTGGAGATCTCCTTCCTCTCCCACTTGGCGTTGATCTCCTCCCAGCCGCTGTCCGCAAAAGCCTCCACCATAGCCGCGCAGGTGTCTTTTTTGGTGATGGTGCCGTCAAAATCTATGAAAATGACTATACTCATTATGCCCTCCAGATATTTTTCAGGCACCTGGCGTTTTCCTCAACCTGCGGGCTGCCCAAAATCGCGGAAATCACGGAAAGACCGTCAACTCCTGATTTTTTCACTTCAGCCGCATTGGACCGGCTGATTCCGCCAATAGCCACGACGGGTATGGAAACGCTTTCCTTAATTGTTTTAATCACTTCAACACCTATGGGATCAACTGTGTCAAGCTTGCTGCCGGTAGGGTATACCGGCCCTGCCCCGAGATAATCGGCGCCGTTTTTCTCACCATAAGCCGCCTCAGCAGTGTTGGACACGGAGTAGCCCAGTATTTTATCCGGCCCGAGGAGTTTTCTGGCAACCTCCAGGGGCAGGTCTTCCTGACCCACGTGCAGCCCGTCCGCATCCACAGCCAGAGCTATATCCAGCCTGTCGTTGATGATCAGCGGTACATTACAGGAATTGGCCAGCTCTTTTAATTCTAAGGCAATATGGTAAAAATCCCTGCTGCACACGTTCTTTTCCCTCAGCTGCAAAAGGCTTACTCCGCCCCTTATGGCCTCTTCCACCGCTGCAAAAAGACTTCTGCCTTTGAGTATGCCCCTGTCGGTAACCAGATAAAGGCTGTAATCTACAGGCATGATATCTTCCCTCCATTTAAGATGTCCTCTTCAGTCAGGTTGTGCAGGCAGTCAAACAACCTCATCCTGAAGGTCCCGGGCAGCTGCTTCTCCAGAGAATTAGCCGCCATTTCCCCGGCCAAACTCATAGCCATTAGCGCGGCGGCGCTGGAAGTAAACCTGTCTTCAGTGACACCTGCCGCCGCTGCGGTAAGCGCGCCAACCATACAGCCCGCCCCTGTGATCCTGGTCAGCATGGGCGTTTGGTTGTGAATAAAGCAGACCCTCTCACCGTCCGTGATTATGTCAGTTTCCCCAGTAGCCGCAACTATTGTGTTATACTGTCTGGCCAGAGACACACAGGCTTCAACCGCCCCCTGCCCGTCATCTATGGAATCAACACCCCTTACCTTTCCAGCATATCCCGCGAGAAATTTTATTTCACCGGTATTTCCTTTAATCACGGAGATTTTGGCATTTTCAAACAGTTCCTTAATTATGGTCATTTTTCTGGGGATAGCGCAGCAGGCAACCGGGTCCAAAACAATAGGCTTGTTCAGCTCTGAGGCCTTCCTGGCGGCGAGTAACGCCGCTTCTTTTTGTTCCTCTGTTAAAGTGCCGATATTAATGTATAATGATGAGATCAGGCCAGTAAAATCCTCGACCTCGGTTTTCGCTTCACACATTGCCGGTGAGGCCCCAAAACAAAGCAGTATATTGGCACAGTCGTTTATGGTCACATAGTTGGTAATGGCCTGGACCAGCGGGGTCTTTTCCCGTACGGATCTCAATACTCCGGCAATACTACTGAGCATATTTCTCCTCCCCCTTTAAAACCAGAACTTTTTTTATAAACCTGAAAAGAGCGTACACAACCAGTGTAATCGCCATGGCCGGCATGGTTGCGCCAATAAGCAGGTCCTGCTCAATAACTATATAGTATGAAGCCACTCCGACCGCTGACGCCGCCAGGCCGAGCACATTGAACAACTCTCCGGACCGGTTGTCTTTATAAATAAAGTAATCTGCAATTACAACTGAGAAAACGGGCGCGAAAAGTGAGCCGATCATGTAGAGGAAATTCTCATAATGCTCCATGGGGAAATACATGGCCAGCAGTATGCCCAGGGCGCCAAAGATTATAATCAGGTTTTTCTTGGACACTTTTGAAGACAGGTTTAGTGTTGACATAACGGCGGAATACACATCAAGGAAGGTAGTGGTGACAGTTGACAACAGCACCACAAGCAAGGCTGAAAACCCCAGGTTGAGGCTGGTTAATACTCCAATTGGGTCTGGTGTGCCCGCGTATATTGAGGAAACCAGCCCTATCACATACATAAATGAGCTTCCGATAAAATATCCCGCGAAACTGCCTCAGAAGCTGCCCCTGGCACTTTTGCCCAGCATGGTGTAATCAGAAATCAGAGGCAGCCAGGTCAGCGGCATAATAATACTAAGTTCAAGCGCCGCTCCGAAGGAAATGTTTGAAGCTATTTCTTTTATTTCATTGCCTGCCATAACCGATTTCAGCATAAGCAAACATAAAACCAGAAGAAGCACCACAGCAACATTGTTTACTGTGTTAATCGCACTTTCGGTATTCAAAGCCCATATCAGAACCAGAACGCCTGTGATTACCACTAAAATATAAAAGTTTTCAAAACCGAAGAGCTTGCCAGTGATCGACTGCAGCGACCTGGCGCTCTGAATAAGCATAATCGCCGTCCAGCCGATAAGCTGGATGATATTAAAGAATGAAATAATGTATGACCCGTATTTGCCCAGCGACAGGCGGCTGGATTTTAAGGAGGGGCTTTTTTCTTTAAAACCGATTACTCCGACCAACGCCAGAATCAGTGCGCCAATCAGGTGCCCGGTCAGGATTACGAATAAACCCTGTTTCAGGCCAAGAGGCGCGATCAGGCTTCCTGTCATTATCTCCGCCAGGGAGACGGCTGCTCCGAACCAGAGCGTAAAAAAGCTGAATCCTCCTGTTTTACTCGCTTGGCTCATTTATACATCCATCCTTTTTAAATAGATTCCAAAAATGATTGGTAGGTCCTACACCATGTCCAATTTCCAATGAATGTTCGATAGCACCGTTGATATATTCCTTCGCCAGCCTGGCCGCTTTCTGAAAGGTGTATCCCCTGGCCAGCAGGGCGGCTATGGCTGAGGAAAAGGTACACCCGGTGCCGTGCGTGTTCTTTGTTTCTATCCTTGTCCCTGTTAAATACTCAAAGCTTTCGCCGTCATACAGCACATCAACCGCGTCACCGGTTAAGTGACCGCCTTTTACAATCACTTTTCTTACTCCGAGATTATGAATCTTCACAGCCGCTTCTTTCATCTGCTCCAGGTTTTCAATTTTAGCACCGGTAATAAGTTCCGCCTCGAACAAATTAGGTGTTACCACTTCAGCCAGGGGAAACAACACCTTAAACAGTTCATCCTTGGCTTCCTCCCGCAGCAGGTGGTAGCCGCTCTTGGAGACCATAACCGGGTCGACCACAATATTAACAGCATTGTTCTTTTTCAGGCACTCGCCAATCACATCAATTATTTCTATACTCGACACCATACCCACTTTGACGGCGTCGATTCTGATATCTTCATAGAGGTAGTCGATCTGCTTTTTAATGATATCAACATCCAGTTCCCGCACATCGAAAACGCCCATGGTGTTCTGGGCGGTGATTGCGGTGATTACGCTCATGCCGTATGCTCCCAGCGCGCTGAAAGTTTTCAGGTCCGCCTGGATGCCCGCGCCGCCGCAGGAATCAGAGCCCGCGATAGTCAAAACGGTTCTCATCTAATCCCTCCATCCATTTTAAATGCAAAGCTGTGCCAACCACCCCCCCAAAATTGAAATAGCCTTTTACCCTGAATGGGTAAAAGGCTAGAAACGCACCTAATTAACGTCTTTGCATTCCCTACGCTGGCATTACCCAGATCAGGTTCATTGGGTCAGAACTTACATTCTTTCTCAGCTGAATCGCTTCAGCTCCCCGTTGCATTTATTTTATTGTCTTTTCAATACATGGATTAATTTTAAGATATCAGATGATATCAATGAAAGCAAGAGAAATTTATACGCATTTTCAGTTGTAAAAAAAATATACTTTAAAATCATCAAAATTTGTTGACTTGTTATAAATTATGTTATTATTTGAGTACACTGAAACTTACCAACCTGATATCTTTATGTAAGGTTAAAGGACTTTAGGAGTGGAAAGAAAATGACTGGCGTTGTACCGCAGTATCTTATCAGAAGGGCAAATCTAAACGACATAAGCAGCTTAATTAGATTGCTGGGAATCTTGTTTTCAATAGAAACCGATTTTGCTGTCGACGAATCCAAGCAAAGACGCGGTCTGGAAATTATGCTGGGTAACCCTGACAATCGATGTGTAATGGCAGCGGAAATAAATCAAAAGATCGTGGGAATGTGCACGGCACAGCTTCTTGTATCTACCGCCGAAGGCGGGTTGGCTGCTTTAATCGAAGACTTGGTAGTTGAAGACGGCTATAGAAGATACGGGATAGGGAAAAACCTGCTCTTTTCGGTTGAGAGTTGGGCAGTTCAAAAAGGAGCGAGACGTTTAGAACTGCTAGCTGATAGAGACAATACCCGTGCTTTGGAATTCTACAAAAAAATGAACTGGAAATACACGCGGCTTATCTGTCTACATAAAAAATAACATTTTGTCAGGTTTTGAATATCTTTATGGGAGGGTTACAATTTATATGAAGCAGCTGAAAAACTCGGTTTGGAAGAATCTACATTAACTAAAAAAAAGAAGAAATATAATATTTACACAAGAAAGATGGAACGTGATTAACATAACATCTATATCTACCCAAAATATAATACGTGAAAATTATCATGTTTTACATGACAATTTTCACGTATTGAAAATTTATCTTTACTTAAGAAACATTAAAAACAGGGAGTATTAGGAGACTAAGCCTTCCTTAGACAAGTATTTAGCCCGGAAAAGTGTTGGCACGGCCTCATAAGTCTGTGCTTTTTTAATTGCTAAATATGCTGGCATGAATATTGCTTAAATATAATGCAAGCTAAAAAAGCTTAACTCTTACTTTTCCCCAACAATATATTCTCTACTTCTTTTGCCTTTTGACAAGGAGCAGTCAGTTTTATTTTAGTATTTCTTGTCATTTGGCATTTTTTTTGGGATAAACCGTTTTTCTGCTTCCTCTTACCAGCCGTTGCGATGCACCCTGGTTTCATCATAGCGCGGGCCGGGGTTCTTTGCTGAAGCCGGGTAGCCTAGAGCAATCCCGGAAAACGGGACTATATGCTGCGGGGTTTTGAGCAAGCGCCGCAACCCTTCCACCCGTTCCTCTCTGGGATACATCCCCAGCCAGCATGCCCCGAGTCCCTTTGCCTGGGCGGCAATTAGAATGTTCTCTGTCGCAGCAGCGCAGTCCTGAACCCAGTAGTCAACACCAGGATATTTATTCCGGTTCAAATCCGCGCAGACAATAATCGCCGCGGGAGCGTGCTTCAGCATTTTGGAATGCGGGTGGAATTTTGTAATACCTTCCATTAAAGAACGTTCAGTGAGGACAACAAAGTGCCATGGACGTTCGTTCCCCGCTGACGGTGCGCACATCCCCGCCTCCAAAAGTTCGGTAATTAAATCATCGGGAATTGCCTTATCTAAATAATCCCGTACACTTCGCCGTAGTATAATTGCTTCCATAGTGTTAACTCCTTTCATTTTTTTTATCTTGCCTGATTTTAATTAAATATTATACCATTTTATTTTTATCATCCAGAGTTTCACTCAATATGATTACAGGAAAAGCCTGGCTCCCATTTCAAAAGCTTTTTGACAGTCAATAGGGAATACTTCCTTTCTTCTCTGTGCTTTTTTCTCAGGGTCAAAACGGTCGGCGACCACCTTTGCATAATCTTCAAACTGATAGGTGTCAAAGCTGATCAGAACTCAAAAATTCTTGGCGGCTCTGGTGAAAAGTCATTGATTACAGCTTTTCCATGTTCTAAATAGAAAGCTTTGAAAACGGGGTTGTCCGGTGTCTGGTAAAGTCCTTCGAGCATAGGCGCTGCCTCAAACATTCTTTCTTTTTTCTTGATATCCTCGTCGAATTGGATTTTCCCGCTTACTCTTACCCAGACCATGTCTTTTGTTGTTTTAGAGTATTCGATATATGGCACACTGGTGAGCTGTTTATAAACGTCCTTTTCGCTGGACGTGCAAAAATAGAGCCTGCCGTTTTCCTCAAACATAAATCCCCACGGCCTGACCCTGGGCTTTCCATCGTCAACTGTAGCCAGATATCCAATAGCTGAGCGGTCATTCAAAATGTCCAGTACTTCTTTCATGAGTGAAACCTCCATCCGAAACTTATTTTCTATATACTTTATTATTTTATATCCTAGTTTTAGATCTGTTAAGTATGCACTTTTTTGTTATATACTAAATAAAAAGTAAGTAAAGGAGCCCCGGCATGAGTATGGAAAAAGAAGTAATAAAATGCCCTGTAAATTATACCTTATCGATCCTTGGCGGCAAGTGGAAATGGGCAATCTTATGGCAGATATCCCGGCAGGAAGTAATCCGGTATGGTGTTTTAAAAGACTCCCTGCGGTCAATCGCGCACAAAACATTGAGTCAGCAGCTGAAAGAATTGGAAAACAGCGGTTTAGTTCATAGAAAGCAATACAATCAAATCCCGCCTAAAGTCGAGTACTCTCTTACCGAGAAAGGAAAAACACTGATGCCTATACTGGAGTCAATGGCGCAGTGGGGCAGCATCAATATGACAAAATAAAAGCCGCCTGGCAGCGGCTTTCTACTAAATCTCCATGATGATTGGTAAAACCATTGGCCTTCTCCTTGTTTTTTCGTAAAGAAATTTGCTCAGAGCATCTCTTACCTGAGATTTTATTGACGACCACTCTGAGACGCCCTTTTCCGAACATTTTTCCAAAGCGCTCTTAACCCTGGCCTTGGCTTCCTCCAGAAGCTGTTCCGACTCCCTTACGTAGACAAAACCCCTTGAGACAATGTCCGGGCCGGCTACAACCTCTCCAGTCGCGTGGTCGATGGTCAGGACCACGATCAGGATGCCGTCCTGGGAAAGCAGCTTGCGGTCCTTTAAAACAATGCTGCCCACGTCTCCGACGCCCAGCCCGTCGACCAGCACCCTCCCGGCGGTCACCCTGCCGGTCATACGTCCTGAACGGCGGCTGAATTCCAGTACCTGTCCATTTTCAGCAACAAAAATGTTTTCAGGCTGGATGCCGACATCCTTGGCCAGTTCAGCATGCTTTATGAGCATCCTGTATTCCCCGTGCACAGGTACAAAAAATTTAGGCCGGACCAGGTTGAGCATCAGCTTCAGTTCCTCCTGGTTAGGGTGCCCGGATACGTGGATTTCGGAGGCTGTCTCGTAAATAACCCGCGCTCCCTGCTTGAAAAGCTGGTCAATAATGCGGGCTACCAGCTTTTCATTGCCTGGTATGGGCGTCGCCGAGATAATGATCGTATCGCCCGGCATAATGTCCACCTGCCGGTGGTCGGAAAATGCCATCCTGGTCAAGGCCGACATCGGCTCACCCTGGCTGCCTGTGGTGAGAATAACTATCTTGTTCCTGGGCATCTTGTTGGCTTCGTCGAGATCAATCAGGAGACCGTCCGGAATATCCATATAGCCCAGTTCATTGGCTACAGTGATTACATTTACCATACTCCTGCCAACAACGGCAACCTTGCGGCCATGCTTTTCGGCGGTCTGGATCGCCTGCTGCAGCCTGTGCACGTTTGAAGCGAAGGTGGTAATAATAATTCGCTCCGTAGCCTGGCGAAAGTTTTCGTCAAAGGTGTTGCCGACTACCCGCTCGGACATGGTATAGCCGGGCTTTTCCGCGTTAGTGCTGTCGGACAACAGAACCAGGACGCCTTTTTCCCCTAACTGGGCCAGCCGGTGAAAATCGGTAACCTGTCCGTCCACGGGGGTCAAGTCGAACTTAAAGTCACCGGTATGGAACACAACCCCCATCGGTGTATGCAAAGCTACTGCTATGGCGTCAGGAATGCTGTGTGAAACCCTGATAAATTCCACCTTAAAAGGACCTATCTGAACGATGTCCCTTGGTTTTACCGTATGCAGCAAAGCCTCACCCAGGACGTTTTGCTCCTTGAGTTTTCCCTGCAGCAAACCAAGGGTCAGTTTAGTACCGTACACAGGCACGTTTAAATGCCGCAGCACATACGGCAGGGCGCCGATATGGTCCTCATGGCCGTGGGTCAGCACAATCCCGAGTACAGATTCCCTATTATCCAGCAAATAAGTAATGTCCGGGATAACTATGTCTATACCGAGCATTTCCTCTTCTGGAAACATTAAACCGCAGTCAATAATTAAAATGTTTTCCCCAAGTCTCACCGCCATCATGTTTTTGCCGATTTCCCCCAGTCCTCCCAGAGGAATAAGGGACAATTTGGGTTCTTTTGCCAATTCCGCACCTCCCTACCCTTACATAAAAAAAATTTACCGGAATGGTGAGACAAGTTAAGGAGAAGGCGGGGAAACACAATTTGACTGCAGTTTTAGTGCCGATTTCTTGAACTTGGTTATAATTATAATTTATTCTACCATCTTAAACAACATCATATCCGTATTTAAGGCCGCGGCAAAAATACCGCAGCCTTTATTCACAATGCATTTAAAGATTGTAGCCTTCCAATAGAGCCTTGAGTGATTCTTTCTCGGAATCATTGGCCTCTACCAGGGGCAGCCTGGGCGGGCCTACCTGCCAACCCGCCAAACTCAAGCCGTACTTGATGGGAACAGGGTTGGTTGTAATAAACATTCCTTTGAATAAAGGGAACAGTTCAAGATGTATTTCTGTTGCCAGGGTTATATTGCCCGAAGTAAAGGCGTTGACCATGTCCTGCATTCGTTCGCCAACCAAATGTGACGCCACGCTAATAACACCCTTGCCGCCCAGCGCCAAGATGGGCAAGGTTAAAGAGTCATCACCGCTGTAAATAGAAAAGTTATCCGGCAATAAGAGACTTAACTCACTGACCTGGTCCATATTGCCGCTGGATTCCTTGACTGCCACGATGTTATTTATCTCAGACAGCCTGGCTATAGTCTGAGGCAGTACGTTTATGGAAGTCCTGCCGGGAATATTATACAGTATAACCGGCAGGTCGGTGCTCTCGGCCACCGTCTTAAAATGTTTGAAGCAGCCTTCCTGGGAAGGTTTATTATAATAAGGCGCCACCAGCATGACACCGTCAATACCAACTTTTTGAGCGGCCTGGGTGAGTTTGATACTTTCCGCTGTTGAATTACCGCCGGTATTTGCTATTACTGAAGCCTTGCCTCCCACCTCTTCAACTACCACTCTGTACAGTTCAATCTTCTCTTCTTTGGCAAGTGTGGGGCTTTCTCCTGTACTGCCGGTCAAGACAAGCCCGTCGGATCCGGATTTGATTAAATGCCTGGCCAGTTTTCTCGCCAGGTCGAAGTTTACACTCAAGTCCTTGTTGAAAGGTGTAACCATGGCTGTCAAAACACGTCCAAAATCAATGTTCAAGTCTTTCACCCTCTTTTAGAAAATTCCCTCTGGCTCTACTACATTTCCCGGCTGAACTTCTCGTGCAAAGCGCGGATGCTTTTACCCGCGTCTTCCATTTTAACCAGTACCCATATTGTAGTATAAGAATCGGCAGACTGCAAAATTTGGATACCTTCTTCTGCCAGGGCCTCCACTATTTTAGCCATTACTCCCGGCACACCTGTCATCGCGGCGCCCACAGCCGCGACTTTGGCGCAATCCGGCAGCACCTCGGGGCAGATCCCCATATTCACCAGGATCTGAACAGCCTTCGCCGCAACCGTATTTTTCACAGTGAAAAATACTGCCTCCGGATGCACGTTGATAAAGTCTACACTGATCCCGGCCAGTGCCATAGCTTTAAAAATTCGCTTCTGAAAATCAGGCACGTCTCCGGCATCTTTTGTAACAACTTTAATCCTGGTGATATCCTGTATATGGGTTATGCCGGTTATAGTCCGGTCACTGGTGATATCAATAGCCCCTTTAAAAACTTCCTCACGTGATGTTACCAAAGTTCCCGGCGCGTCACTGAAGGTGCATTTTATCCTCAGGGGAATCCCTTTCTGCATGGCAATTTCCACCGCGCGCGGGTGAATCACCTTGGCTCCCTCGTGCGCCAGCTGGCAGATTTCATTATATGTTACAACATCCAACGGCCTGGCATCGTTAACGATGCGCGGGTCCGCCGTCATAATGCCGTCCACGTCAGTATAGATATCAATTTGCGCCGCGTCCAGGGCCACACCAAGCGCAGCCGCTGTGGTATCGCTGCCGCCCCTGCCCAGCGTGGTGACCTCGCCTTCCGCCGTTACACCCTGAAAACCCGCCACCACCACTACCTTTCCTTCCCTGGCATGCCGTATTATATTTTCCGGGTTAATTCTTAGGATCCTGGCGTTATTAAACGAGCTGTCAGTTATGATCCCGGCCTGCGCGCCGGTTAGAAAAACCGCGGGGCAGCCTGTCTTCTGTATGGCGGCGGCCATGATCACTCCGGATATTATCTCGCCGCAGTGCATTAACAGGTCCGATTCTCTTGGCGGCAGCTCATTGCCGCTGTCCTGGGCAAAAGAAAGCAGCGTATCTGTAGCATAGGGGTCACCTAGTCGCCCGATCGCGGAAACAACAACCACGGGCACGTAACCTTCCTGCCTGGCCCCGGCTATTTTCGCGGCAGCTTTCGCACGCAAATCATCGCTGCTAAGTGAAGTTCCCCCAAACTTCTGAACAATAAAATTCATAGACCGGTCTCCTTAGATCATCTTCAGGGTGCCGGCAATCGAAAGTAAGGAAGGAATATTATTTTAAAAAGCTGCCGTATTTTACTACAAGTTCTGCGATCTGAACTGCATTGGTAGCAGCGCCCTTACGGATTTGGTCCGCTACCACCCATATATTCAAGCCGTTTGGTATGGAATTATCCTCCCTGATCCGCCCAATAAACACCTCATCAAGATTGGAGGTAAAAAGCGGCATGGGATACTTTTTGTTTGCCGGGTCATCCAGTACTATTATGCCTGGAAATTCTTCAAATAACTTTTTGGCCTCAGCGGCTGTGACTTTTTTCTCCGTTTCAATGTTTATAGCTTCCGAATGGCTGCGATATACCGGCACCCTTACTGTGGTTGCGGTAATAGCTACGGAGTCGTCATGCAGTATTTTTTGAGTCTCCCTGACCATCTTCCACTCTTCTTTGGTATAATCCATGTCCATGAAAACATCTATGTGCGGTATCAGGTTAAAGGCAATCTGGTATTGGAATACTTTGGGGCTGGCCTCGCCCCCCGCAAGGACATCACCAGTCTGTGACACCAGTTCGTCTATTCCTTCCCGTCCCGCTCCCGAAACCGCCTGGTAGGTCGCCACAACCACCCTTTTAATTCTGGCTGCGTCATGAATCGGCTTGAGGGCAACCACCATTTGGATGGTTGAACAGTTGGGGTTCGCGATAATCCCCTTGTGCCACTTGACATCCTCCGGGTTCACCTCAGGCACTACCAGCGGAACCGCGGGGTCCATCCTGAAATTGCTGCTGTTATCAATGACAACCGCTCCCCGCTCAACCGCCGCCGGCCCGAATTCCTTACTGGCCGCGCCGCCGGCGAATAGGGCGATATCCATCCCCTGAAAAGAATCAGGAGTAGTAGCCTCAACAATATAAGGCTTGCCTCTGAAGAGCATTTCCTTGCCCGCAGAGCGGGTTGTCGCACATAGTCTAAGCTCTCCTACCGGAAAGTTCCGTTCTTCCAGAATCCTGATCAGTTCCTGTCCAACTGCGCCGGCGGCGCCAACGATGACCACATTGTATTGTTCCAAATCTCTTTCACCTCGATGTGAAAATTTTTGTTATATATTTTAAAGCCGGCGGCTGCTGCCAATCAGCTCACTTTTCATACTAAAATTGTTATTTAGAAACTATATACAATTATTAATTGAATTTTAAAAAAAATCAACAGGTATTATCCCGGTAATTACTAAACTTTTTTTACGAAGGTTGATAAGAAACTAAAACTGGTTGATACTGCTTGCCTTTTAGAGCTTCTATGATTGTATCCGCGATCAGTTCCCACCTGGCTACTAAGGAATTCGGTTTTTCTACCGGATTATCCTGTCCGAAAGGCACCATGTATATATTTTTAGCATTGAGCAGCAGCCCGATGTTCTTGGCGTTCATCCCGAGCCCGTCGTTGGATGATATGGCCAGTACCACTGGACGTTGATTGCGTAAGTGGGATTTTACCGACATTAACACAGGGCTATCGGTGATGCCGTTGGCTATTTTGGCCAAGGTGTTCCCAGTACAGGGCGCCACTACAATAATATCAAATAATTTCTGAGGACCTACACACTCTACCTCAACCATTGTACTGAATGCCTTGCGACCAGTTATATCAAGGAGCATCTTTTTCCACTTCCAGCTTGTACCGTACTTTGTATCTATGGTATCGACAGCGGTACTTATGATTGGAAACACTTCCGCCCCTTCATCAACCAGGTGCCGCACCTGAGGCATGACCTGTTCCATACAGCAATAAGACGCAGTCAAACAAAATCCGACTTTGATCCCTTTCAAACTCATAAAAGCACCTCCGTAAACCAAAGCCAACTAACTGCCGGCTGTTACCTCCAACAAAAGCCTGGAAATAACCTGAGCCAGAATTCTGCCCGCTGTTTTAGGCGCTACTTTGCCGGGCAGCCCCGGCGCCAGGACAGCTTTTATGCCCAAGCTTTCAGCTTTCTGGAAGTCTACGCCGCCGGGTGCGGAAGCAAGATCGATGATTACCGTCCCGGGGGACAACTTTTCCAGTACCTCACCGTTTAATACCATGGCTGGGACAGTGTTAAAAATCACATCAGCCTCAGGCAGGTAAGCGGTTATGTCTTTAAAGGGCAGAGGCCTGAGGTTCAGCTCCGTAATCCTGGCCAAGTACTCAGGCCTCCTGGCCAAAACGCTGGTTTTTGCCCCCATTACCCCAAGCAGGCGTGCCAAAGTCGCACCGGTGCGGCCGAAGCCCAGAACGAAGGCGCTGCAGCCGTGAATGGTAACCGGCAGCATTTCCATGGCCATCTGTACAGCGCCTTCCGCGGTTGGTATGGAATTCAAAATAGCGACTTCATCCCTCTTCATCAGCTCAATGAGCCGCAAGCCGGCTTCTGACGCGATCTTGGCCAGCAGACGGCCAGCTACTCCAACAAAAACCGGGATATTGGCCGGAATTTTCGCTGCCAGTTCCCCGGTGAAAGGAAGAGGCTGTTCAGCCAGGGCACAGTATAGAAATCCATTTTCGTTTACTCCCGGCACCGGGAGGATAACCGTGTGGACGCCGTCAAGGCAATCACCGGGGTCACTGCAGCTAAAAACGTTTTTTAACCCGCTTTTAACAGGCAGCCCGGCAACTCTTAACAGTGCGCCACTGCCTGACAGCTCCTCTATCAGGTACAATTCCCTGGTGTCCCCGCCTAAAACGGCAATTTCCATACCATCCAGACTTATCTGCACGTCCCCCAAATCTCCTTTAAGAGACTTTGTCTCACTTTTACCAACAGTATATGAGTTTCAGGAAACGGAGGTGCCTGTTCATTCTTAAGTTGTTTTATTCAAAGAGCAGCTTGTCCAGCCCATATACCACCCTCTCCAGGTTCATTGTTTTCCGGATGGCCAAGAGGACACCCGGCATAAATGATTCTCTTGTAATGGAATCATGTCTTATGGTCAGTGTTTGTCCTAAACCGCCAAAAATCACTTCCTGGTGGGCTACAAGTCCCGGCAGCCTGACGCTGTGGATGCGGATCCCACCGTGAAACTTGCCGCCCCGGGCTCCCTCAAGTGTTTCCATTTCCGTCGGCAAACCCTGGCTGTACTCGTTTTCCCTTTGTTCGAAAATAGCTTCCGCTGTTTTAATTGCCGTGCCCGACGGGGCGTCCACCTTCTGGTCATGATGAAGCTCAATAATTTCCACGTCAGGTAAAAAACGGACAGCTTCACAGGCAAACCTCATCATAAGAATCGCACCGATGGCAAAGTTGGGCGCGATTAACCCGCCGACCCTGATTTGTTCTGAAAGCTTAACTATTTCATTGATCTGGCCAGGGTCCATGCCTGTTGCTCCGACAATCGGCCTGACCTTGTGCTCCAGACAGCAGATGGTGTTGCTGTAAACAGCCTGGGGGCCGGTAAAGTCCACAACAGCATCCGGCCGCATACGTTTTATAGCTTCTTCGAGATTATTCTCAATAGATATGCCGACTTCATCAATACCGATCAGCGGGCCGATATCGACTCCTTCACCCCTTCCGTCAACAGCTCCCACCAGATCCATGTCTTCAGCATGCCACACTGTTTTTAAAACCTCACGGCCCATGCGGCCGTAGGCCCCGGTAACCATAACCCTGATCAATTCGGCACCTCCTGTAAAAAATAGAAATGTTATTATTGACCAATCTTATATAAACTTAATTTTCTTATATCTAAAAAAATATGTCAATACAGACTATATAATTAATTATAATTTAAATAATAGATCAAATTTATAACTAAAGCTTTGAATCTATAAAATGAAACTTTATATTACACTTGTTAAACCTTGTTAATACAATAGAATCAAGTTATATTAATCAGAAATATGAACTACTCTCCCTGTTATTGAAAAGCCACTTCATAATCAAGTGGCTTTTACTGCTTCAGCTCAAGATTTGGTATATCAGTCCATGGAACCGTATTGGTTGTTTTTTGTATCTTTTCCGCAACGACCAGGCCTGCTGCCGCCCCACCTTCCCCCAAAGCACTCAGGGGCATAAAATCTGCCAGCGGGTATCCAGAGCCGCCTGTTAAAAAGTAATACTTTGTTTCATTGTTCTGGTAATTAAAGACTACCAGGTTTTTCTGTGACTTATCTGCCATACCATTAACCCCTCCTCTACGATGTTGTTCTCCACCTTTGTTTTAATATGGTTACCTTGACCTGCCCGGGCTCAGGATAATCGCGCCTTTCCAAAACACCTGAGAATATGAACGCGTCCGAGCCGTACAGAGACTCCACATACCCGCTGGTCACTTCAAACTCACTCCTTACCCCTCTAAGATGGTCCTGGGGGTTAAAAGGTTCATTGAGTGAAAGCTCCTCCGCATAATCCTGATATAAAGACCACATCAGGGGCTCAAGCCTGCTGTCCGGAAACATAACCGCAAGGTTGATTTCTCCAGCTGCTTCACGTCTGGAAATCATATGGCTGTGGGCATAAAGCTTTTCAGTAAGATTGTCCACAATATGCTCAATTCGCCCTTCAGGCGGCGGCGGCTGGCACATGGCCAGCAGTTTTTTGGCAAGTGACCTGATCAGCATATAATTGCGCTGGACATTGCCGAGCGCCAGGGGGTGAATTCTTTCCACAAGCAGTGTAAAGGCCTGGACCTGCTGGTCGATGCTGTAGGCTCCCACTTTTTCTCCCGCCAGTGCCAGGTAGGAATAAACATCTTCTATATTGACTGGAATTCTGGCGGCAGGGTTGTTGGGGTCCTGCGGGTTAAAGGCGTTAACCACACTGGGATCTATCGGGCCCAATTCCGCCATCTTGCCCATGACTATCTCATCAGCCCCAAGACAAAGCAAAGTCCCGGCGCTGTAGCACCTGTAGGGAACCAGCACACAAAAACGCGGCGTGTACTCACGTATCAGGTGTACCAACCTCCAGGGCGTCAGCACATCACCCCCGCGTGTGTAAATAAACAGGTCTATCTGTTTGGTATCCCCATACATTTCCAGGTGCCTGTAAAAAACCTGCGTAACGTCCGGGGCGATCCTGGTATTTACATTGTCGCGGTCACCGGTGATATAGCATAGAACCGAAGATCCGCGCATTTCGCAAATTTTTTTAATTATTTCAACCCTGTGCTGCCGGGCCATAGTCCGCCTCCCGTTTTTAATCTGTTTTCCTAGTTTAGTATGTCAACCAGAGGCGTTGTTAATAACAAATCCATAAATTTGGTTTAATAAAAAAGAAAAACCCATGACCTGTCACTGGTCTGAGTGTAAGCAAAACAAGATAAAACTAAGTCCATGGTGTTGAAACAAGCTGCTCCATTGCGAAGCGTCGTCAGTAAACTTAGCGAAGCTGAGGTTGCGAAATTGGATGAGCGGGGACAGCGGTCAGGCGACACACCTCTATCTGAGGCTTTTCTCTATGGACGAGGTATGTCCCCAACGTATTCCGCGAAAGCCTGAACTGAGCCAGGACGGCGAATTGAAGGCGGTCCAATTTCGCCCGAAGCGAGCTGTAGTTTACTAGACGCGGAGCAGAGGAGCCAAGCGGGTTTCAACACCATGGACGGCTCTGTATACAAACCTGACTTGCTGACCTGTCTGGGCTTAAGATCTACTTTTTTTAGACTAAGCAGCGCTTATAAAGTGGGTTGGTCTGGTCCAGCTCAACAATGATTACCTCAGCACCAACCTTCCTGACCGCCTCCCAGGGAATGATCAGGTGCTGCCTTTCTACCCATAGATTAATAAAGTTGCTTTTTCTCGGGAGTATGATCGATTGAATTTCACCTGAGTCAATATTTATAGCCATGTCGGAATCCCCCACCACACCAAGGCGGCTGCCGTTGCAAATATTAACGATTTCTTTTCCAACAAGCTCGCACATACGCATTTTCTTTCCCTCCCGCAGTCAATTGAGTTCATAGCCGGCGCCAGGCGTTCATAGCCGAAACCGCGAAGGGCTGTGCCAGTGCAATTATAATCGAGATGGCTGCCAGCGGTTCCATGCTGATGCCGCCAAAATGTACGCGGGCCGGCAGCTGTAATTCCAAAAAGGTAGCCGCTACCATCAGGGTCAGGTAAATCCCGCCAGCCACCCCAATCAGATTAGCCAGCGCCTGGGAAATCTGACTCGCCTTTGTCTCACCTATAAAACCCCAGTCCTTCTCCCGCATCAATCGCGTACGGATCCTTTCTCTTACCGAAATTACTGCCAGAAATATAACAGTAACAATCAGAACAATCCCGCCTGCCATTATTGATCACCCCCTAGGTAATTCTATTTTGGACAGGCTGGAAATATGATCCTTTCCAAAACAAAAAAACCGCCTTTGCAGCGGCAGTAGGCTATAAACTGGCAACAAACGGGGACGGTTCTTCAAGGGATCAATCGGAAGTTTTGCGCATGAGAGAGGCTCAACCATCAGATAATATCTGACTGTTGAGCCTTAACAATACCCTACACCAAAACCTTACACGCAAAATTTTTGATTGGCCCAGAAGAACGAAGTCGCGATTGGTTAACCTATGGGATTTGAATCTTTTGTTACTGAATTTAAATATTTGCTTTCTTCTATTTTATTCCTCTTTATTTGCATGCTGTGTATCTTTTTACATTAAATCGGCTTGCTTTAGACATACTTTCCCCCTCCCCACAAATGGGTTTTTGTAGTAATGTATTTAATTTCAGTAACATCATGGTGAAGCGCTTGGGTATAACAAGTGAACCACCTGCGTTTTGCCTTTACCGCATACCGGACAAACCGTTATATCCCTGCCTACAAGAGCACAAAGGATCTCAATAGTATTAAGGCCTTCATACTTTGGCTTGTAAAGAGGACTGCCGGTCAGTTTTCTGCACAGCCTAAGCTTTGTCTTTTTGTTCCGGTTGGCAAGCAGTCCATAGTGCCTGATTTTAACAAAACCTTTGGGCAGTATATGCATCAAAAAACGCCTGATAAATTCAACGCCTTTTAGCGTTAGAGTCCTTGTCCGGCTGCCGCATTTACGGTCTCTTACGGTAAATGTCACCGTATGCTCATCCATTGAAACCATCCGGTAGTTGGATATGGCAATCCGGTGCGTGTACCTTCCCAGGTATTGCACAACCGCCAGGGGACCTGAAAAAGTCTCTTTTGTGTAAGTGTACCAGTCCAGGGCATAACACCGGTCCAGTAAACCCAGGAAAAGCTTTGGACTCTGGTACTCTTGGGCATCCCCATGAAACTTAAGCAGGTTTTGGCGGAAGTACTGCTTTAAGTAGTGCAGATATTTACCGCGGAATTTTTTTGACAGTACCTTTACAGGAATAAAGAACTTTTTGCTGCTGCTTTGCCATTGGCCTAGTTTTTGTTAGCCCGCCCGCCAGTACCACCGTATGGATATGCGGATGATAGTGCAAATCCTGTCCCCAGGTGTGCAGCAGGGAAAAAAATCCAGCCTGGGCGCCCAGATATTTTTTGTCTTTGGCAAGCTCGGTAAGAGTTTCAGCAACAGCCTTGTACATTAAACCATAAAGCAGTTCCTGGTTTTGATAAATTAGTTGGTGAAGCTGCCTGGGCATTGTAAAAACCACATGGAAATATGGGGCGTTTAGAACATCTTTGCTCCTCTGGTCCACCCAAACAGCTCTGGCCACACCCTGACATAAAGGACAGTGCCGGTTCCTGCATGAATTGTAGCGTACAGCCTTATGGCCGCATTCATCACATACAACAGTGTGTCCTCCCAAAGCTGCAGTCCTGCAGCGCATGATGTCGCTAGAGGCCTTGGCTTGCTGCGTAGATGTAGTATGGCTTCGCTTGTACCTGGCATAAAATTGAAGGAAAGCTGCCTGTACGGTAGTCATTTTGTGCTGCCATAGCAGGTGTCAAGGGGGCTCTTGATACCCATAAGACTCTTTGAGGTCATGTGCAGGTAGCAGAGTGTGGTCTGTAGATGCTTATGCCCCAGCATTTGCTGGATGAACACGGGATCGATTCCATCTTCTAAGGCATGAGTGGCAAAGCAGTGCCGCAAGGTGTGGGCGGAAATATTCTGGTCCAGTTGCAGCCGGTTGCGCAACTTGATCAGGGTATTCTTTATGGTTTTAACATGAATGTGCTCTTTTTTATTTTGTCCCGGGAACAGCCAATCTTCGGGCCTGCAGCTTGCAGATGAAAGGTATTTTCTGAAATACTCTCGCAGCACAAAAAGGGCTGTATCTGATAAAATGGTATACCGGTTTGTGTTATGCCCGGGCACATTGGTTTGCCTGCGCTTCATGGGGTTGTTTGCTGCACCAGTCCAGGACGATCTCTTTGGTAAGGGAGGTGGCATTCGGATACTTCTCCAGTGTGAACTGGTCAAAGCGTTTCAGATGCCTGGCTTCGGTCACATATTTGTATCCGATGGCCTGTTTTAATTCAATGTGACTTTTGAGATGATCCTTGAAGGGGCCGGCATATTCGATCTTACACATCGCCGTTTCCCTCCTCAAGATCCAGGGCGCATTCTCTCAGTTTTCCAAGATCCACCTTCAGGTAGACTTTGGTTGAGTCGGGATCGGTATGGCCAAGAATATCACTAATGACAGAGAGGGGTGTTTCTTTTTCCAGCAGCTTGCTGGCTAAGGTATGGCGCAGGGAGTGCATTCCCCTTCTTTTTTTCAGGGTGGGCATCTTTTTTCAATAGGCCAAAATGGTGTTCAACAAAGTCAAATCCCAGTTGTTCTGAATACTCGGTTTCCCCCCGTTCTTTCGCAAATTTCGTCAGCATCTTCCAGCGTCTGCGGTAAAAGGTCAGCGTCCCTTTGGTGTAATGAAGCCTGATCATTTCCTGTTCAATGTCTTTAAGCAGTTTGGCCAGTGGTTGTTTTTGCACGGATTATTCCCCCTTAATGATGGTGTGAGCGATTTGCTCGTACCTTCATCATGGGAGATTATGCAAAGTTAAACAAAGAATATTTCAGGTTTTATCCCCTTTTCAGAGCCTTACTTTGCATAATTACTTTCTTTGCATAAGCCACCTTGAGGTGTGCCCACCGTCGTCTTTGACCATTGTCCTTCTTCGGATACTCCCGCTCTGAGCCATTTGCGTATCAGGCGAAGCACCCGTGAGTCTGCAATACGGTGCTCCATGAACTTCATCAGCCATTCGTGGTCAACGGTGTCAAAAAAAACTGCGTATGTCTGCATCCAATACCCAGTTTACTTTCCGCTGTGTGATTCCTACCCATAGTGCATCCAATGCGTTGTGCTGGCTGCGTCCCGGTCGGAATCCGTAGCTGAAACCTACAAAGTCCTCTTCGTATATCTGGTTTAGTACCCAAACTACTGCCTGTTGGACTATCTTATCCTCCAACACCGCTATGCCAATCGGGCGTTGCTTCCCGTCCGGCTTGGGTAGCCATACCCGCTTTGAGGGCGTTGCGCGATATCTGCCACTTTGTACACTCTGGTGGAGGTTTGATAAGTTTTCCTCTAAATTCTCACCGTACTGCTGCCATGTCACTCCGTCTACTCCAGGGGTCGCATTACGCTTTAAAGCATTATATGCATCCCGGAGCAGATCCACTGTGATATGGTGCATTAGGCTGGTGAAACGAAGATTCTTGTCTCTCCTCGCTGCTTCACGTATTCTGTCGAGCCCGCTCAATGCTTCCCCCTGTCTCTGTGTACAGTTCACAGTCGTCTCTTCAGAATTTCCCTTGGCCACCGGCCTTCCCTCCAGCGCCTCCGCCATTGGTCAGCCAATTTTGTTCGGCTCCTTCTTCGGTACTATACCGGTGTCTGACTTCTCGGCGGCGTACACGCCAGGATTACGGCCACGGGCCTTCCCTGGCCGACCCGCCTACGTGTCTGTCGGCGGGTGCC